>DATAJO010000001.1:0-79285 GCA_036262075.1 Candidatus Limnocylindria bacterium
AGGACTTCTGTGTCGAGTTCACGAACAACGACACCGTCCTCCACGACTTCGGGGTCGTCGAGACCGGCTTCAACGGCGACGACGTCGAGCCCGGCGAGTCGATCACGTACGTCGTCCCGGCCATGGAGGCGGGCGAGTACACGTTCTACTGCACCCTGCATCCCACCCAGATGGTGGGCGACCTCATCGTCGGCGACTGAGACCGGAGCGCGGATAGATCATGGCAACCACGACTCTCGAACCACGGGCCGAACCCTATCGGCGGTCCTGGGTCATCGAGTGGCTGACGACCGTCGACCACAAGAAGATCGGGATCCTGTACATCGTCAACAGCTTCCTGTTCTTCTTCGCCGCGGGCATCCTCGCGCTCGTCATCCGTGCCGAGCTGGCCGTGCCGGGGCTCCAGTTCCTGGACCTCGACACGTACAACCAGGCCTTCACGATGCACGGGACGATCATGCTGTTCCTGTTCATCATCCCGGCGCTGTCGGGATTCGGGAACTACATCGTCCCGCTCCAGCTCGGCGCGCCCGACATGGCGTTCCCGCGCATCAACGCCCTGTCGTTCTGGCTCCTGCCGCTCGGCGGCCTGCTCATCTTCAGCGGCTACCTGTTCGGCGGCGCAGCCGCCGAGGGCTGGACCGGGTACACGCCGCTCTCGAACAACAAGTTCGCCGGAGGCGTGGGCACGGACCTGTGGATCATCGGCCTGACGCTGGTGGGCACGGCCTCGATCCTCGGCTCGATCAATTTCATCGCCACGATCTTCAAGATGCGCGCGCCGGGCATGACGCTGTTCCGCATGCCGATCTTCGTGTGGACCGTGCTCGTCACGGCGATGCTCATCCTGCTCGCCACGCCGGTCCTCACCGCAGGCCTGATCGCGCTGTTCATCGACCGCAACTACGGCGGCTCGTTCTTCGACCCCACCCTCGGCGGCAACCCGATCCTGTGGCAGCACATCTTCTGGTTCTTCGGCCACCCCGAGGTCTACATCGTCATCCTGCCGGCGATGGGCGTGGTCAGCGAGGTCCTGCCGGTCTTCAGCCGCAAGCCGCTGTTCGGCTACAAGGCCTTCGTCTTCGCCACCATCGGCATCGGCCTGCTGAGCTTCAGCGTCTGGGCCCACCACATGTTCACGACCGGGGCCGTGTTCCTGCCGTTCTTCGCGTTCATGACCGCGCTCATCGGCATCCCGACCGGCGTGAAGATGTTCAACTGGATGGCCACGCTGTGGCGGGGCAAGCTGTCGCTGACGACGCCGATGCTGTTCAGCCTCGGCTTCCTGACGATGTTCCTCATCGGCGGCATCAGCGGCGTCATGCTCTCCTCGCCGCCGATCGACTTCCATGTCCAGGACACGTACTTCGTCGTTGCACACCTGCACTACGTGTTCTTCGGCGGCGCTGTGTTCGGCGTCTTCGCCGCCGCGTACTACTGGTTCCCGAAGATGTTCGGCCGCAAGCTCGACGAGCGGCTCGGCAAGATCCATTTCTGGATCCACTTCATCGGCTTCAACCTCGCCTTCTTCCCGATGCACCAGCTCGGCCTGTCGGGCATGCCGCGGCGCATCGCCGACTACGACCCGAACGCGGGCTGGACGCTGCTGAACGCGATCTCGACGGTCGGCGCGTTCATGATCGCCGTGAGCGTGATCCCGTTCCTCATCAACATCGTGGCCACGTTCATCAACGGTGAGCCCGCCGGCGACGACCCGTGGGAGGGCAACACGCTCGAGTGGGCGACGACCTCGCCGCCGCCGCCGTACAACTTCGACCGGCTGCCGCCGATCCACTCCGAGCGCCCGCTCTTCTTCCTGACGCACGGCCACGGCCATGCCGCCGAGCGGCCCGAGGACCTCGAGGAGGAGCCTGCCCACGGCATCGAGTCGGGTGACGCCGAGCGACGGGAGGACCCGCTGGCATGACCGCACAGCCGATGCGCGCCGCGCCCGCCGGCGTCGAGCGCTCCGCCGAGGGACTGCATGCCGGCCGGGGCATCCCGACCGCCCTCCTGGGCATGCTGCTGTTCATCGCCAGCGAGGTGATGTTCTTCGGCGGCCTGTTCGCCACGTACTTCAGCGCCCGGGCCTCCGTCCCGGCCGGCGAATGGGGCCCGCCGCCGGGCTCGCACGAGCTCGACCTGCCGCTCGCTGGCCTGCTGACCGTGATCCTTGTCGCGTCGAGCTTCACGATGCAGTTCGGCGTGTGGGCCATCCGCCGCGGCGACAGCGGCAGGCTGAAGTTCTGGACCGGGATCACGCTGCTCCTCGGCGTGCTGTTCCTGGCCGGCCAGCTGTACGACTACAGCCAGCTCGGCTTCGGCGTCTCCGATGGCGTATTCGGCACGGTGTTCTACACGCTCACCGGGTTCCACGGCGCGCACGTGTTCGGCGGCGCGGTCGGCCTCACGATCGTCCTCGCCCGGGCGCTCCGGGGCCAGTTCAGCGCCCGCAACCACGTGGCGGTCGAGGCGGTCAGCATGTACTGGCACTTCGTCGACGTGGTGTGGATCGCGGTGTTCAGCACGATCTACCTCCTGCCGCTGGTGAGCCCCTGATGCCGGAGACCGCCGTCGGCTACGCCATCCTCGGCGTCGGCCTCCTCGTCGTCCTCGGCATCGTGTTCATCCTCGCCTCGCGGGCGAACCCGACGGGGGAGCGGCCGAAGCCGCCTCGCGGCGTGCACCTCCCGGCACCGAGCTTCCTGCCGGTCGTCTTCGCGGTGGGCGCGGCGCTCCTCGGTGCGGCCGTCGTGTTCCGGAGTGAGACCGAGGTCGCCAACCCGGTGCTCGCCATCGCCGGCATCCTCGTCATCGTGGCGGGGATCATCGGATGGGTGCGCGCGGCGGACCATGAGTGGCGCGAGGTCGAGCACGGCGCGCACGACGACGGTCACGCCGCCCACTGACCCAGCCCCGGGCTCGGAGCCGATCTCGCGGACGCGCCGCGACCTTCGGAGGCTCCCGCTCGCCTGGCTCGTCGTGGCGGCGGTCGTGCCGGTTCTCCTCCTTGCCGGCCTGGTCCTCTGGACCGTGCTGTCGCGTCCCGCGATTTCCCCCACCGCCATCGGCGCTCCGGCGCCGGGGTTCTCGCTCGTCAGCCTCGACGGTGAGCCGATCTCGCTCGAATCGCTTCGCGGGCGGCCGGTGGTCGTGAACTTCTTTGCGTCGTGGTGCGTGCCGTGCATCGAGGAATTCCCGCTGCTGCGAGAGGCTGCGGAACGGCATGCGGGTGACGATCTGGCAATCGTCGGGATCGTCTACGAGGACGGACCGGACACGGCACGCGAGTTCATGGAGCGCCACGGGGCGACCTGGTCGGCCGCGATGGACCCCGACGCCCGGGTGGCGCAGGCATACGCGGTCCACGGCCCGCCCGAGACGTACTTCATCGCGCGGGATGGCACGATCGCCGCGCGGCAGATCGGCCAGTTCACGGAACGCTCCCTCGAGGAGAAGCTGGCCGCTATCATCGGCGCACCATGACCGATCAACAGCTGCCGGTTCCGGCCGCCCGGGTCGAACTCGAGGGCGCACCGACCGAGACGCCGCCAGTCCGACGTCCGCTGAGCGTCGCCCTCCTGCCCCTGGGGCTCGTCACGTTCGTCGTTCTTGCCTTCGTCATCGCCGCCTGGACCTTCCTCGCCGCGGCCGGCTGAGCACGGGACGGCGGGTTCGGTGACCACGAGCGACACCGCGGCCGCCGCGGAGCCCGCGATCGTCGTTCGCGGGCTGCGCAAGTCGTATGGCAGCTTCGAGGCCGTCCGCGGCATCGACTTCGAGGTCGCCCGCGGCGAGGTGTTCGCGCTGCTCGGCCCGAACGGGGCGGGCAAGACGACGACGGTCGAGATCCTCGAGGGCCATCGCCAGCGCACCGGCGGCGAGGTCTCGGTCCTCGGATTCGACCCCGGCCGCAGCGAGCGGGCGCTGAAGGAGCGCATCGGCATCGTCCTCCAGCAGACCGGGGTCGACGAGTACCTCACGGTGCGCGAGGTGGTCGAGATGGTCGGCGGCTACTACCCGTCGCCGCGGCCGGTCGACGAGGTCATCGAGCTCGTCGGGCTGACCGACCAGGCGAACGAGCGCATCCGCAAGCTGTCCGGTGGCCAGAAGCGCCGCGTCGACCTGGCGGTCGCGCTGGCCGGCGACCCCGAGCTGCTGTTCCTCGACGAGCCGACGACCGGATTCGACCCGTCCGCGCGCCGCCAGGCCTGGGAGACGGTGCGCGGCCTGACGCTGCTCGGCAAGACGATCCTGCTCGCCACCCATTTCATGGACGAGGCGCAGGTCCTCGCGAATCGGCTGGCGATCATGAGCCGCGGCCGGATCATCGCCACCGGCACGCCGGGCGAGCTCATCGGCGCCGCGTCGGACACGACGCTCATCCGCTTCCGCCTGCCCGATGGCCTCCGGCCGCCTGATCGGCTCGGGCTGCGCCGCGAGGGGGCGGTCTGGGTCCTCGAGTCGACCGTGCTGACGCGCGACCTCCACGAGCTGAGCGGCTGGGCGATGGCCGAGGACGTCGAGCTCGCCGACCTCGAGGTCACGCGCCGCTCGCTCGAGGACGTCTACCTTCAGCTCACCGCGGAGTCCGGGGAGGAGGCGTCGTGAACGGTATCGCCCTCGCGGTGCGGCAGCTCCGCTACGAGAACCGGGCGTTCTGGCGCAACCCGCCGGCGGCGTTCTTCACGTTCGCCTTCCCGCTCCTGTTCATGCTCATCTTCAACGTCATCTTCGGCGAGGGGGCGGCGCGCTTCTTCACGCCGGCGATCATCGTCTTCTCGGTCGTGACGGCGACGTTCACGAACCTGGCGATGAACATCACCTTCGCCCGCGACTTCGGCGTCCTGAAGCGGATCCGCGGCACGCCGCTGCCGACGTGGGCCTACCTCGCCGGGCGCATCGGCCATGCGATCGGGGTGACGCTGCTGCTGGTGGCGATCGTCGCTGCGGTCGGCGCGGTCCTCTACGACGTGCCGATCCCGTGGGACGCGCTGCCGATCATCATCCTCGTCCTCGCCGTGGCGGCCGCCTCGTTCAGCGCCCTGGGGCTGGCCGTGGCGGGCCTCATGCCGAACGCCGATGCCGCACCCGCCATCGTCAACGCCATCGTCCTGCCGGTGCTGTTCATCAGCAACGTCTTCATCCAGATGGAGAACGCCCCGGACTGGCTGAATACGATCAGCTACGTCCTCCCGGTGCGCCACTTCGCCGATGCGATGCTCGACCTCTACGCCTCCGGCGCCGATGCCGGGGTGCCCTGGGCCGGGCTCGGCGTCATCGCCGCCTGGGGTCTCGTCGGCGTCGTGGTCGCGCTCCGCTTCTTCAGCTGGGAGCCGCGCCGCTGATGGCCACCCGGGGGGTCGCCGGCTCGCTGCTGTCGCTCCTCGTGGCCGGCTGCAGCTGGGTGAGCGTTGCTCCACTGGGACAGCCGGATGCAGGTGTCGACGCAGCCGCACCGGTTCCCGGCGCCGGCTTCGGACCGGTCCTCGTCCTCGACGTGGTGAACAACAGCGACCGCGAGGTCGTCGCCGGTTACGAGTACGTCTCCGACAATCCGGCGGGCAGCGGCGAGGCCGTCGTGCCAGCCTGTCACCAGGTATCGACGTTCATGGCCGAGATCGTCGGCAGGTACCGAATCCTCGTCGACGGGGCCGTCGTGGCAGACGGTGCGGTGCCACGGGCAATGACCGACGGCGCAGTGACGATGCGGGTGATCGTCGATCCGGACGGAACGGCCCACGCGGTCGGTGGCCTGCGCTGGTCCGATGCCGTGCCGGACGACTTCGCGCGCCCCGTCAACGACTGTCCGTAGGTCCTCCCCTCCGCCAGCGGGGCGTCCACCCGGTGCCCGTATCGGCGCAGTGAGGGCCGACACAGCCACCCCGTGCGTGGGTCGGAGCGTCAGGGCGGCAGCCGGCTCGCTCACGGGCCATTTCGGCCACGTGGCG
Source organism: Candidatus Limnocylindria bacterium (assembly GCA_036262075.1). Lineage (GTDB taxonomy): Bacteria > Chloroflexota > Limnocylindria > QHBO01 > QHBO01 > JACDBZ01. Next base: position 5,952 of record DATAJO010000001.1, read on the forward strand.
CACACATCGGCTCATGAAGGGCCGATACGGTCATCGGGTGAAAACGGGCCGGATCGCGAGGGACCCGGGAGTCATCCGACCCCGGCGGGCGACCGGCCGGGGGTCGGGTACCGCCGCTCGACGTAGTCCTCGAGGATCTCGAGGAAGCGGGGGACGATACCCTCGCCGCGCAGCGTCTCGGTCTTCACGCCGTCGACGAACACCGGGGCCACCGGCTCCTCGAACGTCCCGGGCAGCGAGATGCCGATATCGGCGTGCTTCGACTCGCCCGGCCCGTTCACGACGCAGCCCATGACCGCGACCCGCATCTCCTCGACGCCGGGATGCGACTCGCGCCAGCGAGGCATCTGCTCGACGAGGTAGGCCTGGATATCGCGTGCCATCTCCTGGAAGAACGTCGAGGTTGTGCGGCCGCAGCCGGGGCAGGCCGATACCTGCGGCAGGAACGAGCGCAGGCCCATCGACTGGAGCACCTGCTGCGCGACCTGAACCTCCTGGGTGCGGTCTCCCCCGGGCTCCGGGGTCAGAGATACGCGAATCGTGTCGCCGATGCCGCGCTGCAGCAGGATGGCGAGCCCGGCCGTCGAGGTGATGATGCCCTTGGCGCCCATGCCGGCCTCGGTCAGGCCGAGGTGGAGCGGGTAGTCGCATCGGCTCGCCAGTCGGGTGTACACCTCGACGAGGTCCTGCACGCCCGAGACCTTGGCCGACAGGATGATCCGGTCGTGCGGCAGGCCGACGTCCTCGGCCAGGTGAGCCGAGCGTAGCGCCGACTCGATCATCGCCTCGATCATCACCTCGCGGCTGTCCATCGGCTCGGGCGAGGCGGCGTTGGCGTCCATCATCTCGGTCAGCAGCTGCTGGTCGAGCGAGCCCCAGTTGACGCCGATGCGGACCGGCTTCCCGTTCGCCATCGCGACCTCGACGATCTGGGCGAACTGCTCGTCGCGGCGCTTCGTGCCGACGTTGCCGGGGTTGATCCGGTACTTCGCCAGCGCAACGGCCATGGCCGGGTAGTTCGTCAGAAGGAGGTGGCCGTTGTAGTGGAAGTCGCCGATCAGCGGCACGTCGACCCCGAGCCGATCGAGCTTCTCGCGGATCAGCGGGACCGCCATCGCGGCCTCGTCGTTGTTGACGGTGATGCGCACGAGCTCGGAGCCCGCGTGCGCGAGCTGCGCGACCTGGATGGCGGTCGCATCGGCATCGGCGGTGTCGGTGTTCGTCATCGACTGGACGACCACCGGATGGGCCGAGCCGACCGGGACGCCGCCGACGAGCACCGTCGTCGTCGGTCGTCGCAGGATCGGGGCAGTGGAGGACATCGGCGTCATGGTAGAGCCACGTACGGATCGGCGGCACGGCGCGTGCTGAGCACGCGCCCATGAGCGTTCAGGCGGCCGAGCCGCAGCCGATTCGGCGCGTCTGGATCGTGGAGGACGAGCCGGATGCGGCGGAGCTTGCGGCGGAGCTGTGCGCGGCCTGCGGCGCCGATGCGCTCCTGTTCCGCACCCCGCTCCCGTTCCTCGTGGCGCTCCGCAGCTCGCCGGCGCCCCACGCCGCGGTCCTCGACTGGCGCCTCGAGCGCGAGCTGAGCGCAGCCCTGTTCCTCGCCACCCGCCATCGCTTCCCGACGCTGCCGGTCATCTACTGGACCGGCACGACCGACGCGCTGCCCTCGATGATCCTCGAGGACCGCTACTCGCGCGTCGTCGACAAGGCCGATGGCGCCGCCGCCTTCGAGCAGGCCCTCGGCTGGGCGACTGAGCAGAACCCCGGCACCGAGGCTGCCGCCGAAGCCTGATCTGCAGGCCGATCGGTAGACTGCCCAGCATGAACCGGGCTCCGTCAGCCGCCCGCCTCCTCGTCGGGGTGACCCTCCTGCTCGCCGGCTGCGCCCCGAGCGCGGTCACCGATCGATCGAACGCGCCCTCGAGCGACGCCCCGGGTAGCGTCGTGCCGAGCGAACGGCCGTCGGAGCCGGCAGCCTCGGTCCCGCCGAGCGCAGCCGCCGAGCCGTCGGACGAGGGAATTCCCCAGGATCCGCTCCTCGCCCGTGAGCTCGTCGACGTCCGGACCGGCGGCACGGTCACGCTCGGCGAGCTCGCCGCGGAGCGGCCGGTGATCGTCGAGCTCATGGCGATCTGGTGTACGAACTGCCGCGCACAGATGCACGAGCTCGTCGCCGCGCACGACCTAGCCGACTTCGCGACCGTGGGCATCGACATCGACCCGAGCGAGGTCGCAGGCGATCTCGCCGCGTACGCCGAGCGTGAGGGGTTCGACTGGCCGTTCGTCCTGGCCGATCCGGAGCTCGCCACGTTGCTGCGTGATCGGTTCGGCAACGAGGCGCTGTTCCCGCCGAGCACGCCGAAGCTCCTCGTTGGCACGGACGGCTCGGTCGAGCTCCTGCCGCTCGGGCAGCACCTCGCGGCCGCCGAGATTGCGGACCTCGTCGGCGGCTGAGCCGAGCCGATGGGTGAGCTTGCCGGCGCCGTGGCCCTCGGCATCGGCGCCACGATCACCCCCTGCGTCCTGCCGCTCTACCCGGCGTTCCTCGCCTTCCTGACCGGTTCGCGACGCGCCGACGGCACGCGCGACGGCCGTGCGACGCTGCCGCCGATCGTGGCCGCCGCGCTCGTGTGGCTGGGCGTCGTCGTCGGGATGGTGGCCATCGGCGGGCTCGTGGCACTCCTGTCGCTTTCGCTGAGCCGGCTCATCGGCGTGATCCTGCCGCTCGCCGACGTCCTGCTCATCATCCTCGGCGTGCTGCTCCTGCTCGGCCGGAACCCGTTCGCGCGCCTCCCGCAACTCGCGCCGGCGTCGCTCGGCCGCGGCGGTCCGGCGGCCGGTGCCGTGGTCTACGGGCTCCTGTTCGCGCCGATCGCCCTGCCGTGCTCGGGGCCGTTCCTCGTCGGCATCTTCGCCTTCAGCCTGACGATCGGCGACGCGGTCGACCAGCTGCTGTTCTTCCTCGCCTTCGGCATCGGCTTCGGGCTCCCGCTGTTCGTGCTGGGGCTCCTCGGGCAGGCACGCGGACGCCAGCTCGCCACGTTCCTCGTCCGCCACGACCGGCCGATCCAGGTCGTCATCGGCCTGGCGCTCATCGCAGTCGGCATCTGGGACCTGTCGCTCAACGCCGGAGCGATCCTCGGATGATTGCTGAAGCGACCCTCGGGTGATCGGAATACGGTCGATGTTCGGTAGACTGTGGGCTCCATGACGTCCATCGCGCCGCCCACGGAACAGACGCCTCACGATCACGCCGACGAGCGCCATCGGAAGATCGTCATCATCGGCTCGGGGCCGGCCGGGCTGACCGCCGCGATCTACGCCGGTCGCGCGAATCTCGAGCCGCTCGTCATCGCCGGCAACACGCCGATGGGCCAGCTGATGATCACCTCCGACGTCGAGAACTACCCCGGATTCCCGGAGGGAATCCAGGGCCCTGAGCTGATGCAGAAGTTCCGCGAGCAGGCGGAGCGCTTCGGCGCCACGCTCATCGAGAAGGACGCCACGGCCGTCGACTTCAGCCAGCGGCCGTTCCGGATCTCCATCGGCGCCGACGAGTACCTGGCCGATGCGGTCATCGTCGCCACCGGCGCATCGGCCCTGTGGCTGGGGCTGGCCTCGGAGGAGGAGTTCCGTGGGCGCGGCGTGAGCGCCTGCGCGACCTGCGACGGCTTCTTCTTCCGCGGTCGCGAGATCGCCGTCGTCGGCGGCGGGGACACGGCGCTCGAGGAGGCGACGTTCCTCACCCGCTTCGCCGACAAGGTCACGATGCTCGTCCGCCGCGACGAGTTCCGCGGCAGCAAGATCATGCAGGAGCGCGCGCAGCGCGACCCGAAGATCGATGTCCTCTTCAACAAGGAGGTCGTCGAGGTGAAGGGCGAGATGACGGTCAGCGCCCTCGTCCTGCGTGACACGGAGACCGGCGAGCTGTCCGAGCTCCGGGTCCAGGGGATGTTCGTCGCCATCGGCTACAAGCCGAACACCGACCTGTTCGAAGGCCAGCTGAAGATCGGGCCCGGCGGCTACCTCGAGGTCGTCGACGGTGAGACCGGGGCCGGGATCGATGGCGTCTTCGTTGCGGGCGACGTCCACGACCATCACTACCGCCAGGCGGTCACCGCCGCCGGCGATGGGTGCAAGGCCGCCATCGACGCGGAGCGCTGGCTCGCGTCGGTCGGCGAGATCGAGGCCTCGACCGCCACGAACTGGTAGTCGCGACCGCGATCGACGGCCCTCCGGTCCATTCTGGCTTGACTACACTCAGCCCGCACCCCGAGTAGCAAGGAACGTCTGCCGATGCCATCGCGCGCGCCGCGCCCCGAGGATCTCTACCTGCTCCGCGTCCCGACCGAGGTCGCGCTCTCGCCCGACGGCCGAAACGTGGCCTTCGCCGTGAAGTCGGTGGCGCCGGGCAAGGACGGCTACCGGACGGCGCTGTGGGTCGCTCCGTCGGACGGCTCGAGCCCGGCGCGGCAGCTGACCGTCGGCGCCAGGAACGACGTCTCGCCGCGCTGGAGCCCGGACGGCCGGACGATCGCGTTCCTCTCCGATCGCGCAGGCGTGCTCCAGGCCGGCGGCGCCGGCGCGAAGGCTGGCAAGGCCGAGGCGCCGAAGGAGGGCGGCACCCAGGTCTGGCTCCTGCCGTTCGCCAATGGCGGCGAGGCACGTCAGCTCACCGACCTCCCGAAGGACATCTCCGACCTCGCCTGGTCGCCGGACGGGACGCGCCTCGCCGTCGTCAGCGGCGCCGACTCGACCGATCCGCCGCGGAAGCGGGAGCGCAGGCCGGAGGACGGCCCGGAGCCGGACACCCGGCTCATCGATCGGCTCGGCTACCAGTTCAACGGCGCCGGCTTCGTCGACGACAGATTCTCGCGGCTGTGGCTGGTGGACGCCGGCAGCGGATCGGCCGAGCTCCTGACCACCGGCGACAACCACGACGGCGATCCGGTCTGGTCGCCGGACGGCCGCCAGATCGCCTTCGTCAGCGACCGCCATCCGAACCCGGACCTCAACTGGCGCTCGGACGTCTACGTCGTCACCGTCAGCACCCGCCGGGTGCGGCAGGTCAGCCCGGGACGCGGCCGTCAGCAGTGGATCGCGCCGGCCTGGACGCCGGACGGCGCATCGATCGTGGCCATCGGCAACCGCGAGTGGAAGCGCGGCAGCATCGAGCAGGCCGGCGTGTGGCGCATCCGGGTGCGGGACGGCGAGGCGGTGGACCTCATCGCCGGGTCGGACCTCGAGGCGGCGGCGCACCTGAACAGCGACCTCGTCGGCCTCGGCTTCAGCCGCCCGCACGTCACCGACGACGGGCGCTGGGTGATCTTCGTCGCCGCGGCCGAGGGCGCCCTCGAGCTGTTCCGGGTCCCGCTCGACGGCGGCGCGGTCGAGCGGCTGACGCACGGCCGCCACGCCGTCACCGGCGCGCGGGTCGCGGCCGGGGGTCCTCGGGGCGGGGGCGCCCGCGTCGCCGCCATCCGCGTCTCCGGCTCGGAGCCGCCGGACGTCGTCGTCGGCGACATCCCGGGGGGCCGCCTGAACGGGAAGCACAGCGTGACGCTCACCCCGGTCAGCAGCCTCATGCGCGAGGCGTGGGACGGGATCCGGGTCGTCGAGCCGATCGAGCGCTGGCACGAGATCGACGGGCGGCGCATCCAGGGCTGGTTCATCCCGTCCCCGGCGAGCACCAAGGCCAAGCCCGCGCCGGTGGTCGTCGAGATCCATGGCGGACCGGCGACGCTGTACGGCTGGTCGCTGATGTGGGAGTGGCAGGTGCTCGCCGCGAGCGGGATGAGCGTCTATGCGTGCAACCCGCGCGGGTCGCAGGGCTACGGCCGGGAGTTCCTGAGCGCCAACGTGCGCGACTGGGGCGATGGCCCGATGCGCGACGTCATGGGCGGCCTCGACGCGCTCGTCGCCGATGGCCTGGTCGACGCGGACCGGATGGGCGTGACCGGCGGCTCGTACGGGGGCTACCTGACCTCGTGGATCGTGGGCCACACCGATCGGTTCAAGGCGGCGGTCACCTGCCGGTCGGTGAACGACATGATCAGCCAGATGCTGTCCGGCGACATCGGCGGCCCGACGTTCGGCCTGTTCGTGTACGGCGCGCATCCGTGGGAGGACTGGGACCTCTACCGCCGGCACTCGCCGCTGACGTACGCCACGAAGATCACGACGCCGCTCCTCATCCAGCACGCCGAGCGCGACCTGCGCTGCACGGTCACCCAGGCCGAGGAGCTGTTCGCCGTCCTCCGCTCGCTGCGCCGGACCGTCCGGCTCATGCGCGCGCCCGAGGAGTCGCACGAGCTCACCCGCTCCGGCACACCGTTCCGGCGTGTCGACAACCAGCGGCTCATTCTCGATTGGTTCCGGCACTTTCTCATCGACGGCAAGACGCGGCTGCCGAGGGTGGACCCGAACCGCGGCTGACCGTTTGCGGGGGTCGTGCTCAGGCTTTGCACGTATCGGCGCAGATGGGGCCGATGCATGCACCGGCGGCACGCATCGGCCCAGATCCCGGCCAAGTCGGGGCGCTGAGCACTGATCGTCCCAGGGGGCGGCTCGGTCGGCTCACGACGGGCCGATAGGTGCACCCGCGGCACGCCGTCACCGTTGGACGGGGCCATGACCCCCGCCGCCTATACTCCGCCCATGCCTGAACCCGACTTCGAGACGATCCTCAACGCCGGCTACGGGTTCGACGCCCCGGCCGTGACCTTCGGCGCCGCGATGCGGGACGAGGAGGCGATTCCGGGGGTCCAGGTCCGCGTGCCGCTCCAGATGATGAACCGCCACGGCCTCGTGGCCGGCGCAACGGGCACGGGCAAGACGAAGACGCTCCAGGTGCTGGCCGAGCAGCTGAGCGACGTCGGGGTGCCGGTCTTCATCAGCGACATCAAGGGCGACATCAGCGGCCTCGCCGCACCTGCGGAGCTCAACGACAAGCTGAGCGGCCGCGCGCAGGCCATCGGCTTCACCGACTACGCGCCGAAGGCGTTCCCGGTCGAGTTCCTGACCCTCGACCGCGAGGGAACCGGCGTGCGGCTGCGGGCATCGGTCTCGAGCTTCGGGCCGATCCTGCTCAGCAAGGTCCTCGACCTCAACGAGACCCAGCAGTCGGTCCTGGCCCTGGCCTTCAAGTACAGCGACGACAAGAAGCTGCCGCTCGTCAACCTCGAGGACCTCCGGGCGCTCCTCAACCACCTCGGCTCCGACGAGGGCAAGGCCGAGATGGCCGAGTACGGCGGGGTGGCGACGGCGACCGTGGGCGTCATCATCCGCAAGATCGTCGAGCTCGAGCAGCAGGAGGCCGATGCGTTCTTCGGCTCGCCCGAGTTCGAGGTCTCCGATTTCCTGCGCACGACGCCCGACGGCAAGGGCGTGATCAGCGTGCTCGAGCTGGCCGACATGCAGGACCGGCCGGCGCTGTTCAGCACGTTCATGATGTGGCTGCTCGCCTCGCTGTACGAGTCGCTGCCCGAGGTCGGCGACCCGGAGAAGCCGAAGCTCGTCTTCTTCTTCGACGAGGCGCACCTCCTGTTCCGCGACGCGAACAAGACGTTCATGCAGCAGATCGAGCTCGTGGCGCGCCTCATCCGCTCGAAGGGCGTCGGCGTGTTCTTCGTGACCCATTCGCCGTCCGACGTGCCGGCCGAGGTCCTCGGCCAGCTCGGCAACCGCGTCCAGCACGCGCTGCGCGCGTTCACGCCGGACGACCTCCAGGTCGTGCGGGCCACGGCCGACACGTTCCCGAAGTCCGAGCTCTACGACGTCGAGTCGGAGCTCACGAAGCTCGGCACCGGCGAGGCGCTCGTCACCGCGCTCGACCTCAAGGGCCGGCCGATGCCCACGGCGCGGGTGATGATGCGTCCGCCGCAGTCGCTCATGGCCCAGGTCGACGCGGCCGTCGTTGAGCAGGCCGTGGCCGCCTCACCGATCGCGGCCCAGTACGCTGCCGATACCGACCCCGAGTCGGCGAAGGAGCTGCTCGGCACCCGCATGGCACAGGCGGAGGCCCGGGCGAAGGAGCCGATGGAGGGAGTCGAGGATCCCGAGTCGCCCGCCGAGCGGAAGATGCGCCCCACCCGCGCGCCGGAGAAGGGCGTCGACTGGAGCGACGTGGCCCAAGAGGGCGCCCGCTTCGCGCGCTCCGGCGCCTTCAACACGATCCTCCGCGCAATCTTCGGCGTCCTCAAGGGCCGCTGACCTCTGCGGCGCGGGCCGCGCGCCGCGGGTCGATCCCGGCCGGGGTCGGGGTTGGTGCGTCGCTTGCTGGCCTGACGGGCGAGGCGCTCAGCGTCGCGATGGATCGCGGCGGAGCGTCCGCAGACGGGAGGTACGCTCCATGCGTGCGCACGTCATCCGGCTCGAGCATCGTGCGGGATCGCTGGCCGAGCTCTGCGAGGCGATCGGTGGTGCGGGGATCAACATCACCGGCGTGGCGGCGACGACCTGGGAGGACCGCGGCGCCGTCGCGCTGACGACCAACGACCCCGAGGCGACCGACCAGCTGCTCGCCGACCGCGGCTTCGACCATCGCGCGGTCGAGCTCGTTCCCGCGGCCCTCGACGATCGGCCGGGCAGCCTGGGCGAGGCCGCTCGCCGGCTCGCCGAGCGCGACATCAACATCCACGCCGTCGTGCCGCTGGGCGACCAGGATGGGCGCAGGCTGATCGGGTTCGTCGTCGACATCCCGGTCGCGGCGCGCGACGCGCTGGGCGACCTCGCGCTGGCCGACGCGATGCTCGTCTAGGCCTTCGGTCCGAGCGCCTCGCGGGCGACCGCCGGGACGTCGGTCACGAAGCCCCACACGCCGAGTGCGGCGAGGTGCTGCATGCGCAGCGGCTCGTTGACGACGTAGCAGCCGACCTGCCGGCCGAGCGCCTGGGCGGCGGCCAGGATCGGCATCGGGTCCTGGCCGAGGTCGCCCTCCCATGGGAAGACACCGAGGTGGCCGTGCTCGGTGGCCCATGTCAGGGCCGGCTCGATCGGCTGGTTCGGGACGAGCAGGTAGCCGGTGCGGATGCCGGGATCGAGCTCGCGGACACGGTCGATCGCCGCCTCGTGGAACGAGATGACCGCGCAGCGGTCGCTCGTCCGCACCGGGTGGGGCTTCAGGGCCTCGGCGACCGCATCGGCCGCGGCGACGGCCTTGATCTCGACCACGAGGCCGATCCCGTCGGGCAGCCAGGCGAGCACCTCGTCGAGCGACGGCACGGTCAGGCCGCGGGCCGCGAACGGGGTGCCGGAGTCGCCAGGGCGGCGGAACTCGAAGCCCGCATCGGCCTCCTTGATCTCGGCCATCGTGCGCTCGGCGACCGGTCCACGGCGGTCGGTGGTGCGGTCGAGCGTGTCGTCGTGGATGACGGCCAGCTGGCCGTCGGCGGTGAGATGGACGTCGAGCTCGATCGCATCGGCTCCGGCCTCCACCCCGAGGCGGAAGGCCTCCATCGTGTTCTCGGGTGCCTCGCCTGAGGCGCCGCGGTGGGCTACGACCAGGGTCATCGGGCAGCTTCTCCTGGTGGGACGATGGCGGGCTCGAGCGGGAACGGGACGTCGTCATCGGCTTCCGCCCGCCCTTCCGGGACGCCGACGACGAACAGGATGCCGATGATGAGCACGCCGAGCAGGCTGGCAATCGCGACCTGGTAGGCCGCCCGCCCCAGCGAGGGCTCGAGCGCCGCGACGATGCTCGTGTACAGGACCGGGCCGATGACGGCGCTCAGCTTGCCGACGAGGCCGTAGATACCGAGCATCTCGCCGATCTGCGCCGGCGGCGCGAGGCGCATGAGGAGGAGCCGGTCGGTGACGCCGACCCCGCCCAGGCCGGCGCCGAGGAGCGCGCCGGCGAGGAGGAAGGGGATCGGCTCGAGGACGAGGGCCAGGATGGCGAGGCCGATCACCCACGAGCCGAGGACGAACATCAGCGTCCGCTTCGGGCCGACGCGGTCGACGAGCAGGCCCCACCCGAACGACGCGATGACAGCCACGACGGTGAGCAGCAGCAGGATGTTCAGCGCCTCGGCCGGCGTGAAGCCGATGGCGAAGACGGCGAACGCGCTCATGACGACGATCGCGGTGTTGACCGGATCGGTGTAGAAGAAGCGGCCGACGAGGAAGCGAAGCAGGCCGGCGTGCTCTCGCGCGTGACGGAGCGTGGTCGCGATCTGGGCCCAGCTGCGGACGGCGTCGACGGCGCGGAACGGCGGGCCGGCCGGTGACCGCTCGCGGACGATGGCGAACAGCGGAATCGCAAACAGGGCGAACAGCGAGGCGACGAGCAGGAAGCTGGCGGCCGTGCTGTTGCCGGCGTCGTCGGTGGTGAACCGGAACAGGAGGCCCGAGACGATCGTGCCGAGGTAGCCGAGCCCGACGCCGATCCCCGACAGCCGGCCGCGCGCCCCGTTGCGCGCCACCTCCGGCAGGAGCGCGTCGTAGTAGATCAGCGCCGCCTGGTAGGCGAAGTTGGCGATGGCGAAGGCGAGCAGGCCCAGCCCGATGTCGACGAAGCCGATGACCGCCGTCGGCAGGATCGTGAGCAGCGTGAAGACGAAGAGGAACGGCTTCCGGCGTCGCGTGCGGTCGCTCATCGCGCCGAGGACGGGCGAGACGAGCGCGTTGACGAGGACGGAGATGCTGACCGCAAAGCCGAACCAGCGCTGGCCCTCGGTCTCGCCGAGGAAGCTCGTGGCCCACAGGCTCATGGCGAACGAGACGATCGCGAAGCTGAAGATCGTGTTCGCGAAGTCGTACAGCGCCCAGGCCAGGCCCTCGACGGCACTGCCGGATCGGGTCAGCCCGCCGAGGCCCCGCCACCAGGTGGCCGGGGCGAGGACCGTCACGCTCGGGTGGCGATGCGGCTCACGCCGCGGATCATATCCGGCGGAACGTCCGTCCGAGCAGGGTGGTGATCGAACGCGCCACGAGATCGGCGTCGAATCGGTCGCCGGTCTCGGCCTGGTGGGCGATGACCCCGTCGAGCAGGAGCGTGGCGGCGGTGCTCATCTCCTCGACGTCGAGATCGGCCTCGAGCTCGCCGTCGGCGATCGCCTCGCGCAGGAACATCGCGGCGAAGGCCCTGATCTGGTCGCAGCGCCGGCGGAGGAGGTCGCGCAGGCCCGGGTTGACGTCGGCATCGGCCCAGCCGGCGATGACGATCGTGCCCCAGCCCTCGGCCTCCAGGCCGGTGACGTAGTGGCGGATCGCCGCCTCGAGGCGGGCGCGGGGATCGGGGATGCGGCTCATGACGACCGCCAGCTCGTCGAGCTGCTGCTGGGTCACCGCCTCGCACATGGCCAGGTACAGCTCGGCCTTGCCCGGGAAGTAGCGGTACAGCAGCCCGACGCTGACGCCGGCCTCCGCGGCGATGGCCGGCATGGTCGTGCCGCGGTAGCCGCCGGCCAGCATGGCCCGATGCGCGCCCTCGAGGATGCGCTCGCGCATCTCGTGCGCGTGGTCGGTCGCCTGGGTCCGCGTCGTCATCGGTCTCGTGGCCTGCAGGGAGTGAATTGGCGTTCATTGTGACGTTGACGCGCCGGGAGATCAAGCGTATCGTGCGCCGGGTCGGAAGTGAACGACCATTCATCGGAGACTGCACGCGCCTTATGCCACGACCCCGGATCTCGACCTCGGCGCTCTCCGGCGCCGCGCTGGGCGTGCTCGCGCTCGGCGCCGTCGTCCTCACCGCCATCGGCCTCCGCCGCACCGGCGCCGCCCCGGAGCCCGAGGCGCCGTCGACCGCGACCGACACCCCTGATCTGGCGACGACGTCGTCGGGTGGTGGCGGTCGCCGCCGTCCGGCCGACCTCGAGCCCCACCCGACCGGCATCTTCGCGGCCATCGGCCGCTTCGACTATCGGTTCCGGCGCGTCCTGCCGGTCGTCGGGCTGGCGCTCATGGTGGGGCTCAACCTCTGGGCCATGCAGGCGGGTGGCACGCTCATCCAGGGCGGCTGGGTCATCGAGGGCTCCGAGGAGCAGCAGGCGGCCGACCTCCTCGCCGATCGGTTCGGCTCCCAGGCCACGACGCTCCTGGTGCTGTACGAGGACCCGAACGGTGACGCCGCCTCGCCGGCCTTCCAGGAGAAGGTCGACGCGAGCCTCGAGCCGATCCGCGACGATCCGCTCGTCGACGAGATCACGACGTACGGCTCGGCGCAGGTCGACGACCTGCTCAGCCTCGACGGATCGAAGACGCTGGCCGTCGTCACGCTGACCGAGGAGGACGAGGAGGCGGTCGAGGACGTCGCGGCGCTCACCGAGCGCATCGAGCGGCCCGAGGGCGCCGAGATCACCGTCAGCGGCGTCCCGCAGCTCTACCACGAGTTCAACGCCGAGATCGAGAACGACCTCGTCCAGGCCGAGCTCATCAGCCTGCCGATCGCGGCGATCATCCTCCTCGCCGTGTTCGGCACGCTCGTCGGCGCGTCGCTGCCGCTCCTCGTCGCCGGGCTGTCGCTGCCCTCGGCGTTCGCGGTCATCAACCTGCTCGCCGGCGTGACGGACGTCAGCATCTTCGTCACCAACCTGGCGAGCATGATCGGCCTGGCGCTGGCCATCGACTACTCGCTGTTCATGGTCAGCCGCTTCCGCGAGGAGCTGCGCCACCACAGCGTCGAGATCGCCGTCGAGCGGATGATGGGCAGCGTCGGCAAGGCGGTCGCCGTGTCGGGCATCGCCGTGGCCGTCGGCCTGTCGTCGCTCATCGTGTTCGAGGCCGAGGCGCTGCGCAGCATGGGCATCGGCGGCGTGGTGACCGTCGTCTCGACCCTCGTCTTCGGCCTCACCGTGCTGCCGGCGCTGCTCGGCATGCTCGGCCCGCGCGTCAACCGCCTGCGGGTCCCGCTGCCGTCCCGCCTGCGCCTCATGGCCGACGAGGGCGACGCAGGGGAGGCGCACCAGGGCCATGGTGCCTGGGGCTGGATCGCGGCGCGCGTCATGCGCCGGCCGATCCTCGTCGCCGTGCCGGTCCTCGCGCTCCTGCTCCTCGCCGGCTCACCGTTCCTGTCGATCGAGCTGTCGACCGGCCAGAACCTCCAGGACCTGCCCGACACGCCGGCGCGCGAGGGCTTCCTCACCATCGTCGACGAGTTCCCCGGCGGCGAGTCCGACCCGATCACCGTCGCCCTGACCTACGCCGAGGGCGACGTCGAGGCCGATGGCCTGCCGGCGGACCGCCAGGCGGAGCTCCGCGAGTACGTCGACGAGATCGAGGCCATCGACGGCGTGACCGAGGTCGAGAGCGTGCTCGATCCGCCGCCCGGCATGGCCGGGGAGCAGTACCTCGCCCTGCTGGCGATGCCGACCGACGAGCGGCCGGCCGAGGCGCGCGAGGGGCTCGGCACGTACCTCGAGGACTGGCTCGGGGCCGATACGACCAAGCTCCGCGTCTTCAGCACGACGCTGCCCGACTCGGCGGCCGGCCGCGCGCTCGTCGACGCGGTGCGCGAGGTCGCCCCGCCCGAGGGCTCCGACACGCTGACCGCCGGCCTGCCATCGCGCTCGCGCGACTTCCTGACGAGCTTCTACGCCTCGGTCCCGGTGGCGGTGCTCATCGTCGTGGCCGTGACCGGCGGCGTGCTGTTCCTCACCTTCGGATCGGTGTTCCTGCCGGTGAAGGCGGTGCTCATGAGCCTCGTCAGCGTGTCGGCCTCGTTCGGCGCGCTGGTCTGGATCTTCCAGCAGGGCCACCTCGACACGGTCCTCGGCTTCGAGCCGTCGGGGGCGATCGCGGCCTGGCTGCCGATCATCATGTTCGCCATCCTGTTCGGCCTGTCGATGGACTACGAGGTTCTCCTCCTGTCCCGCATCCGCGAGCGGTACCTCGCCCATGGCGACAACGCGCGGGCGGTGGCGGAGGGCATCGGCCTCACCGGCGGGATCATTACCGGGGCCGCGCTGATCATGGTCGCGGTGTTCGGGGCCTTCGCGCTGTCGAGCATCGTGTTCCTCAAGGCGCTCGGCTTCAGCATGGCCCTCGCCGTCCTGATCGACGCCACGATCGTGCGCGGCATCCTCGTCCCGGCCTTCATGCGGGTCATGGGGGCGATCAACTGGTGGGCCCCGCGCTGGCTCCAGCGGATCGTGGCCCGGCTCGGGCTGTACGAGGGCCCGACGGGCACCGGCGCGGTGTCGCGGGAGGCCGTCACGGCCTGATCGTCAGCGGTCAGAATGGCCGCCGATGGACCGCGCGCGCCTCGAGCACCTGACCGAGCGCTGGCGGGCGCGTCACGAGGCGCGCCGGCCGGCTGCGGAGGACCGTCCCCCGGCGAGCCCGGAGCGCGAGACGCTCGCCGCCCGGGCCTTCCCGTTCCGGGACGTGCGCCCGGCCGACTACGTCGCCGAGCACGGCGCGGACATGACCGCGTTCACGTACGACGACGAGCGCTACGCCGATCCGGAGCTCGACGCCTGGCTGCTCGAGGTCGGACGGCTGCTGCGGGGCGAGCCGTCGTGATGCCACCGGCCTGGGCCGCCGACCTCGTCGCGCTCGTGTGCGCCGATGCGGGCGTCGCGCCACCGCGGCTCGCCTGGCGCCGCCGTCGCGGCGCGGCCTCGACCGGGGTCGCGCGGCGCAGCGCCGGGGAGATCGCCGTCCGGGCGGGGGAGGATCCGCTCGACCAGCGGCTCACCCTGCTCCATGAGCTGGCCCACTGGCTGTCGCCGCCGGCGCGCCGCCGTCGCGCGGCGCACCACGGCCGGGCGTTCTACCGCGTCGCGTTCGAGCTCTATCGCCGCAACGGCGTGCCGGACGCCGACGCCGTCCGCCTCGAGTCTGCGCGCTACCCGAGCGCGCTGCGGCACGCGACCGCGCTCGGCGTGACCGGGGCGGCCGAGGCGCTGCTCGCGCGTCGGCAGCGGCTCGCCGAGCGGCGGCGCCGGACGTGGCGGGTGCTCGTGCCGGAGCACCCGGTGCGGCTCGAGCGCGACGGCCGATGGCACGTGTGCGCCACCTGCCGCCAGCGGATCGTGGGCAGCAACCTCGCCCGCATCCGCCGGGCGCGCCGCGCCGTGCGGCACGTCCTCCTGTCGGCCGTGCCGGCCTAGGGCGCCCTCGAGCCTCAGGCGACCGGTGCCGGCAGGCGGGTGCGGGCCAGCGCGGCCGCCTCGCCCAGGCGGCGCACCGAGTCGACCGTGCGCGGGAAGACGTGCGCGATGACGTGCGCGATGCCGAGCTCGGCGTAGCCGGCCAGCGCATCGGCGACCTCCTCGAGCGAGCCGCGGATGGCGCGCTCGGGCGCATCGGCCCCGGCGTCGTCCCAGGCGACCCAGATGCCCGCCGTCAGGGTGAGCGACGCCGGATCGCGTCCCGCCGCGTCGAGCGCGGCACGGACGTTGGCGAGCCGCGTGCGCAGCTCATCGGCCTCCTGCGGGACGCCGTACCAGGCGCCGTTCCACTGGTGCGCGTGGCGCGCGACGATCGACAGCATGCGCGGCTGCTTCCCGGCGATGAGGATCGGCGGTCCGCCGGGCCGAACGGGGCGCGGCCGGAGCTCGACGTCCTCGACCCGGTAGAAGCGGCCCTCGAAGCTGACCGACTCGCCGCGCAGGAGGGGTGCGATGATCTCCATGCCCTCCGCGAAGCGGCTGACGCGGTGGTCGAACGGGTAGCCGAAGGCCCGGAACTCGGGCTCGTGCCAGCCGCAGCCGAGGCCCAGGATGAGCCGTCCGCCGCTCACCTCGTCGAGCTCGGCGGCCATCTTCGCCGTCAGCGCCGGCGGCCGGAACGGGAGGGCGAGGACGAGCGGCCCGATCTCGACGCGCGACGTGAGGGCGGCGACGGCGGTGAGCAGCGTCCAGCTCTCGTGGATGCCCTCGGTCCGGCCGTCGGGCCGGAAGATGAGGTGGTCGGCCCCGAACACCGAGTCGAGCCCCGTCTCCTCGGCGGCGAGCGC
The DNA here is from genome assembly GCA_036262075.1 of Candidatus Limnocylindria bacterium. Taxonomy (GTDB): domain Bacteria; phylum Chloroflexota; class Limnocylindria; order QHBO01; family QHBO01; genus JACDBZ01. Next base: position 21,859 of record DATAJO010000001.1, read on the forward strand.
CATGTCGCGCAGGGTCGCCCAGCCGGGGGTCTCGCTCTCGGCCAGCGGCAGCATGAGTCCGATCTTCATGCTGCTCATGCTAGCGGTCACCATGCCAGCCGACCGGATACCGTAGGCGCCGATGAGCGATCCGGCACTCCCCCTCGACGGCATCCGCATCGTCGACGCCAGCCGCGTGCTGGCCGGGCCGTTCGCCACCATGATCCTCGCCGACCTCGGCGCCGACGTCGTCAAGGTCGAGCCACCCGACGGCGACGAGACGCGCGGCTGGGGACCGCCGTGGTGGGGCGATCCGGCCGACCGGCGCAGCGCGTATTTCGCATCGGTCAACCGCAACAAGCGCTCGATCGTGCTCGACCTGCGCACCGATGCCGGCCGGGCCACGCTCGACCGGCTGCTGGCCGGGGCCGACGTCCTCGTCCACAACTACCGGCCCTCGACCGCCGCACGGCTCGGATTGGCGACCGATGCGCTGCGCGCGCGGCATCCGGCGTTGGTCGTCGCCGCGATCGGCGGCTTCCCGGCGCCAGATGCCGAGCGGCCAGCCTACGACCTCCTCGCCCAGGCGGTGAGCGGCTTCATGAGCGTCACGGGCGCGCCCGACGGGCCGCCGACGAAGACCGGCGTCGCCGTCCTCGACCTCCTCGCCGGCCTGGAGTGCGCGGTCGGGATCCTCGCCGCGTTGGTCGGACGCGGACGGGTTGGCGGCGGTCCCGGTGCGACCGTCGAAGTCGGGCTCATCGAGACGGCGGTCGCATCATTGGCCAACGTGCTCGGCAACCACCTGGCCGATGGCCGCGAGCCGGCGCGCCACGGCAACGCGCACCCGAACATCGTGCCGTACCAGGCCTTCGAGGCCGCCGATGGACCGCTCGTCGTGGCGGTCGGCAACGACGCGCAGTACGCCCGCCTGCTCGAGGTGCTCGGCCTCGAGCCCGATCCGGCGCACGCCACGAACGCGCAGCGGCTCGCCCGGCGAGATGTCGTGGTGGAGCGCGTGGCGCGAGCGATCGCACCGCGCTCGCGCGCCGAGCTCCTCCCGGCGCTCGAGGCGGCCGACGTGCCGGCCGGGCCGGTGAACACCGTCGGTGAGGCGCTCGCCGCCATGGGCGGCGACGCATGGCTCGACGAGCGCGACGGGATTCGCACGGCGCCGAGTCCGGTTCGCGTGGACGGCCGCCGGCCGGCGTCCCGGCGCCCGCCGCCGCGTCTCGACGAGCACGGCGCCGAGATCCTCGCCGAGCTCGACGGCGGCTGAGCCGAGCGCCGATCAGGCCGTGAAGCGGCGCTCCGCGGCGGGCGTGTAGGGCACGTAGTCGGGCCACCACATCGCGGCGTCGACGGCGGCCTCGAGCTCGCCGTCGCCGATCTCCGGCGCCACGCCGGAGGACACCGCCTCGCGGGCCACGGCCACGGCGATCGCCCGCGATACGCGGCGCAGGTCGGAGAGCGAGGGATACAGCCAGCCCTCGGCCAGGCGCGCGTCGTCGAGCGTGGCCGCCAGCGTGCGCGCCGCGGCGAGGATCATCGCGTCGGTGATGCGCGACGACTCGGCCACGATCGCCCCGAGCCCGAGGCCCGGGAAGACGAGCACGTTGTTCGCCTGCGCCACGGCATGCGAGGTCACGTCGAGCTCGACGCGGTCGAACGGGCTGCCGGTGGCCACGATCGCCCGCCCCCCGCTCCAGCGCAGGACGTCCGCCGGGTGCGCCTCGGTGTTCGCCGTCGGGTTCGAGAGCGGCAGGACGATCGGCCGCGGCGTCCGCGCCGCCATGGCCCGGATCGCCGCCTCGGAGAACGTGCCCGCCACGCCGGTCGTGCCGACGAGGACGGTCGGCCCCACGGCCTCGACGATGTCCGCCAGGGTCGTGCCCGGCACGCCGTCCACCGGCACCGGAACGGCGAGGTCGCGCTTCGTGGCGTCGAGGTCGTCGCGCCCGAGGTGGACGAGCCCGCGCGTGTCGACCAGGGCGAGCGCACGAGCCACCTCCGCATCGGTCATGCCCTCGGCGCGCATCGCCGCACGGAGCAGGCGCCCGATCCCGATCCCCGCGGCACCGGCGCCGACGAGCAGGATCCGCTGCGCCCCGAGCGGCTGGTCGAGGAGCCGGAGCGCCGACAGGACGCCCGCCACGACCACGGCGGCCGTGCCCTGCACGTCGTCGTTGAAGCTCGGGACGTCGTCGCGGTAGCGGTCGAGGATGCGCAGCGCGTTGTAGTGCTTGAAGTCCTCCCACTGGATGATGCAGCCCGGCCACACCTCCTGGACACCGCGCACGAACGCCTCCACCAGCTCGTCGTAGGCGGCGCCGCGCAGCCGGGGCTGGCGATAGCCGATGTACAGCGGATCGGCGAGGAGGTCGGGGTTGTCGGTGCCGACGTCGAGGCTGACCGGCAGCGTCAGGCCGGGGTAGATGCCGCAGGCGCCGGTGTAGAGCGCGAGCTTGCCGATCGGGATCGCCATGCCGCCGGCGCCGAGGTCGCCGAGGCCGAGGATGCGCTCGTTGTCGGTGACCACGATGAGCCGGACGTCGTCGAACGGGCCGTCGCGCAGCAGCTGCGGGATGCGGTCGACGTCGTCGGGCGTGATCCACGTCCCGCGGGTGCGGCGCAGGACGTGGCTGAACTCCTGGCAGGCGAGCCCGACGGTCGGGGTGTAGACGATCGGCGCCAGCTCCTCGAGGTGCTCGGCCAGGACCCGGTAGAAGAGCGTCGCGTTGCGGTCCTGGAGCGCCGACAGGCCGATGTACTGCTCGAGTGGATCGCGCTTGCGGCGATGGCGCTCGAGCTCGAGCTCGACCTGCTGCTCGATGGTCATGACCCGGGCCGGCAGCAGGCCGCGCAGCGAGAACGCGTCGCGCTCCTCGTGCGGGAAGGCGAAGTCCTTCGTCAGCAGCCGATCGGCGAGCAGGCGGGGCCCGCGGATCGGGATCGTGGTCGGGCGGCCGGCGACGATGTCGTCGTACGGTGGGCGGAGGGGGCGCATCGGCTCCGAGCATACGCAGCCCGGACGGTGCGCGCTGGCGTCATGCGGTGGGAGTGGAGCGGGAGACGGGGATCGAACCCGCGACATGCAGCTTGGAAGGCTGCCGCTCTGCCAACTGAGCTACTCCCGCATCGGCCCTAGAGGATACCGGAGGACCGGTCGCGTCGCCGCTACTCGATCTCGATGCGCTCGTGCTGGCGTCCGGCTGCGGCGCGCTCCTCCTCGTCGAGCTTCGCGATCCAGCTGTCGAGATAGACCCGCGCCGCCAGGAGCTGCTCGCGGCCGGCGTTCTTCAGGTGCTTGCGCGCCTCGTCCGGGAAGACCCGATGCATGAGCGCCCAGAACGCCTCCTCGGCACCCGAGCGGCCCTGCCCGACGGCCTGCCGCCAGCTCCGGCGCTCGAGCTCGGCGATGCGGGCCTCGAGCCGCGCCGTGCGATCGGCCTCGGTGGTGTCGAACTGGGACTCGGTCTTCGGCTGGTCGGTCATCTGGCTGTCTCCTTGGCAGTGCTGCGCGGTCGGAATCGAACCTTCAGGGTGCCGTCCTCGAATCGTGCTCCCTCGGTGGTGGCGTCCATGAGGATGCGGGGCAGGACCAGCGTGCGGCGCCACGTCCCGAGGTCGATGACGAGCTCGTCGCCATGGCGGCTCAGGTTGATCCGCGTCTTCTCGGTGAACGGCAGGTCGACCGAGACGAGGTACGTGTCGCCGTCGCGCGATACCGAGTACGGACGGCCGCGGTAGAAGAACGTCGTCGGATCGTCCTCCCCGTACAGCGCGGAGGCGAGGGCGCGGAGCCGATCGAGGCCGACGACCTCGGCGTCGAAGTACGGCGCCCGCCGGACCGGGATCGGGTGGAACGTCTTCTCGACGAGCGGCCCGTAGCGCTGCTGCGCCTCGTACCAGTCACGGAAGTAGTGCCAGTCCTGGTCGTCGGGCAGGACGCGGTTGGCGACCACGAGATCGGTCGGGTAGTCGTAGAGATGGAAATAGGTGAAGGAGCGCTGCGCCTCCTTGATGACGACCTGCTCCAACGTCAGCACGACGCGGACCGAGGTCTTGTCGTGGTCGGTCAGCAGGCCGTGCATGTGGTCGAGGCGCCGGAACAGCTCCTCGCCGGCGTTGAACACGTCGTCGCCCGGCATCGGCATGCCGACCACGCGCTGGATGATGGGGGAGGTGAGCTTCGTGATGCGCCGGCCGATCGGCTCGATCTTCTCCATCCACCAGCGGGCCGCCTCGGGCAGGGAGAGCAGCCGGAGCGTCTCGCCGGTCGGTGCGGCGTCGACGACGACGACGTCGTACTGCCCCGAGTCGTGGTGGTCGGCGATCCACAGCAGCGAGCCGACCTCGTCCATGCCGGGCAGGACGGTCATCTCCTCGGCCATGACGTCGTCGAGGCCGCGCCAGCGGAGGACCGAGGCGGCGTACGCCTGGATCCTGCCCCAGTAGCGCGCGACGTTGTAGAAGACGTCCGACTCCTGGGCCCACAGGTTCGGCGCGAGCAGGCGCGGCTCCGGGCCGAGATCGGAGCCGAAGGCGTCGCCAAGGCTGTGTGCGATGTCCGTCGACATCACGATCGTGCGGTACCCGCGATCGGCGCAGGCGAGCGCCGTCGCGGCCGCCACGCTCGTCTTCCCGACGCCGCCCTTGCCCGTGTAGACGAGGATTCGTGCGCTCAACCGCTGCCCCCGCATCCGGTGTGGAAAGGCGGATTCTACGCCCCTCCGCGCGCAGCTCCCCTGGTGGCCAGCGCCTGCCCGGACCGGTCGCGACCGTACTTGACCGCCACTCCTAGACTTACGCCGCGGCTCGGATTGCAGCCGGCGCACGGCTCCATCGGACCGCTCGGGGGTCAACGGAGGAGGATCTGCCCGTGACCGCGACCCAGCAGCCCGTCGACTCCGGCGCGCCGAGCCTCGCACGCAACGCGATCGGCCTGCCCGAAGTCCTGTTCCAGTCGATCACCCACATGGCGCCGGCCGTGGCGACGGCGGCGTCGATCGGGGTGGCGACGGCGTTCGCCGGCGGCATCACGCCGCTCGCCGTCCTGTTCGCCATGATCGCCGTGCTGTTCACGGCGCTCTCGATGGCGGAGCTCGCGCGGCATCTCCCGTCGGCCGGCGGCATGTACACGTACGTCGGAGCCGGGCTCGGGTCGTTCTTCGGATGGCTCGTGGCGTGGGGCTTTGCGCTGGCCGAGCCGCTCGTGATGCCGCTCCTGCTCGGCGGCTTCGGCTTCTACGGCGCCGTCTTCCTGTCCGAGTACCTCAACGTGAGCTTCGACCTCGCCTGGGTGGCGCTCGCCATCCTGTGCGGCCTCCTGGTGTGGTGGCTGAACTACCGGGGCATCGGCCTGTCGACCCGGACCGGTGTCGTGCTCGGCATCATCGAGATCGGCATCTTCCTGCTCATCTCGACGCTGCTCATCGTGAACGCCGAGGAGAACACCCTGAGCGTCTTCGTCCCCGGCGACGAGGGGATCAAGCCGGCCTTCCAGGGCATGATCTTCTGCCTGCTGGCCTTCATCGGCTTCGAGGCGGCCGCGCCATTGGGCGAGGAGACCGCGGAGCCGCGTCGCACGATCCCGCGCGCCGTCGTCTGGTCGGCCGTCCTCGTCGGCCTGTTCTACGTCTACAACTACTACGCCGCCACGGTCTTCTTCGGCCCGGACCGGATGGGCGACTTCCTGGCGGCCAACGAAGGCGACCCGTGGGGCGGCATGGCAACCCAGGTGCTCGGCACGCTCGGCGGCCTGCTCGTCATCTTCGCCATCCTGAACAGCTCGGTGGCCAACGCGAACGCCGGCGCCACCGCGGCCACCCGCTCGCTCTTCGCGATGGGCCGCGCCGGGCTCCTGCCGCGCTTCTTCGCGGCGGTGCACCCCGAGACGCGGGCACCGGTCAACGCCGTCCACTTCCAGGCGATCACGGCCATCGTCATCGCCGTGGTGCTCGGCTTCGTCCTGGGGACCGACCTCTACCCGGCCGGCCTGAACGTGTACGCCTTCCTGGGCACGATGCTCGGGCTGATCTTCGCCGGGATCTACATCCTGGTGAACGTGGCGTGCATCGGCTACTACTGGCGTGAGCGGCGCAGCGAGTTCAACTGGCTGAAGCACCTCGTCGTGCCGGTCCTCGGGGTCATCGCCATGATCCCGGCGCTGCTCGCCGTCATCGGCGGCATCACGATCCCGATCCTGGACATCCCGCTCGACCCGCTCACGAGCTACCTGAGCTACACGGCGCCGATCGTCGGGGTCTGGGTCGTGCTCGGCATCGTCGCCTACATCTGGCTGTACGTGTCGAACCGGGCCGCCCTCGACCGCGTGGACGACGTGTACGGCGGCGAGTAGCCCCCGCCCCTGGACCGATGCGGGCCGGCGGTTCGCCGCCGGCCCGTTCGTCGTCTCAGTCGAAGATGCCGAGCGGGCAGTGGGCCGTGACGACGAAGTTCGGCACGTCCACGATCTCGCTGATGCGCAGGTCGACGGCCACGCTGCACAGCTGGTAGGCCTGCATCGGCTCCAGGCCGTGCTCGCGCCCCATCCACTCGATCATGCGGCGCACCGCGTCGCGCGCCGCCGTCATGAGGTCGGGGCCGATCCCGTCGGTCGCGTAGCGCGGGCCGTTGCGCAGCGCGGCGTGCGGGTCGGGCGCCGCGATGAACTCCGGGCCGGTGACGTGGACGTCCCTGCGCACGGTGAGGCGCACGACGGCGCGCATCGGCGTCTCGATGGCGGTGCCGGTGACCTCGCCGTCGCCCTGGGTCGCGTGGCCGTCGCCGATCGAGAAGCGGGCGCCGGCATGGAAGACGGGGAGGAACAGCGTCGAGCCGGCCACGAGGTGGCGGGTGTCCATGTTGCCGCCGTGCAGGTCCGGCGGGATCGTGGAGCGCGGCCCCGTCTCCGGCGCCACGCCGAGCTCGCCGCAGAACGGCGCGAGCGGCACGTGGACCCCCGGCCAGAACTCCGCCCGGTCCGCGGCCGGGTCGAAGCGCGTGATCTTCAGGAACGGCTCCGGGAACTCGTCGGTCAGCAGGCCGAAGCCGGGGATCGCCGCCGACCATCCCCAGTCGGCCGGCTCGAGCTCGAGGATGTCGATCTGGAGCGAATCACCCGGCTCGGCGCCGGCGACCTCCACCGGCCCGGTGACCTGGTCCACCCGGTCGAAGTCGAGGGCATCGAGCGACGCGGTCGTCGAGTCGGGCCCGATCTGGCCGTTCGACGCATCCAGGCAGTCGAACTCGACGACCGACCCCGATCCGACGGTGGCGACGGGCGGAATGGCGGGATCCCAGGCGAGGTGGTTCTGGTCGCGGGTGATGCGCGCGGAAGGTGACTCAACGGCCATCGGTTCCTTCTCCTGCGGCGCTCGTATGGCGTGGAGGTCGATTCTAGACCCGCTCCGGCCCGGCCAGCCGCTCGACGACGGGGGCGATGTCGTCGACGCCACCGACCATGATCGAGCTGATCCCGAGCTCCGAGCGCATGCGCTCGAGCTTCTCGACCAGCCCGTCGAGCGTGCCGACGAAGAAGTGCGGCGAGTCGAGGACCTCCTCGGGCGTGATCGGGATGCCGCTGCGCTCCGTGAGGCGCTCGGCGAAGGCCTCGGCCAGCGGCCGCGGATCGTCGACGATCGCCGGCTGGTTGCCGGACGGATACACGTTCAGCGTGAGCTCCGCGAACCGATCGCCGGCGGCCTCGCGCACCCAGCCGATCTTCTCGGCCGTGCCCTCCCAGGTGAGCGAGCGCGGGTCGGCGGCACCGCCTCGGATGCGCGGCGCGAGCCCGACGATCTGCGCCTCGCGCGCGGCGAGCTCGAGCGTCCGACGGCCACCGCCGCCGATGAGGAACGGCGGGTGCGGCCGCTGGACCGGCTTGGGGTGGGCGTCGTGGTCGGTGATCGTGTAGTGCTCGCCGCGGAACGAGAACGGTCCGTCGCCGAAGCAGCCCTTCAGCACGGCGATCGCCTCCGCCAGGCGCGCCTGGCGCACCGGGGTCGGGTCGAAGGGCAGGCCGATGGCCTCGTACTCGGCGCGGTTCCAGCCGGCGCCCATCGTCACGTCGAGCCGCCCTCCGGACAGGACGTCGATGCTCGCCAGCTCCTGGGCGAGGACCGCCGGATGGCGCAGGTCGTTGTTGTGGACGAAGCTGCCGACCCGCAGCCGATCGTTGACGGCCACGATCGCCGCCATCGCCGCGATCGGGCCGAGCTGGGGGATGAGGTGGTCGGGGATGACGAGCGTGTCGATGCCGTGCGCCTCGGCCCGGCGGGTGGTCTCGCGCAGCTCGTCGAGAGTCGCGATGTCGCGGGCATCGGCGAGGAATCGGAAGGGTCGCATCGGTGCGTGGCATGCTAGCCGGAGCGGGCGGGCAACGCCCGCGGGGCGGTGCGGTCGGGTGGCTGCCGGCCAGGTGCGGTCCGGAGTGGTGCGGTGGCGTACGGCACGGATCGGAGCGGTTGCGTGCGAATCGGTGCGGTTCGCGTCAGTTGCTGGTCCTAGTCACCCATGGTTCCATCAGCACGTGCCTGCCCACACGCGCGACTCGGTGCCTCCGACGCGCTCTCGTCAACGACGCGGACCGCTGTCCGTCGCCGCCGATCTCATCCGTGACGGCGAGACGGTGCTGTCGCTCATCGACCCGCGCGCCCGGGGCCGCGACCCGGACGCGTTCTCGCGCTGGCTGAGCGCCCGGCTCATGATCTCGGAGCTGCCGCGGATCATGCTGCCGCCCTGCGACCAGCGCTGCCGGGGCGTGTCGCATGCGCCCGAGCGGGTCGTCGTCCTCAACGACCTCGCCGTGGACCCGACGCTGCCCCGCGCGTTCACGTGGTGGTCCGGCTGGAACGAGACGCTCGAGCGCCACGTCCGCGCCGCGCCGCTGTGGTACGCCGGCGCACCCGCGCTGCCGGTGACCCCGGCGGAGCGTCGCCTGCGTGCCGGCACGACGCTGCGACGCGTGGCCTCGACCGATCCGTACTGGGTCGCCTACGACGGGGCGGCGCAGGAGACGCTGTACCGCATCGGTGACGGGCCGCTGGCCGGTGGCTTCCTCATCGCCGTCAGCTTTGGCCACGCCCCGCTGCTGCCGACGCTGGCCGGCGCGCTGCTCGCCCCCGATCACCCGCCGGCGCGTGACCCGGCGGTCGCCGTGCGGCTCCTGGCGGCGGGCTGGGCGGCCGTCGAGCGCGGCCTCCCGTACGAGGACGCCTAGCTCCTAGCCCTTCGACCGCTTCCCGCGCCGGCGGGTGCCGGTCCGCGGCTTGTCGCGCGCCGCATCGGCCTCCGTCGGCTGCTCGACGTGCCGATCGCGCCGTCCGCGGCCGTTGTGCCCGCCGTTCCGGCCGTCGGTGCTCGGCACGAGCGGCGTCGACCGCCGCCGCCCGCCGCGCTCGGCGTGGATGACGTGCATGACCGCGTTGATCAGCGCGAGGTGGGTGAACGCCTGCGGAAAGTTCCCGAGATGCCGCCCGGTCTGCGGGTCGAGCTCCTCCCCGTACAGGCCGAGGTCGCTGGCGTGGGCCAGGAGCTTCTCGCACAGCCGCCGGGCGCGGTCGACCTCGCCGATCTCGACGAGCGCCGACACGAGCCAGAACGAACAGATCGTGAACGTGCCCTCGGCGCCGGACAGGCCGTCGTCGGTCTCGTCGACGCGGTAGCGCAGGACGAGGCCGTCGGCGGTCAGCTCGTCGGCGATGGCGAGGACGGTACGACGGATGCGCTCGTCGTCGGGCGGCAGGAAGCGGACGAGCGGCATGAGCAGGAGCGAGGCGTCGAGCGCATCGGTCTCGTAGTGCTGGGTGAAGACGCCCCGCTCGTCGAGGCCGTTGGCGCAGATATCGGCGTGGATCTCGTCGGCGGCGCGCTGCCAGGCCTCGGCGTGCTCCATGTCGCCACGCAGGCGCGCGAGCTTCGCCCCGCGGTCGGCGGCGACCCAGCACATGAGCTTCGAGCTGGTGAAGTGCTTCGGCTCGCCGCGGACCTCCCAGATGCCGCGGTCCGGCTTGCGCCAGTTCTCGAGCGCGGCCTCGACCTGGCGCACGAGGATCGGCCAGATCCGCTCGTCGAGGTGGTCGCGCGACTTCGTGTGGAGGTAGACGGCGTCGAGCACGGCGCCCCACATGTCGTGCTGGCGCTGCTCGTAGGCGCCGTTGCCGATGCGGACCGGGCGCGCCCCCTCGTAGCCCTCGAGATGGTCGAGCGTCCGCTCCGGCAGGGCCCGCTCGCCGTCGATGCCGTACATGATCTGGAGCTCCCGGTCGCGCTCGGCGACGTCGGCGATGAAGTACAGGTAGTCGTTCGCCTCCCATTCGAAGCCGAGCGTGTACAGCCCCCACAGGGCGAACGTCGAGTCGCGGATCCAGCTGTAGCGGTAGTCCCAGTTCCGCTCGCCGCCGGGCGTTTCCGGCAGCGAGGTCGTGGGGGCGGCGATGATCGCGCCGGTCGGCGCGTAGGTCAGGCCCTTGAGCGTCAGCGCCGAGCGCTCGAGGTACGTGCGCCACGGGTGATCGGGGAACGTCCCGCGCGCCAGCCAGTGCTGCCAGTGATGGGCGGTCCACACCAGGCGCGAGTAGGCGTCGTCGGCCGTGCGCGGCGCATCGGCTCCGTTCCAGGACAGGGCGACGAAGCGCGTCTGGCCCTCCTTGATGAGCGTGCGACCGATGGCGCGGCGGCCCTCGAAGCCGATGTTGATGTCGCTCGTCAGGACGAGCTCGACGTCGCTCGCGTCCGAGCGGCAGGCGACCTGCCGGTAGCCCTCCTCGGTGTAGCGCCACTCGCCGTGGGCGCGGCCGTAGTCGAAGGCCGGCTCGCAGTCGACGATGAGCTGCATCTCCCCGTTCACGCAGCGGACCATGCGCAGCAGGATGTGGCTGGCGTCGTAGTCGGTCGGCGCGCGCCGATGCGTCTTCGAGCGCTTCTGGTCGTGCCGCCACGGACCGATGAGGAGCACGTCGCGCACGATCACCCAGCCCGTGGGCGAGCCCCAGCTCGTCTCGAGCACCATCGTGCCGGGCAGGTAGCGCCGGGCCGCCGGGACGCGGATGTCCGACGGACCGAAGCGGAAGCCGCCGGCGTCGCGATCGAGGATCGCGCCGAACACGCTCGGCGAATCCATGCGCGGCAGGCACATCCACTCGACGTTGCCCGATGGCGCGACGAGGGCCGTCGTCTCGCAGTCGGACAGGAAGGCGTAGTCGCCGATCGGCGGGAAGGGCGAGCCGTCGAAGCGCCCGTCGTCCAGCGCGAACCCGGTTCCGGTGCCGTTTGTATTCCCGATCATCGACCGCACTCCCGTTGCGGGCCGCCCAGTCTCACACCGATTGGGCCGTTCGCCAACCCCTCGATCGGACCAGTCACCGATCTATCGGCGGAACGCCGCCCGAGTGTCAGATGTCGGCGTTGAACGTGTCGCAGTCGTTCGGGTCGCCAGACTCGAGGCCGCGGCTGAACCATTCCTGGCGCTGGGCGGCGGAGCCGTGGGTCCACGTCTCCGGGTTGACCTGGCCCTGCGTCTTCTCCTGGATGCGGTCGTCGCCGATGACCTGCGCAGCGTTGAGCGCCTGGTTGATCTGCTCGCGGCTGAGCGGTTCCAGGTAGCCGGTCTCGACGGCGTGGTTGCCCCATACCCCGGCGAAGCAATCGGCCTGGAGCTCGGTACGCACGGCGCCGCCCTGGGCGCCGGCGTCGCGACCGGCGTCCAGCAGGCCGAGCAGGTTCTGCATGTGGTGCCCGTACTCGTGGGCCACGACGTACATCTCGGCGAACGGGCCGCCCTCGGCGCCGAACCGGCTCTCGAGCTGGTCGTAGAAGCCGAGGTCGATGTAGATCGTCTGGTCCGGCGGGCAGTAGAACGGGCCCACCGCGCTCGTGGCCCCGCCGCAGGCGGTGTTCACCGCGTCGCGGAAGACGGTGGCGTTCGGGATCTGGAACTCGCCGCGCCCGGAATAGGCCTCCGACCAGTACTCGTCCAGGCTCTGGAGCGTGCCGACCAGGCGGCAGTCCTGGCGCTCGTTCGCATCGGCTCCCGTCTCGCACTCCGCGATCTCCTGGCTGCCGATGGGCCCCTCCTGGAGGCCGGCGCCGGCACCGCCGAGGATGCTGCCGAGGTCGCCGCCGAGCAGGACGATGGCGGCGATGAGGATGAGCGTGCCGAGGCCGCCGCCGAGCGCGATCCCGCCGCCGCTGACGCGGCGCCCGCGCACGTCGCGGACCCGTCCGGGGTCGAGGTCGACGTCTCGTCGGAAGGTCATGTGGTCGGCGTCTCCGCGTGCTGGCTTGCTCGGCCGCCGGGCGGCCCAGTCCCGAGCATAGCGTCCGGCGTGCCAATCGAAACCATCACGAGCAGGAACCGAACCGGAGTCAGGTGGCGGACAGCCGCTCCGCCAGCCAGCCGATCGCCTGCGGGTAGCGCCACTCGATCCCGCCGTGCTTGCCCGGGAAGAGCTCGAAGCGCACGACCGGCTCGGTGACGCCGATGGCCTCGAGCTCGCGGCGGAAGGCCTCCGCGCCGAGGTCGAGGTAGTACTCGTCGCTCGTGCCGGCGTCGATCCAGATCGCGCGCAGCCCGCGCAGCGCATCGGCGCGCGACGGGACCATGCGGACCGGGTCCCAGGCCAGCCAGCGCTCCCAGACCTCCGGCACGAGGCGGCCGGTGGCGGGATCGAAGGGCAGGCGCACGGTGCCGTCGGCATCGGTCGAGTAGCAGGCCGCCATGGCCCACTCGTTGACGAGCGCCGGGTCGCCGGGCCGCGATCGGCCCTGGCGGGAGCGGAAATCGGCCCAGAACGCGTCGAACGAGCCGTCGTGGTGGTCGCGCAGCGCGCGGGCGGCCTCGGGGAACTCCGGCTGGTAGCAGCACTCGAACAGCGCGTCCCCGGCGTGCGTGGCGAGGCCGCCGAACAGGTCGGGCCGCAGCATCGGCGTGACCATGGCGCCGTAGCCGCCGCTCGACTTGCCGGCGATGCCGCGATGGGCGGCATCGGCCAGGGTACGGTAGCGGTCGTCGACGAACGGCACGACCTCGTCGCACAGGTAGGTGTGGTAGCGGCCGGTCCCCGGCGAGTCGAGGAACTGGGAGCCGCCGTAGCTCGTCCACGCGTCGACGTACACGACGATGGCCGGCGTCGCATCGGACCGCGCGAACGAGTCGTCGATCATCTCGACCACGGTCGGCGAGAACGCCTTGCGGTTCTTCCACATGTCGACCTGGCCGGTCATGCCCTGGATGAGGTAGATCGTCGGGTAGCGGCGCTCCGGGTCGTCGTCGTAGCCGGGGGGCGTGTAGACCCACAGTGGACGCCGGTGCGGATCGCCGAGCGGATTGCCGGTGAGCGCCTCGGAGTCGATGACGAGCTCGTCGAGGCGGCCGGCCCAGTCGTGGCCCCAGGGCCGAGGCAGGTCGGTGGTCATGCGGCGCAGCCTAGCGGGCCGCGGCCGGCCTAGCCGGTCTCGCCGCGCAGCTCGACTGTCTCGAGCCGCCGGACGGCGATGAGGAACGCGCCGACGACCACGATGGCGAGGACGACGAGCGCCTCCATGCCCAGCTCGGCGGGGACCGCACCCTGGCCGCCGAGCGCGTCACCCACGGCGAGGGCGTGCTGGCGGACCGACAGGATCCGGGTGCCGGCGAACAGCCCGGCCACGACCCCCTCCCAGACGATGACGTAGGCGAGGCCGATGACGAGCGCGCGCGAGGTGACGAGCGAGAGCGCCACAAAGATGGCCGCGTACTCGAGCCCGGCGACGATCGCCGCCACCGCGTAGGCGACGCCGAGCCCGATGCTGCCGCCGCTGGCCACGACCCCGGCGATGAGGATCCCGGGCGCCACGATCGCCGAGGTCACGAGCCACGACACGAGGAGCTTGACCGCCACGATGGCGATGCGCGGCACCGGCTTCGAGAGGAGGTACACGATCGTGCCGTCCTCGAGCTCGGAGCCGATGGCGGCGGTGCCGACGATGACCGCCACGAGCGGCAGGACGACGGCGATGCCGAAGTCGGCGAGGAGGCCCCCGGTGAACCGCAGCGCCTCGCTCTCGGTCGGGTCGGACAGCCGGAACAGCGCCGCGACGAGGACGACGAGGGCGCTGGCCAGGGCGAGGAGCAGCGTACGGCGCCGGTTGAGGAGGCTGCGCAGCGTGATCGAGAACAGGGTGCGGATCATCGGCGCACGAGGTAGCTGAAGACCGATTCGAGCGACTCGTCGGCCGGTCGCAGCTCGAGCAGCGAGACGCCGGCACGCTGGGCGGCCGGCGCGATCGCCCGGGTCAGGGCGCCGTAGTCGACGGTCTGGACGTTGAGCGTGCCGTCGGCGAGCTCGACGGCGCGCACCTCGGGCACGGCCATGAGCTCGCGCGCCAGGCGACGGTCGTCGGTGGTGCGGATGGTGAACGAATGGGGTCGATCGGTCATCAGGCGACGGATGCGACGGAAGTCGCCCGACGCGGCGAGCCGGCCGGCGACGACGACGAGGACGCGATCGGACAGGCGCTCGACCTCCTCGAGGATGTGGCTGCTGAACAGGATCGTGCGCCCCTCGGCCGCCATCCGGCGCAGGAGGTCCATCATGTGCAGCCGCTGGCGCGGGTCCATGCCGTTGAACGGCTCGTCGAGGATGAGGACCGGCGGGTCGTGGACGAGCGCGGCCGCGACCTTCACCCGCTGCCGCATGCCCTTCGAATAGCCGCCGATGGCCCGGTTCGCCGCGGCGACGAGGTCGACCATGCCGATCGCGCGCTCGGCGGCGGCGACCGGGTCCGGCACGTCCTGGAGCCGGGCCGAGGCCTCGACGAACTGGCGGCCGGTGAGGAAGTCGTAGACCGCCTCGCGCTCGGGGACGAAGCCGATGCTGCGGTACAGCTCGGGGTGGCGCCAGGTCGGCGTGTCGTCGAGCCGCACCTCTCCCGCGGACGGGGCCAGGAAGCCGGCCATCATGTGGAGCAGCGTCGTCTTGCCCGCACCGTTCGGGCCGAGCAGGCCGGTGATGCCGGGGCCGATCTCGAAGGTGACGTCGTTGACGGCCACGACGTTGCCGTACCAGCGCGAGACGTTGGTGAGCCGCAGCGTCATCACGTCGAGATGCTCCGGTAGCGCAGGGCGAGCAGCCCGAGGCAGATGGCGAGCAGCACGACCGTCGCGATGCCGTAGATCGGCAGGTCGATCCCCGCCGCCCCGACCGGCGAGTCCGGCAGCGAGCCGCCGAACAGCCACTGGCGCGTGCCGTCGAGGATGGCGAGCGGGTTGAGAAACGGCGCGAACGTCTCGAGCCCGCCGCCCTGCGACTGGAACACGCCGCTCACCGCGCTGCCGATGAGGAACAGGGCGAGGATGCCGCCGGCCGCGTACGCCCGCCGGCCGGCGAGGGCGCAGATGGCGAGGCCGATGGCGCTCAGCACGACGGCGTGGAGGACGCCGGAGCCGATGATGGCGGGCAGCGCCCCGACCTCGTCCCCGAGGGCGGCGACGATGTCCTCCGACGCCAGCACGCGTCCGAGCCACAGCACGACGGTCGGCAGCAGCGTGAGGGCCAGCATGCCCAGCGCCAGCGCGCCGAGCTTGGCGACGACGTAGTCCACGCGGCTGATCGGCCGGCTGAAATAGAGCGGCAGGACGCGGAAGCGGATGTCGTTGACGACGAGCTCGGGCGCCTGGGCGGCGAGGAAGATCGGGAACAGCGCGCCGATCTCCCACAGGATGCTCTCGTAGCTGTACAGCTCGATGATGTCGCCGGCGAGGACCTTGATCGCCACGGCCACGATGGCCGGCATGAGGGCCAGCGCGACGAGGCCCCACGGCAGGACCTTCGAGCGGCCCGATCGGCCGAGGCCGAAGACGGAGCGCACGCCGGCGCTGACGATGGCGGCGATCGCCTCGCGCCGCCCGAGCCGCGGCCCGTCGTAGTGGCGGTAGCCGATGTCGTAGATCGTGCCGGCGGCCGGCTCGGGCACGCTGCTCATCGGTCCTCTCCGGTCGGCGCGACGGGTGCGGCAGGCCCCGCGGGCGTCGCGGGCGCCGCGGGCGCCGTCTCGGCGACGCCGTCGCGGAACAGGTCCTCGAGCTGGTGGCGTCCCGCCTCGATGCGCACGAGCGCGAGGTTCAGGTCGACCGCCCCGTCGCGGATGGCGTCGACGATGGCCGTCTCGCCACCCGGCCCGGTGGCGAGGTCGACGAGCATCGTCCGCCCGTCGGCCCGCGCGTCGACGCCGAGGGCGGTGAGCCGCTCGACGAGCGGCGCGGCGTCCTCCTCGGTCTCGACCAGCAGCTGCCCGGTGCGCTCGGTGAAGGCGGTGAGCGGCGCCGTGCGCAGCAGCCGGCCGGCGTCGATGGCCACGAGCCAGGTGGCGACGCGCTCGATCTCGCCGAGCAGATGGCTGGCGACGATGACGGTGATGCCGAAGTCCCGCCCGATGCGCTGGATGAGCCCGAGCATCTCGTCGCGCCCCGCCGGGTCGAGGCCGTTCGTCGGCTCGTCGAGGAACACGAGCTTCGGGTCGTGGACGAGCGCCTGGGCGAGCTTCACGCGCTGCTTCATGCCGGTCGAATAGCCGCCGATCGGCCGGTAGCGCTCCTCGTACAGCCCGACGTGGCGCAGCGTATCGGCGGTGCGCTCGCGGGCCGCGCCCGCGGGCAGGCCCGAGACGCGCGCCATGTGCGCGACGAACTCGGTGGCGGAGACATCGGCCGGGAGGCAGTCGTGCTCCGGCATGTAGCCCACGAGCTCGCGGATGCGCGCGCCGTCGCGGGCCACGTCCATGCCGAGGACGCTCGCCTCGCCCTCGGTGGCCGGGAGCAGCCCCAGGAGGATCTTGAGGAGCGTGCTCTTCCCGGCGCCGTTCGCCCCGACGAGGCCGATGATGCCCTCGTCGATCTCGAGGGTCAGGCCGTCGAGGGCCGTGACGCCACCGGGATACCGCTTCGTCAGCGCCCGCGTGCCGATGAGGGCCATCGCGTCCAGTCTACCTGCCGCTTCCGCGCCACCTGCGCCCGCGCTCGTTACGCGGGGTCAGTGCCGGCGTTACGTGCTGGACGGGCAACGCAGCACCGAAGCGCCGCGGAGCGCGCGAGCGAGCGCCCGGGGGCAACGGACCGGGACCGGCGCCGGCTACATGCTGGGGACGTAGTCGGGGTCGAAGAACTTCTCGGGGTTCTCGTCGAAGTCGAGCTTGCAGCCCTTGCCGCAGAAGAAGTACGTCGTGCCGTCGTGCTCGCTGCGCAGCCCCTGCGCGGTCGCGATCTCGGGGTTGACCTGCATGCCGCACACGGGATCGGTCGCCATCGGTGCCATCTCCAGTTCGTTCATCGGGTCCTCGTGATCAGGCGGCACGGAACGTTCGCAGCCGCAGGGAGTTGGCGACGACGCTGACGCTCGACAGCGCCATCGCTCCGGCCGCGAGGGCCGGGTTGAGCAGGACGCCTGCCAGCGGGAAGAGCAGGCCGGCGGCGACGGGGATGAGCAGGACGTTGTAGCCGAACGCCCAGCCGAGGTTCTGGCGGATCGTCCGCAGCGTGGCGCGCGACAGCCGGATGGCGGTCGGCACGCTCGCCAGGTCGTCGCCGATGAGCGTGATGTCGGACGCCTCGAGCGCGACGTCGGCGCCGGTGCCGATGGCGATGCCGAGATCGGCCTGGGCCAGCGCGGGCGCGTCGTTGATGCCGTCGCCGACCATGGCGACGACGGCGCCATCGGCCTGGAGGCGGGAGACCGCGGCGGCCTTGTCGGCCGGGAGGACCTCGGCCAGGATCCGATCCGGACCGATGCCGACCTGCGCGCCGATCGTCTCGGCGCTGGCGCGGCGGTCGCCCGTGATCATCCACACGTCGAGCCCGGCTCGATGGAGGCGCGCGATCGCCGCCTTCGACGACGGCTTCACGGTATCCGACAGCGCGACGACGCCGAGGGGACGGCCGTCGGCGGCGACGAACACCGCCGATGCGCCGCTGGCCGCCATCTCGCCCGCGGCGGTGGCCAGCGACCCGACGTCGACGCCCGCATCAGCGAGGTAGCGCTCGGTCCCGGCGAGGACCTCGCGGCCGTCGACGCTGGCACGGACGCCGCGGCCGGGAACGGCCTCGAAGGCGGTGGCCTTCGCGCTCTCGACGCCCAGCGCATCGGCGTGGCGCACGATCGCCTCGGCCAGCGGGTGCTCGCTTCCGCGCTCGGCGGCCGCGGCGAGGCGCAGCAGATCGGCCTCGGACGCGCCCGGCGCGAGGTCGACGCGGGTGACGGACGGCTGGCCCCGGGTGATCGTGCCGGTCTTGTCGAGCACGATGGCGGTGATGCGCTGCGCGCCCTCGAGGGCCGCGCCGTCGCGGACGAGGATGCCGTTCTCGGCGCCCTTGCCGGTGCCGACCATGATCGCCGTCGGGGTGGCGAGGCCCATGGCGCATGGGCAGGCGATGATGAGGACGGCGATCGCGCTCGTCAGCGCGAACGTCAGCTTCGGCTCCGGGCCGAACAGCATCCAGCCGGCGAAGGTGAGCGCCGCGATGCCGATGACGGCCGGCACGAACCAGCCGGTGACCCGGTCGGCCACGCGCTGGATCGGCGCCTTCGAGCCCTGCGCCTGCTCGACGAGCGTCACGATCTGGGCGAGCGTCGTATCGCGCCCGACGCGCTCGGCGCGGAGGACGAACGAGCCGGTCGTGTTCATCGTGCCGCCGATGACCCGGTCGCCACGCGCCTTCTCGACCGGCAGCGACTCGCCGGTGAGCATCGACTCGTCGAGCGTCGACGCGCCGTCGATGACGATGCCGTCGACCGGCACCCGATCGCCTGGCCGGACGCGCACGAGGTCGCCGACCGCCACCTGGTCGATCGGGACCTCCCGCTCGCCGCCCTCGCGCAGGACGCGGGCCGTCTGTGGCCGGAGCTTCAGGAGCGCCTTCACCGCACCCGCGGCGCGGCCCTTGGCGCGCGCCTCGAGCCAGCGGCCGAACAGCACGAGGCCGATGATGACCGCCGCCGAGTCGAAGTACGTCTCGTGCGACAGCCCGGCGCGCATGACGACGTCGGGCATGAGCGTGACGACCATCGAGTAGCCGTACGCGGCGAGCGTGCCCATCGCCACCAGGGTGTTCATGTTCACGTCGCCGTGGCGGATGCCGCGCGCCGCGGCCACGAGGAAGCGCCGGCCGAAGACGAACTGGACGATCGTGGCGGGGGCGATGAGCCAGCGGTTGACGTCGACCATCGGCCAGGGCGTGCCGCCCGGCCAGAACATCACGGCCATCATCGCCAGGCCCGCGACGGTCGACAGGATCGCGCCGGTGAGGAGCTCGCGCTGCTCGGCCGCCCGGGCGGCCTCCTCGGCGTCGGCGGTGGCGGCCGCATCGGCTTCCGTGCTCGCGTCGCGGCCGACCTCGTAGCCGGCGGCCTCGATGGCCGCCACGATTCCTCCGCGGTCGATGCGCGACGGGTCGAACCTGACGGTCGCGCGCTCGGTGGCGAGGTTGACCGCCGCCGTGCTCACGCCATCGGCGTTGCTCAGGAAGCGCTCGATGCGGTTCACGCAGCTCGCGCAGGTCATGCCGACGACGGGCAGCGTGAGCTCGGCGTCGGCGGAGGCGGGGGAGGTGGTGTGCGCGCTGGCGGTCACGCTCCAAGGATACTACAGGGGAGTATCGGATCGGAGTGCGAACCGCGGGGCCGGGTAGAGTGATCGCGTGCGCGCGCTCATCCTGACGAACGAGTTCCCGCCCGACATCTACGGCGGCGCCGGCGTCCACGTCGCGGAGCTGACGCGGCACCTCCACGGCCTCGTCGAGCTCGACATCCGCACGTTCGGCTCGGCCACCGCGGATGAGCCCGCCTGGCGTGTGCGGGGCTACCCGGCGGCGCACGACCTCTCGACAGCCGATGAGCGCCTGAGGCCGATGCTCGGCGCGTTGTCGCGCGACATCGGCATGATCGCCGACCCGGTCGACGCCGACGTCGTCCACGTCCACACCTGGTACACGCACCTCGCCGGCCTCCTCGTGCGGCTGGCATACGGCATCCCGCTCGTCCTGACCGTCCATTCGCTCGAGCCGCTGCGGCCCTGGAAGCGCGAGCAGCTCGGCGGCGGATACGACGTGTCCGCCTGGGTCGAGCGCACCGCCATCCAGACGGCCGATGCGGTCATCGCCGTGAGCCAGGGCACGCGCGACGACGTCCTGCGCCTCTTCGACGTCGACCCGGCCCGGGTCCACGTCATCTACAACGGCATCGACGCCGACTTCTACCGCCCCGACCCGGCGACCGATGCGCTCGAGAAGTACGGCATCGACCCCGCCGTGCCGTACGTCCTGTTCGTCGGTCGCATCACCCGCCAGAAGGGGATCGTCCACCTCGTGCGGGCCATCCGCCACCTCGACCCGGGCATCGGCGTCGTGCTCTGCGCCGGCCAGCCCGACACCCCGGAGATCGCGCGCGAGATGGCCGAGGGCGTGCGCGCCGCCCAGGCCGAGCGTCCGAACGTGGTGTGGATCGAGGCGATGCTGCCGCGCGAGGAGGTGCGCCAGCTCTACTCGCACGCGGCGGTGTTCTGCTGCCCCTCGGTCTACGAGCCGTTCGGCATCATCAACCTCGAGGCCGCGGCGTGCGAGACCCCGGTCGTCGCCTCGGCCGTCGGCGGCATCCCGGAGGTCGTCGTCGACGGCGAGACCGGGCTGCTCGTGCCGGTGGAGCTCTCCGTCGACGACCCGATGGCGCCGGTCGACCCGGACCGCTTCGAGCGCAACCTCGCCGGCGCGATCAACGCGCTCATGGCCGATCCCGCCACCCGCGAGGTCATGGGACGGGCCGGCCGTCGGCGCGCGGTCGAGCGCTTCGGCTGGGAGGCGATCGCCGCCCAGACCGCGGACCTGTACCGCACGACAACGACCGCACGGACGCCATCGGGGCGTGCGTCGCATGGGGCGTAGACTGCGGGAGTGAACGCGTCGCAGCGCGGCATGGTGACCGGGGCGATGTGGCTCATCGGCCTCGGCGTCGTCTTCCTCGTGCGCGAGGCAATGGGCCTCGAGTGGGGCGAGACCTGGCCGCTGTTCATCGTGCTCGCCGGCGTCGGCACCGGCGTCGGCGCGCTGATGGCGATGGCCGGCCGGCGCATCGGCCTGTGGGCCATCCTGTGGGCGCTGCTCGTGCCGCTGATCATGGTCGTCGTCGGCGTGCTCCTGTTCGTCGACCTGGCCGGGCTGGCCGATATCGACGCGTTCGGGATCCTGGCGCGGAACTGGCCGTTCGTGCTCATCGCCATCGGCGTCGTCGTGCTCATCGGCGCGGTGTTCCCGGGTCAGCGCGGCGTGGAGGAGCGGATCGAGGTTCCGGCGGCCGGCGTGTCGAGCGGCGAGGTGATCCTGAAGTTCGGTGCCGGGCAGCTCGACGTGACCGCCGGGCGACCCGGGACGCTGGTGAGCGGCGAGCTCGAGGGCGGCGCCATCCGGCGCGACCTGGGTCCCGGTCGGATCGAGCTCGAGACCGATCTGTCGCAGGTCTTCCCGTGGGTCGGTGACCGGCAGCACTGGCGCCTGGCGCTCGCGCCCGATGTGCCGATGCGCCTGCGGCTCGAGGGCGGCGCGTCGAGGAGCACGCTCGACCTGGCCGACGTGCTCGTCACCGATCTCGTCGTGAAGACCGGCGCCAGCGACACGCGCATCGTCCTGCCGCGACGGGTCGAGCAGACGAACGTCCAGGTCGAGGCCGGCGCGGCGCAGGTCCGGATCGAGGTTCCGGCGGGCGTCGCCGCGCGGATCCGCGCCCAGATGGGCCTCGGCAGCACGGTCGTCGACGAGACGCGCTTCCCGCGCGCCGCCGACGGCTGGGCCTCGCCGGACTACGAACGCGCCGCGAACCGCGCCGACATCCGCGTGTCCGGCGGCGTCGGGTCCGTCCGCATCGGATGAGCGGCAACCGGACCGTCGACCTCATCCTGCGCGCGGAGTCCGTCGCGCTGTTCCTCGCCGGCATCGGCGTCTACCTGTGGCTCGACGGCTCGCCGATCTGGCTCCTGCCGCTGCTCCTGGCGCCCGACATCTCGATGGTCGGCTACCTGGGCGGACCGCGGCTGGGCGCGATCACGTACAACGCGGTCCACAACCTCGTGCTGGCCCTGGGCGTGTTCGCCATCGGCTGGTGGGCGGACGTCGGGGCATTGCGGTTGCTCGGCGCGATCCTCGTCGCGCACGTGGGGATGGATCGGGCGCTCGGCTACGGGCTGAAGCTGCCGACCGACTTCAAGGACACCCACCTCGGGAGGATCGGCGGTCGATGAGCGCCGTGCACGGCCGCGTCCTGTACCGCGACGGCGCCCTGGCCGATGGGCGCTCGCCGACCCTGGAGCGCACCGTGTCGATCCTGGTCGAGGACGGGCGGATCGCCTGGATCCGGCCGTCGGACGGGGAGGAGGACCCTGGCACGGCGGCGGTCGTCGACTGCGCCGGCGCGGCGTTCGTGCCGGGCATGGTCGACTGCCACAGCCACGTCACCGGGCCGGGCGGGGCGCACTGGATCGCGCGGTTCGACGACCCGCCCGAGACGCTCGTCGCCGTGGCCGAGGAGAACGGTGAGCTGGGCTCCCGGTCAGGGGTGCGCTGGATGCGCGACGTCGGCTCGCCGATCGGCGTCGACCCGCTCGACGGGCGCACGCGCGCCCTCGCGCTCGGCGTGCGGGACCGATGGGCCGGCCGGGCGGATCGGCCCTACCTGCGCGCCGCGGGATCGTGGCTGTTCAAGCGCGGGTCGCGCCCGGTGACCTCGACCATCGAGTGCGAGACCGGCGACGAGCTACTCGCCGCGGCCGTGAAGCAGCTCGACGACGGCGCCGACCTCGTGAAGCTGTACATGGACGGCCCGGACGTCGAGACCTCGCCGTGGACGGCGGACGAGGTGGCGAACGTCGTCGAGGCGGTCCACGCGCGCGGTGGCCGCGTCGCGGCGCATTCGGGACGGGTGAGCGGCGCGCGCGAGGCGGTGCGGGGCGGCGTCGACTCGATCGAGCACGGCTTCGACCTCGATGCCGACGTGGCGGCCGACATGGCCGCGCGCGGCACGACGCTGGTCAGCACGCTGGCGGTCATGCGCTCGTGGCTGAGCTTCGGGGCCACGACGACGATCGAGCGCTTCGCGACCGACGAGGGACGGGCGACGATCAGCGCGCGCCTCGAGCGGGCCGAGGGCTCCACCCGGCTGGCCCGTGACGCCGGCGTGGCGATCGCCACCGGCACGGACTTCGGCGGCGGGTCGCTGCGCGCGAACCAGCTGGCGTGGGAGGTGACGAGCCTGGTGGCGGCCGGCCTCGAGCCGGTCGACGCCCTCGCCGCGGCCACCTGGCGCGGCGGTGCGCTGCTCGGCGAGCCGGAGGCGGGCGTCATCCGCGAGGGTGGTCCGGCCGACTTCTTCTGCGTCCACGGCGACCCGCTGTCCGACCCCGAGGCGTTGTGGCGCGTGTGGCGCGTCGCCTGGGAGCCGGTCCACCGCTGATCCGATCGTCGCGCATCCGCCTCGGTCGGATGGCCGATGAGCTTCGCTGTCCCGCGCGGTCTACTGGGCAGGGAACCCGCAGGTGCCGAGGTGGCGACGATGACCAGCGCAGCGACGATCGAGCAGGCCTTCAGCACGATGGCCGAGGGCGCCGTGCCCGCTTCGCGGCTCGTGCCCGACCTGCGCGCGGCGCTCGACCTCGTGCGGCGCCTCGGTGGCTCGGTCGCCTCCGAGATCCGCACCGCCCCCGGCATCGGCCGATGGGCGTTCGTGGCCGGCACGGACGGCCGCGAGCTGCTCCTGTGGGAGAACGCCGCGACGGGCTGAGCCGCCGATGCCGATGAGCGACTACGCCGGCTGGCTCGGGGTGCTCGTGCCCTCGTCGCCCTGGCCGCTCGCCGCCTCGCTCGACCCCGAAGCCGCGACGTTCGGATCGCGCTCGACGACGAGCGTGCAGCGCGTCGCCAACGCGGCCGCCGCGCCGATGGCGGCGAGGATCGGAAGCAGCGCCGCGCCGAGGACGCCGATCGTCAGCGGCACCTCGAGCATCGTCCGGCCCTCCTCGTTCTTGATGATGATCCGCCGGATATTGCCCTCGTGGATCAGCTCCTTGACCTTCGCGACGACCTCGTCGCCGTTCAGGCTGAACTCCTGGGTTCGACTGGTCTCGTTCATGGGGTCAGCCTAGGCATGATCCGTTCCGCGCGCACGTGACGCACGGCCCGCCGACGCGGTGCCGTTCGGCCGTGGTTCGCCGGCTGCCGCTCGACGGAGGATGGTCGCGGAGGTACACGACGATGACCACCGCGACGCAGATGGCGCGCATCGGCAATTTCATGAGCGTCGATCCGATCGTGATCGACTCCGACGCGACGGCCGCCGAGGCAGAGCGCCTGATGAAGACGTACCACGTCACCGGCCTGCCGGTGATCCACGAGGGCCACCTCGCCGGGGTCATCAGCCAGTCCGACATCATCGTGGCTCGCTCGAGCGAGATGATCGGCCCGCACTGGGACCGGGTCCGGGTCCGGCACCTCATGACGTCGCCGGCGGTCACGATCCACACCACGGCCACGGTGCGCCATGCGGCGGCGCTCATGCTCGAGCGCGAGATCCATCGGCTTGTCGTGGTGGACGACGAGGGTCAGCCGATCGGCGTCGTGACGACCCTCGACCTCCTGCGCTCGCTCACCGAGCCGACGGTCACTCCCGCCGCCTGATCGCCGCGTCCGTCCCGCACGCGCGGCTCAGGCCGCGCTCCTCGTCGAGCGCCTCGACGAAATGGCAGGCCAGGCACTCGTCGATGGCCACCAGCCGATGGCGGAGCGGGCACGAGACGCGGTCGTGCCGCACGAGCCGGGTTTCGCCGAGGCACGCCACCCAGCCCTCCTCGACGATGACCGGGACGCGGTCCGCGGTCGCGATGCCGGCCATGGCGGCTCCTCCGGTGGTGCGTGTGCGGCTAGCCTGCGACCCGAGAAGGCGCGTGGGGAGTGCCGGTCGTCACCCCGCGGCCGGGGCGTCCGGCACGTCGCGGCTCAGGACGGGCGTGCGAGCAGCGCCGCGACCTCGGACGCGATGACGACGTCCTCGCGCGCCTCGACGACGAGGACCGCCGGCCGCCCGCCGGCGATGACCGCGTCCCCGTCCGCGTCCCGGAGGTCGGCGCCGAAGCCCAACGCGCCGAGGCGTCCGACGATCGCGCCCCGGATCGCCGCCGAGTGCTCGCCGATGCCCGCCGTGAACACGAGCGCGTCCAGCCGTGGCAGCGCGGTCGCCGCCCCGGCGATCGCCATCGCGGCGCTCCGCGCGTAGATGTCGAGCGCCAGCCGTGCCCGCGCGTCGCCGGCCTCGGCGGCCGCCTGCAGCTCTTGCGCGCTGGGGGTGCCCCCCAGCGCGAGGAGGCCCGACCGCTCCGCGAGCCCCTCGGCCAGCGCCTCGACGTCGACGCCGCTCCGCACCAGCTCGACGAGGATGCCGGGGTCGACGGAGCCGGAACGGGTGCCCATGACGAGGCCCTCGGATGGCGTGTAGCCCATCGAGGTCCAGGCGGAGCGGCCGCCGTCGACGGCCGTGACCGACGACCCGGATCCGAGATGGGCCACGACGATCGCCAGCTCCGAGACGGACCGGCCGAGGAGCTCGGCCGCGCGCCGCACCGACCATGCCACCGACAGCCCGTGGAAGCCGAAGCGGCGGATGCCGTGGGCCTCGACCCAGTCGGCGGGCAGGGCGTAGCGCCAGGCGGCCTCGGGCAGCGTGGCGTGGAAGGCGGTGTCGAAGCAGGCGACGTGCGGCAGGTCCGGCAGGCG
Organism: Candidatus Limnocylindria bacterium; assembly: GCA_036262075.1. Lineage (GTDB taxonomy): Bacteria > Chloroflexota > Limnocylindria > QHBO01 > QHBO01 > JACDBZ01. Next base: position 47,618 of record DATAJO010000001.1, read on the forward strand.
GTCGACGGCCGCGCGCATGACGAGCGCCGCGCGGCGGTTGTGGAGCGGCGCCAGCCGGTCGAGGCGCTCGACCTCGTCCAGCAGGGGATCGTCGACACGCGACGGGCCGGTGTAGCGCGAGCCTCCGTGGACGACGCGGTAGCCGACCGCATCGGCGGCATCGGCTGCGTCCGTGCGCGCCAGCGCCTCCTGGAGGACCGCGCTCACGCGATCGGCGTCGTCGTCGGCCGCGAGCCAGTCGACCGTCACCGACCCGTCGGTCGCATCGGTCTCGTCCTCGACCAGGGACGCCTTCAGCGTGCTCGAGCCCGCGTTGACGACGAGGACCCGCATCGGGTCAGGGGCTCTCGGGGGATTCGGGTGACCAGGCCCAGCCGCTGATCTCCGGGTCGTCCTCGCCGTGGTCGCGCGTGTACTCCCGCGCGCGAATCCGGCGGTCGATCATCTCCTGCCGCAGGTGCCCCACCCGGGCGGCGAGGCCGGGCACGCGGTCGATGACGTCGATGACGAGGTGGAACCGATCGAGGTCGTTGAGCATGACCATGTCGAACGGCGTCGTCGTCGTGCCCTCCTCCTTGTAGCCGCGGACGTGGAGGTTGGCGTGGTTCGTGCGCCGGTAGGTGAGCCGATGGATGAGCCACGGGTAGCCGTGGTAGGCGAAGACGATCGGCTTGTTCGTGGTGAACAGCGCGTCGAACTCGGGGTGCGACAGGCCGTGCGGATGCTCCTTGTCGTCGACGAGGCGCATGAGGTCGACGACGTTCACGACCCGCACCTTCAGGTCGGGCAGCTCGCGACGCAGGATGCTGACCGCGGCGAGCGCCTCGAGCGTCGGCACGTCGCCGGCGCAGGCCATGACGACGTCCGGCTCACCCTCGTCGTCGTTGCTGGCCCACTGCCAGATGCCGATGCCCCGCGTGCAATGCAGGATCGCCTCCTCCATCGACAGCCACTGCGGGGCGGGCTGCTTGCCGGCCACGATGACGTTGACGTAGCTCCGGCTGCGCAGGCAGTGATCGGCGACGCTGAGCAGGGTGTTCGCGTCGGGCGGCAGGTAGACGCGGATGACATCGGCCTTCTTGTTCACGACGTGGTCGATGAAGCCGGGGTCCTGGTGGCTGAAGCCGTTGTGGTCCTGGCGCCAGACGTGGCTCGACAGCAGGTAGTTCAGGCTGCCGATCGGGCGGCGCCAGGGGATCTCGCGGGTCGTCTTCAGCCACTTCGCGTGCTGGTTGAACATCGAGTCGACGATATGGATGAAGGCCTCGTAGCAGTTGAACAGGCCGTGGCGGCCGGTCAGCAGGTAGCCCTCGAGCCAGCCCTGGATCGTCTGCTCCGACAGGATCTCCATCACGCGGCCGTCGGGCGCCAGGTGCTCGTCGACCGGCAGGGTCTCGGCCATCCAGGTCTTGTCGGTGGCCTCGAAGACGGCCTGGAGCCGGTTCGAGGCCGTCTCGTCCGGCCCGAAGAGCCGGAAGTTGTGCGGGTTGCGCCTGATGACGTCGCGCAGGAAGCCGCCGAGCACCCGCGTCGCCTCCGCCTCGGTGGCGCCCGGCCGCTCGACCGTCACCGCGTAGTCGCGGAAGTCGGGCAGGTGGAGCCCGGTGAGCAGCTCGCCGCCGTTGGCGTACGGGATCGCGCTCATCCGCCGCTCGCCGGTCGGCGCGAGCGCGGCGATTTCCGGCCGCAGCGCGCCGGTCTCGTCGAACAGCTCGTCGGGCCGATACGACCGCAGCCAGCGCTCCAGCTGGGCGAGGTGCTTCGGGTTCTCGCGGACGTCGGACATCGGGACCTGGTGCGAGCGCCACGTGTCCTCGACCGGCTTGCCGTCGACCTCCTTCGGGCCGGTCCAGCCCTTCGGGGTGCGAAGCACGATCATCGGCCAGATCGGGCGCTCTGGCGTGCCCTTCGACTTGGAGCGTCGCGCGCGGTCCTGGATCTCGGCGATCTCGTCGAGGGCGGTGTCGAGCGTGGCCGCCATCTGGCGATGGACGTCCTTGGGGTCGTCGCCCGCCACGACGTGGACGCGATGGCCGAAGCCCTCGAGCATGCGGCGCAGCTCGTCGTCGGGGATGCGGGCCAGCACCGTCGGGTTGGCGATCTTGTAGCCGTTGAGGTGGAGGATCGGCAGCACGGCGCCGTCGCGCCGTGGGTCGAGGAACTTGTTCGACTGCCAGCTGCCGGCGAGCGGCCCGGTCTCGGCCTCGCCATCGCCGATGACGCAGGCCACGATGAGCTTCGGATTGTCGAACGCGGCGCCGTAGGCGTGCGACAGGGAGTAGCCGAGCTCGCCGCCCTCGTGGATCGAGCCCGGCGTCTCCGGCGCCACGTGGCTCGGAATCCCGCCGGGGAAGCTGAACTGGCGGCACAGCTTGCGCAGCCCGTCGACGTCGCGCGTGATGGAGGGGTAGACCTCAGTGTACGTCCCCTCGAGGTAGGCGTTGGCCACGATGCCCGGCCCGCCGTGGCCGGGGCCGGTGATGTACAGCATCTCGAGGTCGCGCTCGCGGATGCATCGGTTCAGGTGCGCGTAGATGAGGTTGAGGCCCGGCACGGTGCCGAAATGGCCGAGCAGCCGCGGCTTGATGTGCTCGGGACGCAGCGGCTCGCGGAGGAGCGGGTTGGCGAGGAGGTAGATCTGGCCGACCGACAGGTAGTTCGCCGCGCGCCACCAGGCGTCGATCGTCTCGAGCTCGCGGCGGTCGGGGCCGCCCTTGCGCCGGCTGGTCGTCATCGTGCCTCGTATCCCGGTGCGTGCCTGCCGGTGAGCGTAGCAGGACCCGTGCGAGCCACCGTCAGGTCGCGAGATCGGCCGGGCTCCAGCGCAGCCACAGGACGGCCGCGACGAGCGCGACGTTGACGATGACGGCGCCGACCAGGCTGGTCGTGGGGAACGCGGCCGGGAAGAGCGCCAGGCCGGCCAGGGAGACGAGCGCCGAACCGATGGCCAGCGGGACCCACCAGCCGTCCGGCAGCCAGCCCACGACGATTCCGGCGAGGACCACGAAGCCGACGATGGCCGCCGTCCACAGCACCGCGGCGAGGATCGCGGCGCCCGCGCCGTCGATGCCGAAGAGCCAGGAGTCGCCCCTCCAGGCGGGCTGGATGGCGGCCACGCCGAAGACCTGGAGCAGGCCGAGGCTATGGCCGATGCCGTGGGCGAAGAGGACGAGCCCGATTGCGATGCGCAGCATCCTGCACCTCCACTCTCTTGCCTCCCGTGCCGAGGGTCCCGCGTCAGCCAGGCGCCGGCACGGGCGTGTTCCAGTTCGCCGTGTACACCGATGGGCGCCCGCCGGTCGTGCTGGCGAGCATGCGCCGGACGAGGACGAGGCCCGCGACGGCGGCAAGGCCGAAGAGGACGATGGGCGGCAGCTGGAGCTCGCCGGTGACGATCGAGGCGGACACCACCATCGCGGCGATCGCTGCCGACATCGCCACGAACATCACGCCGAAGGCGGCCGCAGCCGCCAGCCCCGCGGGGCTGCGCCGGAGCGCGCCGATGGCCAGGGCGATGGAGATCGGCACGACCAGGCCGAGGTCCAGGGCCTGGACGGTCATCGTCGTCTCCCCGTGGAGCGTGGCCACCTTGGCGCCGAGCGCCTCGGCGATGCGTCCGGCCCACATGACGGTCAGGAGCAGCGACATGCCGACCGTGAGCGCCGCGTACGAGCGTCGCGGGAAGCGCTCGTCGAACCGGTTCGCGTCCTCGGTCACGGTGACGGCGGCCGCCACGAGGCCGAGCACACTGAGCGCGAGCGTGGCCACGAAGAGCGGGAAGAGCGGGCCGAAGGCCCAGGTCACCGCGTACTCGAGGTGCAGGTACGCGAAGTAGCCGAGGATGCCGGTCGCGACGAGCGTTGCGCGGAACGAGCCGCGCGCCACGGAGACGGCCGCGACGAGCAGGACGGGCGCCGCCACGAACAGCGTGAAGACGTCCCATCCGACGCCCTCGGCCACGAGCTGGCGGCTGCTGCCGGCATACACGCCGTCGACCGCGATCTCGTACCGCTCGCCGAGGGCGCTCGTCACCGCGCTGAACGTGCCGCTGCCGCGCCCGAAGACGCCGAGGGCCGCCGCCATGCCGCCGACGACGGCGACGAGCCCGGCGAGTGGGGAGAGAACGCGATGCATGGTGAGATCTCCGGGGATGCGAGCCGGCTCAGGTGCCGGCGGAGCCGGTCGCGGGCGTCCAGCCGGCGACGACGGCGAACCACAGGATCGCGGCGTCGATGACGAAGCCGAGGACGATCCAGGGGTGGAAGAAGACGAGCAGCGTCGCCGCCGAGGCGACGGCGCCGAGCGTGGCTAGGATCGCCCACGCCGACGTCGGGATGCCCCAGCCGACGGTGGCGAGTGCCGCTCCGGCGAGGAGCGCGACGGTCGCGACGACGAGGACCGTCCCGAGCGGCCGGACGACGTCCGCGTCGAGGCCGAGCCCGGTGACGAGCCACGATCTGGCCATCTCGAACGGCCACTCCGGGCCGCCGGCCGTCCGCGGTGCAGGGCTGAGATACGACAGGTGGATGAGGCCATGGGCGGCGAAGAACGCCGCGAGAATCAGCTTCATCGGAATCTCCTAGGGGCGCACGGTCAGCCAGCGCGGGAGGAGCACGAGCATGTTCCAGCTGGCGAGGCCGATCACCAGGACGAGCCGCAGGACCCACGGCCAGGTCGTCTCCCAGATCCAGAGTCCGAGGACGACGGGCAGGAACAGGACCCAGACCGCGAGCTGGAGCAGGACTGGCAGGGAGCGAATCCACGTCCAGGCGGCATCCAGCCCGCCCTGGTTGACGATCAGCAGGACGCCGAACCCCAGCCACAGCGCGGCGAATGCGAGGAACAGCACTCCGGTCTCGGCTGCTGAGCCGATGGCGCCGCCAAGTCCTGTCGCGACGCGGTCGATGGCGCGTTCCATGGCGCTCTCCTTCTCAGTTCCTCGGCTCAAACCGATGCATGCGCGGGGACCAGTGCCGCGGCGATCTCCCGCGCCCAGGCACGGATCGCATCCCACTCGCGGAAGTCGCCGTCGTCGGCGTCCACGAAGCTCGTGATCGCGCGCTCGACCCAGCCGAGGTCGGCACCGTTCAGCCGGCCGGCGAAGACCCGATGCTCGCGAGCGCCGAGCTCGGCGACGAGCCGCGCGCCGTCGGCCGGCTCCTCGGCCGGGACGGGTGGATCGCCGATGGGCCCGCTCGAGAACAGCCAGGTGGGGCGGTGACGGAGGCCCGCGTACAGCCGCTCGGTGAGCCGGCGGGCGGGCTCGAGCCAGCGGCCGGTGTAGATGGCGGAGCCGATGACGACGGCGTCATAGCCGTCGAGTGAGGCGACGTCTTCGGGACGGCGCAGCTCGGCCGTGACGCCCGCCGAGCGCAGCTCGCCGGCGATCGCCTCGGCGATCTCCGCCGTCGCGCCGTGCTTCGAGGCGGCGGTCACGAGGACCCTCGGCGTGGTCGTCATCGGTGCTTCCTTCCGTGTGCTGGTCATCCACCTCCCAGTCAAGCCGGATCGCACGGAGCGGCAGAGGGCCATCCGGCCCGATGCCACGGGACGTTGGGCGCGTCGTGGTCAGGGAGAGGCGTGGACCACGCCGGACGCGTCGATCCACCACGCCCGGCGTCCGCGGAGCGCGCGGGCGATGCCATGGCCGGCGAGGAAGCCAACCTTGCTGTGCACCTCAGCCCACGCCGGGTCACGGTCGACGACGGTGACCGATGTCCACGCCGGCTCGGCGGGCTCGAGGCTCGCCGGGTCGATGAGGTGATGCCGCAGCCGGCCGGCCGCGTCCCGCCAGGATCGCACGGCGATCGACGAGGTCGCGACGGCCGCGTCGACCAGCTCGAGGGTGGCGACCGCCCGCGTCGGATCGCGCGGATCGGACAGGCCGACGACCCAGGCGCGGTCCGCCGGACCGGCCCCGGCGGCCACGACGTCACCGCCGGCCGCGATGAGGAAGCGCTCGACGCCGGCGCGGCGCAGGCTGGCGGCCGCCCAGCGCAGGGCGAGCCCCTTGCCGATGCCGCCGAGGTCGACCGGCGCGGCGACCCGGGCGCTGCCGGCCCGCGCGTCGAGATCGAGCCATCGCTGATGCGGCAGGAGCCGGGCTGGGCTGGGCGGAAGGTCGACGCCGGCCCGCTCGCCCGCCGCCTCGAGGGCGCCGATGATGCGCGGGTCGAACCGCCCATCCGAGAGGCGGTACGCGCGCCAGGCGGCGACCAGGGCGGATGCCAGGCGGGGCGGCACGGGCGTCCACGCGCCGGCGCATCGGTTCAGGCGGCTGAGCGGTGAGGCCGCGGTGAAGCGCGTCAGGTCCGCCTCGGCACCGGCGAACGTGCCCTCGACAACGGCCCACGCCGCATCGGCGGCCGGATCGTCGAACCCGGGAATGGTGAGCCGCAGCGTCGACCCCATGGCGCGGCCCGAGCGCCGGGTGACCTTCATCGGGTCAGTGGCCGGAGGCGCTGGTCGAGTCGCTCACGATGAGCAGCCGGGCCGCAGCCTCGACCCCCTCCTTCGTCAGGCACCATCGGTCGTGGACGTCGTAGCTCGGGTCGTAGCCCGCGCCGGCGTGGAGGTAGACGTCAGGTCGCATCGGCAGCTCGTCGAGCCGGGCACCGGGCTTCAGCAGTCCGGCGGTGAGGCGCACGACCGACTGGCCGACGAGGATCTCCTCGCCACATCCGGGACAGACGGCGCCGGCTGGGATTCCGCCGGCGCCGGTATCGGTCTCGCGTTCCGCCATGGGGAAACGCTAGCAGGCCGGTTGCCTAGGGTCGGATCGCGACCTTCAGCACGCCGTCGCGCCGGTTCATGAACAGGTCGTAGGCGGCAGTGATCTCCTCGAGCGAGAAGCGATGGGTGATGAGCGGCAGCGGGTCGAACCGCCCCGTCTCCACCATCCTCATCAGCCGCTCCATGCGCTCCTTGCCGCCCGGGCACAGGGTCGTGACGATCGTGTGATCGCCAAGGCCCGCGGCGAAGGCGTCGTAGGGCACCTGGAGCTTGCCGGAGTACACGCCGAGGCTCGAGACGATGCCGCCCGGACGCACGCAGCGCAGCGCGCTCTCGAACGTCACCTGCAGCCCGAGCGCCTCGATCGCGACGTCGGCCCCGCGGCCATCGGTCAGCCGCTTGACCTCGGCCACGACGTCGACCTTCTCGGGGTCGAGGACGATGTCGGCGCCCATGCGCTTCGCCATCTCGGCCCGGTTCGGATCGCCGTCGACGCCGATGACGCGCGCGGCGCCCATGAGCTTCGCGCCCGCCGTGGCGCACAGCCCGATCGGACCCTGCGCGAAGACGACGACGGTGTCACCGATGCGGACCCTGCCCGACTCGGCGCCCGAGAACCCGGTCGAGGCGATGTCGGCGAGGAGGACCACCTGCTCGTCGGTCAGCGACTCGGGGATCTTCGCCAGGTTCGCCTGCGCGAACGGGACGAGGAGGTACTCGGCCTGCGCCCCGTCGATCGTGTTGCCGAAGCGCCAGCCGCCGATGGCCTCGAAGCCGGAGCCGTGGCCGCACTGCGCCGGCTTGCCGATGAGACAGGCATGGCATTGGCCACAGGGAGTGATGGCGCCGACGAGCACGCGCTCGCCGACCTCGTACCCGACGACGCCCGGCCCGAGCTCCTCGATGACGCCGACCGGCTCGTGGCCGACGATGCGGCCCGGCTCGACCGGGTACTCGCCCTTCAGGATATGGACGTCGGTCCCGCAGATCGTCGTCAGCGTGACTCGCACGACCGCCTCACCGGGACCGGGGCGCGGACGCGGGACCTCCTCGACGCGGATATCGCCCGGTCCGTGGAAGACCGCGGCGCGCATCGTGGCGGGCCGCATCGTCTCCTCGGGGGCGGTGGGAACTGTCTGGATGACCATGTCGGCCTCCTCGTGCGGGCTCCGTTACCGGCGCGCCGGCGCCCGCTGCTCGACGCGCATTGGTGCAAACCGTCGATCGCAGCATCGGCCCGTGGTGGTGCCGGGGGACAGTGCCGGCTGGCCTCGGCGCGATGCGCCGAATGGCCCTCGGCCGACGCTCAGCTGACGACGGTGCCGAGGAGCGTGCCGATGCCGTACGTAATGGCTGCAGCCACCATGCCGAAGCCGAGCTGTCGCAGGCCGGCGAGGATCGGGTGGCGGCCGGTCATGATCGTGATGGCCGCGCCGAGGCCGAAGAGCATCGCGCCCGACAGCGCGGCCGAGGCGGCGATGGCCGGCAGCCCGTCGGTGAGAAGGAAGGGGAGGATCGGGACCGCGGCACCGACGCCGAACAGGGCGAACGAGGTGAACGCCGCGGTCCACGCCGAGCCGCCCAGCTCGCGCGGGTCGATCCCGAGGTGCTCGCGCGCTGCCGTGTCGACCGCCGCCTGGCGATCCCCGCGGATGATGTGGCCGGCGAGCATGCGGGCGTCGGCCTCCGGCACACCCTTCGCCCGGTAGAGCGCCGCGAGGGCCTCGGCCTCACCGTCGGGGTCCCGCTCGATCGCCTCGGCCTGGAGCGCCACCTCGCGTGCGTAGAGCTCACGCGAGCTCTGGACGCTCAGCCACTCCCCGAGGGCCATCGACATCGAGCCAGCCAGGAGGCCGGCGATGCCCGCCACGAGCACGGCGTCGCCGCCGGTGCTGGCGCCCGCGACGCCCATCACGAGGCTGAAGTTCGAGACGAGCCCGTCGTTCGCGCCGAGCACCGCGGCGCGCAGGGCGTTGCCATCAGGTGGGCGTCGCCGGGTGTGCGCGGACCGCCCTCCCGCCTTCACAGCCGCTGCTCAGCCGGCCGCGACCGCGGCGCGGAGGTCCGCGTCGATCGCCGTCGCCGCCCGCAGGCCGTCGCCGATGGCCTCGACCACGGTCGCCGGGCCGCGAACCGCGTCGCCACCGGCGTAGACGCGGGCGAGGTTCGTGCGGCCACCGTCGGTGGTTGCGACCCGGCCGTCCGGGGTCGTCGCGGGCTCGTCGCCGCCGAGCGCGAGCTCGACCCGGCTGCCGAGGGCGAGGATGACGGACGTGGCCGGCACGTCGAACGTCTCGCCGGTCGGCTCGGGGCGCGGCCGCCCGCGCTCGTCAGGCGCTCCGAGCCGCATCCGCTCGCAGCGGACCGCGCGCGCGTGGCCTGCGCCGTCGTCGAGGATCTCGGTCGGGGCGGCGAGGAAGACGAAGCGCACGCCCTCGGCCTCGGCCTCGTGGAGCTCCGACGCGCAGGCCGGCGCCTGGGCGCGACCGCGGCGGTAGACGATCGTCACCGACTCGGCGCCCAGCCGCAGGGCGCTGCGGGCGGCGTCCATGGCGACGTTCCCGCCGCCGACCACGACCACCGGCCCGTCGAGCGCGGGCTGATCCCCGCGGTTGACGCGCTCGAGGAACCAGGTCGCGGTCTGCACGCCGTCCAGTGTCGCACCCGGGATGCCGGACACGACCGGCGCATCCGCACCGGTGGCGAGGAACACGGCGTCGTACTCGCGCCGCAGGTCATCGAGCGCAATGTCGCGCCCGACCCGGACGCCGAGCTCGAACCGGATGCCGAGCCCGCGGAGCGCGTGGAGATCGGCGTCGAGGATCGGCTTCGGGAGGCGGAAGGCGGGGATGCCGAAGCGCAGGACGCCGCCGGGCTGGTCGTACGCCTCAAAGACGGTGACTACATGGCCCTTCCCGGCCAGCGATCGCGCGCAGGCCAGGCCACCGGGCCCGCTGCCGACGATCGCGACGCGCTTCCCAGCGGGCTCGCTGACAGCCGACGGCGCGGGGAGATGCTCGCGGGCCCAGTCGGCGACGAAGCGCTCGATCTGGCCGATCGGCACCGCCCCCTCCGTCTTCAGGCGCCGGCAGGAGCCCTCGCACTGGCGCTCCTGCTCGCAGACCCGTCCGGTGATCGCGGCCAACGGGTTACGCTCGGCGAGGACGCGGGCCGCGGCCGCGAATTCGCCGGCCACGACGTGCTCGAGGTAGCGCGGGATGTTGACGCGGATCGGGCAGGCGGCGATGCAGGTCGGGTCCTCGCACTGCAGGCAGGTGGCGGCCGCGGCGCGCGCCTCGTCGGCGGTGAGCCTGGGCGCGCGCTCCTCGAAGGTGAGCGGGACCGGCGTGCGGTGCGCATCGGCTCCACCGATGCCGGCCATCTGCTGGAGCGTCCGCCAGTTCTCGAGCCGGTCCTCGCGGGTGGCGAGCAGCTCGGCGCTCGGGGTGCCGTCGGGGCCGAAGTGGGCGGCGAAGCGACCCTCGCCGCGGGCGAAGGTGATGAAGTCGAGCTCGGTGCCATCGGGCAGGCGGTGCCAGTCGCTGCCGGGCGACGGGTTGCCGGACAGGTCGAGCCGCTCGGCGATCGTCCGGCCGCGTCGCGGGTCGTACGTGAAGAGCGGGAACGTCCGTGTGTCGACGGCGGCCTTCACCGAGCGGGCGCCGGCGTCATCGGCGATGCCGTGCTCGGGCATGCAGGGCGTGTAGGCGACGAGCACCGCGGGGCCGCGATAGGCGTTCGCCTCCATCACCACGCGGTAGAAGTGGTTCACGTGGGCCGTGCTGACCTGGGCGACGTACACGTCGCCGTGACCGATGAGGATCCGCCCCAGCTCCTTGCGGCGCTCCGGCTTGCCGTGCTGCGCCTTCCCAAAGGCGGTGAGCTTCGTGACCTGGCCGCCATACGTGGCGGTCGAGGCCTGCCCGCCGGTGTTCGAGTAGACCTGCGTGTCGAGGACGAGGACCTTGATATCGGCCCCCGAGGCGACCATGCGCGACAGCGAGCCGAAGCCGATGTCGTACATCGCCCCATCGCCGCCCAGGACCCACAGCCGCCGGTCGGGGTGGCCCTCCTGGTCCCAGCGGGCGCGGATGCCCATCGCGTCGGCGGGCGCGTTCTCGAACAGCGAGTTCGTCCACGGCACGCGGTACGGGTTGAACGGGAAGGTCGCGCCGTACACCGAGTTGCAGCCGGTGGCGGCGACGATGCCCATGCCGCGCGGCCCGTAGGCCTGGCGCGTGGCGGCGACGAGCATCCGGATCGCGGTCGCCTCGCCGCAGCCGGCGCACGATCCCGCGCCGCCGACGTAGCCGTGCGCGTGCTCGCCGAGCATGAGGTCGGCGAGGTCCGCCTCGGACCGATATGCCTCCGGTGTCGGGGGCAGGGAGCGGTAGAACGCCATCTCGCGCTTCGCGTTCTCGACCGTGGAGCGCCCGTTGCCGGCATCGGCCACCTTGGGGACCATGACGAGCGCGTCCGCCGGGCAGACGGCGACGCACTCCGCGCAGCCCTTGCATTTCGTCGGGTCGATGAACAGCCCGAACTTCGCCGGTTCGAGCCCGCGGGCGGCGGGCTGGCGACCGAACTTCGCGGTGTCGACGAAGCGGGCCAGGACCGCGGCGGCCTCCGCATCGGCCTGCGGTCCGTCGAAGGAGCGCTCCGTCGCCTCGGCGAGCGTCGACACGGGGAGCGCGGTCGCGTACAGCGCCGCGTCCGGGCAGACGGTGACGCAGCCCATGCAGCCGGTGCAGGCCTCCGGGAGGAGGGCCGGCAGCGTCGGCGCGAGGCTGCTGAAGTCGCGACCCAGCGCCGATGCCGGCGGCAGGACGCTGCGCGCGACGAGCTCGTCGGAGGGTAGCTCCGTCTCGGCGATTCCGCGCCGGTAGAGGTCGAGGACGTCGTCGGTGAAGCGCTCGACGAGGGTGGGAATCGTGTCAGGCGGCATGGGTGCGCTCCTCCGGGCGCGCGATGGCGGCGGTGACGTCGATGACCGAGTCGTAGGCCTCGGCGATGAGGGCGAGGTTGGCGTCGACGACCGCGGTGCCCCGCTTGCCATAGAAGCGGCCGAGCCGGGCGCGGACGGCCTCGAGCAGCGCCTCTCGGTCGAGCCCGGCGTCGGTGGCGAACGGGGCCACGCGCAGGAAGACCCCGACGAGGGCGACGCCCTGCATGCGCAGCACGAGGTCTGGGCGCGGCGCCTGACGCCGGGCCATGGCCGCGGTGTCGAGGGCGAGGAGCCGGATCCCGCGGCGCGCGATCTCGTCGCGCGCGCGATCGGGGACCGAGGCCCAGATCGCCGCCGGATCGGTCAGCTCGCTCTGCACGAAGACCGTGCCGCCGTCGACGAGGCCGGCCAGCGCTCCCTGGTGGAAGCCGCTGACGTCGTGGAGCGGCACGAAGTCGACGGTGCGCAACTCGGCGTGGAGCCGGATCGGCTCGTCCGCCAGCGTGAGGAAGTACGTCGTCGGCAGGCCCTTCTTCTCCGAGCCGTAGCGCGGATAGGCCTGGACGAACTTGCCGAACAGCTCGCCCATGATCGTGGCCAGCAGCTTGTTCGTCGTCACGCTGCCGAGGCCGCCGATCGAATGGCCGCGCAGGCTGTACGCGCCGCGGGGCCGCAGGCTGAGCTCGACCCTGGGCAGCGCCGAGGGATGCCGGACGCCGACGGAGGCCCAGCGCGGCCCATCGGCGAGGTCGGGGCGGTCGAGCCAGTCGAACGCGGCGACGAGGTCGCCGGCGGACACGTCGCGGCTGCCGAGCCCCGCGGAGAGGGAGACGACGACCGGGACCGATGCACCGCGCGCCGCGCGGTCGGCGAGCGCCGCCTTCAGCTCGCGCGTGAGCGGGTTGTCGGCCGCGATGGGGTCGTCGGTGCGCTCGACGACGGCGACGGCGCGGACGCTCTCGAGCGCGGAGGCCAGCGCATGCGCCGGGAAGGGGCGGAACGCCGTCACGCCGACCGTGCCGACCGGTCGCCCGGTGTCACGGAGGTGATCGACCACGGCGCGCGCCGAGTCGGCGATCGTGCCCATGGCGACGACGGCCGTCTCGGCCTCGTCGAGCCGGTGCGGCGCGATGCGCCCGTACGCGCGGCCCGTGAGGCGCTGCCACTCGGCAAAGGCCTCGTCGAGGGCCGGCGCGAGGCGATCGGTGAACGCGCGTTGGGCGATGCGGCCCGGCATGTAGGCGTCCTGGTTCGTTATCACGCCGCTCATCAGCGCCGTGGCGGGATCGAACAGGTTGGCGAGCGTGGTCCGCGGGTCGCCGACGAACTTGCGGAGCAGCTCGTCCTCGGGCAGCAGCGCGTTCTCGAGCGTGTGCGTCGTGAGGAAGCCGTCCTGCACGACGAAGAACGGGGTGCTCGTCGCCTCCGCCACCCGGCGCGCGATGGCCGTGAAGTCCGCGGCCTCCTGGACGTTGCGGGCGAAGAGCATGCCCCAGCCGCAGTCGGCGACGCCCATGACGTCGTCGTGGCCGGCGTGGATGTTCAGGCTCTGGCTCGTCAGCGCGCGGGCACCGACGTGGAACACGACCGGCAGCCGCTTGCCGGCGATGACGTACAGGACCTCCTTCATGAGGATCAGGCCCTGGCCCGCGGTGAAGTTCACGACCCGGCCGCCGGCCAGCGCGAATCCCTCGGCCGCCGTGGCGGAGCTGTGCTCGCTCTCGGGCTCGAGGAACGCGAGCGGCGTGCCCCACAGGTTCGTGCGGCCGTCGGCCACGGCCGCCTGGTAGACGGCCGGCATCGTCGTCGACGGGGTGATCGGGTACGAGCAGGCGCCCTCGCTGATCCGGACCTCGACGGAGGCGATCGCCTCCGATCCGTCGCAGATCGCCGGGACGCCCGGGAACGGGAGAGCTGCTTCGGCCATGGCATGAGCGTGCCCGGCGGTCTGGAGAAACGGCAGGGAGGGGCGGCCCGATCTGCGTGGGCCGATCGGCCCGTCGCTCGCGTGTCGACGTCGAAACCCCGCCGCGCACGAATGCGCCGCCGGGTCGGAGCGGGGGACGCGCTGTTCGCGGTATGCGTCCGGTGGCTCACCGGCCCGGCGGCGGGGGTGCAACGGGGCCGGCGCAGCCGGGCCGGCCCCTGGGCCAGGTCAGATCGGTTGCGGATGGCGGACGTAGCTTCCGCCGGTCAGGTAGCGGGTCACGAGATCCGCGGCGCCGCCGAGCACGATCGCGCCGATGATCGCGGGCCAGACGTACAGGCCCTCGAACTCGTAGCCCCACGTGCTGAGCGTGCCGAGCGCCTCACTGCCGATGTAGCCACCGACGAGCGCGGCCAGGGCGACGATCGGTGCCTCCCATCCGGTTCGCACCTCGCCGATGAGGAACGACACCAGGCCGATGAGGACCGCACCGAGCACGAGCAGCAGCGCTGCCAGCGTCGACATGCCGACATCCCATCCCAGCAGGTTGAGCATGGGACTGCCTCCTTCCGTTGCGACAACTTCCCACGCCAACGTTCGACGCTCCGGCGAGCGCCCGGTAGGGCCAACCGGCGGGCGCGGGGCACTCCATCCGGCACGTTCGGCGTGACGCGCGCGGCGCGCATGCTCGGCGCATGGCGATCGCGACGAACGACACGGCGTCACAGGGGGCGCTCACCGAGCCGATGCCGGCCGTGCCGCAGTCGATCGACGACCCGCCGCTGAGCGTCGACGAGGCAGCGGCCCTGATGTCCGACCTCGGCTTCCTCGCGTGCCGGGTCCCGCCGGACGCGGAGGTCCCGGACTCGTGCCTCATGGTCGTCGTGCGCGACGCGCCGACGAACCGGCACTTCGACCCGGAGACGGCGACGTTCTGGGTCGTCGACGGTCCGCACGGGCGGCTCGAGGTCGTCGACCGTGGCACGCGCACGCCGTTCGCCCGTCGCTTCAGCTGGGGCACGATCCGTCTCACCGACCGATTCGGCGCGCGCAACGAGCTCGTGACGTTCGGCGGTCGGGTGACCGGGACGCGCATCGGGCCCGACGCCACGCTCCTCGTCTTCGGCTCCGCGGCGCCGATCCTGCGGCTCGGCGGCCACAGCCAGCCGCGCGACCAACTGGCCGACGCCGCGGCAGTGTTCTTCCGCCGCCTCGTGACCCGCATGTGGTCCGGATCGGCCGAGGTCGAGGTCGGCACGCGGGTGCCGGCGGAGGAGCTGTGGGCTGCCTTCCTCCTCCACGAGCACGCCCGCTTCGCGAGCGCGCCGTCGGTGCGCGAATCGGTTCCGGACGTCGCGCGCGCCGTCGCGCGTGCGCTCGAGGAGGCGCGTACGCATCGGCCTGAATCGCTCGCCGCCGGGCGACGCCTGCTCGACTGGCTGGACCTCGCCCGCTAAACGGCCGGCGCTAGACGTGGTAGAGGCGCCGCGCCTCGCGCTCGAGCTCCTCGCGGAACCTCGGGTCGGCGATGCCGATGAGCGCGTGAACGCGCTCGCGCACGCTGCGCCCGAACAGCTCGGCCACGCCGTGCTCGGTGACGACGGTGCGCACGTGCGCCCGTGAGGTGACGACGCCGGCGCCCGGCGCGAGGACCGGGGTGATGCGCGAGACCGTGCCGCCGACCGCGGTCGAGGGCATGGCGATGATCGGACGCCCCTCCTCGGCGAGCGCCGCGCCGCGCATGAAGTCCATCTGGCCGCCGACGCCGGAGTAGAAGCGTGTGCCGATGGAGTCGGCGCTGACCTGGCCGGTGAGGTCGATCGACAGCGCCGAGTTGATGGCGACCATGCGACGGAACTGGCGGATGACGGCGGTGTCGTTCGTGTAGTTCACCGGCCGCATCTCGATCATCGGGTTGTCGTCGACGAAGTCGTACAGCCGCTGCGTGCCCATGAGGAAGGCGCTCACGACCTTGCCGCGGTTGATCTCCTTGCGCCCGCCCGTCACGGCGCCCGACTCGACGAGGCCGAGGACCGCATCGGTGAACATCTCGGTGTGGACGCCGAGATCGCGATGGTCGCGGAGCGCGGCGCACACGGCGGACGGGATCGAGCCGATGCCCATCTGGATCGTCGCCCCCTCCGGGACGAGCTCGGCCACGTGCTGCCCGATCAGCCGCTCGACGTCGCCGACCTCCGGCTCCCGGTGCTCGAACGGCGGACGGTCGACCTCGATGGCGAGGTCAATGTCGTCGACGTGGATGAACGAGTCGCCGAGGGTGCGCGGCATCGAGCGGTTGAGCTGCGCGATGACGGTCGTCGCGGTCCTGGCGGCGGCGAGGGCCGCGTCGACGCTCGTGCCGAGCGAGCAGTAGCCGTGCGCATCGGGCGGCGTGACGTTGAGGAGCGCCGCGTCCAGGGGCAGGACGCCCCTCGTGAACAGCTCGGGCACGTCCGACAGGAAGACCGGCACGTAGTCGGCACGCCCCTCGTTCACCGCCTGGCGCGCGTTGGCGCCGATGAACAGCGCGCGGTGGCGCAGGTGGCCGTCCATCTCGGGCGCGAGGTGCGGCGCCGGGCCCTCGGTGTGGAAATGGATGACCCCGACGTCGCGCAGCTCCGGCGCACGGGCGGCGAGGGCCTCGAGCAGCGGGGTCGGCGTCGCGGCACCGCCGTGGACGAAGACCTGGTGCCCGGACGCAATGCCGGCGACGGCCTCGGCGGGAGTGACGATGCGCATGCCGAGAGTCTAGGGAGCGCCACGCCGCATGGCGTGGTCGGAAGGTCCCGCGCGTTCGGGACAGGTGGCCCTCATCGGTGCGGGGGCTCGTCGGCGAGGCTGGAGGCCTACAGGAGGGCCGACCGATGAATCCGAGAACAGCCCGATTGCAGGCCAGCCGCCGGCTCGGCTCGGTGCGCCTGGACCCTGCCCGACGGGTCTCGATCCGCCAGATCGACGCGTTCGATCGGCCGGCCCTCGCCGCCTTCTACGCCGGCCTGTCGCCCGAGTCGGTCCGGCGTCGCTTCCTCGGCCGGCGCGAGCTGACCGACGCGGACATCGACGCCATGGTCGCGGACGACGGCCTCGTCGCCGTGCTCTCGGCGCGCGGCCCCGACGACGGGCAGATCGTCGGGCACGCGCAGCTGTCGGCCGTCGATGCCGATACGGTCGAGGCCGCCTTCGCGGTCCGCGACGACCTCCAGGGTCGGGGCATCGGCCGGGCGCTGGTCGACGCGGCCATCGGCCATGCCCGGCGGCGCGGGTGGCGGCGCCTGACGGCGGACACGTTCGTCGACAACGTCGCGATGCGCCGCCTGCTGCGGGGCGCCGGCTGCCGCGTCGAGCGCGATCTCCTCGACGGCGGTGTCGAGGAGATCGTGCTCCGGCTCGTCAGCGATGCAGCGACGGCGGCCGCTCCCGCGCGGTGAGGGACGCCGCGCCGGGCTCCCGCTCAGCCGGTCCCGGCGGCTCGATCTCGAGGTCGTCGAGCTCCCAGCGCAGCTCGCTGCGCACGCTCGCCACGCCGTCCACCAGGCCGACGAGCTTGGTGATGATCCGCGCCGTCGAGCGTCGGTCGACCGTGCCCGCGATACGGACGACGCCCTCCTTCGACTCGACCTCGAAGGCGTCGGGGTCGAGCCACATCGTGTTGCGCAGGATGTCCTCGCGGACGGTGTGCTCGATCTCACGGTCGAGACGCAGGTAGGCGCGCACGAGATCGGCGCGGGTCACGATCCCGACCAGGCGGCCGTTCTCGACGACCGGCAGGCGGTTGACGCCGTCGTTGACCATCCGCTCGGCCGCGACCCGCAGCGGCATGTCCGGCTCGATCGTGATCGGCGGCGCGCTCATCGCCTCACCGGCGGTGCGTGCCGCCCGACGCCGAATGGCCTCTGCGGTATCGCGGCTGCCGAACACCCACTCGAGCGGCGTGCGCGGCTCCGGCTGGCCGATCTCCTTGAACAGCAGGTCGCCCTCGGAGATGACGCCGATGCAATTGCCCTGCTCGTCGACGACCGGCGCCCCCGAGACGCGGCGCTCGCTCAGCAGCCGCGCCACCTCCCTGAGCGGCGTCGTCGGCGTGACGGTGACGACGTCGGTCGTCATGACATCACGAACCTTCATGGTCATGCTCCTTCCCGTGTCGCTCATGCCTCGGTGGCCAGCGCGACGAAGTCCATCGACGATAGCACCCCGATCGGCCGGTCCATGGCGTCGACCACGACCAGCCGATGCAGACGCCGTTCGTGCATGAGCCGGGCCGCATCGGCCAGGGTTGCCATGGCGTCGACCGTGACCGGCGGAACGCTCATGACCTCACCGACCCGGATGCCCTGCTCGCGCCGGCGGATGAGGGCGCGCACGGTCGGCTGGGCGAGGTAGAGGAGATCGGTCTGGCTGACGATCCCGACGAGGTGCCCGTACTCGTCGACGACGGGCAGCCCGTGGATGCGGTACTCGTGGAGCCGTTCCTCGGCCAGCTCGATCGTATCGTCGACCCGCACGGTGATCGGGTCGATGGTCATGAGATCGGCGACGCGCAGGTCGTCGTCGCGCTCCGGCGGCCGCCCGGGCCGCTCCGGCGCGTCCGGCCGATCATGACGCTCGCTCCGCTGCGGCGGCTGCGGGTCGTCCGAGATCGCCGCGACGAAGACGTCATACAGGCCGGGGACGAGAAGGGGGGCTTCGGTGACGCTCATCGGTTGACCTCTCTGCTGGGCGCCGCGGGGATCGCGTGCGGGGGTGCTGATCTGCCTGCGTCCACCATGGCCCGCGGGCGGCGCCGGGGACAGGGCCGCCCGGCCCATCGGATCGGGGCCATCCCTCCCGGGACGACGGATCGCCGAAGCCGGAGCGGGCCATCCGGCCCCGACGGGCAGGACATCCGGAACTGGCGACATGGTCGGGACCGGGGCGAGGCTGGCGCCGAGCACAGCAGCGTCGGAGGTACGGAACCATGCGCATCGTGATCGGCATCGACGAGTCGGCCGAGGCCGAGCAGGCGTGCTGGTTCGTGGCCGATCGAACCTGGCCGCCCGGCACGAAGGTCACGCTCGTCGCGGCGCATATGCCGCGCGTCGAGTGGGCCTCGTACGCGGCGGTCGGCTTCGAGGTCGCCGACGACCGCGGGGCGGAGCTCGAGGCCATCCTCGATCGGCGCGCCGATATCTTCCGTCGCTCGGGCACGCTCGGCATCGAGACCGACATCGGCATCGGCCCGGCCGGGGACGTCCTCGTCGAGGCCGCCACGGACCG
The DNA here is from genome assembly GCA_036262075.1 of Candidatus Limnocylindria bacterium. Taxonomy (GTDB): domain Bacteria; phylum Chloroflexota; class Limnocylindria; order QHBO01; family QHBO01; genus JACDBZ01. Next base: position 66,478 of record DATAJO010000001.1, read on the forward strand.
GCATGCCGACCTCGTCGCCGTCGGCAACCGCCGGCGCGGGCCGCTGACGAGCGCGATCCTCGGCTCCGTCTCGGCCTATCTCGTCGACCACGCCCCGTGCCCGGTCCTCGTCGTGCGTCAGCCGTCGGTGACCCGGATGCTCGTCGCCACCGACGGGACGGCGAGCTCGCGCTCGATCCCGAGGGTCCTCGCCGCGTGGGGCTCCGCGTTCCGCGGCCTGCCGGTCGAGGTCGTGAGCGTCGCGCCGCGCGGCGGGATCCTGCCGGTCGGCATCGGCGGCGAGGACGACCCGGAGGTGGAGGACCTCGCCTTCCACCGCGAGATCGCCGAGCAGGTCGCCGGCGAGCTCAGTGAGCTCGGCTGGCAGTCCGCCGCGATCGCGCGGGCCGGCGAGCCGGAGAAGGTCATCGTCGAGGCCGGCAGGGATTGGGGCGCGGACCTCATCGTCACCGGCTCGCGCGGGATCGGAACGCTGCATCGGATCCTCACCGGCAGCGTGGCGCACGACGTCCTGCTCCACTCGCGCTCCTCGGTGCTCGTCATCCGCGGACAGGTGCCGGCGACCGCCGGTGGCGTGCGCGTCGAGCTCGGGGCGCTGGCGCCCAGCTGATCGGGACTAGAGCGGACCGAGCGTCCGGCGCACGAGCCGCGTCACGACCAGCGCCGCCGGGAAGCCGATGAGCAGCCCGGCGGCGATGACCGCCCACGCCATCGGCTCGAGCGGCACGACGCCGAAGACGGAGCCGACCGGGGTGAAGAGCAGGAGCGCCTGCAGGCCGAGGCTGATGGCCACGGCCAACACGAGCCAGCGGTTCGACCCGAGCGGCAGGCCCTCCTGCACCCGGATGACGGCGAGGCGGAGGTACTCCTGCGCCACGAGGGCGGTGAACGTCATCGTGCGTGCGGTCTCGACGTCGAACAGCGCCAGGCCGATGAAGAACGTGGCCAGCACGATGGCCGCGATGAGCGCGCCGATGCCCCCGACGAGCGCGAGCATCGCCCGGCCGATGATCGGCCCGCGTCGGGGCGGCTGCCGCATCTGATCGGGCGCCGCCGGGTCGACGGCGAGCGCGAGCGCTGGGCCGCTGTCGGTCACGAGGTTGACCCACAGGATCTGGACCGCGGTGATCGGCAGGTGGCCGAGGAGCGAGGCGACGAGGATGACGAGCACCTCGGCGAAATTCCCGGTCAGCAGGTAGTTGAGGAACTTCTTGATGTTGGCCGCGATGCGGCGGCCCTCCTCGATGGCCGCCACGATCGTCGCGAAGTTGTCGTCGAGCAGGACCATGTCGGATGCATCGCGTGCGACGTCGGTTCCCCGCACGCCCATGGCGATGCCGACGTGCGCGCCCTTGAGCGCGGGCGCGTCGTTCACGCCGTCGCCGGTCATGACCACGACGTGGTTCCGCTCGCGGAGCGCGCGGAGGACCCGGAGCTTGTGGCGCGGCTCGACACGGGCGAAGATCCCGGCCCGCTCGGCGATCGCGTCGTCGTCGAGCTGCTCGAGCTCGCGTCCCTCGATCGCATCGGCCTCGAGGCCGACGTCACGTGCGACCGCCGCAGCGGTCACCGGGTTGTCGCCGGTGATCATCACGACCCGGATGCCGGCCTCGGTCGTGGCGCGCAGGGCCGATGCGGCCTCCGGCCGTGGCGGGTCGGCGATCCCGGCCAGGCCGAGGAACACGAGGTCGCGCTCGATGTCGTCGCGCGATGCCGGTGCGCCCGGCTTGCCGGCCAGCGCCAGGACGCGGAGCGCGTCGCGCGCCATGCGCGCGGTGGCCTCGACGATCCGCTCGCGGTCGGCTGCCTCGAGCGGCCGGATCTCGCCGTTCTCCAGGATGCGCGAGCATCGCGGCAGGATGACCTCGGGGGCGCCCTTGGCGAAGACCTCGACCCCGCGGTCGGTCGCCACGACGACGCTCATCCGCTTGCGCTCCGACGAGAACGGGATCTCCTCGAGGCGCTCGGCGTCCTCGACGTCGACGCCGGCCTTCCGCGCCGCCACGAGCAGGGCGACCTCGGTCGGGTCGCCGGCGATGCCGCCGTCCGCGGTCGGGTGGGCGTCGTTGCAGAGCGCCGCGGCGCGGAGGATGGGTGCGTCGTGCATGTCGACCGGCCGTCCGTCGGCGAGGAACTCGCCGCTCGCGTCGTCGCCGGAGCCTCCGGTGAGCTCGATGTCGCGCCCATCGGTCCACAGGCGGCGGACGCTCATCCGGCCCTCGGTGATCGTGCCCGTCTTGTCGGTGCACACCACGTCGGCCGACCCGAGGATCTCGACGACGGGCAGCGAGCGCACGAGCGCGTTGCGCCCGAGCATGCGGCGTGTGCCGAAGGCCAGGGCCAGGGTCATGACCACCGGCAGGCCCTCGGGGATGGCGGCGACCGCGAGGGCCACGGCCGTGATGAAGGTCTCGAGCGGGTCGCGGCCGCCAACGGTGAGCTGGAGGACGGCGATCCCGACGATGAGGATCCCGACGATGAGCGTGATCTGCCGCCCGAGCTGCCCGACTTCGCGCTGGAACGGGGTCGGCCCCTCCTCCACGCCCTGGACCGCCTCGGCGATGGCGCCAATCTCGGTCGCCATGCCCGTGCTGGTGACGACGAACCGGCCTCGCCCCGACGAGACGGCCGTGCCCATGAACGCCATGTTCGCGCGCTCGGCCAGCGGCGTGTCCGCGGGGAGCGCGTCGGTCGTCTTGTCGACCGGCATGCTCTCGCCGGTGAGCGACGACTCGTCGACGCGGAGGTCGTGGGCCCGCACGATGCGGCCGTCGGCGGGGACGCGGTCGCCCTCCTCGAGGAGCACGAGGTCGCCGGGCACGAGCTCGTCGGCGCGGATCCGGCGCAGCTGTCCGTCGCGCACCACGCGCGCCTCCGGCACCGCCAGCCGGCGCAGCGCCTCGATGCCGCGCTGGGCGCGGTAGTTCTGGACGAAGCCGAGCAGGCCGTTGAGGACGACGATGGCGGAAATGAGCCCCGCGTCGCGCCAGTGATCCTCCGCCGGGTCGAGCAGGCTGACGATCGACAGGACGGCGACCGCCCCGAGCAGGATGAGGACGAGCGGGTTGCGCACCTCGTCCAGGAGCAGCCGCCACGTCGGCGTCGAGGCACGCTCGGCGAGGGTGTTCGGGCCGATCCGCGCCAGGCGCTCGGCGGCCTCATCGGCTCCCAGGCCGCCCGGGCCCGTGCCGAGCGCGGCCATGACGTCGTCGACCGAGCGCGCGTGCGCATCGGTGAGTCGGAGGTCGGGATCCATCGCTGATTCCATCATCCGCGCCCCGGACACCGCATCGGAGCGGCCATCCGGCCCATGACCCACGGGCCGTCGGATGGAAACGAACCGGCCGGCGATGCGCTCGCCGGCCGATCCGCCACGGGAGGGTGGTGCGTCCCATCAGGGCGAGATCACGACCCGTGGCCGGACCTCGATGGCCTCATCCTCGGCGGCGGCGACCGCCCGGTGACGTGCCCCCGGGCATGATCCGGCGGGGCCGACGGCCCGCCGTCGGGGGGCCATTCGGCCCTGCCCGCCTCATCCCGAATCGGGCTCAATGGCGTCGAGACCGGCCCGACGCCGGTCGTCGCCATGCACGCACAGCTACACGGGAGACGGGATGCGCCGCACGTTCCTCTATTTCGCCGCCTTCACCGGGATGGGCACGGTCTTCGTCGCCACGCTCGTCGTGGCGGCACTCGTCCTCGGCGGAACGAACCCGTCGACCGGACCCGCCGCCGCATCCGGGGAGCCGCAGCCATCGCCCTCGGCCGCGGCCGAGGGCCCGATGGGCGAGATCACGATCACGGCCTTCGACCTCGGCTTCGAGCCGAAGATGGTCCACGTCGACGCGCCGGGCACGTACACGGTCACGTTCGTCAACGACGGCGGCACGTTCCACGACGTCACGTTCGCCGACGGCACGGTCATCGGCGCCGAGGGCCACGAGTCGGCGACCGGCGAGGTCACCGTCCCGCCCGAGGGGATGACGTTCATCTGCTCCGTGCCCGGCCACGCGGACGCGGGCATGACCGGCGAGATCATGGTCGCCGTGGCCGGCGGGTCGGGCGCGCCCGAGCCATCGGCCGGCGCGACGATGACGGCCGAGCAGATGCGCGACGTCGACGCGGCCGTGACCGCCCAGTTCCCGGCCGAGACCGAGGGACGCGGCAACCAGGTCCTCGAGCCGGAGATCCTGCCGGACGGGACGAAGCAGTGGGAGCTGACCGCATCGGTCATCGAGTGGGAGACCGAGCCCGGGAAGGTCATGGAGGCCTACGCCTACAACGGCATGGTGCCGGGGCCGCAGCTCCGCGCCGAGGTCGGCGACCGGGTCCGGATCATCCTCCACAACGAGCTGCCCGAGCCGACGACGATCCATTCGCACGGCCTGTTCGTGCCGCCCGAGATGGACGGCGTGCCGGTCATCAGCCAGCCGGCGGTCATGCCCGGCGAGTCGTTCACGTACGAGTACACGCTGCGCAACGCCGGCTCGCACATGTACCACAGCCACTTCATGGCCGAGCACCAGGTGCCGATGGGCCTGCTCGGCGCCTTCGTCGTCACCGATCCCGACGACGGCGAGTTCGTCGAGACCGATGTCGACTACGCGATGATCCTCAACGACGGCCCGCTCGGCTTCACGATCAACGGCAAGGGCTTCCCGGCCACCGAGCCGCTCGTCCTGGGGCAGGGCCAGACGATCCGGATCCGGTACATGAACGAGGGGCTCCAGATCCACCCCATGCACCTGCACGGCATCCCGCAGCTGGTCGTCGCCAAGGACGGCTGGACGCTGCCCCAGCCGCACTACGAGGACACCGTGCTCGTCGCGCCCGGGGAACGGATTGACGTCATCGTCGAGGCCACCGAGGTCGGCACGTGGGCCTTCCACTGCCACGTCCTGACCCACGCCGAGAGCCCGAACGGGATGTTCGGTATGGTGACGGCGATGATCGTGGAAGCGAACTGAGCGCCATGGCCCAGGCGCCGGAGGGACGGCTGGACCCCGGCTTCGTCCGCCTCGAGGCGTCGGCGCCGTTCGGCGGTGCGCCGTCGACCGTGGCCGACCTCCTGCGCGGCGACCCCGCGGCATGGCTCGGCGAGGCCGAGCCGCGGGGCACGGTGGAGGGATACCGGCGCTACGCGATCGACCTCCGCCTCCGCGTCGGCGGCGACGAGACACCGCTCCTCACCCTGTCGAAGGCGGCGCTGCTCGACCTCGGCGAGGTGGCGCCGGCCTCGGAGGGCTTCGAGGTCGAGATCGGCTGGCGGGCGGCGAGCGCCGCCCCGCTGTTCCCGGTCTTCTCCGGCCGGCTCACCGTCGGGCACGAGCTGCGCATCGAGGGCATCTACGCGCCGCCGGGCGGCGCGGTCGGCCGCATCGCCGATCGCGTGCTGCTCCACACGGCGGCGAACGGCACGGCGCGCTGGCTCCTCCGCCAGCTCGCGGACGCCGCGACGCGCGCGCCCGGCTAGAACCCGCCGAACATCGGTCCTCCCGGCCCCGCTGATTCGGGCCGGGCGGCACGTTGCCGCGCCTCGACCTCCGCCTACAACGAGTGGTGGCGCGGGGCGCCGCCAGCCCCGTCACCGCCATCACCGCACCGGCGGAGAGGAGGCGTCCCGATGGTCGCGCTCGTGGTCTACGAATCCCTGTGGGGCAACACCGCCGCGGTGGCCCGTGCCATCGCCGAGGGCATCGGCTCCGGCGCCGAGGCGCTGCCCACCGATCTGGCGACCCCGGAGCGCGTCGCCGCAGCCGACGTGCTCGTGGTCGGCGGGCCGGTCCTCGGCTTCCGGCTCGGGACCGACGCCATGCGGGCGAGCATCGCCGAGACCGAGAAGGAGGCGCCGCGGCCGCCGGACCTCGCCCATCCGTCGCTGCGCTCGTGGCTCGAGGCGCTGCCCCGCGGCGCGGCCGCGTGTGCCGCGTTCGAGACCCGGATCTGGTGGTCGCCACGCGGCGCGACCGGCGACATCGAGAAGCTGCTCGCCGCTGCCGGCTACCGGCGCGCGGCGAGGGCCGAGAAGTTCGTGGTGACCGACAAATACGGCCCGCTGCGCGACGGCGAGCTCGAGCGCGCGACCGCGTGGGGCCGGGACCTGGCCCGCCTGGTCGCCCTCGTTCCCGCCTGACGCGACGTCGAGAGGAGGAAGCATCCCATGCGCAAGTCAACGGTGACTCGGCTGTTCATCGGCAGCGCCGTCGCGGTCGGGGCCGGCATCATCCTGGCCTTCGCCTCGGTGGCCGTGGCGCTCTGGTCGGGCAGCTTCGTGGTCGACGGGCACGACGTCGTCGACATCCGGCCCAACGCCGGGGCCTGGACGATGCTCGTGCTGGCCATGCTCGCGGTCATCGCCGTCATCGCCGGTGGGATCGGCGGGTTGGTGGCCTGGATCGGCGCGCTGCTCAATACCGCGCGGCTCGAGGACAAGATGTGGTTCGTCCTGCTCCTCGTGCTCGGGCTCGTCAGCTTCGGCTGGGTGGCGATGATCGCCTACGTCATCGCCGGGCCGGACGGCATGGCGAACGAGGGCACCGGTCGCCTCGGCTCGACGGCCTGACGGACGCGCTCCATCTCGGCGGGCGGTTGCGCCGGCTCAGGTGCCGGCGGGTGGCTCGCCGAGGTGGTGCTTGGCGACGAATGCGGCGGCCTGCGTCCGCCGCTGGAGGTTGAGCTTCGACAGGATGCTGCTGACGTAGTTCTTCACCGTCTTGTCGGACAGGAAGATCTCGGCCGCGATCTCCTTGTTCGTCTTGCCCTCGGCCACGAGGAGCAGGATCTTCCGCTCCTGGGCAGTGAGCTCGGACAGCTCGTCGGCCACGCCGCCGCTCGCGGCGCTCCGCACGCGCTGAAGGATCTTCTCGGTCACGGCCGGGTCGAGGAGCGAGTCGCCGCGCCCGACCGACTCGAGGGCCGCGACGAGGTCTCGTCCGCGGACCTGCTTGAGGAGGTAGCCCGATGCGCCGGCGATGATCGCCGACAGCACCGCCTCCTCGTCCGGGTAGCTGGTGAGCATCACGACCCGCGTCTCGGGCCGGGCGGTGCGGATGTCGCGGCAGGCCTCGATGCCCGAGCCGTCGGGCAGGCGCACGTCCATGACGACGACGTCGGGCTCGAACTTCGCCGCCGCCGCGACGGCCTCGGCCACCGTGCCGGCCTGGGCCACGACCTCGAACGACTCGCGGCGGTCGAGGAGGGCCACGAGGCCCTGCCGCACGATCTCGTGATCGTCGACGACGAGGAGCCGCAGCGGTCGCGCCGGGGTCTCCGCCTCCTCCATGTCAGCCATCCTCCGATGCGTCCCCTCCGACACGATGGGGGACGGTGACGATGATACGGGTCCCGGCGCCGGGAGCACTGTCCACCTCGAACGTGCCGCTCGCCGCGCGCATGCGCGCAGCCATGTTCGCCAGGCCATGGTGCCCGCCGCCGGGGTCGGCGGACGCGTCGAAGCCGATGCCGTCGTCACCGATCTCCAGTCGCCAGCGCACCCTCGCATCCTCCGTCAGCCGGACCGATGCGTGCGTGGCCCGCGCGTGGCGCGCGACGTTGCTCAGCGCCTCGCGAGTCACGGCCAGCAGCTCGGCCACCGTCTCGATCGGCAGGTCCGCGTTCCGGCCGCGCTCGTCGACATCGAGCGTGACCTCGACGCCGGCGTTGCGGCGCAGCTCGGCGGCGAGCTGGGCAAGGCCGTCGGCCAGGCCGCCGTTCTCGAGGAGCACCGGGCGCAGGCCGAAGATGAAATTGCGGATGTCGCGGATGACGCCGTTGAGCGCGTCGATCGCCTCGTCGACCCGCTGCCGCGCGCCGTCGGGGTCGCCGCCGACCAGCTCGACCGCCTCGTCGAGGGCCAGCGTCTGGGCGTAGATGGCCTGGATGACACTGTCGTGGAGGTCGCGGCTGATCCGCTCACGCTCGTCGACCACCGCCAGCCGGCGCACCTGGTCGTGGAGCCGGGCGTTCTCGATGGCGATGCCGGCATGGTGGGCGAAGATCTCGACCTTCTCCTGGTCGTCCTCGCTGAACTCGGTGGCGCCGATCTTCTCGGTGAGGTAGAGGCGCCCGACCGGCGTGCCGCGGGACAGGACCGGCGTGCCGAGGAAGGAATGCATCTCCGGGTGCCCGGGCGGGAACCCGTAGCGCTGCGGATGGGCGGCGATGTCCCGGATCCGGTACGTGCGGTTCTCGCGGATGATCAGGCCGAGCAGCCCGTGGCCGCGCGGCAGGTGCGGGATGCGGGCACGCTCGGCCTCGCTGATGCCGCTGGTGATGAAGCGCTCGATGCGTCCCTCGTCGTCGACGATGCCGAGCGCCGCGTAGCGGGCGTCGACGAGGTCGCGCACCCGGTCGGTGATGAGCTGGAGCACCCGGTCGAGGTCGAGCACGCCGCCGATGCCACGCACCGCCGCGTCGAGCGCCGCCACCTGCCGGCGGCTGCGGTCGGCGGCCATCGCCGATTGCGTGGCGCGCACGGCGAGCTCGAGGGCGTGAGCCATGGTTTCGGTGGCCTCCGGGTCGCCGGACAGCCAGATCGATCCGAGCGGCGCCGCATCGGGCGTCGGGCGCAGCAGGAATTCGGTCCCGGTGCCGTCCTCGTTGCCGAGCGGGAGATCGAGGTCGGGGAGCGGGGGAGCGCTGAGCCGCAGCCGGACCGGCGCGATGCCCATGCCGGCCGCCATGTCGGCGACGGCACGACCCACGGCGTCGCCGGCCCCGGACGAGGGCTCGAGGCGCCAGCGCTCGAGCGCGTCGATGACGGGCGGCAGCGGCAGCCGGCCGCGGATCACGGCTGGCTCGCGCTGCTCGGGCGGCGTCATGGCGCGAGCCTACTCCGGCCCTCCGGCCGCCGCCACGACGTGTGACAAACGGCACGGTCCACCGGGGGATGTGGACCGCCGATAGGGTCCACCTGGCTCGTGTGACGGGGACCCCCGGACCCCGATTCTGATCGCGGACTGATCAATCAACCAACCAATCAACACCACGACATGTGGAGGGTCCGAACAAATGATCAAGCGCATTCGCGGCCTGGGCTTCGTCCTCGCCGTGATCGGCCTGGCGTTCATCGCCGCCGGGGGCTTCGCCTTCCTGAAGGTCCAGGAGGGTGCGACCTCGCTGCAGAAGTTCAGCGACGCGCAGGGCGTCACGCTCAGCTACAACGAGGACGGCCAGCTCGTCGACCGGGGTGAGCCCGCCGACGAGATCATGGCGCTCCTGACCGACGAGTGGGGCTACCCGGTCGTCCAGGGCGAGCTCGATCCCAACGATCCGATCGTCAACACGGCCAGCGAGTACATGTTCCAGATGGCGACGATCGCCTACCACACGCTCCACGCCACCACGACGGTCGTGCTCCCCGAGGACGTCGAGTACGACGGCCAGGTGTTCAAGGCCGGCGAGTACGAGTTCGTCAACGATGGGCGCTACTGGACCGACTTCGACCGCCAGCATCCGATCGAGGGCAAGGCTCGCGAGCAGATCTGGACCGGGACGGCACACGCGCTCATCGGTGAGCTGGGGGTCGGCACGGTGACCGCGCAGGCGCTCCAGCTCGGCCTGGCGCTCGCGGGGCTGTTCGCCGGAATCGGCGGCACGCTGGTCCTGACCGGCGCCGGCCTCGCGTGGGCCACCCGCGCCGAGACGGCCGAGGCTCCCGCCTTCAAGCGGGCCCCGGCAGGAGTCAGCGCCTGACCCCATCCCGGCCGGCAGGACGCCGGCCCGGCCCAACACTCAGGCCCGCCCCGCATCGGGGCGGGCCTCTTCGTGCCCGCCCGGCTTCACCGAGCCGAGGCGATGCGGGAGGTCCGCGAACGACACCGATGCGAGCGTGCCGAACACCGCTTCCTGGGCGCGAAAGAAGGCGTCGTGGACGTCACACGGGCCGTCCCGCCGGCACGGTCCGCCGCGCAGCACGCACGTGCGCCGCCGGCCGTCGCCCTCCACCGCCTCCACGACGTCGAGCAGGCTGATGGCCGATGCGGGCCGCGCGAGCCGGTAGCCGCCGCGCCGGCCCCGCCGGTTGTCGACCAGCCCGGCCCGGACGAGGTCGCCCATGACCTGGGGCAGGAACGCCTCGGGGATGGCCGTGGCCGCCACGAGCTCCGGGCCGGACATGAAGCCGTCCGCCTCGCGGGCGAGGACGAGCATCGCCCGCACCGCGTAGTCGCCGCGCCGCGTCAGCTCGATCCGCATCTCGTCGGCCTCCGTCCCTTTCGATCGGTCCAAGTGTCCCGCCCGCGGCGGGACCTCCGGCACGTCCGCTTCCTCGCTGGAATCCTTATCAAAGTACTACACATTCTTGCGGGAGCGGAACCATGCATCGACCAGCGTTCTACATCGGCCTCGCCGCCGGCGGGACCTCGGCCTTCGTGAGCCTCGCGGTCGTGGCGGCCATCGTCGTCAACACGATGTGGGCGAACGCGGCCCCGGCCGCCGGCAGCACCCACGATCCGGGAATGAGCCACGATCCGGGGGCGCCGGCGGCGCCCGTCGAGCCGAACCCCGAGGCGCCGGAGTACGTGCTGCGCGACCCGGCCGCGCCGGAGCTGCCCGAGGGGGACGTCCACGAGATCGAGCTCGTCATGACCGAGCGGCTGATGACCGTGGCCCCCGGCTACGAGCAGCTGGTCTGGACGTTCGGCGACGAGGTCCCCGGACCGGTCCTGCGCGTCAAGGTTGGGGACCGAGTACGCGTCCGGCTCGTCAACCCCGAGACGAACTCGATGCCGCACTCGATCGACTTCCACGCCTCGATGGTGGCGTGGAACGACGAGATGCGCTCGATCAACCCCGGCGAGGAGCTGATCTACGAGTTCGACGCGAAATACGCCGGCGTGTACATGTACCACTGCGGCACGTCGCCGGCGCTCATGCACATCGCGAACGGCATGTTCGGGATGATCATCGTCGAGCCCGAGGGCGGCCTGCCGCCGGTCGACCACGAGTACGCGCTCGTGCAGTCGGAGTGGTATCTCGGCGGGCAGCAGCAGACGATCGACATCACCAAGGCATCGGCCGCGGCGCCTGCCCCGGACTACGTGGTCTGGAACGGCGTGGCCAACCAGTACGCCGACCATCCGATCGAGGTGCCGGTCGGCGAGACCGTCCGGGTCTTCGTCCTCAACGCCGGGCCGAGCGTCGACTCGAGCTTCCACGTCGTTGGCACGATCTTCCACTCGGTCATCAAGGAGGGCGTCGTCCTCCGCGAGGGGAATGAGGGAAACTGGGGCTCGCAGGCCGTCGACCTGTCGCCCGCCCAGGGCGCGATCGTCGAGATGCGATTCGACGAGGACGGGCTCTACCCGATCGTGACCCACGCCTTCAATTTCGTCGGTCGCGGAGCCCTGGGCCTGTTCAAGGCCGGCGACGGCGGCGTGGCGATGGAGGGTGGACACTGATCGAGATCGCACCGATGCCGGGCGGCGGTTCCGCCGCCGCCCGGTCGGCACGCTCCCGCTGGACCGAGCGCCACGTGCTGGCGCTCGGTCTCGGCGTGGCCGGGCTGCTGCTCGCCGGTGCGGCCGTGGCCGCCGTCTCCGCCGTCCTTCGCGGTGGCTCGCCGTGGGCCGCCATCCACCTCGCCCTCGCCGGCGCCGCCTCGGTCGCCATCGGCGCGTTCATGCCGCATTTCGCGATCACGCTCGCCGGCACGCAGCCGCGCGGCTCGCTCGAGCGCACGGCGACGCTGCTCCTGCTGGCGCTCGGCGCCGCGGCCGTCGTGGCCGGCGTGACTCTCGTCGGCGGGTGGCTCGCCGGCATCGGCTCGGTGGCCATGCTCGCCGGGCTGGTGCTCGTCGCGATCCAGACGCTGGCGCCGCTGCGCAACCCGCTCGCGCGCCGCCACCCGGTCGTGACCCTGACGTACGGCGCCGCGCTCGTCGAGCTCGCCGCCGGGATCACGCTCGGCGGCCTCGGCGCCGTCGGCTACGGTCCGGTCCTCGCGGCCTGGGCCGGGATGCGCGCGGCGCACGCCTGGATCGGGCTGTTCGGCGCCGTGTCGCTCACGATCTTCGCCACCCTCGTGTACCTCGCCCCGACCGTCCTCGGCGCGCGGATCCGGCCGACCCCGTGGCTCGTGCTCGGCGTCACCGGCATGCTCGTCGGGCCGCCGCTGGCCGCCGCCGGCTTCGCGCTCTCCGCGTGGGCGGCGGTCATGGGCGGGATGGTTGTCACCCTCGCGGGCGCGGTCGGCCAGATCGGCTACGTCATGGACGCCGCGGCACGCCGCGGCCGGTTCACCTCGGAGCACGACTGGCGACGCGTGGCGGTCGGCCACCTCCTCGCCGGGCCGGCCTGGTTCGCGGCCGCCGTGGCCGCAGCGCTCGCCGGGATCATCGATACCGATCCCGCGGGATGGTCGATCGGCGTCCTCGCCATCCCGATGATCGGCGGCTGGCTCGCCCAGGAGCTCATCGGCTCATGGACGCACCTCGCTCCGTCGGTGACGCCCGGCACGCCCGGGATCCACGCCCGTCAGCGCCGGGTGCTGGCGGCCTTCTCCCGGACGCGGCTCGTGGCCCACAACGCGGGCGTCGGCCTGGCCTGGGCGGGCATCGCCCTCGGTCAGGCCTGGCTGGCGGCGATCGGCCTGGCGCTGCTCGGCGCCAGCGTCGTCACCGCCGTCGTGACGCTCGGTCGGGCGCTGGCCCTGGCCCGCGCCTGATCCGGGTCAGGCGCCGAGCACCTCGCCCACGGTCGACATCGCGCCCACGAGGTCGACGCCGAGCGGCGCCAGCGCGCGGCCCGCGGCGAGGTAGGGCGACGCGTCGTAGCCGAGCGTCGGCCCCTCGAGCGTATCGGCCGAGGC
>DATAJO010000002.1:0-3951 GCA_036262075.1 Candidatus Limnocylindria bacterium
GGCCACGGCCACGGTGGCGGCCGCCGTGACCCTCGGAGTGCCCGCCGAGCGCCGCTAGGCGCGGCCGCCGGGCTCCCCATGGACGCGCCGACGCTGCGCGTCGCGACGTGGAACCTCCAGGCCCGCGACCCGGCCGCCGTCGGGATCGCCGAGCTGCTGGCGACCGATGCACCCGACGTGCTCCTCTTCCAGGAGGCGCGCACCGACCTCCTGGATCGGTTCGAGGGGCTGATGGGACACCCGCACCGCGTCCTGCGGCCGGACGCCGGGTCCCGGCCGGGCCAGGCGATCTTCAGCCGCGTTCCGATCGAGGCGACCGGCCAGGTCGACCCGCCCGCCGGCCGTCCGCGCCTCGTCTGGGCCCGGCTGGCCGTTCCGGCGACCTCGGGCATCGTCGTGGCCTCGTTCCACTCGCCGGTCCCGTTCGGGCGGACGCTGACCGACAACCCGTGGCGCCGGTTCCGTCACCTGCGCTCCATCGCGGCCTTCGCGACCGACCTCGCCCGCGACGGCGTGCCAACCGTCCTGGGCGGCGACGCGAACGCGCTGCGCTACGCGATCGACGGCTACACCGACGCGGCGCATGATCGCTCGTGGCGCCCGGTGGGCGGCCTGCCGTGGCTGCCGCCCGTGGCGCGCATCGATCGGATCTTCGTCGGCCCCGGGCTGCGCGTGACGTCGGCGGGGACCCGCTGCCGGATCTCGCGCAGCGACCACTGTCCGGTGGTCGTGACGGTCGAGCCGGCCGCCCGAGGGGTTTGAGGGCTTACCGGCGCGGCATCCTTGGGCCACAATGACGGGCGCGCCACCGACGCCCTCCCCGGCATCTGGCGCTCGTGCGGAGGACGAGTCCCATTCCCGAGCCGCGGGGGAGCGACCCTTCGCCACCTGGTGACGCCCAGGGCGGTCAGGTGCTGGGCGCCGCACGGCGTCGGATTGCCGAGCTCGAGCAGCGTGCCGCGGCGCTGGAGCGTTCCGAACGGATCCAGGCTGCGCTGTATCGCATCGCCGAGACGGCGAGCGCCGCGCAGGACATGCCGTCCTTCTACGAGCAGATCCACGGCATCGTCGGCGAGCTGATGTACGCCGACAACCTGTTCATCGCGCTCTATGACGACCAGCGTCGGCTGGTGAACTACGCCTTCTACCGTGACGAGGTCGATCTCGACGTCCCGGATCCGAACGTCTGGGAGCCGCTCGGTGAGGGCCAGGCGGCAGGGTTCACCGGCTGGGTCCTCGGCCACGGGCGCCCGGTCCTGCTCACCGGCCCGGAGCAGGAGGAAATGGAGAACCGCGGCGTCGTGGCCCTGGTCGGTGCGCCGGCCGTGGACTGGATGGCCGCGCCGCTGCGGGCCGAGGACCACACGATCGGCGTCGTCGTGGTTCAGAGCTACGACGAGACCCGCGTCCATACCGGTGACGATCTCGAGCTGCTGACGTTCGTGGCGCAGCACATCGCCACCGCGCTGTCCCGGGCCCGTGCGCTCGAGGAGACCCGCCAGCGCAACGCCGAGCTGGCGGTGGTCAACAGCGTCCAGCAGGGCCTTGCCGCGAACCTCGACATGCAGTCGATGTACGACCTCATCGGCGACAAGATCCAGGAGATCTTCGACGCCCAGGTCGTCGACATCGGCATCGTCGACGGCGAGACCGGGCTCATGCACTACCCGTACGCCATCGAGCGGGGCGTGCGCTTCCCGGACCAGCCGGTGCCGGCCGACGAGGGCGTCCGCGGCGAGGCGCTCCGCACCCGCCAGCCGATCCTCGTCAACTACGATCTGCGCGGCTACAGCGAGGCGCACGGCTACCAGTTTGTCATCCAGGGCGAGCCGGCGAAGTCGGCGCTGTGGGTGCCGCTCGTCGTCGGCGACGAGGGACGCGGCGTCATCTCGATCCAGAACCTCGACCGCGAGAACGCCTTCAGCGAGCAGGACGTCCGGCTGCTCATCACGCTGGCCGCCAGCCTGAGCGTGGCACTCGAGAACGCGCGGCTGTTCGACGAGACCCGACGCCTGCTGTCGGAGACCGATGCGCGCGCCGCCGAGCTCGCGATCATCAACTCCGTCCAGGAGCGGTTGGCCGGGGAGCTCGATATCCAGGCCATGTACGAGCTCGTCGGCGAGCGCGCCAGCGACGTGTTCGACACCCAGGTGGTCGACATCGCCATGTTCGACAGGGACACCGGGATGCTGTCGTTCCCGTTCATCCTCGAGCGTGGCCAGCGTTTCGAGCTCGAGCCACGCCCGGTCATGGGCTTCCGCAAGCACGTCATCGCCACGCGCGCCCCGCT
This sequence comes from Candidatus Limnocylindria bacterium, assembly GCA_036262075.1. GTDB lineage: Bacteria > Chloroflexota > Limnocylindria > QHBO01 > QHBO01 > JACDBZ01. The sequence continues at coordinate 2,291 of DATAJO010000002.1, forward strand.
GCTCATCACCCACGACCTGAAGGCGCGCGGCGAGGAGCTCGGACAGCCCGATCACATCGTCGGCGAGCCGGCGCGCTCGGCGATCTTCACGCCGCTCATCGTCGAGGACGAGGTGCTCGGCGTGATGTCGCTCCAGAACCTCGATCGCGAGCACGCCTTCGACGAGGCCGATGTCTCGCTGCTCAGCACCATCGCCGCGAGCCTGAGCGTCGCGCTGCGCACCGGCCGGCTCATCGACGAGACGCGCCAGCGCGTGTCGGAGCTCGGCACGATCAACGACGTCGGTGAGGCGATCAGTGCCCAGCTCGAGGTCGAGCCGCTGCTCGCCCTCGTCGGGGAGAAGACGCGCGCCGCGTTCGACGCCGACATTGCCTACGTCGCCCTGGTGGACGAGGAGCGGGGCGAGATCGACTTCCCGTACTACGTCGAGGACGGCGCGCACGAGCCGCAGGAGCCGCTGCGCATCGGCGAGGGCCTGACGTCGCGGGTGCTCGAGGCCAGGCATCCGTTGCTCCTCAACCGCGACGAGGACTGGGCGCGTCTCGGGGAGCGGGGTCGCGGCACGCTGGCGAAGTCGTGGCTCGGCGTGCCGATCATGACCGGCGACCGGGCCATCGGCGTCATCAGCATCCAGAGCACGGGGCAGGAGGGACGCTTTTCCCGATCCGACGAGCGGCTGCTGGCCACCATCGCCGCCAACGTGGGCGTGGCCGTCCAGAACGCCCGCCTGTACGACGAGACGCGGCGCCGCGCCGAGGAGATGGCGGCGCTCGCCGACGTGGGCCGCGAGATGTCGGCGACGCTCGAGCTGTCGGTCGTCCTCGAGCTCATCGCCGACCGAGCGCGAGCGCTGCTCGGGGCCGATACGAGCGCGGTCTACCTGCCGGCCGACGATGGCGCCAGCCTGCGCGCCACGGTGGCCCTCGGGGACATCGCCGAGGAGATCCGCAACGACGCGATCGCGCCGGGCGAGGGGATCATCGGCACCATTGCCCTCAGCGGTCGCCCGGAGGTCGTCAACAGCACCTCGTCGGACAAGCGGTCGGTCACGATCCCCGGCACCGATGCCGACGACGACGATCGGCTCATGGCCGCGCCGCTCACCGTGCGCGGCGACGTCGTCGGCATCCTCGCCGTGTGGCGCAGCATCGAGAGCGACCCGTTCACCGAGGCCGACGTGGAGTTCATCGTCGGCCTCTCGCAGCAGGCCGCGATCGCCATCCAGAACGCGAGGCTCTTCGCCGAGGCCCAGGAGTCGCGGGCGGCAGCCGAGCAGGCGAACGAGGCCAAGTCGAGCTTCCTGGCCGCCATGAGCCACGAGATCCGCACGCCGCTCAATGCGGTGATCGGGATGAGCGGCCTGCTGCTCGACACCGAGCTCGATGCCGAGCAGCGCGATTTCGCCGAGACGATCCGCACGTCGGGCGACGCCCTGCTCACGATCATCAACGACGTCCTCGACTTTTCGAAGATCGAGGCCGGGCGCGTCGAGCTCGAGGCGCGGCCGTTCGTCCTGCGCGATGCGATCGAGGCTTCGCTCGACATCCTCGCCCCCGCGGCCGCCGCGAAGGGCCTGGAGCTCGTCTTCGCCGTCGACGACGAGCTGCCGGCCAACCTCGTCGGCGACGCGGGACGGCTGCGCCAGATGCTGCTCAACCTTC
>DATAJO010000003.1:0-108695 GCA_036262075.1 Candidatus Limnocylindria bacterium
CATCGGCGGCGATATCGGACTCGACGGCCTCCTTGGCGCGCAGGAGCTCGGCGGCCAGGCCGCGGTCGAGCATCGGGTCGGCGGCGAGGGTGTGGAGCGTGTCGTGCGCGCGATCCTGGAACGCCCCGACGGCTGCCTCGCGGTCATCCGGCAGCGCCGAAGCGGCGTCGCAGAGCGCCGCATGAGCCGATGCATACGCGGCCGCGCGCGCATCGTGGCCGTCGGCCGGCTCGGCCGACAGCCAGAGCATCGCCCCGCCGACGACGACGAGCCCGGGCGCCACCCAGCGCAGCGCCTGCCGATGGCCGATCCGCGCGGCGAGCCATGGGAAGGCGAGCCAGGTGCCGATGGCGAGCAGCCACGGGAGGACGAGGACGGGAAGGGGGATCGGGATCACGCCGCCCCACGGAGGAACCGCGCCCATGCCGAAGCGGGCGCGCGAGCTGATCGGGTCATGTGGGGAGATGGTATCCGGACCCTCGGGCGGCCGCCGAGGGCCGATCGGCCCGTCGGAGCCGGGAACGTTCAGGCGCGGAGCAGGCCCTCGATCTGCTCGAGGGTCGGCATGCCCTCGCGGGCGCCCGCCGCGCCGATCGAGAGCGCCGCGCCGGCGTTCGCGGCGCGGATCGCATCGGCCAGCGATGCGCCGCTCGCCAGCCAGGCGGCGAGGATGCCGTTGAACGTGTCGCCCGCGCCCGTGGTGTCGACGACGGCCGGAGCCACGAAGCCCGGGAAGCGCTCACGCTCCGCGCCCTGCGCCAGGAGCGCGCCGGCCGCGCCCTGGGTGACGACGATGGGGCCGGCGTGGCGCGCCACGAGCTCGTCGAGGGCGGTCTCGGTCACGTCGTTGCCGATGGCCACCACGAGCTCGTGCTCGTTCGGCGTCAGGATCGGCCCCAGATGGAGGACGTCCGCGGGCAGCGCCCGGGCCGGCGCGGGGTTGAGGATCGACCGGCCTCCGGCGGCGTGCACCGCCCGCAGCGTGTCGATGACGACCGCCGCCGGAACCTCGTGCGAGGTGAGCACGACGTCGGCGGACGCGATCCGTGCGTGATCCGCCTCGTCGAGCTCGAGCGTGTCGTTCGCGCCGAGCGCCACGGCGATCTGGTTCTCGCCCCGCGGCCCGACCACGATGAGCGCGACACCGGTCGGCTCGGTCGGATGGACGCGGAGTCCCTCGAGGCCGATGCCCTCGCGCTCCAGGGCGGCCATCGCCCGCCGGCCGTGCTCGTCGTCGCCGATCGCGCCGATGAGCTCGACCCGCGCGCCGGCGCGTGCCGCGGCCACGGCCTGGTTCGCGCCCTTGCCGCCGTCGTGGATCGAGAAGCGTCCTCCGGTCACCGTCTCGCCGGGCAGCGGGAGGCGTTGGACCTCGACGACGAGGTCGACGTTGATCGAGGCGACGACGCACACGGTTCCGGCCATGCCCCGAGTATGCACCGCGCGCGCGGTGCGGTGAGGCTCCGTGGGAGCGTCCTCCGCGAGCGTTCGGAGGCGAGCGCTGCCATCATCACCGCATGCGACGACGCCGGCGGCTCGCCGTCATCATCCTCGTCGCGGGCCTCGCGAGCCTGCTCGCGGGCTGCGTTCCGGGGCTCACCGTCGGAACGCTCCCGCCGACGCTGGCCCTCGAGGACGTCGGTGGCGTCCGGGTGGCGATGCAGAACGGCATCCCCGTTCCCGACTTCGGCCGGCAGGCGCGGCCCCGGATCAACCTCGACGGCGAGTGGCGGACGGAGGCGGTGGCGCTCGACGCCGACCTGACAATGACCGATCGATCGGCCTCGCTGGACGACATCGAGGCCGAGGCCGATGGCCGCCAGCTGCCCGACCACGACGACGCGTCGTGGTCGACGACCCTCGTCCCCGGCACGTCGAATCCGCCGCCGGACGGCGAGGAGGGCGGAATGTGGTACCGGCGCACGTTCAGGGTGCCCGGCGGCTGGGACGGCCGTGCCGTCACGCTCCGTTTCGAGTCGGCCAACTACGTGGTCGACGTCTGGCTGAACGGGACGTGGCTGGGCTACCACGAGGGCGGCAGCACGCCGTTCGCGTTCGACGTGGGCGAGGCGCTGCGCGTCGGCGGCGAGAACACGATCGCCGTGCGGACGCACACCATCCCGCTCGGCACGCGGCAGGACGTCGTGCCGTGGGGCCTGATCGACTGGTGGAACTACGGCGGGCTGACGGGATCGGTCTGGCTCGAGGCGGCGCCCGCCTTCCACGTCACCCGCGCCGACGTCATCCCGCACCTCGACGCGGTCGAGGTCGAGGTCCTCACCCGGCGCGCGGGCATCCTCGCCGGAGGGGAGGAGTCGCGCGTCGGGGTGCCGGAGCCGGGGACGCCGTTGCGGGTCGTCGCCGACGTCCTGCCCGCCACGGTGACGCCGGAGAACGTCCTCAACCCCGACCCGCGTGCCCTCGTCGAGGCCGATGCCGAGCCGATCACCACCGTGGACGGAGAGCTGTCCGCCCCCGACCCTGGCGGGCTCGCACGCTCGCAGCTGTCGGTCACGTTCCGCTCCGCCGACCTGTGGTCGCCGGCGAGCCCCGCGCTCTACGTCCTGCGCGTGACGATCGAGCGACTCCCCGACCAGGACGGGGAGGGGGACGGGGCGGCGGACCCGGACGAGCCGCCACCGGTCGCGGGCAGCGTCGATACGTTCTGGACGACGTTCGGCATCCGCCACGTCGCCGTCGATCCGCTCCGCCCCCGGGTGCTGCTCAACGGCGAGGCCACGTTCTTCCGCGGGGTCGGGATCCACCCCGAGGAGATCACTCGCACCGCGGACGGCGAGCTCATCGACGGCACGCCCGCACCGCCGCCCGAGGCGATTCTCGCGAAGCTCCAGCAGGCGTCGGACATCGGCGCCGATCTCATCCGGACCGGCCACCTGCCGGGCGACCCGGCGATGCTCATGCTCGCCGATCGGCTCGGCTTCGCCGTGTGGGAGGAGATCCCGATGTACCACGCCACGCCGCTGATCTTCGACCAGACGTTGAGCCGCGGGATCCCGCAGCAGATGCTGCGCGAGATGGCCCTGCGCGACATGAACCGGCCGTCGGTTCTGTTCCACGGGCTGGCGAACGAGTCCACGGGTGGGCAGGAGCGAGCCGATGCGCTGGCCGCGCTCCACGAGGTCGACCGCGAGATCGACGGCACGCGCCTCACCGGGCAGGCCGCGTACGGCTGGCAGCCGACCGATCCGACCCACGCGCCGCTCGACGTGGCCGGCTTCACGTTCTACCACGGCGTGTTCTACGGCTCGGATCCGGGGCCCGACACGCGCCGGGCGCTCCGATTGGCACACGAGGCGCATCCCGACAAGCCGGTGATGATCCTGGAGTTCGGCCGCTGGGCCGATTTCGCCTTCGACGAGGAGCGCCAGGCGGTGATCTTCGAGGAGACGTACCCCGCCATCGAGCAGTTCCGGGCCGACGAGCCGAGCGGCTTCGTGAGCGGCGCGACGTGGTGGACGCTGCGCGACTTCGCGACCCAGCTCGGCGGCATCGAGGTCGAGCATTTCGGCCTCTACCGCCACGACGGCAGCCTGCGGCCCGCCGGCGTCCTCGCTCGCGCCGCGTTCGACGCGGCCGGTGGTCGGGGCGACCAGCAGAACCTCGAGCCCGATATCGACCGGCCGCGGCCGGCGCCCACCCCGACCGGGCTCGGCGACTGGTCGCTCGTCGTCTACGTCGCCTACGCCCTCGCCGTGTCGATCGGTGGCATGGCCGTCGTCCTCTTCCTCCTCACCCATCGCGGCGGCCGTGCCACCGGCCAGCGCCGCGGCCCGACCATGCGTCGACCGCCCATTCGGCGACCGAGGCGCGCGGGCCGAGGGCCGGCATGAAGCGCTTCGTCCACGGCCGCCTGGCGGCCGTATCGGTCCGGGCCTCGTTCGGGGCCGGGATGTGGGTCGGCCTGACCATCGGCATCGTCATCGGCACGCTGCTCGGCGCGCTCCTGTCGTGGTTCGCCGGCACCGTCCTGTCGTGGCAGCGCGAGCTGGCGTTCACGCTCGGCGTCGCCCGCGCGCTCCTGCCGTTCGGCGACCAGGTCGAGGCCCTGCGCTGGATCTCGTCGAACTGGTTCCTCGTCGTGCCGATCGCCGGCGTGGCGGTGGCGCTCGTCGTCGGGCTCGTGGGCGGGCTCATCGGCGCGCTGCTGGCAGCGGCGTACAACCGATCGCCGCGCCACGCGTCGGTCGTCGTCGAGCTGCCGGACGAGTCGGGCGCCTTCACCGACGACGAACCGCCGGCGGAGGAGTCCGAGGTCGAAGCCGAGGACGGGGAAGAGGCCGCGAACTAGGGCTGGAGCCGCCGGCGGTGCCAGGACTCGTCGGGCCCGCGCCGGTACTCGACCCGGTCGTGGAGCCGATCCGGGCGGCTCTCCCAGAGCTCGACGAAGCGGGGGATGAGGAGGTAGCCGCCCCAGGTCGGCGGCAGGGGCAGCTCCGCGGGAGCCGATGCGGCGAGCTCCGCGACCCGGGCCTCGAGCTCCTCGCGCGAGCCGATCTCGCGTCCCTGCTCCGACACGGTGGCCGACAGCTGGCTGCCGCGCGGTCGGGTGCGCCAGTAGGCGAGCGACTCCTCCTCGCCGAGCAGGCGGACCCGGCCCGCGACGCGCGCCTGCCGGTCGAGCGCCGGCCACCAGAACGCCGCCGATGCCCACGGGTTGACCGCCACGTCGCGCCCCTTGCGGCTGGCGCGGCTCGTGAACCAGCGCAGGCCGTGCTGGTCGAGGCCGTTGAGGAGGACGAAGCGCACCGACGGCTGCCCGTCGCCATCGGCGGTCGCGAGCGCGAAGGCGTTCGGCAGGCCGATGCCGGCCGCCTCGGCATCGGCGAGCCAGGCGGAAAGCTGGCGAATCGGATCGGGATCGAGGGTCTTCGGGTCGATCGGCATACGGCGTGGCATGGTACCCGCCGGTATCCTCGCCACGTGGACCTGCCTCGACCCGACGCGGTCGTCTTCGACCTCGATGGCACGCTCGTCGACACCGTCGGCGCGCGCATCCGCGGCTGGCGCGAGGTGCTGGCCGAGCACGGCTACCAGGTCGATGACGAGATGCTCAAGCCGATGATCGGCATGGACGGTCGCCGCCTGGCGCGCGAGGTGGCCGAGCGGCTCGGCCGCCCGCTCGAGGAGGGCATGGACGAGGTGATCGACCGCGAGGCGGGGGAGCGATTCGACGCGTACAACCGGCCGGTCCCGCTTCCCGGGGTCCACGAGGCGCTGCGGCGGCTCGACGAGGCATCGGTGCCGTGGGCCATCGCGACCTCCTCGCGCGCCGAGCAGGTCACCGCCTCGGTGGCGGCCCTCGGGCTCGCCGCGCCGCCGAGGATCGTCGACGGCAGCCGCGTGGCGCACGCCAAGCCCGCGCCCGACCTCCTGCTCCTGGCCGCCGAGGAGCTGGGCGTCGAGCCGGCGCGATGCTGGTACGTGGGCGACTCGACCTGGGACATGCGCGCGGCCGTCGCGGCGGGGATGCCCGGTATCGGCGTGCTCGCCGGGGCGGCGGTCGACCGCGAGGCGCTCGAGGCGGCGGGCGCATCGGTCGTGCTCGACACCCTCGCGGACCTGAGGCTGCCGGACTGACCCATGCCGCTCGAGGAATATCGGCGCAAGCGCGACTTCTCGGCCACGCCGGAGCCGGCGCCGGGCGACCTCGTCGAGCGCAGCGGCCGCTTCACCGTCCAGCGCCATCGCGCGACGGCGCTCCACTACGACACGCGGCTCGAGATCGACGGCGTGCTCGTGTCGTGGGCCGTCCCGAAGGGCCCGACCCTCGATCCGAGCGAGCGGCGCCTCGCCATGCGCACCGAGGACCACCCGATCGAGTACCTCGACTTCGAGGGCGTCATCCCCGAGAAGCAGTACGGCGCCGGCGACGTCATCGTCTGGGACTGGGGCTACTGGGAGCCGGAGGCCGAGACGGCCGACCCGGCCAGGGCGCTCCGCGACGGCGAGATCAAGTTCGTCCTCCACGGGGAGAAGCTCCGCGGCCGGTTCACCATTGTGCGCACCGACCGGCGCGGCTCCGGCGACGACGGGCGCGAGCGGTGGCTGCTCATCAAGAAGCGCGACGCGCATGCCGTGCCGGGCTGGGATGCCGAGGACCACCCGCGATCGGTGAAGACCGGGCGCACGAACGACGAGGTGCGCGACGGCAAGCCGCCGAAGTTCACGGCTCCGCCGCCCGCGCCGGTGGGCGAGGTCGACCTGTCGGCCGCGAAGGCAGGCTCGATGCCCGACTTCATCCCGCCCATGCTCGCCACGCTCGCCAGCGAGCCGTTCGACGATCCCGACTGGCTGTTCGAGGTGAAGTGGGACGGCTACCGGGTCGAGGCGGTCGTCCGTGACGGCCGCGCGAAGCTCTGGACCCGCAACCGGCAGGACGCCGCGCGCTACTTCCCCGATCTCGCCGGGCCGGCACCGTGGATCGCCGCGCGGGAGGCGATCGTCGACGGCGAGGTCGTCGCCCTCGACGATGAGGGCCGTCCGCGCTTCAGCCTCCTCCAGGACCGGACCGGCATCCGGACCGGCCGCGCGCCGGGCACGAAGCGTCCCGGTCAGCCGGCGCCGATCGTGTACCAGGCCTTCGACCTCCTCCACCTCGACGGCCGCTCGCTGCTCGACGTGCCGCTCGAGGACCGCAAGCGCCTCCTCCGCAGCCGGCTGCGCGAGCACCCGCTCGTCCGCTACGCCGGGCACGTCGAGGCCGATGGGCGCGCGTTCCACGACGCCGCCCGTGCCCAGGAGCTCGAGGGCATCGTCGCCAAGCTCCGCCGCTCGCGGTACGAGCCGGGCCGCCGCAGCAAGGCCTGGCTGAAGCTGAAGATCCGGAGCGAGCAGGAGGCGGTCATCGTCGGTTGGCTGCCCGGGCAGGGGAACGCGAAGGAGCTCGGCTCGCTCATCCTCGCCGTGCGCGAGAAGGACCGATGGGTCCACGCCGGCCAGGTCGGCAGCGGCTTCACGGAGCGCACCCGCCGCGAGCTCCGCAAGCAGCTCGAGGAGCTCGAACGGCCCGACTCGCCGATCGACCCGCCGCCGAAGCTCAAGGGCGCGCGCTGGGTGGAGCCGAAGCTCGTGGCCCGCGTCGAGTTCGCCGAGTGGACCGACGACGGCCTGCTGCGCCAGGCGGCGTTCAAGGGCCTCGAGATCGCCAAGGATCCGCGCACGGTGCGCCGGGAGCGGGCGGTGGCGACGGCGTCCGCCGTCGCATCGGCCGAGGAGAAGCTCTCGGTCCCGTCCTCCGGCGACGGCGGTGACGGCGGTGACGGCGGTGACGACATCGCCGCCGCGCTCGCCGCCCTGGACGCGATGGGCGCGGAGGGCCGCTGGATCGTCGAGGGTCGGGAGATCCGGGTCACGAACCTCGACAAGGTCCTCGCGCCCGCTCGCGAGGAGGGCGAGCCGCCGATCACGAAGCGCGACCTGCTGCGCTACCTCGTCGGGCAGGCCGCGGTCATCGTGCCGTACCTCGACGGCCGCGGGCTCACGGTCCAGCGCTTCCCGAACGGCGTCGAGCAGAAGGGCTTCTGGCAGAAGGACCTGCCGAAGCACGCGCCGGAGTGGGTCACGCGCTGGCGCTACCACCATCGCGAGGAGGGGCCGAAGGACTACCCGGTCGTCGACTCCGCCGCCACGCTCGCCTGGCTCGGGCAGGAGGCGGCCATGGAGCTCCATCCCTGGACGAGCAAGACCGATGCGCCCGAGCTGCCGACCTACGCGCTGATCGACATCGACCCCGGCCCGGACACGACCTGGGACGAGGTCCTCGTCCTGGCGCGGCTGTATCGGTCGGCGCTCGAGCACCTCGGCGTGCGCGGGGCACCCAAGGTGACCGGCAAGCGCGGCATCCAGGTCTGGATCCCGATCGAGCGCGGGCCGACGTTCGAGGACACGCGCGGCTGGGTCGAGGGGCTGTCGCGGGCGATCGGCGCGACCGTGCCGGACCTCGTGAGCTGGGAATGGTCGAAGCGCGCCCGCAAGGGCAAGGCGCGCCTGGACTACACCCAGAACGTCATCAACAAGACGCTCGTCGCCCCGTACAGCCCGCGGCCGTCGGCCGGCGTGCCGGTGAGCATGCCGATCGCCTGGGAGGAGCTCGACGACCCCGCCCTGCGGCCCGATCGCTGGACGATCCGCAGCGCCCCGGCGCGGATCGGCGAGAAGGGCGACCTCTTCGCCTGGGTGCTCGAAACCCCGCAGCGGCTTCCTCCGCTGGGCTGAAGTACCATGGGCGCCGATGATTGAGCAGCTCCTGCGCGTCACGCCGGAGGCGCGCGACAAGATCGACGGCGTCCGCACATTCAACGACTTCACCGATGCGAACCTGCGGGTTCGGGTGGCGGCCAAAGAGGGGCCGCGCTTCCGCTACGAGATCGCGCTCGAGGATCCGCGCGACCGTGCGGAGACCGATCTCGCGCTCGACGTCGACGGCCTCGTCGTCGTCCTCGACCCGCAGAGCGCGGTCGACCTCGCCGGCTCGACGATCGAGCTCGACCCGACGGTCACCGGTGGCGGGCTGCGCATCGACAACCCGAACGAGGGCTGGCAGGATCCCATCGCGCGCCGGGTGCAGGAGGTCATCGACCGCCAGATCAACCCCGGCGTGGGCACGCACGGCGGGATGGTGTCGCTCGTCGACGTCAGGGACGGGACGGCCTACATGCGCTTCGGCGGCGGCTGCCAGGGTTGCGCCGCGGTCGACGTCACGCTGAAGCAGGGCGTCGAGCAGGCCGTCCGCGCCGCGGTGCCGGAGATCTCGGCCATCGTCGACGTCACCGATCACCAGGCAGGAACGAACCCCTACTACCACCAGGGGCACTAGGGGTTCGTCGTTCGCTGGGGGTGCCCGCTACGGCGCGGGCGGGATGCGCGCTACTTGAGGCGCGGGAAGTCGCCGCCCCCCGAGGCCGCCATCACGGTCGAGACGAGGCTGAGGATGCTCAGCGCCGCCGCCGAGCCGGCGACCATCAGGGTCCGGACGAATCGGTGCATGCGCATCGGTCCTGCTCCTGTTTCTGTCGGCCGCCGAGGCAGGTGGCGACCGCTCTGACAGCACCGTCGCGCCGATGGGGCCACTGGACAATGGCCCGACGGTCCCCGTGCGTGCGCGCAGCGGGGGTACTTTCGGTTGCCAGCACGGTCAAGTGACGCTTGCTCCGGGGGTGTAGACTCCCGCCATGCCCCGGACGAGAACGAGCGCCCGCGCCGCCGAGAAGGATCGCGAGCTCGCACACCGCATCGGCGAGCGCATTCGTGAGGCTCGCCATCGTGCCGGCCTGACCCAGCAGCAGCTGGCCGGCGACCGCTACACGAAGGCATACGTCAGCGCGCTGGAGACCGGGATCGCACGGCCCTCGATGGTCGCCCTGCGCTATCTCTCGGAGCGCCTCGGTCTGCCGGCGAGCCACTTCATCGACGAGGCCCACCCGGCCTGGACGCGGCTCGAGGTCGACATGCGCCTCGCCGCCGGCGAGTGGGAGGCGGCGGCCGACGGCTATCGGACGCTGCTCGAGGACACCCACGACGACGCCACCCGTGCGGACCTGCTGCGCGGGCTGGCCGAGGCCTCCGCGCGGATGGACAGGGGCAAGGAGACGATCGCCGCGGCATCCGAGGCGGCGCGCATCTACGCCGAGGCCGGCCGTGAGGCCGATGCGGCCCTGGCGCGCTACTGGCTGGCGTACGGCCTCTACCAGTCCGACAACGAGCCCGATGCGCGCAGCCTGCTCATGGCCCTCCTCGAGCAGGTTCGCAATGGCCTCGCGGTCGAGCCCGATTTCGAGATGCGGCTCCTCACCTCGCTCGCCGCGGTCGAGTCACACACCGGCCAGCCGGCCCGCGCGCTGAGCTACCTCGAGGAGGCGCGCGGCCTCGCCGCCGACCTCGACGATCGGCGGCGGGCGGCGTTCCTGTTCAACCTCGCCATCGGCTACCGCGAGGTGGGGGACTTCGAGGCCGCCATCCGCGCCGGCACACAGGGCATGGCCCTCTACCGCGCCGCGGGCGCGATCTTCGAGTCGGCGCGGATCGAGAACGACCTCGCCCTGGCCTACCTGGCCACCGGCCAGGTCGAGAGGGCGCGCGAGCTCGCCGCCGATGCCCGCGACCAGATCGAGGCCACCGGCGACGAGCGCTGGATGGCGGCCGTGCTCGACACCCAGGCCCAGGTCGCGCTGGCGGACGGCGATCCGGCGCGTGCCATGGAGCTCGCCGAGTCGGCCCGAACCGCCGCCGAGCGCAGCGGGAACGCGTACGTCGCGCTGGTGGCGATGATCACCGAGGCCCGGGCGCTACGCGCCTTCGGCCGTCTCGACGAGGCCGATGCCCGCTTCGGCGACGCCGCCCGAACGGCCCGCGAGAGCAAGGTCCCGAACCGGCTGCGCGAGGTCCTGCGCGAGTGGGCCGACCTGCGCGCCGAGCGTGGCGACCACCGCGGCGCGTACGAGCTCACCAGCGAGGCGCTCCAAGTCAATTGAGTGTTGACAGGTGCGGTACATTCGTGCCGACGAGTCGGATGGGCACGCCGACTTGCCCAATGGGATCGGAGATGGGGCACGTCTCCGATCCCATTTCCGTTCCCCGGAGCGTTCAGGAGCTCGCCGGCGCCTCGGGCAGCAGCTCGAACGCGCCCTCGGCCAGCGGCGCGCCGTCCGGGTCGTCGCGGATTCGCATGACGTAGGTTCCCGGCCCGAACGCGCTCAGCAGGTTCTCCGCCGGCACGGTGAAGGCGATCGCGAGCCGGTCGGCCGGAACGGCCTGCTCGCCCTCGGCCGCGGCCTGGACGATCGTGGCATCGCCGCCCGCGATGCGCTCGACCTCGACGTAGACGACGTCCGGCCGTCCGGCATCGGGCGCGACGGAGTAGGCGAACGTGTCGCCGACCACGAACCGCTCGGTGCGGGCCGTGTCCGGGACCTGGCTCGTGGCCGGGTCGAGGGTCGTGCCGAAGGCGATCGGCGCGGGCCCACCCGGCGTGGCGCTCGGTGAGGGGAGGATCGCCGCCCCGTCGGCGTTGCCGCCGAGGAGCCGCACCGCAAGGGCGATGAGGCCGATGACGCCGATGGCGGCCAGCCAGCCGGCGATGCGCAGACCCCGCGGCGAGAGCGACGGCCACCCCCCGCTTCCGGGTCGGACCGCCATGCTCCGCGTGCGGAGGCGTCGGAACCGGCCGCGCATCGGTCAGCGCTCGGGGTCGGCGTCGGTGCTCAGGTGCACCGCCAGACTCTAGCCCGTCGCGACCGGTAGGATGGGCCGTATGACGCGACGCTTCTTCATCTTCGATGGTCCGGACCGCTTCGTCCCGGGTGCGGTGGGCGAGCCCGGCGACCGATCGTTCTACCTCCAGGCGCGGAAGGGCGACGCGGTCGTGAGCGTCGGGCTCGAGAAGACGCAGGTCGCAGCGCTCGCCACGCGCCTCGAGGACCTGCTCGATGCCGTCGACGCCCCGGCCGAGACGGCGGCCGGCGAGCTCGGCCTCGAGGAGCCGATCGTCGAGCTGTTCCGCGTCGGCGCCATGGCCCTCGCCTGGGACCCGGAGACGGAGGCGATCGTCATCGAGGCCCAGACGCCGACCGAGGACGGCGAGTACGTCGAGCTGCCCGACGACGCCGAAGAGGGCCCGGACCTCCTCCGCGTCCGGATCGACGCCAACCAGGCGCGCTCGTTCGTGCGCCAGGCCGAGGCGCTCGTCGCGGCCGGACGGCCGGCATGCCCGTTCTGCGGCCAGCCGCTCGATCCGGGCGGCCACTTCTGCCCGCGCGGCAACGGCCACCTGAACTGACCGGTGGCCGAGCTCGGGCTCGACCCCGACCTGGCGATCGACTGGATCGGCGCCGATGCGCTGCGCGATGACCGGCCCGGCCGCCTGGGCCTGACGTTCCTGCCCGGCAAGCGCGGCGCGTCGCTGCGCTACCCGGGCCGGGTCTATCGCCGCGAGCTGGCGCGGGACATCGATACGCTGCGCGCGGCCGGCGTGCGACGGCTCGTGCTCCTCGTCACCGACGACGAGCTCGCGCGCTGGGGTGACCCGGACATCGTGGCCCGGGCGGGCGGGGCAGGGCTCGCCGTCGACCGCTTCCCGATGCCGGACGGGTCGCCACCGGCCTCGATCGTCGAGGCCGAGACGATCCTCGGCGCGGTCGATGCGGCGCGTGCCGATGGCGACGTGGCCGTGGCCTGCATGGGCGGGGTCGGCCGGACCGGGACGATCGCCGCCTGCGCGCTCGTCGCCGCCGGTTGGGACCCCGACGAGGCCGTCGCCGAGGTTCGCCAGGTCCGGCATCCGACGGCCGTCGAGACCGACGCCCAGCTCGCCTTCGTCCGGGCCTACGCCGCGCACCTGCGCGCCGGCTGACGTCCTGGGCCGAAAGTACCCGACTGCCGGGGACCTGCGCCGCTACGCTGCTGCGCGTGAACGAGCGATGGGTCTGCAAGCGCTGCTTCGCGGACAACGATGCGACGACCGGCGCGTGCGCGCGCTGCGGACTGATGCGTGGCGCGGAATCCTCCGAGGCCGATCGTGCGGCATGGGCCGCGCAGGCCGGCGCGCCGGCCGCCGCGCCCGCGCCGGGCTGGCAGAAATGGGTCCGATTCTGGTGGATTCCGGCGCTGGCGATCGTCCTTGCGGTCGGGTACTTCACCACCGCCCGGCGGGGCGACGACGGATCGGTGACCGGCGGCGGGCAGCTGTCGGCCGGCGATCTCCGTGCCGGCGACTGCTTCGACTTCCGCACCGAGGACGAGGAGGCGGAGGAGATCTCCGACGTCCATGCCGTCCCGTGCACCGAGGCGCACGATTTCGAGGTCTATCTCGTCGCCGACTATGCGGGGACCGCGTATCCGGCCCAGGCGGAGTGGCAGTCGGTCTACATCGAGCACTGCGTCGGCGCCTTCGACAGCTACGTCGGCGCGCCATACGAGTCCTCGGCGATCTACGCGTCGATGATGACCCCGACCTCCGAGGCGTGGAGCGACGGCGATCACGAATTCGTGTGCTACCTGTACGAGCCGGCCGGGACGTCGGAGACCGAGGTCCTCCGCCTCAGCGAGTCGCTGCGGGGCGCTGCCCGCTAGGTCGCCGTCGGGGTCGCCTCCTGCGGCGTGGCGGGCCGGTCCATCGCCTGCTCGACGAACAGGCACAGCGCGTTCGCCAGCCGCATCTGCTCGGGGGTCCGGGCGCGGACGCGGAGCAGCGCCGGCTCGGCCACCACGATGGCGACGGCTCGCGCCCGAGAGGTGGCCACGTTCAACCGATTGCGCGAGTAGAGGAAGCTCATGCCGCGCGGCGCGTCCTCGGGTGAGCTGCTCGTCATCGAGTAGACGCTGATCGGCGCTTCCTGGCCCTGGAACTTGTCGACCGTCCCGACCCGGGCCTCGGGCGGCAGCAGGCCGGCGATCTGCGCCACCTGGGCGTTGTACGGCGCCACGACGAGCACGTGGCGGTAGGTGAGTGGGTGCTCGTCACCGTGGCGGTCCACCCACGTCGAGCCGCTCTCGACGAGCGCCCGGACGAGCCCGGCGACCTGGAGCGCCTCGGAGCGCGACACGCTGTCGGCGCCGACATGATCGGCCGGCAGGTAGCGCAGGCCGCTGCCGCGCATCGGCCGCGGGCCGTGGATCTCCTGCCGCTCGAGGCTCGGCTGGGAGACGAGCTTGCCGTCGTAGAAGGCCTCGGACGTGAAGCGCGCCACGTCGGGATGGAGCCGATAGGTGTGCTCCAGGAACAGGCCGAGGTCGGGCGGGATCGTCGCCGCGCCCTCGAGCATATGGGCCAGGGCCGAGCGATCGGCGCCCGGCGGATGCGAGCCCTGGAGCGGCTGGTCGAGCTGCTGCGGGTCGCCGAGGAGGACGATCGACTTCGCCGCACCGGCCATGGCGAGCACGTTGGCCAGCGCCACCTGCCCGGCCTCGTCGACGAACAGGACGTCGAGCAGGCCCTCGCTCTTGTCCGACGCCCACAGCCACGACGTCCCGCCCACGACGTCGAACGTGTCGTTCGCCAGCCCGTCGCGCACCTCGTCGTTCGACGTGGTCACCGTGACACCGGCCAGGCCGCAGCCCTGTTCCGGCTTGCTCACGCGCTGCGCGATCCGCACCGCGACGCCCTCCTCCACGGCCGCGGCGAGGACCGCGCCGATGAAGTTGCCGATGACCTTGTGGCTGTTGGCCGTGATCCCGACCTTCCGGCCGGCGGCGACGAGCGACAGGATCATCCGCGCCCCGGTGTACGTCTTGCCCGATCCGGGTGGCCCCTGGATGGCGAGGGCGCCGTGGTCGAGCGCCACGGCCAGCCGTCGCGCGGCGTCGAGCTCCCGCTCGCCCGGCCGGCAGAGCGCCTCGCCGGGAGGTTGTCCGGCCCGTGGCGCGTGGCGGAGGAGGATGTCGCGCGCGGCACGCCACGGCCCGTCGGCGTCGATGCCGTGCTCGGCGACCCACTCGCCGAGGCGGAGGAGCGCGGCCCGATGCTCGGGATCGTTGAACAGGTCGAGCGGCACGAGCCCGGCCGGATGGGCCGGCACCTCGGTGCCCATCCAGGCCAGGTCGATCGTCCCGTCGGCATCGTCGATGGCCACGACCTCGACCGGCAGCTTCCACGTCTTCCAGTCGGCGTCCGGAGCGGCCTGCCGTCGCGCCGGGTCGTAGAGGCCCTCCGACCCGAGGTCGAAGTCCTGGAGCGGGTAGCGGTAGCGCCAGGTCCAGCGCGGCTTGGAGCGCGGCGTCGGACGGAACGGCTCGCCGACCGGTCCGACGACCTCGAGCGGCCCGAGCGCGCCCTTGTCCATGGTCAGCTCGGCGGCGTCGAGGTCCATGCGGTGGAAGAACTCCCAGAACGTCGCCTTCTTCTCCCGCCGATGCCACGACAGCAGCTGGGCGAGAAGCCACCGCGCCTGCTGCTCCGGCGTGCGCTCGAGCGGGTCGACCGGCACGTCGGCCGTGAGCGCCGCGGCCACCTCGGCCACCCGCTGGTCGGCGGCCGCGGTGTCGACCGGCGCGTCGCCCGACACGGGTGTCGGTCGCGGGACCTCCTGGCCGGTCGCCCGCGCCAGGTCGCCGCGCAGCTCCTCGAGCCAGTCCCGCAGCGCCTTCGTGCTGACGACGTCGTCGCGGTTGTAGCCGGCGATCTCGTCGAGGATGGCCGATGCGGGGCGGTCGCCCTCCCCGAGCTCGAGCCACTCCTCGAAGGCCACGATGCTCTCGCCGGCCTCCTTGAGCTCGACCTCGCGGCGGAAGCCGTAGAGCGGCTCCAGCTTCTTGATGGAATAGCTTTCGACCGATGCGCGCAGGCCCTGGCGCACGGCGCGGAACAGGTCGACCAGCACCCCGCCGCGCAGGAGCCGATCGACCTCGTCCTCCTTCGTGGCGTGGCGGCCCATCAGGCGCTTCAGGGCCGTCGGCTCGTAGCTGGCGTAGTGATAGACGTGCATGCCCGGGTAGCGCGCCAGCCGCTCGATGAGGAGCTCCATGAGCTGCTCGAAGGCCGCCTTCTCGCCGGCCAGGGTGATCTCGCCGCGGTGCTCGGGATCGAACGACCAGATCGGCGTGAACGTGTCCTCGGTGTCGAGCAGGCCGAAGAGGTAGTCGATTCCGTCGTCGAAGGCGTAGGGGTCGCCCTCGAGGTCGAGGAACAGGTCGCCCTCGTTCGGCTCGGGCAGCATGGCGAGCCCGCGCTCGCGCTCGATCGGCTCACCGGGCTTCGGCAGCAGGAGCTCGTGGATCGGCTTCGGAAGGCGGCGGCCGGCGACCTGGATCCGGGCCTGCTCACGGATGCGCTCGACGCTCGCGGCGCTCGAGCCGTCGAGTGGGGGATCGAACGGCAGGGGCGCGTTGGCGAGCCGCACGACGGTGTCGATCTCGCGTGACGCCAGGGCCGTCCGTTGCCGGGCCGTGATGCCGGCCACGAGCGAGAGGTGGTCGTCCGCGCGCCGCCGATCGCGGCAGACGGCGGCCCAGCGGCACACGTCGCAGTGCTCGACCGGCTCGGGATAGGTCGTCGACGGCGAGGCCGAACGCAGGCCGGCGGTCTCGGGATCGAGGACCGCGGCCTCGAAGCGCGCCTTCGCCGCGCGATAGTAGGCGAGGAAGTCGTCGACGCGCAGGTGCGCCGTCTCGCGCGTGCTGCCGCCCAGGACGACGTGCATCTCACGGGGTCGCACGCCCTGGATCCGCTCGAGCTGCTCGACGTACGAGCACATCTGGAGCACGGCGCCGGCCTTCACGTGGCGGGCGAGCTTCGTGTCGGCGACCTCGTAGTGGTACGGGCCCCACGCCGATGGCCGCTCCGGGTCGTCGACGCGGAGAAGGAAGTCGGCGTAGCCGAGCCAGTGGCCGTCGAAGAACGTGGCCTGGTAGACGACGTCGGCACCGGCGGCCATGGCGTCGAGCGTCGCCTGCGCCTGGCGCCGGATCCGCTCGCCGCGCTCGGTGTCGTCGTCGCGCTCGATCTCGACCACGCGACGGCCCGACGCGCGCAGCTCGTCCAGGTAGCGCGCCTCGTGGGCGAAGCCGCGCTTGCGAATGATCTCGAGCTCTCGATCGTTGTGCGCGGGGCGCTCCACCAGGCCCTGGAGCAGCGCCCGATCGAGCGCCGTGAGGTGCTCGCAGGCGAGGTAGCCGACGAGGTCGGTGGCGCTGAAGACCGGCTGACCGTCGATCAGCTGCATCGGCTACTCCTTCCCCGCATGCCGCCAGCCTACCGATCGGCGCGACAGCTCGGCTGTCGCGTGGCGCAGGCCTACGGGCGGGCGGATGGGGACGCGCTCGCGTCCGGGCTCACGGCGCGGCCGATGACGAGCGCCCAGTCGCAGTCCGACGTGACGGTGACGAAGGCCGAGCCGCGGACGCCGACCGCAGCGAACTGCTGGGGCTGGAGCGTCCCGCGATCGACGCCGGAGCCGACGGTCGCGCTGATCGCCCGCACCGGCTCACCGCCGGTCTCGGCCAGCGACACGCCGAACCGGCAGCCGGAGCGCTCGGGATCGGTTGCGATCCAGCGCACGAGATGATCGCCGCGGCCGATGTCGACCGGTCCCTCCTCGGCGTCGCCGAAGCCGGCCATGCCGTGCAGCCATGGCGAGTCCTCGACGCGCGTGCCCGACCCGCGCAGGAACGGCTCCGGCTCGAAGCCGGCGGCGATCCAGCCCTCCTCGAAGTCCGGCTCGCGGGGATCGACATCGGTCACGAGGTACCAGCCGAGGTCGCCCGCGATGAACGGTCCCATCACCACCTCGAGCTCCGCCCCGAGCGGGAGGAGGCCGGTGACCGTGGGCGAGTCGGTGCCGGGGCGTTGGCGGACCCGCATGCCGTCGATCCGGGTGAGGGCGAGCTCGCCGGCGGCCATGTTCGGGATGGCGCCGCGGTCCGGCGTGGGCATCGGCGTCGGGGTTGGCGAGGGCGTCGGCGGGGGAACGGTGACGATCGGGCTGGGCGTCGGGCTCGGCGACGGCCGGATCGTGGGCGTCGCCAGCGGTGGCAGCGTGCAGGCCGCGAGCACGAGCGCAGCGCCGACCGCGGCGGCGAACGTTCGGCCGGGTGCGCGCTGGGTCATCGGCCCAGAGGGTAGCGCGCCGGAGACCCTAGCGGTCGAGCCGGGGGATCGATGAGGCGAGGAGGTCGGCGATCTCGCGGGCGTTCGTGGTGCCGTAGTTCGCGTAGCAGTTGTTCATGAGGACGTGCACCTCGGGCACCCGCCCGGCGACCTCCTGGATGCGCGGCACCCACTCGGACAGCTCGCCCTCGTCGTAGAGGTAGCGGAAGCGCTCGACGACCGGGATGCCCGACTTCTCCCACGTCTCGCTGCGCCGGCCGTGGAAGCGGATGACGGACAGCTTCGGGCTGCTCACCAGCGTGACCGGCGGCACCGACGACTTTGTGCCCGGCGGCGCGTCGACGATGACGTACGGGATCTGCTCGGACTCGAAGAAGCGGATCGTGCGCTCGCGGTTCTTCTCGTTGAACCAGCTGGCGTGGCGCAGCTCGACGGCGAACGGCGTGTCCCCGAGCCGCTCCCTGGCCGTGAGGATCTCCTCGCGCGACTCGCTGGTGGGGAAGAACCAGCGCGGGTACTGGAGGAACACCGCGCCGAGCTTGCCCGACGAGCGGAGCGGCTCGATGCCGTCCAGGAACCGGTTCCAGATCTCGTCCTCGACGTCCTTCGGCAGGTCGCGAGCGTAGACGCGCTTCTGGTCGAGGATGTCGGGCGGCAGCGACTCGCGGATGTCCTTCGGCAGCCGCTTGGGCTCGGACGGCTGGCCGGTCATCAGCGCGTGGGCCTTGATGTCGAAGGTGAAGTCCGGCGGCGTGCGCTCGAGCCACAGCTCGCCCTGCCGACGGGCGGGGAGGGCGTAGTACGTCGCGTCGACCTCGACGATGGGGAACTGGTTGGCGTAGTGGACGAGCCGCTCCTCCGCCGTGTTCGCATCGGGCGGGTAGAAGACGCCCGGCGCGGTCATCGTCGGGTCGGTCCAGGACGCGGTGCCCAGGCGGATCGTCGATCCGTTCGTCCGGATCGGCTCGCGCGCAGCCTCGGCGTGGGCCTCGCCGCGCCTGCCCGCGACGTCGGGGCCGGGATCGTGCGGGTTCGTCGTCGTGGTCGTCGTCGGCATGCGACGAGCGTACTCGCCGATGTCGACAGGATCTGGCAGGAATGCCGGCCCCTGCCGGCTGATGCGGCTACTCCTGGCCGAGGGCGCGACGCACGCTGGGGAGGCAGAGGAGCAGCATCGCCAGGCTCGGGACCGCGAAGCCGATGAGGAAGGCGGGGTGCCAGGGCAGGGCGACGACCGCGATGGCGGTGCCGACGGCGACGAGCAGCTGCACGACGGCCGACGTGGTCCAGGACCACGCCCGGCGTCGCCGCACGCCCCGTGCGGCGATCGCGGCCGCGACGCCGAGCAGGAACGCGCCGGCGGCGGCGAATTGGAGGAGCGTCTCGGCCCGGGCGCCGCTCTCGCCGCCGAGGAAGGTGCGCTCGGCGACAGCCAGCAGGCTGAGCACGATGGCGAGCGCCACCGTGGCGAGCGCCTCGACGAGGAGGACGATGCGGACGGAACCGATGGCGGCGTTGCGCGAGATCGGCGCAGCGGGGGTGTCGGTGGCCTGGATGGCGGTCGGCAGGGCGGTCATGGGCGGAGTCTCCACGCGACGCTCGGCTCGCGATACGGCGGATTGCCGCTGCGGAGCCTACGTCATTCGTCCACGGCCGCCTACCCCCGCGACGCGGGGCGGCACGTGGCGTGCTTCATCGGCGCCGGCATGGGGCGCGTGACGCGGATGCCGCATCGCAGCATGGAGGATCGGTCACGGGCGCTGGCCGAGGTCGAGGCCATCGCCTGGCTGCTCGACAACAGCATCCCCGTGCCCGGCACCGGTGGGCGGCGCTTCGGGATCGACGCGATCATCGGACTCGTGCCGGTGGCGGGCGACCTCGTCAGCGGCGTCATCGGGCTGTACGTCGTGTGGCGCGGCGCCCGCCTGGGCGTGCCGCGCATCGTCGTGGCGCGCATGCTCGCGACATCGGCGCTCGACCTCGTCATCGGCGGCATCCCGTTCATCGGCGACGCGTTCGACCTGTGGTTCAAGGCGAACACCCGCAACCTCGCGCTGGTTCGGCGACACCTCGCCGATCCGGGCGCCTCGACGCGCGACGACTGGCTGATCGTCGGCGGGCTCGTGCTGGCCGTGGTGGCGGTGATCGTCCTGATCGGCTGGCTGCTCGTATCGCTCGTGACCGCGGTGGCCGGCGCGCTCAGCTGATCCGGCGTTCTCGGCTGGCGGAGGGGGTCAGCCGACCGGAACGCGACCGACGTCGGCGTAGCGGGTCAGCGCCCGGCCCGCCAGCTCGTGGATCCGCGCTCGAATCCACTCCGGCTCGAGGATCTCGACCGCATCGCCCAGGGCGAGGAGGCGGCCCGGCACCTCGTCCGGCCAGTCGACCTCGAGGCGCAGCACGAGCCAGCCCTCCGGGTCGTCCGACGGGTCGCCGATGCGTCGCGCGTTATCGACCGCGCGGACGCCGACCAGGTCGGCCAGGAGGCCGATGCGGTACGGGTCGACCCGCACGGTGATCTCGAGCCGCGGGGCGGACTCCTCGTAGGCGGCGATCGATGCCTGCCAGTGCTCGCCGAGGTCGAAGCCGGGCGGCCGGGTGAACGGCTGCTCGGTCGGCGTCACGCGGCTGAAGCGCGAGACGCGGTACGTGCGGATGTCGTCCTCGGCCGATGCGACGAGGTACCAGATCCCGGCCTTCAGGACGAGGCCGAGCGGATCGAGGATGCGGTTCACCTCGCCGCCGGCGCGGCGGTAGCCGACGGTGATGCGCTGCGCCTCCCACACGGCGTTGGCGATCGCGGCGAGGTGCGGGACCGATTCGCTCGACCGGAACCAGCCGGCCGCGTCGAGGTGGAAGCGCTCGACGAGGCGCTGGGCGCGGGCGCGCAGCTCGGCCGGCAGGGCGGCGAGGACCTTGAGTCGCGCGGCAGCGACGACCGTGCCGAGGCCGAGCTCGGCGGCCGGGCCGGGAAGGCCGGACAGGAACAGCGCCTCGGCCTCGGCGCCGGTGAGGCCGGTGAGACGGGTGCGGTATCCGTCGACGAGCTGGATGCCGCCGTGCGGTCCGCGCTCGGCGTAGATCGGCACGCCGGCGGCGCTCAGCGCCTCGACGTCGCGATGGATGGTCCGCTCGCTGACCTCGAGCTCGGCGGCGAGCATCGCGGCCGTCATGCGGCCACGCGCCTGGAGCAGGAGGAGGAGCTGGACGAGCCGAGAGGCACGCATCGGCGCCGATGATACGGCCGATACCTGCCAATTTCCGTCAGGTACGTTCCTCGATGAACCGGGCGACCTCGTCCATCGCCTCGTCGACGACCGCGTTCAGGCCGTGCCCGAGCCGCGGCCAGGTGCGGAGTCGGGCGTCGGGGAGCCGCTCGACCGCGGCGCGCAGCAGGTCGATGCGCGCGAACGGGTCGGATTCGCCGGACAGGAGCAGCACCGGGCAGGCGATGCCCGGGAAATGGGCGGTGCGCTCGTCCCAGGCCTCCTGCCGGCCCGGCGCGTGGAGCGGGAACGAGAGCAGCACCAGCGCCCGTGGCAGCTCCTCGGCGGCGAGCAGGGACGCCACGCGACCGCCGAACGAATGGCCACCGATGACCGACGTCGCCAGCTCGTCGCCGACGGCCTCGCGGTAGGCCGGCACGGCGCGCTCGGCCTTGCCGCGCGGCAGCGGGACGAGGTCGACGCTCAGCCCGCGTCGTGC
Organism: Candidatus Limnocylindria bacterium; assembly: GCA_036262075.1. Taxonomy (GTDB): domain Bacteria; phylum Chloroflexota; class Limnocylindria; order QHBO01; family QHBO01; genus JACDBZ01. Next base: position 21,263 of record DATAJO010000003.1, read on the forward strand.
CAGCGCGTTGGCGTACGGGCGGAGGCGCTCGATCGAGCCGGAGGCGCCGGGACCGAGGAAGACGTGGCTGGCGGGCATCGCCACAGAGCATAGTCGCGCCCGGCCGGGGATCGGCGTACGCTCAGGCCATGACGCGAGAGAAGCTGACGAAGAGCGACGAGGAGTGGCGCGCCGAGCTCACCCCGGAGCAGTACCACGTGCTCCGCGAGGCGGGCACCGAGCGCGCGTTCACCGGCGCGTACTGGGACGAGCACCGGCCCGGCGTGTACCGATGCGCCGCCTGCGACGCGGTCCTGTTCGAGTCGGATACGAAGTTCGAGTCCGGCAGCGGCTGGCCGTCGTTCTTCGAGCCGGCCGAGTCCGATGCCGTCGAGCTCGTCGAGGACACCTCGTACGGCATGCGCCGGACCGAGGTCCGCTGCGCCCGCTGCGGCAGCCACCTGGGCCACCTGTTCGACGACGCGCACGACCAGCCCACCGGCCTGCGCTACTGCATCAACTCCGCGGCGCTCACGCTCGACCCGAAGGTGAAGCGAGAGCCGATCGAGCAGGTCTGAGCGGGACGGTCAACGGCCGTCCGCGACCGCCCGCATGACCTTCGCCGCCTCGCGGACGTCGTCGGCACCGACGTCGAGGTGGGTGACCGCGCGAATCGTGCGCGGTCCGAAGGCGTTGACCAGCACGCCCCGCTCCCGGCACGCGGCGACGAATCCGGGCGCATCAGGCACGCCGGTGCGCTCGACGAGGTCGAAGACGACGATGTTCGTCTGCACCGCATCGAGGTCGAGGACGACGTCGTCGCCGCGCAGCAGCTCGCGGGCGAGGAGCTTCGCGTTGTCGTGGTCCTCCGCCAGCCGCCCGACGTTGTTCGCGAGGGCGTAGCGGCCCGCCGCGGCGAGGATCCCGGCCTGGCGCATCGCGCCGCCGGCCATGCGCCGGTACCGATGCGCCTGCTCGATGCGCTCGCGGCCGCCGGCGAGCATCGATCCGGCCGGCGCCCCGAGGCCCTTCGACAGCGACAACGACACGAGGTCGAATCCCGCCGCCAGCTCGCGCGCCGGACGGCCGGTCGCCACGGCCGCGTTGAGCAGCCGCGCGCCGTCGAGGTAGGTCGCCAGGCCGTGCTCGCGAGCGACGGCCACGGAGCGCGCCAGCGCATCGGCGGGGACGATCCGGCCGCCCGAGGTGTTGTGGGTGTTCTCGGCGACGAGCAGCGTGGTCGGGGGTGAGGCGATGTGCCCGCGCGGCGTGATGCCGGCCCGGACGTCATCGGCGTCGTACGTCCCGCGGCTGCCGATGGCCGTGAACTGCACGCCGGCGTTCGCGCCGCCGCCGCCGGTCTCGAAGCGCACGATATGCGCGCTGACCGGCACGAGCACGTCGTCGCCGGGGCGGGTGAGGGTCCGGAGCGCGACCTGGTTCGCCATCGTGCCGCTCGGCAGGAACAGCGCCGCCTCGGTGCCGAGCAGCTCCGCCACCTCGGCCTGGAGCGCGTTGACCGTCGGGTCCTCGCCGTACTGGTCGTCGCCGACCTCCGCCTCGGCGATGGCGCGGCGCATCTCCGGCGACGGCAGGGTGACGGTGTCGGATCGCAAGTCGATCCGTCGGGCAAGCTGGCTCACCCGCCGATGATACGGGTCGGGCGACCGGCTCAGTGCGCGGGGAGACGGCCGCGGATCGTCCGCCGCCGGCGGCGCTGGACCACCGTGGAGACCGCCGCCGCATGTGCCGGCGACGAGCCGACGCCGTCACGCAGCCAGGCGATCGCGGCGTCGAGGTCGTCGGTCGCGAACGGCTTGGCGAGGATGGCGACCCCGGGCCCCGACACGAGCTCGATCGGCAGCGACGGCAGGGCCAGGCCGGTGCAGATCAGGAGGCGGGGGAGGGCCTGGAGCTCTTCGCGGACGCGGTGGCCGAGCGACAGGAACTGGGTGCCGTCGACGACGAGGGCATCGGGCCGCAGGCCGATGGCCAGGCGGCCGTCGAGCTCGACCGGGTCGAGCACCTCCGCCTCGGCGATCAGCTCCCCGAGGAGCAGGCGCATGCCCGGTTCGCGATCGCTGACCCAGATCGCCGCGCTCACGATGCGTCCGAACAGCAAGCGGAGTGCCGAATTGGCGGGGTCGCAGACCGAACCTGCGGTGGCGGGGCTCCGTACGATTGTCATCCTCGTCGTATGGATGAACGAATGAGCGAGCGGACCTGGCAGCCGATGGACCGCCCGGCCACGCCGAGCCGCGGCCTGGCCGCGATCGCCGGCGCCGTGGCCGGTGCGGCCGCGCTCGGGGCCGCGGAGCTGCTCGCCGGCATCCTGCCCGGCGCCGCGAGCCCGGTCGTGGCCATCGGCGACCTCGTCATCTCGCTCCAGCCGCCGGGGGCGAAGCAGCTCGTCGTCGACCTGCTCGGCACGGCCGACAAGCTCGCGCTCAACCTGCTCGTCGTGGCCGTGGCGCTCGGCATCGCCGCGGGCCTGGGCGTGCTCGCGCGCCGATCGTTCGACCTTGCCCGCATCGGCTTCGCCGCCTTCGGCATCCTCGCCCTCGGGGCGAGCCTCCGTGACCCGCTCGCCTCGCCGCTCACCAGCCTCATCGTGGCCGCGCTGGCCGTCCTCGTGGCGATCGTCGTGCTGCGACGGCTGCTCGCCGCGGCCGCTCGGCGGCTCGGCCCGCCCGCAGCCGAGATGCCGGCCTGGGGGCGGCGGAAGTTCCTCATCGGCTCCGGCGCGCTCGTGGCCGCATCGGTCGCCGGCGGCGTCCTCGGGCGGACACTGCTCGAGCGCGGGCGGCTGGGCGCGGTGCCGCAGACGGGGGCGCTGCCCAGCCCGGCCGAGCCGGCGCCACCGCTGCCGGACGGCGCCGAGCTCGAGGTGAACGGCATCACGCCGCTCGTCACGCCCAACGAGCGCTTCTACCGGATCGACACCGCGCTCATCATCCCGCGGCCGGAGCTGGCGAAATGGCGCCTGCGGATCCACGGCATGGTCGAGAACGAGCTCGAGCTCACGTACGACGAGCTCCTCGAGGAGCCGATCATCGAGCGGTACGTGACGATCGCGTGCGTGAGCAACGAGGTCGGTGGCGACCTCGTCGGCAACGCGCGCTGGGGCGGGGTGTCGCTGCGCCGGCTCCTCGACCGCGCCGGCGTCGATCCGGCCGCGACGCAGATCGTCGGTCGCGCGGTCGACGGCTTCACCGCCGGCTTCCCGGCCGTGCACGCCCTGACGGAGGGGACCGAGTCGCTCGTGGCGCTCACGATGAACGGCGAGCCGCTGCCGCCGGACCATGGCTTCCCGGCGCGCCTCATCGTGCCGGGACTGTTCGGCTACGTATCGGCCACGAAGTGGCTGGGCGAGATCGAGCTCACGACCTGGGAGGCCTTCGACGCGTACTGGGTCCCGCTCGGATGGGCGAAGGAAGGACCGATCCTGACGCAGTCGCGGATCGACACGCCTCGTCGCGGTGACCGGCTCCCCGCCGGCACGATCCCGGTCGCCGGCGTGGCGTGGGCGCCGGATCGGGGGATCGGCGCGGTCCAGGTCCAGGTCGACGACGGCCCATGGTCGTACGCCGAGCTCAGCACGCCGATCTCCGACGCCACGTGGGTCCAGTTCGTGTACCAATGGAACGCGACGCCCGGCGACCACACGCTCCGCGTCCGCGCCACCGACGGCCACGGCGAGGTCCAGGAGGAGGGGCCGACCCGGCCCGCCCCGGACGGAGCGCGCGGGTATCACACGGTCGAGGTCAGCGTCGGCTGACGCTCGCCGCCGCCGTCAGCTGGAGGGCCCGCGACCCCATTGCGGCGGTGCCGGTGGCCGCGACATCGGCGAGAGCCTGATCTCGACCTCGATGAGGCCCTCGGCCAGCGGCTTGTCGCTGATCAGCTCCCACGCCGCGTGCGACAGGTTCGCCACGCGCTGGTCGGGCGTCCCGACGTAGCACGGGCAGGAGTCGACGACCGGCAGGGACGCGCACCGATCGGCGCAGATCATGACCCAGCCTGGATCGTCGCCGGCCCGGACGCCGCCGATCTCGAGGGGCAGCGCCACCGTCGGCTGGCCCTCGTACCCGGCGCTCGCCGCGTAGCTCGACGCCTTCCCGGTCGCGACGCCGTCGACGACGGGGATCGGGCCCTCGTCGACCGTCGGCCCCTCGGGCGCCGTGGCGACGCGACCGTCGGTCGCCGCCGCGACGCTGGCGGCCGCCACGCCGCTGAGGCTCGCGTCCGGATCGCCGGCAAACGCGTACCAGTAGTCGACCTTGCCCTCGAAGTAGGCCGAGCGATGGAGCCACGTCTCGGCGCCGTCGACCGCGGGATGCGCGAAGCGGGCCAAGCCGTCGGGGTCGAAGTGCGGGTCGGCGGCGAACACGTCGCCGTAGGGCAGGAACGGGTTGTCGAGCAGCGTGCCGACGAGGCTCGCGGCGCCCTCGTAGAAATCGGTGGCGAAGTAGGCCGATGCGCCGAGCTCCGCCAGCGGGGCACGCGAGTACGCGCTGACGCGCTCGGCGGCCGTCGTCTCGTCGGCGGGGTCGTGCTGGCCCTCGCCCGCGCCGGGGGCGTAGCAGGCGTTGGAGTAGATCATCACCCAGCCCGGTGCCGGCTTCGCGTGCTCCGCGATCCACGCCTCGCCGTAGTAGCGCAGCGAGCCGTCGCGGTAGGAGTCGGCGTGGCCATTCGGCCTCGGCCCGTTCAGGCCCCAGCCGTTGACCACGCCCGGGTTCGGGGTGTTCGAGTACGGGTTCGGGGTCCCGACGCCGTGGCCGAGGTAGACGACGATGTTGGCGCCCTCGACCGCGGCGAGGACGTTCTCGGCGGTGGCGTCGGGTGAGTAGGCCTTGGCCACCTCGGCGCCGCGCTCAGTGGCCGCGGTGGCGGCCGCATCGGCCAGGGCGATGTAGACCGGGGTCAGCTCCTCGCCGACGGGTCCGACGATGATCGCGACCTTCGCGATCGGCTCTGCACCTTGCGCGGTGGCGGGCGCGCCGAAGCCGGCGACGACCGTCGCCAGCAGGGTGACGAGCAGAAGAGCTGGGCGCACGACTCCCCTCATGCAGGGCCCGCCAGGGCCTCGTAACGCTACCACGCCCCTGATGATCCGGGGACGGTCGAGGCCCATGAACCCCCCAATTCGCGCGGATCGGCGAGGGATCGCCGCGGGCGAGCGTCAGCCCGGGACGGCCGCCAGCTCCGCTGCGGGCTGCTCCGGTCCGGCGACGAGCGCCTCGAAGATGACGTCGGCCCAGGCCGAGTAGCCGACGACCGAGGGGTGGAACCGGTCCTCGGACAGGACGTCGCGCCGCCCGCGGATGCGCGGCGGGACCTTCGCCGCGAGGTCGGCGTAGGCGACGCCGGTGGCCTGGGCCTCCGAACGGCTGATCGGCCGGAGGAGCTTCGCCCACGAATCGGCGATGAGGATGAGCGGCTCGATCTGTGGCAGGGCACCGCGCAGGGCCGGGATCCCCGCCAGCACGACCCGGGCCTGCGGCGCGGCATCGCGCACGCGGCGCAGGAGGTGGCGCAGGGACGCGCGATAGCGGCGCGGGTTCGTGCGGTGGGTCGCGTCGTTGGCGCCGACGACGATGGCCACGACATCGGCTCCCGGCAGGAAGGGCTCGGTCTCCGAGCTGCGAAGTGGCTCCAGGGCGCGGCGGAGCTGCTGCTCGGCGACGTCGGCCATGCGGGCGCCGGCCCAGCCGTAGCTAACGACGTGCACAGGGCGTCCCTCGGCATCGGCCAGGCGTCGCGCGATGAGGTAGGGGAGCGCGTCCTCGGGTCGCGTGACCCCCACGCCGGCCGTCGTCGAGTCACCGAGGACGACCATCCGCAGGCGTCGCGAGTCACGCACGCTCGCCGGCCCGACGACGTGGTTGACGTAGAACCCGGGATGGCCGGGCAGGAAGCGCATCCGCTTCAGGCGCATGAACTGGACGGCGACGATGCCGGCGAACGCGCCGATCGCCGCGCCGAGGATGCGCGCGATGCTCGGCAGCCAACGACCCATGCCGGGCACGGTACCGGGTCCGGTCGCCGGGCGCCAACTCGTGACCCGGCCTCCACCGCGGCACCTTGACGCCACACTCACAATCCGTGCGTGCCGCTCGAGCCGCTGATCATCGTCAACCCCGTCGCCGGTGGCGGCCGTGCCGGTCGGCTCGTGCCGTGGCTGCGCGATCGGCTGTCCGGTGCGTCGCGAGGCCGGCTGCACGTCACCGCCCGCGCCGGCGAGGCGACCGACGTCGCGCGGGACGCGGCACGAGCGAACGTCGCTCGGGTGGTGGCGGTCGGCGGCGACGGGACGGTCCAGGAGGTCGTCAACGGGCTGCTCGCCGCGGACGGCACGAACGGATCGGCGCCGAGCCTCGGGATCATTCCGGTCGGGTCCGGCAACGATCTCGCCCGCAGCCTCCGGCTACCGCGTGCCACGCACATCGCGTACGCCCTGGCCACCGCGGGGCATGCCCGGCCGATCGACGTCGCGCGTGCCAGCGATCGGGCCGGGAGGAGCCGATGGTTCGCGTCCGCCGGGGGCATCGGCTTCGATGCCCAGGTGGCGGCCGCCATGGCGACGCGCTCCGGATGGCAGCGCGGCTCGGTGGGATACCTGCTCACCACGCTCAGCGAGCTCCGGCGATTCTCGAACCGGCATATCAGCCTCAGCCTCGATGGCACCGCCACCGAGCTCGACGTCCTGTTCGTGGCGTTCGCGAACGGCGCGTACTACGGGGGCGGGATGCGGATCGCGCCGGACGCGCGGCCGGACGACGGGTTCCTCGACGTCTGCGTCGTCGGCGACGTCAGCCGCCTCACCGCCATCCGCCAGATCCCGAACCTGTACCGCGGGACGCATGTCAGTCATCGGGCAGTGGCCGTCAGCCGGGCGTCCAGGATGACGATCGAGGGGGGCTCCGACACGCTCGTCCACCTCGATGGCGAGCCGTTCGGCTCGCTGCCGCTCGACGTCGAGCTCGTGGCCGGCAGGCTCGGGATCGCCTCGGTCGCGCCGGCAGTGCGCTAGGCTGCCGGGATGGTGAGCCAGGAGGCGGGTGCCCCGAAGGTCGGCGCGGAGGTGCGTGGCAAGCGCGGCCGGCGCATCGGCACCGTCGACGCCGTCTTCGCCGATTACCTGCTCGTGCGCACCGCGGGCCTCCTGCCGGTCGATCTCTACGTCCCGCGGCCGGAGACGAGGCTCGAGGGCGACGCCGTCGTCGTCGACGCCGATGCGCGCGAGGCGTACGCGCGCTGGCATCGGCCGCTCAAGCGCGCGCCCCACCCGTGACGGCCTTCGCTCGACCGGTGCTCGACGCGCTGCGGGACGAGATGGAGATCCACGTCCACCCCGCCTGAGCCGCCTGAGCGCGGGCGGGGGAGCGGCGCGGGCTGGTGGCGCGCATCGGTCTTGCAGTACCCTCAGGCGTGATGGACGAGCATTCCGACACGATCCAGCCGCTCAACCCGCGCCCGCCGTACGAGCCGGGCGACGCCGATGCGTTCTACGCGCACGTCGGATCGGGCGGCAAGATCGAGGCCGACGACTGGATGCCGGACGAGTACCGCGCCGCGGTCCTGAAGTTCGTCGAGATGCACGCCAACTCCGAGCTCATGGGCGTGCTGCCGGAGCGCGACTGGATCATGCGCGCGCCGACCCTGCGCCGAAAGCTCGCGCTGACCTCGAAGATCCAGGACGAGGTCGGGCACGCGCAGCTGCTCTATCGCGTGGCGGAGGACCTCGGCAAGCCGCGGGCGCAGATGCTCCAGGACCTGCTCGACGGCAGGACGAAGTTCCACAACGTCTTCCACTACCCGACGCGCTCGTGGGCCGATGTCGGGATCATCGCCTGGCTCGTCGACGCCGCCGCGATCGTGTCGCAGCAGGCCCTGCGCGACTCCTCGTACGCGCCGTACGCGCGAACGATGAAGAAGATCTGCTGGGAGGAGTCCGTCCACATCATGCACGGCCGCGACGTCGTGCTGACCCTCATGAACGGCACCGGCGAGCAGCGCGCCATGGTCCAGGAGGCGCTGGACCGATGGTGGGGCCCGCTCATGCAGATGCACGGCCCGCCGACCGACCCGGCGAAGGACAAGGACCTCCACTGGGGCATCAAGTCGAAGGGCAACGAGCAGCTGCGCCAGGAGTTCCTCTCGATCTACGTGCCGCGCATCCGTGAGCTCGGCCTGCGCATCCCGGACCCGGCGCTGCGGCTGGACGAGGCGACGGGGCGCTGGGCGTACACCGAGCCCGATTGGGCCGAGCTGAAGGCCGTCGTGACCGGCCACGGTCCCGCATCGCAGTCGCGCCTCGAGTTCCGGCGTCTCAACTACGCCGAGACACAGTGGGTGCGCGACGCCCTCGTCGGCGCAGCGGGGACCGCCGCCGCCTGACGGCCTGCGGCCCATGCGCGCTGCGGATCTGCGGTCTTGCGGCGCCGTATGCGATTTATCGGTCCGTTTGGCGCCTGAGCTGAGGTTGGGGCTACGCCTGTTCTGTTTATCGGTGCGCACATAGCCCGGGCGGGGACGAGGACGCCTTTGGGGCTACAGGCCTACCGATACATCGCATGGGCGTCGCCGCAACAGCCACCGCGGGCGACAAACCCCCGATATATCGCCGAGGACCCCCGGGTCCTGCGGCCCCGTATGCGATTTATCGGTCCGTTTGGCGCCTGAGCAGATGTTGGGGCTACGCCTGTTCTGTTTATCGGTGCGCACATAGCCCAAGCGGGCGCGAGGGCGCCGTTGGGGCTACAGGCCTACCGACAAATCGCATGGGCGTCGCCGCAACAGCCACCGCGGGCGACAAACGCCCGATATATCGCCGAGGACCCTCACGCCACGACGAGTGCGCCGCGTCAGGGGGCGCGGTACCCTTCGGTCGTGACTGATCCAGTCCCGGCGGTCGAGCGCGTGTGGGAGGTCTTCCGCCAGGACGACGAGGGCGACCCGATGATCCACGCCGGGAACGTGAATGCCCCCGACGAGGAGCTCGCGACGCACTATGCCCGCGAGTTCTACGGCCGCCGCGGCGAGTCGCATCGGCTGTGGATCGTGGCGCGCGAGGCGATCACCGAGCTCGACGATCCGGACCTCCTCAAGCCGCCGTTCGACCGCAGCCACAAGAAGCCCGGCGGCTACATCATCAAGCACAAGCTCGAGGCGGCGAAGGCCCGCGCCGCGGAAGGGACACCCGCCGAAGGGGCCGCCGCGGAAGGGGCCGCCGCCGAAGGGACACCCGCCGTCGAGGGGGCGACCGAGTGACGGTGGCCGATGCGCTCGACGCGCCGGCACGCGCGGCGCTCGCGGAGCTGCTCCTGACGCTGGCCGACGACGAGCTCGTCATCGGCTTCTGGGACTCCGAGTGGACGGGCATCGCGCCGGTGCTCGAGGAGGACGTGGCGACGAGCTCGATCGCGCAGGACGAGATCGGCCATGCCAAGGCGCTGTACGAGCTGCTCGCCGAGCTGACGGACGATGATCCGGACCGGATCGCCTTCGGCCGTGCCGCCGAGGAGTACCGTCACGCCGCGCTGCTGAACCACGCGCGCGGCGATTGGGCGTTCAGCGCCGCCCGCCGCTACCTGTACGAGACCGCCGATGCCGTGCGGCTCGCCTCGCTGGCCCGCTCGGCGCATGCGCCGCTCGCCGCGCTGGCGGGGAAGATCCGGCGCGAGGAGACGTACCACCTCATGCACGCCGATGCCTGGCTGCGCCGCCTGGCCGATGCGCCCGCGCCCGCCTCGGATCGCCTGGCCGATGCGCTGCGCACGCTGTGGCCGGACGCGCAGGAGGTGTTCGCGCCCCTCGAGGGGGAGGCGGAGCTGACGCGCCGCGGCCTCCTGTCGGAGCCGATGACCGACCTGCATGCCGCCTGGCAGCGCTCGGTCCGGCCCGTCCTCGAGCCGATCGCCGGTTCGCTCGAGGAGATCGGGCCCAGCCCGGACGGGCGGCAGCGGCGAACCGAGGACTTCCGCTGGCTCCACCGCGAGATGACGATGGTCGCGCGCTCGGTCGAGGGGGCGACGTGGTGAGCGCCACCGCACGGCCGGCCGCCGCCTCCGACGCGGAGCGCCGCATCTGGGACGAGCTCGCCGCCATCCCGGACCCGGAGATCCCGGCCATCGGCCTCGTCGACCTCGGGGTCATCGGCTCCGTGGCCGTCGACGACGACGGCGCGGCGTGGATCGAGCTGCTGCCGACGTTCGTGGGCTGCCCGGCGATCGGGGTCATGCAGGCCGAGATCGAGCGCCGGGTCGGAGCGCTGGGCGTGGCGAAGGCGGTCGAGGTGCGGCTGAGCTTCGACCCGCCGTGGACGTCGGAACGGATCACGCCCGAGGGTCGCGAGCGGCTCCGCCGCAGCGGCTTCGCCCCGCCGGTCATGCCTCCGCCGACCGAGGCGGGGAGCGGGCTGACCGAGCTCGACGTGCTCGACACGCTGCCGCCCGCCGAGTGCCCGTACTGCGGGTCCCGCAACACGACCCTCGAGAACCCGTTCGGGCCGACCCTGTGCCGCGCGATCTACCACTGCGCCGACTGCCGGCAGCCGTTCGAGCAGATGAAGCGCGTCTAGCCCGACCCGGCGGGCTTGCGGCCCCACGGTAGGCTGTCGCCGATGGCCCTGCCGGTCGCGCCGCTCGGTGCGGACCCCGCGCAGCCGATGCTGCGCGGCGACGCGGTGGAACGCGACGCGGAGGTCGCCGCCCCATCGCGCGCGTGGGCGCACCTGCGTCGCAGCCCGGCCTTCTGGTTCGGCGCCATCGTCGCGACGGCGATCGTGCTGCTCGCCATCGGCGCGGACGTCGTGGCCCGGTACGACCCGAACATCGCGATCCGCGGGAGCGGCCTCTCGGCCGACGGGCGTCCCGTCGGCCCGTCCGAGGAGTTCTGGCTCGGCACCGATCGGCTCGGGCGCGACTACGCGAGCCGCCTCCTCCACGGCGCGCGCACATCGCTGATCGTCGCGCTCGGCGCGAACGCCGTCGCCGCCCTCATCGGCACGCTCGTCGGCGCGACCGCCGCATACGCCGGCTCGCCGCGCGTCACGCTGCGGGTCGGGCGCTGGCGGAGGATCGTCGCTCTGCCGGTCGAGGCGCTGCTGATGCGCGCGACCGATGCGCTGCTCTCGTTGCCGGTGCTGCTGCTGGCGATCGCCCTCGCCGCGATCCTCGGCCCGAGCCTGGTGCTGCTGACGATCGTCATCGCCGCCGTGTGGTGGACGACGACCGCCCGGATCGTCTTCAGCCAGGTGCGCGTCATCCTGGCGCAGGACTTCATCGAGGCGGCGCGGGCCATCGGTGCTCGGCCGCTTCGCATCCTCGTGGTGCACGTGCTCCCGCACATCGTGCCGCTGGTGGTCGTGTATGCCACGCTTGGCATCGCCGCGGTCGTCCTGTTCGAGTCGACGCTCTCGTTCCTCGGTGCGGGTCCGCCGCCGCCGGCGGCGTCGTGGGGAACGATGATCGCCGAGCACGCCAGCTACTACCGCTCCGACCCGCGACTGCTCCTCCTGCCCGGTGCCGCGATCGCGCTGACCGTGCTGGCCTTCAACCTCCTCGGCGACGCGCTGCGCGACGCCCTCGACCCGCGCGTCGCGAGCCAGGGGTGACCCCGTCGGCCGCCGATCCGTCGCGCGGCAGGAATAGGGAATTCTCCCGATGCGCCGCGGTGGCCCGCGCCGCATCGTCCGACCGACGGCGACCGCCGGCCGCGGCGGTCCGCGCGCAGGAGGAGCAGATCGATGTCCCGAGCCCATCCGACGCGACCATTCATCCTCGCTCTCACCGTGCTGCTGGTGCTTGCCGCGTGCGGAGGGGAGGGCACCGCGTCACCCTCGGAGGAGGCACCGGGCTCCGACAGCCCTCCCGGGTCGCAGGCGCCCGAGGGTGGCGGCACGATGACCATCGCCTGGGAGGCGGACATCCAGTCGATGGATCCCGCCATCGCCTATGACTACGTCTCGATCCCGGCGGTCCACATGGTGTTCGAGTCGCTCATCGGCTACGACGACGGGACGACGCTCGTTCCCGTCCTGGCCGAGGCGATGCCGGAGGTCAGCCCGGACGGGCTCACGTACACCTTCGTCCTCCGGCCCGGCGTCAACTTCGTGAAGCCGGACGGGTCGGTCCTGCGCGAGATGACCGCGGACGACGTGGTCTACTCCCTCAACCGCGTGCTCAACCCCAACCTGACCCCGACGCCGTCGCCGGTGGCGTCCTCGTTCTTCGCCCAGATCGAGGGCGGCCAGGCGGTGCTCGACGGCGAGGCCCATGAGGCGACCGGCGTCGTCGCGGTCGACGACCGCACCGTCGAGATCACGATCCTGTCGCCGAACCGGGCGTTCCTCAACGTCCTGGCCATGACGTTCGGATCGGTGGTCCCGGAGGGCGAGGCGGGAACCGACACCGCCGCCTTCTCGGCGGCCCCCATCGGCACCGGCCCGTACTACATGGCCTCGTACACCGCCGGGCAGGCGGCGCACTTCGTGCGCAACCCGCACTACTGGGGCCCGGCACCGGCCATCGCCGAGGTCGAGTACGAGGTGGGCGTCGACACCGTCACCCAGACGCAGCGCGCCCAGGCGAACACCCTCGATCTCATGGGCGACTCGATTCCGACCGGGTCGCTGCCCGAGGTCCGCGACGACCCCGAGTACGCCGAGCGGTTGATCGAGGAGGCGACCGTCGCGGTGAGCTACGTCTCCATCGACGCCACGATCGAGGACCCGCCGCTCAACGACGTGCGGGTCCGTCAGGCGATCAACCACGCGATCGACAAGGAGAACCTCGTCGCCGTGGTCGGTGGGCGCGGGGAGCCCGCGAACTGCATCTTCCCGCCCGCCATCTCGGCTCACGATCCAGGATGCCAGCCGTACGACTACAACCCGGAGCGGGCGCGTGAGCTGCTGGCGGAGGCCGGCGTCCCCGACGGCTTCGCGACGACGTACTACACCGACACGACCGAGGACTCCGTCGCGCTCGCCCAGGCGATCCAGCAGGACCTGGCGGCCGTCGGGATCGACGTCGAGATCGTGAGCCAGGAGTTCGACGTGCTGCTCGAGACGATCCTCGTGCAGGGCAACGCGCCGCTCCTCGGCATCGCGTGGATCCAGGACTACCCGGACCCGTCCGACTTCTACGATCCGATCCTGTCGTGCGCGGCGGTCGGCGGCGGATTCAACACCTCCTGGGCGTGCTCCGAGGAGGCCGATGCGATCGCCATCGAGGCGCTCTCCATGACCGACGAGGCGGAGCGCGACGAGGCGTACCGAGAGGTCCAGCGACTCGTCATGGAGGAGGCGCTGTGGGTGCCGACCTACTTCCCGACGGTCACGCACCTGCACTCCGATCGGCTGGAGGGAGCCTACTTCCACCCGGTCTGGAGCTGGGAGATCGTCGACTACTCGCTGAGCGAGTAGCGAACGCGGGGCCGCCGTCGGGGGGCGGCGGCCCAACCGCGCGCGCATGATCCGCTACATCGGGCGTCGGCTGGCGTGGAGCGTGCTGGTCCTGGCCTTCGTCGCCGTCCTGACCTTCATCCTCATCTACGTCCTGCCCGGCGACCCGGCCCGGGCCGTGGCCGGCATCCACGCATCGGCGGAGGACGTGGCGCGCATCCGCGCGGCGCTCGGGCTCGACGAGCCGTTCGGGGTGCAGTTCGCCCGCTACGTCGGTCGCCTGGCGACCGGCGATCTCGGCTTCTCGTTCCATCGGCGGGCGGAGATCCTGCCGCTCCTCGTCGAGCGCTTCCCGGCGACGCTCCAGCTCGCCCTCGGCGGACTCGTCGTCGGCCTCGCCATCGGGCTGCCGATGGGCGTGCTCTCCGCCGTCCGGCGCGGGACGAGCGTCGATCGCGCCTCGACGGCGACGACCGCGGTGCTCGTCTCGATCCCGTCGTTCTGGCTCGGCTACGTGATCCTCGACGTGCTCGCCTTCCGACCCCTCGTGGCATGGGACGTCGCCATCTTCCCGATCGGCGGCTACGAGCCGTGGAGCCTGCGGCACCTCGCCTTACCGGCCCTCACGCTCGGTGCGGGCCTGGCGGCCTACTACGCCCGGCTGACCCGGACCGCGATGGTCGATCAGCTCGGCAGCGACTATGTCCGGACGGCGCGCGCCAAGGGCCTCGAGGGCCGGCTCGTCACCTGGCGCCACGCGTTCCGCAACGCGATGCCGACGCTCGTCACCCAGGTCGGCATCGACATCGGCCTCCTCCTCGGTGGCGTGGTGGTCGTGGAGCAGGTGTTCTCGTGGCCGGGCATCGGTCGGCTCGCCGTGGAGGCCATCGTGCAGACCGACCTGCCCCTGATCCTCGGCACCGTGGTGTTCGCGACGCTCATGATCGTCGTCGCCAATATCGTCACCGACGTGGCGGTCGCCGTCCTGGAGCCTCGGCTGCGCCGCGCCTGACGCTCACCGCGCCTGGCGCTCGCCGCGCCTGGCGCTCGCCGAGCCTGACGCTCGCCGCGCCCGACGGCCGGGCGGCCCTTGTGCCGGTGCTGATAATCATCCATGCCCGGGCGGATCTCGTGCCCGACGCTCGTCGGGCGGGAGGGAGAGCTCCAACGTATCCTGGCGCATCTCGCCGGTGAGTCCCCGGCACTCCTCGTCGTGCGCGGCGACGCCGGCATCGGCAAGACGCGCCTGCTCGACGAGGCGCTCGGCTCGGCCCGTGCCGGCGGGGCGACCGTCCTTGCCGGGGCGTGCATTCCCTTCGCGGGCCGGCGGCTCCCGTTCGGGCCGATTCTCGACGCCCTCCGGATCGCCGACGACGGGCCCGCGGCGACGGGCCTCGTGGCACTGCGCGCCGACCTTCGACGGGTCGTCGACGCCGCCCCTCTCGGGGAAGACGACGGCGTCTCGCACGCCCGGGTCCTGAATGGCGCGGTCGACGCGCTCGAGCTTGCGGCGGGCGAATCGGTCGTCGTCCTGAGTGTCGACGACCTCCACTGGAGCGATGCCCCCACCCGCGATCTGCTGCTCGCCGTCGCCTCGAGCCGGCGCTCCGCCCGCGTTCGCCTCGTCGCCACGCTCCGGACCGATGAGGAGCACGAGGCGCTCAAGCCGATGCTGGCCGAGCTGACGCGCGCCGGGCTGCTCGACGTGCTCGACCTCCAGCCGCTCGGCGTCGGCGCCGTGGACGAGCAGGTCACCGGCATCCTCGGGGCACCGCCCGCGAGAACCCTGCTCGACGCGGTGGCGCGCCGGTCGGGGGGAAATCCGTTCTTCGTCGAGGAGCTCGTGGCGGCGGCGCGTGGGGGCGATGCGGTCCTGCCCCCGAGCGTCGGCGAGGTGCTGCTCGTCAGGCTCGCGTCGCTCCCGGACGACGTGCTGGCGCTGCTGCGGACGATGGCGGTCCTCGGCGACAGCGTGCCGGACGCCCTCCTCGCGGCGGTGAGCGACGACGACCCTGCGACGGTCGCCGCGCGCCTGCGAACCGCGGAGGACGCGCACGTCGTCCGCATCGACCGTCGCGCCGGGACATATGCGTTCCGCCACGCGCTCATGCGCGAGGTGCTCTACGCCGACCTGCTCGCCGGTGAGCGGACCGCGATGCACGAGGCGGTCGCGCGCATCCTCGAGTCGGACCGTGCCAAGCGGCTGCTCTCACCCATGGCCCGGTCCCTCGCCCTGGCGGTCCACTGGGACGAGGCGGGGGACGTCGCGCGGGCCATCCCGGCGCTCGTGGCCGGCGCCCAGGCGGCGACGGCGGCGAACGCCCACGCCGACGCCCTGGAGCTCTATCGGCGCTGCCTGAGGCGGCTCGCGGATGACCCGAGCGCGGTCGAGACCGCCGGCAGCCGGCTCGATGAGCTCTACGCGCGCGCGGCGCACGCGGCCTTCCTGGCGGACGACACCGGCATGGCGATCGATCTCGCGAGACGCGCGGTCGAGCTGGCGGGGACGGACGATGCAGCCCGCTCGGCGCTGCTCCACCAGCGGCTGTGCGAGTACCTCTGGGAGCACGGCGCGGGCGTGGAGTCGCTCGACATCGCGCGTCGCGCGTACGAGGTCGTGCCGGCCACGGCCGATCCGGCCATCCGCGCCGCCGTGGTCGGGTTCTGGGCATCGGCGCTCTGTGTCCTGAGCCGCTACGAGGAGGCCATCCCCGTCGCCGAGGAGTGCATCGAGATCGGACGCGCCCTGTCGGACCCGGCGACGATCGGTCTGGGGCTGGCGTGCCGCGGGGCGGCCGTGGCGGGCCTCGTCGACGTCGAGGCCGGCGCGCGCGATTGCGCCGAGGCGATCGAGATCGCCCGAACCTCGAGCGAGGCCGATACCCAGCTCATCGCCTACATGAACGGGTCCTGGGTGATCGGCGTGCTGGCCGGGGATGCCGAGCGCGCCCTGGCGCTCGTCGCAGACTGGCAGGAGCTCCAGCGCCGGAGCGGACTCGAGCGGACGCGCGGCATGTGGATGGCCGGATTCGCGGGTGACCTGCTGCTCCGGCTCGGCCGCTGGGACGAGGCGGACGAGGTGCTGAGCGAGGCACTGCGGCTCCCGTTCCGCGGCCCGTCGCGGCACGAGGTGGTGGCCAATGCCGCCATCATGCGCACCTGGCAGGGCCGGCTGGAGGAGGCCGATGCGCTGGCGCGCGAGGCCCTCGCGCTGGCCGCGCATGCCGGCACACTCCAGTTCACGGGGCTGAGCCACGCGATCGCCGTCGACGTCGCGCTCTGGCGCGGCGACACCGATCGCGCCGTCGAGCTGGTCGACGCCGCCATGCCGACCGTCGATGCCACCGAGGACCCGCTCTACACGCGCCACTTCTACGCGGCCGCGGCGCGCGCCTGCATCGAGCGCCGGGAGCGCCTGCGCGGGCGCCGGTCCGAATCGGAGCGCGAGGCGCTCATCCGGCGCGCGGAATCGTTCGCGCAGCGCGCCCGGTACGCTGGCGTGCTGAACGTCACGGCCCGGGCTCCGGAGACGCGCGCCTGGACCGCGCAGGCCGCGGCCGAGGTGGCACGGGCCACCGCGACCTTGACGGCCGCAGAGGAGTGGGACCGAACCCGCGACGCGTGGCACGCGGTCGGGGATCGAGCGCACGAGGCGTACTCGGCCCTCCGCTCGGCAGAAGCATCGCTGGCGTGCGGGCAGCGCGGCCGGGCGGCCGAGTCGATGCGCGCCGCACGCGAGCTCGCCGCCACGATCGGTGCGGAGGCCGTCGTCCGATCGGCCGATGCGCTCGCGGAGCGGGCTCGACTGCGTCCGGCCGGGGCCGCGGGCGCGACGACCGGCTTCGGCCTGACGGTGAGGGAGCTCGAGGTGCTCGACCTCGTGGCGCGCGGGCTGACGAATCGCGAGATCGCCGCGACGCTGTTCATCAGCGAGAAGACGGCCGGCGTCCACGTCTCGAACATCCTGGCGAAGCTCGACGTCACGAGCCGGGCACAGGCCGCGGCCATCGCGGTTCGCCACGAGCAGGAGCTGGCGAAGCACTGATCGGGGTGCGACGAGAGCGCCCTCGAATACGGAGTTCTCCCGATGCGCGCGGCGGCCGGGCAGCCCACGGTTGACGCGTGTCCGTACGCATGCTGGCGCCCGCCGGGCCCATCGGTGCGACTCGCGCCCCGTCGGTCGGAGCCAGCCTCCGGCTGCCGCCACGGGACTGGCTGCGCGCATCGTGGGAATGGGACGATGGATCCGTCGAGCCGGTCGCGGCGCCATGGGCCTCGATCGTTCGGATGCGCACGGTCCATCGCTACGCGCGACCCGGGGTGTACCGCGTCCGCCTCCGGGTCGAGGGCGACGGGGGGTGGTCGTCCGAGATGGGCGAGCGATACGTCGTGGTCAGCGGTCCCGGGCAGCTCGCCGCGTCGGGCTGGATTCGCGATCCGGTCCACCGCGCGGTGCCGGTCGGTTTGCTGCTCACGCCATCCGACGGTGCCCGGCTCGGATCGGCGCTGCTCCGATGCCTCGTTCCCGACGGCGAGCTCGTCGCCTCGGACCTCGCCTGGATGGTCGCACCGGATCCCGGGTCGGTGCATTTCGGGGGTCACGCACGGCTCGGGACGGAGGCCTCGTCCGACCGGCCGTACCGGGTCGACGTCGCGCTCGCCGCTCGCGAGCACCGCGGCGCGCGTCCTCACCTGACCGTCAGCGTCTATGCGGCCGGGCGCCGGCCCGGGAGCGACGCGCCCGAGATCAGGGTGTCGGGCGACCTGCGGCCGGGCGGGATCGATCTCGGGAGTCCCGGTTGAGGGCCGTTCACCGATCCTGAGCGTGACGGGATCGGGATGCCCGGCTTCGCCGAGGCGCTCCCGCTGGCGTACGGCATCGGCGTTCGGCATCGGCGTTTGCGCTACCCTTCGGCGCATGTCGATCGACCCTGACGAGCTGGGCGGCGACGCCGCGACCGACCTCGGGTCGGGCCACGGCGACCACCTCGCCGCGATGCGTCACAGCGCGGCGCATATGATGGCCGCGGCCGTGCTCGAGCTGTTCCCCGACGCGAAGCTCGGCATCGGTCCCGCCATCAAGGACGGCTTCTACTACGACTTCGACCTGCCGCGCCCGCTGACGCCGGCCGACCTCGAGCAGATCGAGGCCAAGATGCGCGAGCAGCAGGCCGCCGACCTGACGTTCGAGCACTCGAAGGACCTCCCGCGGGACGAGGCCGTCACGCTGCTCGAGGAGCGCGGTCAGCCGTTCAAGGTCGAGATCGTCAACGACCTCGATCCCTCGGAGGGTCCGACGGTCTCGTTCTACCGGCACGGCTCCTTCGAGGACCTGTGCCGCGGCGGGCACCTCGACTCCACGAGGCAGCTCGGGGCGTTCAAGCTTTTGAACACGGCCGGCGCGTACTGGCGCGGCGACGAGACCCGGCCGATGCTCCAGCGCATCTACGGCACCGCCTGGGACACGCAGGAGGAGCTCGACCGCTACCTGTGGCGGCTCGAGGAGGCGAAGAAGCGCGACCACCGCAAGCTCGGCCGCGAGCTCGACCTGTTCACGTTCCACCCCGAGTCGCCCGCCGCGCCGTTCCTCCATCCGCGGGGCATGGCCATCTGGCGCGCCCTCGAGGACTGGTCGCGCGAGGTCCGCTCGGGCGCCGGCTTCCACGAGGTCCGCACGCCGAGCCTCGTGCGCAAGGAGCTGTGGGAGACGTCGGGCCACTGGGCGAACTACCAGGACAACATGTTCGTCCTCGACGACTACGACCACGTGTCCGGCCTCAAGCCGATGAACTGCCCGGAGGAGATCCTCATCTACCGCACCCGGGCACGCTCGTATCGCGATCTGCCGATGCGCTTCAGCGACTACTCGGTCCTGTTCCGCAAGGAGCGCACCGGCGTCCTGGCCGGGATGTTCCGCGTGCGGCAGCTCACCCAGGACGACTCGCACGTCTTCTGCCGCGACGACCAGGTCGACGACGAGCTCCGCCTCGCCCTGTCGCTCGTCCGCAAGCAGTACGCGCCGTTCGGGTTCGAGCCTCGGGCCAAGCTGGCGACGCGGCCGGAGAAGCGCATCGGCTCCGACGAGTTCTGGGAGCGTGCCGAGCAGCGCCTGCGCGACCGCCTCGAGGAGGACGGCATGTCCTACGCGCTCGACGAGGGCGGCGGGGCGTTCTACGGGCCGAAGATCGACATCTTCATCGAGGACGCGCTGGGCCGGGAGTGGCAGATGGCCACGATCCAGGCCGACTACCAGCTGCCGCAGCGCTTCGACCTCGAGTACCGCGCCGCCGACGGCAAGTTCGAGCGCCCGGTCATCGTCCACTACGCGATCTACGGCTCGTTCGAGCGGTTCATCGGCATCATCACCGAGGAGTACGCCGGGGCCTTCCCGTTCTGGCTGGCGCCGGTGCAGGTCGTGGTCGTGCCGATCGCCGATCGCCACCTCGAGTACGCCGAGTCGGTGCGGGCCGCCCTGGCCGATGCCGGCCTGCGGGCGGAGGTCGACGCGCGCTCCGAGCGCATGCAGGCCAAGCTGCGCGAGGCGCAGGAGCAGAAGATCCCGGTCATGGTCGTGGTGGGGGACCGCGACGCCGAGGCCGGTGCCGTCTCGCCTCGGCTGCGCACCGGCGAGTCGTCGCAGGGCGTCCCGCTCGCCGAGTTCGTCGCCGATCTCGTCGCGCGCAACGCGGTCCGCGAGCTGTGGCCGGCGCCGCCGAGCGGTCCGGAGTCCTGACCCCGGTCGAACCCGTGGCCTGTTGCGTCGTACGACTCCCGTTCGCATCGGTGACGCCTCCCCACGCCCGCCCCACGATCCGTCCCCGCCGACGAGGAGCCGCCGCATGAGGAAGATGCGCGGGCTCGGCCAGCTCGCCCTGCGCTCGACCGATCCGAGCCGCGTCGCCGAGTTCTACGAGTCGGCGTTCGGCTTCCGCCGCATCGCCGCCGACGACGGTGGCGTCGACCTCGAGCTCGGCGGCTTCGAGCTCAGCTTCCGGCGCGGCGAGACGGCCGCGCGGGACGGGATGCAGATCGGCTTCAAGGTCGAGACGGCCGCGGAGGTCGACGCGTGGGCCCAGGAGCTGTCGCGCCGCGGGTTCGCGCTCGCGGCGCCGCCATCGGGCGACCGATGGGAGGGGAGCCGGTCATTCCGCATCGCTGACCCCGACGGTCGCCAGGTCGCGGTCTTCTACGACTACCCGGGCGCCACGGGCCGCTGACCTACCGTCCTGGTCCGATCCGAACCGAGACGACATCGGTCCCGAGGGACTTGCCCTTCAGATCGAGCGTGCGCCGCTCGAGATCCGGATCGAGGTCGGAGGCGGCGGCCGCGTCGACGGAGACGAGCACCTCGCCGGCCTGGGCCGCCGCGGCGAGCCGGGCTGCGACGTTGACGGCGTCACCCACGGCAGTCAGCTCGACATGGGTGCCCTCGCCGACCACTCCGAACCATGCTCGACCGGCATGCACGCCGACGCCGACCGGCACCCACGGGCCGCCCGGGTCGGCGTGTCCCGTCGCCCGAAGCAGGTCGGTGGCCGCCGAGACACAGCGCGCCACGAACCGCTCGCCGGTGAGGAGCGGGAAGAACACGGCGACGATCTCGTCGCCGACGAACTTGTCTACCATGCCGTCCCGCTCGAAGACGACTCGGGTGGCGGCGGCGAAATAGCGCTCGAGCAGGCCGTGGAAGTCGCCCGGTGACATGCGTTCGGCCAACGCGGTAGAGCCGCGGATGTCGGCGAAGAGGAAGGCGAGCTCGACCTCGGCGCCGCCGTGGTGCTTGGACATGAAGTCGAAGCAGGACGAGCACCAGTAGGGGTTTCCGGCCGACGGCCGCTTGCCGATGAGGCGCATGAGCGGCGCGCCCGGACCGCGGAAGGGAGCGGCGCACATGCGGCATCGCGGATCGGCCGGGATCCGCTTGAAGACGCGTCTGCCGATGCCCTTCCAGGTGTCCCCGCCCTGCTCCAGGAAGCTGCGCCAGAAGTCCTCGTCCTGCGACGGTCGTCCGCCGGGGGACGCGCCGGCACTGGAAGCAGGCTCGCCGGTCCGCCTCGCCATGTGGGCAGCATAGGCCGCCGACCAAGGGGGCGACCGATGTGGCTAGGTGTAGAACCCGAGGACGGTGATCGCCCAGATCCCGTAGGCGTGCACGGCGATCCCGACGAGGATCGTGGCGATCAGCACCCACGACGCCCGCTCCCGGTACGCGAGGCCGAGGAGCAGGAGCAGGAGCGGCACGGCGTCGAGGATGAACCGATAGCCGAACTGCGCGAAGCCCCACGAGCCGTGGAGGAAGTCGGGCGCCAGGACGAGCGCGACGCCGATCCAGAGCAGGCCGGCATGGCGGCCGCGCGCGAGGAAGGCGAGGAACAGGAACGGCCCGGTGAGGAGCAGCGACATGCCGCTCAGGTTCGGCCGCAGCCATGGCGGCTGCGGGACGAGGTCGGGGAGCTCGAAGAGCATGACCTCGATGTGGCGCGGGATGTACGTGATCGACAGGATCCCGTCCCGGAACCACGGCTCGTCGGTGACGAGTCCGTGCTCACCCGAGGGAATGCGGGCGTAGCCGAAGTCGAACGGCGAGCCGAAGCGCGCGACGTTGTACCAGGCCACGGCCAGGGCGGGGAGCGCCAGCCCGGCGAGGACCGGCAGCCACGACCGATGCGGCCGCCAGCCGCCGCCGTACAGGCCGAGGAGGACCGGCAGGGCGAGGCCCATCGGCAGGCGTGAGCCGGCGGCGAGGCCGAGGAGCAGCCCGGCGGCCATCGGCCAGCGGCCGCGCACGGCGAGGTTGAGGGCGAGGAGCGTGAACAGCACCCCGCACAGCTGGGCGTAGTGGTGCGGCCCGGCCATGCCGGCCACCCACCAGTGCGTCGTGCCGGCGAAGCCCACGACGAGCCAGCGGCGTGGCGACGGCGCGACGCCCCAGCCGGCGAGGAGCCACCAGGCCAACGCCACGTTCAGCCCGCCGACGATGCTGCCGTAGACGTTGCCGTCGAGCTCGCCGAACGGGACGAACGGCAGGAGCGTGAGCGCCGGGACCGGCGGCAGGGGCACGTACTGGCCGCCCCCGGCCCGCGGCACGAGCTCGAGCCACGGCCGGTCCTCGACGAGATGGAGCCGGCCGTTGGCGAATGCCTCGGCCAGGGGCGGCCAGACGTCGCCGGAGGCGGACGGGCCGGTCACCCAGTACACGACGAACGCGACGAGCCCGAACAGGACCGGCTCAGCCCATTCTGAGCGGCGGCCGAGCCCGGCCAGCCGGGCGCTCACGCCGGCGTCACCGGGGGCGTGGATCGCATCGGCGGAGGCGGATCGGCTCGTTGACCATCTGTTCGGTATCGGTGTATCATCCCGCGGCAATTCGCGAACGTTGCAGGGCCACCCGTCCGTGATCGGCCAGGTGGCCTTGTTGTTGAAGGAGCAGGCACTGGCAAGGGACCTCCGCGTCAACGAAATGATTCGGATCCGCGAGGTGCGGGTCATCGATGAGGAAGGCCAGCAGCTCGGCGTGATGCCGACCTTCAAAGCCCTTGCCCTGGCAAAGGAGAAGGACCTCGATCTCGTCGAGGTGGCTCCCACGGCGGTCCCACCGGTCTGCCGAATCCTGGACTACGGCCAGTACAAGTACGAGCTCCAGAAGCGCGAGCGCGAACAGAAGAAGAAGCAGAAGTCGCAGACCTTCAAGGAGGTCCGGCTGGGCGTCAAGGTCGACGTCCACGACCTCCAGGTCAAGGCCCGCCGCGCGGCCCAGTTCCTGGACCACGGGGATCGCGTGAAGATCACCGTCCGCTTCCGCGGACGCGAGATCAGCCATGCGAACCTGGGCCGGGACCTGCTGATGCGGACCGCGGAGCTGCTGGCTGACCACGGGACCATCGAGCGGCAGCCGCTGCTCGAGGGTCGCAGCATGTACATCATCATGGCCCCCATCGAGAAGCGGGCCGAGAAGAAGGCCGATGCCGACGGTTCGACCGAAGGCGAAGGCGAGACCATCGGCGACGCCGTCGCCGCCCAGGCACCGGCCCCCGTGGCCGATACCGCCCGGGCGGGCGCCGAGACGCCGGCACAGCAGGGATCGTAGAGAAGCCATGCCGAAGATGAAGACCCACAAGGGGACGGCGAAGCGCTATCGGAAGACCGGCTCCGGGAAGTGGGTCCGGCCGAAGGCCTGGCGCGGCCATCACCTCGAGATCAAGTCGAGCCGCCGCACGCGCCGCTACGCGGGCGTCGCAATCGTGTCGGACGCGCACACCGACCAGCTCGAGCGGCTCATGCCGTACGCTGGCAAGGGGAAGTAGCCGATGGCCCGAGTCAAGCGCGGCGTCACCGCGCGCCGCCGCCACAAGCGGCTCCTCAACCTCGCCGAGGGCCGGCGCGGAACGCGTTCGACGCTCGTCCGCCCCGCCCGTGAGGCGCTCATCCACGCCCTCGTCTACGCCTATCGCGATCGGCGCGACCGGAAGCGCGACATGCGCCGCCTCTGGATCGAGCGCATCAACGCCGCCTCGCGGCAGCATGGCGTCCCGTACGGTCGCTTCATCGCCGGCCTGAAGGCCGCGGGGGTCGAGGTCGACCGGAAGATCCTGGCCGACATGGCGGTCCGCGAGCCCGCGGCGTTCGCCGCGATGGTCGAGACCGCGAAGTCCTCCTTTACCAGCTGACCGGCGTCACCCGACGCCGGTCCTCACGGCCCTGTCCCGGATTCCGGGGCGGGGTCGTTCGCTTTGACCGATGATTGAGCACGGACCCATGGACCGATGAGCCAGCTGCGCACCGACCTCGAGAGCCTGCGCGCCGACGCGAGGGCGCGGCTGGATGCCGCTGCCTCGGCCGACGAGCTCGACGCGCTGCGCCACGAGCTCCTCGGACGCTCGGGCAGGCTGACCGCCCTGCTGAAGCAGCTTGGCAGCGTGCCGGCCGAGGAGCGCCCGGCCATCGGCCAGCTGGCGAACGAGGTCCGTCGCGAGCTGGAGGGCGTGCTCGAGGAGCGCCTGGCTCGGCTCCGGGACGCCGATCTCGATGCGCGGCTCGCGGCCGAGGCGATCGACATGAGCGCGCCGGGACGCCCGATCCGCGTCGGTCACCTCCACCCGGTCCTGACGCTCATGCGCGACCTGCGCGAGCTGTTCCACGCCTACGGCTTCGAGGTCTTCGAGGGCCCGGAGGTCGAGACCGAGGAGTACAACTTCGAGCTCCTCAACATCCCGCCCGACCACCCGAGTCGCGACCTGTGGGACACGCTGTACGTCGCCGAGCCGGGGTCGGTCGAGGCCGGCGAGCCGCGTCCGGCCGAGGACGGCACGATCCTGCGCACCCACACGTCGCCGGTGCAGATCCGGGCCATGCGCGCGCTCGAGCCGCCCATCCGGGTGATCATGCCCGGTCGCTGCTTCCGCTACGAGGCCGTCGACGCCAGCCACGGCTTCGAGTTCTTCCAGGTCGAGGGCCTCGTCGTCGACCGCGACACGACGATGGCCGACCTCAAGGGCCTGCTCGAGGAGGTCGCCCGGGCGCTCTACGGCCGCGACGTGGCGACCCGCTTCCGGCCCGGCTACTACCCGTTCACCGAGCCGAGTGTCGCGTTCGACATCGGCTGCCTCGTCTGCGGTGGAGATGGCTGCCCGGCGTGCAAGCGGAGCGGCTGGATGACGATCCTCGGTGCCGGGATGGTCCATCCGCGCGTCCTCGAGGCCGGTGGCTACGACCCGGCCGTGTACCAGGGCTACGCCTTCGGCATGGGACCGGACCGGATGACGATGCTGCGCCACGGCATCGGCGACATCCGGCTCTTCTTCGGCGCCGACCTGCGCTTCATCACGCAGTTCCCGGAGGGCCGATAGATGCGCGTGCCCCTCTCCTGGCTGCGCGAGTACGTCGACGTCACCCTCTCGCCGCGCGAGCTCACGGCCGAGCTGACGATGCGCGGCATGGAGGTCAGCGACGTCGAGATCGGCGGCGAGGGCTGGCAGAACGTCGTCGTCGGCCGCGTCCTCCACGTCGAGCGGCACCCGAACGCCGACACGCTGTGGCTCACCCGCGTCGACGTCGGCCCGGCGGGCGGCGAGCTCGAGATCGTGTGCGGCGCCCAGAACCTCGAGGTCGGGCAGCTCGTCCCGGCCGCCCTGCCGGGCGCCGTCCTGCCCGGCGATCGGCGCATCGAGCGCTCGAAGATCCGCGGCGTGGTGAGCAACGGGATGCTGTGCAGCGCGGTCGAGCTGGGCCTTGGCCCCGATGCCGATGGGATCCATGTCCTCGGCCACCACGACGAGCTGCCCGTCGGGCAGCCGCTGGGCGAGGCGATCGGCGAGGTCGTGCTCGACGTCGACGTCAAGCCGAACCGCGGCGACGCGCTGTCGATGGTCGGCCTGGCCCGCGAGATCGCCGCCTTCACCGGCGCCGAGCTCCGGGTTCCCGAGCCGCAGACCGTCGAGGGCGACGTGGCCGTGGAGGACCGCGTGTCGGTGCGGATCGAGGACCCCGAGCTCTGCCCGCGCTTCACGGCGCTCTGGTTCGACGACGTCGCCAACGGCCCGTCGCCGGACTGGATGCAGCAGCGCCTCGTCGCGGCGGGCATGCGGCCGATCAGCGCGGTGGTCGACGTCACGAACTACGTCATGCACGAGCTCGGGCAGCCGCAGCACGCGTACGACGCCGATGCGATCCCCGGCGGCGAGATCGTCGTGCGACGCGCCCGGGCGGGGGAGCGGCTCGAGACGATCGACCACGTCGACCGCGCGCTCGACGAGCGGATGCTCGTCATCGCCGATCGGGAGCGGCCGATCGGCCTGGCCGGGATCATGGGCGGCGCCTCGACCGAGGTCAGCGAGTCGACGAAGCGGGTGATCCTCGAGTCGGCCATCTTCCATGGCCCGACGATCCGCAACACGGCGCGGCGCCTCGGCCTGCGCTCCGAGGCGAGCATGCGGCACGAGAAGGGCATCGGTCCCGACCTGCCGCGCCTCGCCGCGTACCGTGCCGCCCAGCTCATCCAGCAGATCACCGGCGCAACGCTCGCGGCCGGCATCGTCGACAACGATCCGGGGCCGCATCCGGCGCGACGGGTGAGCGTCAGCGTGTCGCGCATGGAGCGGCTGCTCGGCCTCCCGCTCGACGCGGGACGCGTGCGGCAGCTGCTCGAGCCGCTCGAGTTCGGCGTCATGGGGGACGGTGACGAGCTCGAGATCAGCGTGCCGTCGCATCGGCTCGACGTTGCGCTCGAGGCGGACGTCGCCGAGGAGGTGGCGCGGGCCCACGGCTACGAGCGCATCGCCGGCCGCCTGCCACGGGCCGAGCTGCCGCCGTACCGCACCGACCCGAGCGAGCCGCGCAACCGCGTGCGACGCGTCCTCGCCGGCATCGGCCTCGACGAGGTCGTGACCCACGCGCTCTTCGACCCCGACGACCTGGATCGCACCGGGTACGACGGCAGCGCGCAGCACCTCATCCGCCTGTCGAACCCGCTGAGCGAGGCGCATTCCGTGCTGCGGCCGGTGATGGCGCCGTCGCTGCTTTCCTCGCTGGCCGAGAACGCGCGCCGCCGCCGGCCGGACGCGTGGCTGTTCGAGGTCGGCAAGGTGTACTGGATGCACGACGGGCCGCCCACGCCCCGTGAGCGCGCGTCGGAGACCGCCGGCACCGGGCGTTACGAGGCCTGGGAGCTCGGGATCGCGCTCAACGGCCGTCCGGTGCCCGTCACCGCCGGCGCCGCGGTCGAGCCGGCCGACGTCGCGACCCTGAAGGGCATCGTCGACGCGCTCCACGACGCGCTCGGCGCGCCGCGCCCGGAGTACCGCGCCGAGGAGCCCGACACGCGCCATCCGCACCGCCATCCGGGACGCGCCGGCGTCATCACCGATGCCCAGGGCCGCCCGTACGGGTCGCTCGGCGAGGTGCACCCGCGCGTGGCCGAGGCGTGGGGCCTGCCGGGACGCCCGGTGGACGCCACGATCGATCTTCATCGGCTCCTCGAGCTCGTGCCGCAGCGGATCGAGGCCAGGCCGATCCCATCGGCCCAGCCGGTGGATCGCGACCTCGCGGTCGTGCTCGACGAGACGACGCCGGTCGGCGAGCTGCTCCGCGTGACGCGGATGAGCGCCGGGCCGATGCTGACCGAGCTGACGCTGTTCGACGTCTACCGCGGCGAGCAGATCGGCGAGGGAAAGGTGAGCTACGCGCTGTCGATGCGCTTCCAGCCGGACGAGGCGGGCGACGAGAAGGCGGTCGAGAAGGCGCTGAACAAGGTTCGCGGCTCGCTGCGCCATCACCTCGGGGCCGAGATCCGGTAGGACCTCCGGTTGCCTTGTCCGGCCGCGCCGGGGGCTGGTACCCTTGCGCGCGGCCCGAGCCTGGGTGACCCATGCCGGGACCGATCCTGATCGAAGGAGCGGCGTGTGGAAGTCCTCACCCAGCTGAGCTGGCTGGACCTCGTGATCATCCTCCTGCTGGCCGTCGGCGTCTTCGTCGGCTTCACGCAGGGCGCGATTCGCTACGCGCTGAACTGCGTGGTGGTCCTCGTCGCCTTCGTGCTGGCGGCGCAGCTGTACGGTCCGGTGCTCGGCGTCCTCGGCTTCTGGCGCGCCTTCACCCCCGCCGGCCGTGAGCTCATCATCTTCTTCGTCCTGTTCGTCGTCTTCGTCGTCGGCGGCTGGTTCGCCGTCCGGGCGCTCTACCACCGCACCCGGCTCCCGATCCCGAAGGCGGTCGACGAGATCGTCGGAGCGATCCTCGGGCTGCTGTGGGTATCGCTGATCCTCGTCTTCCACCTGCTCGTCCTCGACAGCTTCTTCCTCGGCGATGGACAGGCCGGTGGCTGGCTCGCCGGGTACTACGACGCGATGACCGGCTCGCTGCTCGTCGGGTACATGCGCGACGCCCTCGTCCCGACCGCCGGCTTCCTCGTCCGCCCGTTCGTTCCGAGCCACATCGCCCAGCTCCTCCAGCAATGAGTTCGGCCGCGGCCGAGGAACCGGAGCCCCTCGAGCGCGGCTGGTTCGACCGACCGGCTCCCGAGCTGGCCCTCGCGCTCCTCGGCTCCCGGCTCGTCCACGAGAGCCCGGAGGGGACGGTCGGCGGGCGGATCGTCGAGGTCGAGGCCTATCGCGGGCCGGAGGACCTGGCCGCGCACTCGTCGCGCGGGCGCACGGAGCGCAATGCCGTGATGTTCGGCGAGCCCGGGCACCTCTACGTCTACCTCATCTACGGCCTGCACCACTGCATGAACGTCGTCGCCGGCCCCGGCACGAAGCCGGAGGCGGTGCTCATCCGAGCCCTCGCCCTGGACGAGGGGATCGACCTGGCCCGCGCCCGTCGAGGCGAGCGGGTGCCGGACCGACGGCTCGCCTCGGGGCCGGGCAACGTCGGGTCGGCGCTCGGCGTCGACCGGTCGCTGAACGGCGTCGACCTCCTCGAGGGGCCGGTGCGGGTCGTGCCGCGCGAGACGCCCCGGCCGCGCGTGTCACGCGGCCCGCGCGTCGGCGTCGACTATGCCGGGCCATGGGCGGCACGCCCGTTGCGCTTCTGGATCACCGATGACCCGCACGTCTCGCGACGCTGACCCTGCGCCCGGCGCCGCCGTCGACCCGGGGACGCTCCGCGCCCTCGAGTACGGCGCCATCGTCGAGCGGCTGGCCGGGCTGACCGCCTTCGAGCCGTCGCGCGAGCTCGCGCTGGCCCTCGAGCCCGTCGCCGACGCGGCGCACGTCGCCCTGCTCCAGGACCAGACCGATGAGGCGGCGCGGCTCCTCGCCGAGCAGGCACAGGCCTCGATCGGCGGCGCGCGCGACGTCCGGGCGGCCCTCGGCCGCGCCCGGCGCGGTGGCCGCCTCACGCCGGAGGAGCTGCTCGACATCGCGGCCACGCTCGAGGCGACGGCCTCGTTCGCGTCGCGCCTCGCCGGATGGCGCGACCCGCACCTCGCGGGCGTCCGGGACGAGCTCGACCCGGCGCCGGAGCTGTCCGAGCGCATCGCGCGCTCGGTCGACGATGCCGGCGAGATCCTCGACACCGCCTCGCCGGAGCTCGCCACGGTCCGGAAGCGCATGCGCACGGCCCAGGACCGCGTACGGGAGCGGCTGAACGCGATGATCCGCTCCACGGCGCTGGCCGGCGTCATCGGCGAGCCGATCGTCACCGTGCGCGCCGGCCGCTACGTCATCCCGATCCGCGCCGAGGCGAAGGGCCGGCTGAAGGGCATCGTCCACGACCAGAGCGCGTCGGGCGCCACGCTGTTCGTGGAGCCGCTCACCGTCGTCGAGCTGAACAACACCTGGACCGAGGCCGCGCTCGCCGCCGAGCGCGAGGAGGAGCGGATCCTCGACGAGCTGTCACGCGCCGTCGAGGCGCGCGCCGAATCGCTGACCGGCAGCCTCGCGGCGCTCGCCCGAGCCGACCTGTGGATCGCCCGGGCCAGGCTGGGCGAGCAGATGGACGCCGTGCGCCCCGCCGTCGCCGCCGATGCCGTCGAGCTCCTCTCGGCGCGCCATCCGCTCCTCGGCCCGGAGGTCGTGCCGATCGACCTGCGCCTCGGCGACCGATTCGGGTACCGGGCGCTGGTCGTCACCGGCCCGAACACCGGCGGCAAGACGGTCTCGCTCAAGACCCTCGGCCTCCTGTCGCTCATGCACCAGGCCGGGATGCGCGTCCCCGCCGCTGCCGGCGCGCGCCTGCCGGTGTTCCGCCGCGTCATGGCCGATATCGGCGACGAGCAGTCGATCGCGCAGTCGCTGTCGACCTTCTCGAGCCACCTGCGCAACGTCATCCGCTTCGTCGAGGCCGCGGGCCCCGATACCCTCGTCCTGCTCGACGAGGTGGGCGCCGGGACCGATCCGGCGGAGGGATCGGCCCTGGCCATGGCGATCCTCACCCATCTCCTGGACGCGGGCGCCCACGTGGCCGCCACGACCCACTACGCCGAGCTGAAGACGTTCGCCACCGAGCACCCGGGCGTGTCGAACGCCGCGGTCGAGTTCGACGTCACGACGCTCCGTCCGACGTACCGTCTGACGATCGGCCTGCCCGGCAAGAGCCAGGCGTTCGCCATCGCCGAGCGGCTCGGCCTGCCGGGGCCGATCCTCGAGGACGCGCGGAGCCGGATCTCGGCCGAGCACGCGACGATGGAGGAGACGCTCGCCGCCATCGCGCGGGCCGAGGAGGAGCAGGCGAAGGCGCTCGAGGCGGCGACGAGCGAGCGCCGGGCCGCGGCCGAGGAGCGGGAGCTCGCCCGCAGCGGCGTCGCCCGCGCCCGGCGCGAGGCGGCCGAGATCCTGGCCGATGCCCGCCGTGCCGCCGATGCGCTCCTCGCCCGCGCCGAGCGCGAGGTCGCCGAGGTTCGCCGCGAGCTCACGCGACAGCGCAACCTCGCCTCCGGCGCCCGAACGCGCCCGCATGCCGATGCGCTCGAGGAGCTGGGCCGGCGCACCGCCCGCGCCCGCGAGGAGACGGCGACCTCACCGGCGGCTGAGGCCGAGCAGGAACCCGAGGCGCAGGCGCCGGTTCCCCGCGTCGGCCTGTGGGCGCGCTCCCGGACGCTCGGCTCGACCGGGCGGATCGTCGACATCAGCGGCCGCACCGGCCGCGTGACGCTCGAGACCGAGGGGGCGCGGCTCGTCGTGCCGGCCGACGACGTCGAGGTCGTCCCGGAGCCGATCCGCGGCCCGAGCCCGCGTGACCTCGAGGCCGAGGAGCTCCGCCGCCGTGCCGCGGCCCGCGTCTCGCCGACGCTCAACCTGCGCGGCGAGCGCGTGGAGGCGGCGCTCGAGCAGCTCGACGCGTACCTCGACGAGGCGCTCCTCGCGGGGCTCGACAGCGTGACGATCGTCCACGGCTCGGGGACCGGCGCCCTGCGTCGCGCGATCCGCGAGCGGCTCGCCGAGCATCCCC
Source organism: Candidatus Limnocylindria bacterium (assembly GCA_036262075.1). Taxonomy (GTDB): domain Bacteria; phylum Chloroflexota; class Limnocylindria; order QHBO01; family QHBO01; genus JACDBZ01. The sequence continues at coordinate 52,533 of DATAJO010000003.1, forward strand.
GCGTGCGCTCGGTGCGCGGCGGGCGACGCGAGGAGGGCGGCGAGGGAGCGACGATCGCCGAGCTCTGAACCCCTACGGGCCGGGTGTCGGCGTCGGGGTGGGGAGCGGCGCCACGCTGGCCGGCGGAAGCGTCGGCAGCGGCGTCGGCTCGGGGGTCACCTCCGGCGACGGTGTCAGCTCCGGCGTCGGCGATGGCGACGGGGTGGGTGACGGCGACGGCGATGGCGTCGAGGTGGGCACCTCGCCCGGCGTGCACGTCTCGGTCGGCGCGAGCGGCGCGTCGATCGGTCCGGGATACGGGACGCGGACCGACTGGTTGAGCTCGCTCTCGCGCCCGCGCCACGCCTCGATCCAGGCGACGTTCGCCTCCTCCCAGGCCGGGTGGTGATCCTCCCAGCCGACGAGATCGAGGTAGACCTCCTCGAGCGGCTCCGGCGGCTGCGGCTCGGCAGACGGATCGGGGCTTCCGGATGGTGCCGCCGGCTCGAAGTCGCCGCAGCCCTCTTGCCAGATCTTGCCGGTCTCGGCCTCGATCCGCAGCTCGCGGTGGAGCGTGTCCTCGGTCGTGGGCTGGTTGTCGGTCCGGAACAGCTCGGTGATCGTCGTGCTCGTGTGCTCGCCCGGCAGGAGGCCGCTGATCGCGTCGACGGTGACCTCGGTCACGCCGTCGGGCCGCGCGAAGTCGTGGACCGGCAGCTCGTTGAGCGCGGCGACCTCGGCCATGTAGTCGTGCCAGATGAACGTCGGTCCATCGGCCGCGAACACGTCCTGGATGGGGGAGAAGTCGCTGTTGCCGACCCACACGCCGGTCACGATCGCGCCGGTCGGGTCGTCGGGATCGTCCGGGTTGCCGGCGAGGTAGCCGACGGCCTGGAGGTCGCGGAAGTCGTTCGTCGTGCCCGTCTTCAGCGTTGCCGGGCGGCGGGTGCCGTCCGCGTTGAGCAGCTGGAAGCGGGGTCCCCACAGCGGGTTCGTGGCGGGATCGGTGTTGTCGGCCAGGATGTCGGTCACGAGATGGGCCGATGCGGCGGAAACGATCTGCTCGGGCTCGGCCGCATCGGTCGCGTGGTCGTAGATGACGTTGCCGTCGCTGTCCTCGATGCGCTCGATGAGGTACGGCTCGGCGAGCTCTCCACCGTTGGCCAGCCCGCCGTACGCGCCGGCCAGGTCGAGCATGTGGACGCCGATCGTGCCGAGCGTCAGCGACGGCACCTCGACCTCGCGCTCCTGGCGCGGGTCCCACTCCAGCCCGAGACGCTCGGCGAGGGACACGACGTTCGCTGTGCCGATGAGCTGCTGCGCCTTGGCGACCGGGATGTTGAGCGAGTACTTCAGGGCATCGCGCACGCGGACCGGGCCGCGCTCGCGGCCATCGGCGTTCGGGACGCTGTAGCCGTCGACGATTTCGCCCTCGACGTCCATGAACATCGTCGCCGGCGTGATGACGCCGGACTCGAAGCCGGCCGCGTACGTGATCGGCTTGAAGGCCGATCCGGACTGCCGGTAGGCCTGGCCGATGACGTCGAAGTTCGGCTGGTGCTGCGGCGTGGCCTCGCCGTAGAAGTTCGCCGCCCCGACGTAGGCCAGCACGGCGCCGGTGCGGTAGTTGATCGTCACCATGGCCGAGTTGTTGATGTTCCGTCCCTGGAGCTGGCCGATCCACGACAGGGCCTGCTCGCCGTACTTCTCGACGAGCTCCGCATCGGTCATGCGATCCATGTCGTACGCGACCTGGGCCCATTTCTCGGCCGCCGTCTGGTAGCCCTCGTAGTCGAGCGTGGTGACGATGCGCAGCCCGTCGCGGTCGAGCGCCTCCTCGCCGTCGAGCAGGTCACCGGCCTCGCGGCGCACCGCGTACACGAAGTGCGGGGCGAGGTAGCTCGTGTCGCGCGGCGGCGCGAGGACGATCTGCTCGGCGAGCGCCTCCTCGTACTGCTCCTGGGTGATGAAGCCGGCCTCGCGCATCGTCCGCAGCACGATATTGCGGGTCGTGATCGCCTGGGCCGTCTCGGGCACGACGTAGCGCCTCTCGCCGTCGACCTCCTGCTGGACGGCCTCCGTCGTCGGGTCGAGCCGGGAGGGCGCGCGCACGAGGCTGGCGAGCATCGCCGCCTCGCTGACGGTGAGCTGGTCCTCGGGCGCATCGGAGGTGATGTCCTTGCCGAAGTACGCCCGCGCCGCCGCCCACACGCCGTAGGCGTTGTTCCCGTAGTAGACCTGGTTCAGGTACATCTCGAGGATGCGCTGCTTGCCCTCCTCGCCGGGATGGCGGTCGTCGAGGCGAAGGGCGAGGATCGCCTCCTTGAACTTCATCTCGACGCGCCGCGAGGGATCGGCGGCGATCTCCGCGTCGATGAGCCGCATGCCGATGAGCTGCTGGCAGATCGTGCTGGCGCCGGAGACCGTCGTGCCGGCCTGGATGTTCTGCACGAAGGCCCGCACGATGGCCCGGAAGTCGACGCACGGGTTGGTCCAGAACGTCCGGTCCTCGGCCGCGACCTGGGCGTCGATCATGACCTGCGGCAGGTCCTCGAAGCTGATCTCGCGGCGGTCCTCGACGGCGAACGTGGCGAGCTCCTGGTCGTCGGCCGAGACGACGGTCGAGCCCTCGGCCAGGTCGAAGTCCTCGATGGCCGCCACATCGGGCAGGTCGCTCGTGAACGAGAAGTACACGCTCATGAGGAAGCCGAACAGGCCGATGGCGGCCACGCCGAAGGCACCGAGGATGATGCGCGGCAGGACGGGGGAGCCGGGTCGACGGGGAGGAGCCCGCCGGGCCGCCCCGCGGGACCGGGGCGGCGGTACGCGTCGGGTCATTCGGGCGGCAGGGTAGCACGGACGATCGGGTGCGTTATCCTCGGCCGCATGGAGGCCAACGCCCGCACGGCGGTGCTCGACGACCTCGCCTGGCGCCGGATGATCGCCGATCACACCGATCTCGACGCGCTGCGGGCTGCCATGGCCGCCGGCCCGGTGTCCTACTACATCGGCTTCGACCCGACCGCCCCCAGCCTGCACTTCGGCAATCTCGTCCAGCTCATCACCATGCGCCGGCTCCAGCTGGCCGGGCACCGCCCGGTCGGCCTCGTGGGCGGGGCGACCGGTCTCGTCGGTGACCCGGGCGGACGCACGAGCGAGCGCGTCCTCAACGAGCGCGAGGTGGTCGCCGAGTGGGTGGAGCGCATCCGCGCCCAGGTCGCGCGCTACCTGTCGTTCGAGGGCTCGAACGCGGCGATCATCGTCAACAACCTCGACTGGACCGGCGAGCTGAGCGCGATCGACTGGCTCCGGGACGTCGGGAAGCACTTCAGCGTGAACCGCATGCTGGCCAAGGAGGCGATCGCGGCCCGGATGGAGGCCGGCGGCATCAGCTACACCGAGTTCAGCTACCAGATCATGCAGGCGCTCGACTTCCTGGAGCTGTACCGGCGCCATGGCGTCACGCTCCAGCTGGGCGGAAGCGACCAGTGGGGGAATCTCACGGCCGGTGTCGACCTCATCCGGCGCGTCGAGGGGGTCCAGGCCCACGCGCTGGCGACGCCGCTCATCACGCGCCCGGACGGAGAGAAGTTCGGCAAGTCGACCGGTTCGACGCTGTGGCTCGACCCGGCGCTGACGGCACCGTTCCAGTTCTACCAGTGGTTCCTCAACACCGACGACACGGTGGTCGGGACGTACCTGCGGGTGTTCAGCTTCCGCTCGCACGAGGAGATCGAGGCGCTCGAGCAGGCCGTCACGACACGCCCGGAGGCGCGCGAGGCGCAGCGCGCCCTGGCGGCGGAGGTCACCGAGCTCGTCCACGGAGCCGATGCCGCCCGGCGGGCCGAGCAGGCGTCGGCGGCGCTGTTCGGCGCCGGCGATCTCCGCGAGCTCGACGCCGGCACGCTCGAGGCCGCGTTCGCCGACCTGCCGCGGGCGCGGCTGTCGGCGCAGGACGGGATGCCGGCGATCCTCGACCTGCTGGTCGAGACCGGGTTGGCGGAGAGCCGCGGCCAGGCGCGCCGGGTCGTCGGCGAGGGCGGGGCCTACCTGAACAACGAGCGCGTCACGGATCCGCAGGCCGTGCCCGAGCGCGAGTCACTGCTCGCCGGCCGCTGGCTCCTCCTGCGGCGCGGGAAGCGGACGCTGGCCGTGGCCGAGGTCGAGGGCGGCGGATGAAGCTCGCGTTCGGCGTCGGGGCGCTGGCGGCGGGGCTCGCCGTCGTCGCCCTCGTGGCCGTCGCGATCTGGATCGTGACGCTCGTCACCGGCTCATCGGCCGCGTGGTCGGCGGCGTCGTGGATCATGCTCGCCGCCGCGGCGCTCGTGGCCGCGGCGACGTACGCCGCCGAACGCTTCGTCCATCGGCGCACCATGGCCCGCATGCGCGCCATGGGCGAGCCCTGGGCCTACCGCGAATAGTCGGCTAGTGGGCGACGCGCTCCGCCGCCGCCCCGTGGCCGTTCTTCGAGGCCTCGGCGACGACCTTCTCGGCGATCTGGTGCGGCACCTCGGCGTAGTGGTCGAGCTTCCAGCTGAAGCGGCCACGTCCCTGGGTGATCGAGCGCAGCTCGGTGGCGTAGTGGAACATCTCGGCCTGCGGGACCTGCGCGCGAAGGTGCTGCATGCCCTCGACCGAATCCATGCCGAGCACGTGGCCGCGCTTGGCGGTGATCTGGCCCATGACGTCGCCCATGTACTCGTCGGGGACGACGATCTCGACCTCGAGGACCGGCTCGAGCAGCGTCGGTGAGGCGACCTCGAAGGCCCGCTTCAGCGCCTGCGAGGCGGCGACCTTGAATGCCATCTCGGAGCTGTCGACGGTGTGGTACGAGCCGTCGACGAGCGTGGCCTGGAGGTCGACGACCGGGTAGCCGGCCAGGACGCCCTCGGACATCGCCTCGCGCAGGCCCTTCTCGACGGCCGGGATGTACTGCTTCGGCACGACGCCACCGACGATCTTGTCCCCGAACTGGAAGCCGGTGCCCATCTCGGCCGGGGCGAACTCGATGACGACGTGCCCGTACTGGCCGTGCCCGCCGGTCTGGCGCTTGAACTTGTTGTCGATGCGGGCCGGCTGGCGGATCGTCTCCCGGTACGGCACGCGCGGCGTGGCGACCTTGACCGCGGCGCCGAACTTCCGCTTCAGCCGATCGACGATGACGTCCACGTGCGCGTCGCCCATGGCGGTGAGGATGGTCTCGCCGGTGCCCTCCTCGCGATGGATGCGGATCGCCGGCTCCTCCTCCTCGAGCCGATGCAGCGCGGAGCCCAGCTTGTCGAGGTCCGCCTTCGACTCGGGCTCGATCGCCACCTGGAGGGTGGGCGAGGGGAACGCGAGGCCCTGCAGCTCCACCGCCTGCGACCGATCGGCGACGAGCGTGTCCCCGGCGTGCGTCGAGGTCAGCTTCGCGACGGCCGCGATGTCACCCGGGCCGACCTTGGCGAGGTTCTCGGTGTCCTTGCCCTGCACCGACAGGAGGTTGCCGATGCGCTCCTCCTCGCGGCGGTTGACGTTGTAGACGTGCCCCTGGCCGGACAGGGATCCGGAGACGACGCGGAGGTACGTGAGGCGGCCGACGAACGGGTCGGCGGTGGCCTTGAACACCTGCGCCACGAACGGCCCGTTCGGGTCGGGCGTGATCTCCTTGCCGTCCGCCGTCCTGCGGCCGCCCACCTCGGCGGGGGAGGGGATGTGCTTGACGATCATGCTGAGGAGCTCGCGGACGCCGACGTTCTTCGTCGCCGACCCGACGAAGACCGGCACCACCGAGCCCTCGCGCGTGCCCGTGTGGAGCGCCGCCTCGATCTCCTCGTCGCTGAACGGCTCGCCCTCGAGGTACTTCATCATCAGCTCGTCGCTGGCCTCGGCGGCAGCCTCCACGAGCTGGTCGTGGCGGGTGTGCTCGATGCCCTCGAGCTCGGGCGGGATCGGGACCTCCTTGGGCGAGCCGCCCTCGTAGACGGTCGCGTGCTCCTCGATGACGTCGACGTAGCCCCTGAACGAGTCGGCGGCGCCGATCGGCAGGTAGACGGGCGCGATCTTCGGGCCGAACTTCGCCTTCAGCGCGTCGAGCGTGGCGTCGTAGTTCGCGTTCTCGCGGTCCATCTTGTTGACGAACACCATCCGCGGCAGCCCGCGCGCGTCGGCCAGCTTCCAGACCTCCTCGGTCCCGACCTCGACGCCGGCGCTGGCGTCGACCACGACGATCGCCGCGTCCACCGCGGCCAGCGCCTCGGCGACATCGGCCTGGAAGTCGGCGTAGCCGGGCGTGTCGACGATCGTGATCCGCGTCCCGTCGTGCTCGAGTGACCCGATGGCGAGGTTGATCGACTGCGTCCGCTTGTGCTCGTCGGGGTCCCAGTCGAACGTCGTCGTGCCCGCTTCGACGGTCCCCAGGCGTGAGATCGCGCCGGCATCGAAGAGCATCGCCTCGGCGAGGCTCGTCTTGCCGGCGCCACCGTGGGAGATGAGGGCGACGTTCCTGATCCTGTCGGGGGTGGTCGGCTTCATCGGTGCTCCTCAACGCGTGCGTGCCGGAGTCGCCGAGGCCGAATGCTCCGCCTCGGGCGGTCGGTGGCCAGGAGTGGGACGGCCATTATAGAAGCGGTAGAATCGGCGGCCGACTCCGAGGGCAGGGAGGTTCCATGTCCGGCCACAGCAAGTGGTCCCAGATCAAGCGACAGAAGGGCGCGAACGACGCCAAGCGCGGCGCGCTGTTCACGAAGCTGGCCCGCGAGATCATCACCGCCGCCCGCCAGGGGGGCGGCGATCCCGACGCCAACTATCGCCTGCGCATGGCGATCGAGAAGGCGAAGGCGAACTCGATGCCGGCCGACAACATCAAGCGCGCCATCGAGCGCGCGACCGGCGGTGGAGCCGATGCGGAGCAGTACGAGGAGATCACGTACGAGGGCATCGGGCCGGGGAGCGTGGCCGTCATCGTCGAGGCCATGACGGACAACCGGAACCGAACGGCGTCGGAAGTGCGCAGCGTGTTCAACAAGCACGGCGGCAGCCTGTCCACCGTGGCCTGGCAGTTCGAGCAGAAGGGCATCATCACCATCCCGCTCAACGGGCGGGATCCCGACGAGGTGACGCTGGCCGCCATCGACGCCGGCGCCTCCGACGTCAGCGCGCCGGACGGCGGCTCGATCGAGGTGACGACGGAGCCGAGCGAGCTCGAGGCGGTGCGGCGCGCCCTCGCCGATGCCGGCTACGAGGCGGAGTCAGCCGAGCTGTCGATGGAGCCGACGACGACCGTCGAGATCGCCGACGAGAAGACCGCGAAGTCGGTGCTCCAGTTCGTCGAGCGTCTCGAGGATCTCGACGACGTGCAGAACGTGTACGCGAACTTCGACATCCCGGCCGAGCTCATGGAGCAGCTCGAGGCCCAGGTCGCCTGACGCCCCTCCGGGGCGCAACGGGGAACGAAGGTCAGCGGCCGGCGGTCGTCCGCCGCTTGGGCGCCGCCGGAGACGCCGGAGTGGCGGATGCGGCCGGCGCACCGAGATACCCTGCGAGCAGCCCGCCGACATCGGGCAGCGCCTCCTGGCGCAGCCGGTAGCGCTTCTGGCCCACGCCGACCGTCACCAGGCCGGCGGAGCGCAGGATGATCATGTGGTGGTGCATCGTCGTCTTGGCGACGCCGAACATGTCCGCCAGCTCCATGAGCGTCTTCTCGCCGTCGGCGAGGGCCCGCAGGATGCGCAGCCGCTTCTCGTCGCCGAGGGCCTTCGACAGGCGCACGAGGCGGCGGGGCGGCTCGTCGGTCGCGGCGGTCACCGACTCGTCGGCCACCGGGTAGACGATGAGCTGGACGTCGGCGTACTCGGTGTACGACACCAGCGGCCGCTGGACGAAGCTCGGAACCATCACGATGCGCGCCACGCCGGGACGGGGGACGTACTCCACGCCGTTCGTCGCCTCGCGCACGAACTCGTCGATCGGCATCGCGGTCAGCATGGCGCGCTTCGCGGCCGCGTCACGCTCGATGATCGGCAGGATCGTCAGCGCCTCGGCCTTCCAGACCTTCTCGTGCCACTCGGCCAGGACCTCGAGGATCCCGGCCTTCAGCTCGTCGCCATCGGCGTCGAGGATGTTGGCGAGGAAGTGGGTCCACTCCTCGACCTCGGGGTGCGAGGTGCGCAGGAACTCGTCGCGCGCAGCGCGGTCACCCGCGACGGCCGCCCGCATGACGGAGAGGGGCGTCATACGGCGGGCCTCGCGGGTGTAGAAGGAGACGAGGTGGAGCTTCAGCTCCACCGGATCGGTTTCGCGAAGATGCTCGAGGAAGGCGGGGACGTCGCGCGGCGCCGGCGTCTCGTACGCGAGGGTGACGAGCGACGTGAAGAGGTCCGCGTTGTCGAAGCAGACCTCGCGGATGCGGGCGATGAGCGCGTCACCCGCCCGGGCGCGCAGATCGGCCACCCATTCGGGGCCGACGTCGTAGGTGTCGTCGCGGTCGCCCTCGATGACGGGCAGGAGGGACTCGAGCAGCTCGTAGGCCGGCGCGGGATCGATGACGACGAACGGGGCGCCGTGCGGTCGACGGGCGGGGGCCATCGTTCGGCTCCTTCAGCGGGGAATGGACGTCAGGCAGGCCGATGCGCCGACGGGCGCACGCGCTCGCCGCGCTCGCCGCTCAGCCGGGTCCCGGCGCCGATCAGGGCGTGACCGAGCTGGACGCGAAGCGACCGCGCCTGCGGCCGGCGGGCGGCACGCTCGCGCTCGGCGAGGGTCGCGGGGTCCGGTCGCCGGGCGAAGCGAGCCAGGCGCGCTCGCGCCATCTCTCGCTGCATCGTCTCATTCGGCATGATCATCGCACGTTCGTCCTATCGTTCGATCGAGGCTGCATCTGTTCGAACCGTATCGAACAAGACGCATCGTACGACAAACCTCGGATGGCGTCAAGCCCTTTCGAATGACCGATGCGGACGCCACGTCTGACGCTGGCCGAACCCGGCTACCATGGCCGGGTGATCGCGATCGGCATCGATCCCGGAACGGCGACCTGCGGCTTCGGCGTCGTGCGCCTCGAGCCCGATGGGGCCGTGCGGATGATCGACGCCGGTGTCGTACGAACTCCTTCGAACATCCCGGAGGCGGAGCGTCTCGGACAGCTCCACGCGGCGCTCGGCGGGCTGATCGGCACGCACCAACCGGATCGCGTGGCGGTCGAGCGGCTGTTCTTCCAGCGCAACGTGCAGACGGCGATGGCGGTCGGCCAGGCGCGCGGCATCGCGCTCCTCGTGGCCGCCACCGCCGGCGTCCCGATCGACGAGCCGACGCCGAACGAGATCAAGCAGCAGATCTGCGGCTCCGGATCGGCCGACAAGGCGCAGGTGGCGGCGATGGTGGAGCGGCTGCTCGGCGTGCGCCTCGCCGGCGTCCCCGACGACGCGACCGATGCGCTGGCGGCCGCCATCGGCTGCGCCTTCCGCCATGCCGCCCAGCCGAAGGCGGTGATCGGGTGATCGGCTCGATCCGCGGACAGGTGACGCACGTCGGGCTCGACCACGCCCTCGTCGAGGTGGGGGGCATCGGCTACCGGGTGGTCGCCGGGCCGGCGTTGCTCGCGAAGCTCCGACCGGGCACGGAGGCATCGGTCTTCACCCATCACCTCGTGCGCGAGGATCAGCAGGCGCTGTTCGGCTTCGCGACGACCGAGGAGCTGGCGTTCTTCGAGCTGCTCATGACGGTCTCGCAGGTCGGACCGCGCCTGGCCCTGGCGATCACGAGCGCGCACCCGGTCACGAAGCTCCAGCTGGCGATCGTGACCGATGACGCCGACGTGTTCACCAGCGTCTCCGGCGTGGGCCGCAAGACGGCGCAGCGCATCATCCTCGAGCTCAAGGAGAAGGTCCACGCGGCCGGCATCGCGGTCGGGCCCGGCGCTTCGACCGATTCCGACGTCGTGGCGGCGCTCGAGTCGCTCGGCTACTCCGCGGCCGAGGCCCGCAGGGCGGCCGGCGCGGTGGCCGGCACCGATGGCGGGCTCGACGCCCGCATCAAGGCCGCGCTCCAGGAGCTGGCCCGCAGCCGATGACCGATCCCCGCGAGCCGATGGAGCCTTCGGAGCCGATGGAGATGGTCGCCGATCCGTGGAGCGACCCGATGGTCGCGAAGCGGATCCTGCGCTCGTTCCGGGTCTGGGCCGTCGTCGGCTGCTCGTCGAACCCGTCGCGGCCGTCGCACGGCGTGTCGCGGTACCTGCTGTCGCAGGGCTACGCCGTCGTGCCGATCAACCCGAACGAGGAGGTCGTCCACGGCGAGCGGGCCTATCCCGACCTCCGCTCGGTGCCGGCCGATCCGAGCGCGCCGATCGAGGTCGTCGACCTGTTCCGTCGCTCGGACGCGGTCCTGCCGCACGTCGAAGAGGCGATCGACATCGGCGCCAGGGCGATCTGGATGCAGCTCGGGGTCTGGAACCAGGAGGCCGCCGAGCTCGCCACGCATGCCGGGCTGCTCGTCGTGATGAACCGCTGTCCCGCGATCGATCATCCGAGGCTCATCGGCGCTTCGGGCGGTCGCTGAGGGCATCCGGGCGGCGCGTCGGGACGAGGCCGAGCCGCTGACGGCGCTCCATGGACGCGCGAACGTGCCAAATTCCCGCCAGGTGGGCGTTATCGGCCCGGAAGCGGCTCGAACGTGCCAAATGCCCACCGAGTGAGCACCAGGGGCCGTAGCGCGCCATTCGGCCCCGCGCAACCCGCGTAATGCTCACTCCACGGGAATCTGGCACCCCCGCCGGCGGCGGCGGGCACCCGCCGCGGTCAGTCGCGGCGGGCATCCGCGGCGGGCATCCGCGACGGTCAGTCGCGGTGGAGGACGAGGCCGATGTGCCCGTACGGCGGCCGCGGGTCGGCGTACGTCTTCGTGCGGCCGTCATCGGCCTCGGCACCGACGTCCCACAGCCGGTTCTGCGCGTCGAACGAGACCGAGGCGAGCTGCGGCCATCGGTCGAGCATGCGGGTGCCGATCTCGTTGACGAGGTGCTGGATCGAGAGGCTGACGAACTCGTGGAAGACGGCGTTCGCGAGATCGGCGACCTGCTCCGAGGCGACGTACCTGGAGGGGTCCGCCAGGACGGCATCGGACGCATCGGCGTAGCGCCAGCCGATGTTCAGCCAGATGTAGAGCGGCCGATCCGGGCGCTCGGGGAGGGTCGTGTGCTCGTCGCGGGCGAAGTCGGCGAAGGCGGAGCCGGTGACCTTGATGAGCTGGAGGTCCCGGCGACCGGACTCGTGATCGGTGATCACGACGCTGCCGTCGTCGGTGCGCGCCAGCTCGAGGCGGGCGGAGCCCGCGTCGCATCGGTCTCTGCTGAAGAGCCGATCTGACGCCTCGAATCCGTCGCCGTCGGCCGCGGGCACGAGGGCGGCGGGGAAGGGCAGGTCGCGCCCGAGCATCGTCAGGCGCTCCATGTGCGGGTACGTGTCGAGGAAGGCCGTGCCGACCTCGAGCAGCCACTCCTCCAGGCTGCGGGCGCGCGCCGTGAGCGAGGCGGCGTGGATGAAGTTCTTCATCGTGTCGGTCGCCACGACCTTGCGGTTGTCGCCCTTCGTGTACGCGTCGATGAACTCGGTGCCGTGGACGACGACCTCGATCTCGGCCGCGGCGAGGATGTTCTCGCGGCCGGTGAACGGCGACTCGGGGATCGGCGTGATGCCGGTCAGCGGCTCGGCGTAGGTGCGGTAGACCTTGACGTCGGCCTTGCCGTAGCGAATCTCGTGGCGCACGGGCCGATACTAGCGACCGAGCGCCCGCCGGACGACCCTCACGCGCGGAGCGTGGCGAGCCGATCGGCCGCGATGTGGACCACGTCGTCCAGCCCGCGGCGCCGCTCCGCCTCGCGCTCCTCGCGCAGGGCGATCTCGAGGAGCGGCACGATCGCCGACCGGGGCCGGCCGGCGACGAAGATCACGAAGCGGAACCCGAAGATCCGCTCGTACGCGTCGTTCAGCGCCTCGAGCTCCTCGGCGATCCAGGGCTCCTGGCGGGGTGCGTCCACGTCGTAGCCCTGCTCGGCGTGCGACATCGCGCTGACCGATGCGGGATCGGCTCCGATGCGCGGATGGGCGTCCAGCAGCTCGATCTGCTCGTCCTCGGGGATCGTGCGCGCCAGGTCCCGCGCCGCGGTGATCATGCCCGCGTCGTCCCCGAAGGGCCGCGCCGCGACGAGACGGGCGAGGAAGCGGGGAGCGTCCTCGAACAGCGGCCCGAGGAGGTGGGCGGCCGGTTCCGGCGGCAGCCTGTCCAGGTCCTCGATCCGTGGGAAGGGCTGAAAGCGCAGCTCCTCGCCGGCATCGGTCGGCAGCTCGAGCTCGACCAGGTCGCGCAGGGGAATGCCGTTCTCCGGGTTGACCCTCGGGATCTCGGCCTTGAGGGCCGCGCGGTCCGCGTCGACCGCTCCGGTGTGGACGGCAGCCACCCGCATCCCGCGGCGGAGATACCAGCGGATGCCATGCAGGTTGTCGTTGGTGGTGACGAGCCAGAGCCGTGGCGCACCCGATGCGACCGCCACGCGCAGGGCGGTCTCGAGCAGCCGCGATCCGGCGCCGATGCCCTCGACCGCGCTGTGGAGGGTGAGCACCTCCATCCCGCGGTCGGTCTCGTTGACGGTGAGCAGCCCGATCGGCTGGCCGTCGCGCTCGGCGACGAGGCCCTCCTTCTCGAGCGGGTTCAGCAGCTCGCCGAGGCGGGCCACCTGCGGGATGCCGCCACCGTGGCCGGCGAGCAGGCGCGTGGCCCAGTCGTGATCGGCGGGGACGAAGTCCCGGATGTCCAGCTCGCTCATGAAGCGGCCGTCAGCTCCCGCGGTACGTGCTCATCCCGTACGGGCTGAGGAGGAGCGGGACGTGGTACGAGCGCTCCGTGTCGACGATGCGCAGCGCGATCGCGGCGCTCTGGAAGAACGCGTCCGGGTCATCGGCGTAGCCACCGACGTCGAAGGCGAGCTGGTAGTCGCCCTCGACGAGCTCGCCGCCGTCCAAGAGGTCGCGGATGCGGCCGTCGTCATCGGTCTGGAGCTCGCTCACGAGCTCGGGCGTGCCGTCGTCGGCCAGGCGGAAGAGCGCCACGCCGACACCGGGGGCGGGGTCGCCGCTGGCGAGGTCGAGGACGTGGGTGCTGATCGTGTGACGGTCGGCGGCCATGGGTCCCTCGGGTATGCTCCGCGACGCATGATGACCGATGCGCCGACCGAGCGTACTGCCCGCTACGACGTCCTCCTCGTCGGCTCGGCCGGGCCGCAGGTGGCGAGCACCTGCTCGCTGATCCGCGACGGTGACCGGGCGATCGTCGTCGACCCGGGGTTGGCGCCGTCCCAGGCCGCGATCCTCGACCCGCTGCGCGCCCTCGGGTTGTCGCCGGAGGACGTGACGGACGTCGTCATCTCGCACCACCATCCCGACCACGCCCTGAACGTCGCGCTGTTCCCGGCGGCGCGCGTCCACGACCACTGGGCCATCTACGACTTCGCCGGCCGATGGGACGACGTCGAGTCCGAGGGGCGCGTCGTCGCGCCGTCCGTGCGCCTGCTCCGGACGCCGGGGCACTCGAACGAGGACATCTCGACCGCGGCCTGGACGCCGGAGGGCGTCGTCGTGTTCACCCACCTGTGGTGGACCGATGCGCATCCTGTTGAGGACCCATACGCGCCGGATCCGGCCGTCCTCCACGCCTCGCGGCAGCGGATCCTCGAGCTGGCCGATGTGATCGTGCCGGGCCATGGCGCGCCCTTCGTCCCGGGCCGGGAGACGCCGAGGTAGCCGTCGGCGCCCGGGATCGTGACGTATCCTGCGCCGCATGGCTGACCTGCAGATTCGCGTCGGGGACGACCTCCAGTTCACCGCCCGCTGGGAGGAGGCCGCGCCGAGGACGCGCGAGGCGCTCCGCGCCTGGCTCCCGATCCGCTCGAAGCTCATCCACTGCCGATGGAGCGGCGAGTCGACCTGGATCCCGTTCGGCGACCGCCGGCCGGACGTCGGATACGAGAACCACACCTCGCACCCGGCACCGGGCCAGATCCTCATCTACGTCGGCGAGATCAGCGAGTGCGAGATCCTCTTCCCGTACGGCGCGTGCAGCTTCAGCTCGAAGGTCGGCCAGCTGGCCGGCAACCATTTCGCCACGCTGCTGACGGGGCAGGAGCAGCTCCCCGAGGTCGGGCGCCGCGTGCTGTGGGAGGGCGCCCAGCCGATCGAGATCGTCGAGGCGGGCTGATCCGGCGGTGACGGACCTCGTCGTCACCGGGGGCCGCGTCGTCACGCCGAACGGCGTCCTCGAGGCCGATGTCGCCGTCACCGACGGGCGCATCAGCGCCATCGGTCCCGGGCTCTCGTCCGACGGAGCCGAAGTCCTCGACGCGAGCGGCATGCTCGTCCTGCCGGGCGCGATCGACGTCCACACCCACGTCCGCCTGCCGACTCCCGAGCGGCCGGATCGATTCCGGCAGGACCTCCTCGCGGCCGCCGCCGGCGGCACGACCACGGTCCTGACGTTCAACAACCCCGGCACCGGCATCAGCGACTCCGGCGCGCGGTCGCTGCTGCGGGGCCTGGACGAGTTCCGCGAGCGGACCGCCGGCGAGGCGCCGATCGACTTCGGGCTGAACGCGGTCGTCAGCGGCAAGCAGCCGCACGCTCGGGACGAGCTGCCGGAGCTCATCGCGCGGGGCGTGCCGACGTTCAAGGCGTTCATGGTCTACGACTTCGCCCTGCCCGAGGACGCGCTCGAGCCGATGCTCCGCACCGCCGCCCGGCACGGCGGCATGCTCCAGCTCCACTGCGAGGAGCCGGGGGTCATCGACCCGCTCGTGATCGATGCGCTGGCGCGCGGCGACGTCGGTCCACGCCACCACGCGGCCTGCCGGCCGGCGGACGCCGAGGCGCGCGCCACCCGGCGGGCGATCGCGGCCGCGCGACGGGCCGATGCGCCGCTCTACATCGTCCACCTGTCGTGCGCGGCGGCCCTCGAGGCCGTCGCCGAGGCCAAGAGTCGCGGTGAGCCCATCCACGCCGAGACCTGCCCGCACTACCTGACCCTCACCGACGAGCTGTACGCCGATCCGGACGAGGCCGAGGTCATGAAGCGCGTCATCTCGCCGCCGCTGCGGAGCGCGGCGGACGTGGAGGCGCTGTGGCAGGGACTGCGCGACGGCGTCCTCGACGTCGTCGGCAGCGACCACGTCCCGGATCGGCTCGACACCGAGAAGGCGCTGCCCGCGCCGCCGTTCCCGCAGATCAGCAACGGGGCGCCGGGGATCGAGACGCTCCTGTCGGTCGTGTACTCCGAGGGTGTGGCCCGCGGGCGCATCGGCCTGGAACGGCTGGCCGAGGTGCTGGCAGCCACCCCCGCACGCCTGTTCGGCCTTGCGACGAAGGGTCGCCTGGAGGTCGGAGCCGATGCGGACCTCGTCGTCTGGGATCCGGACGCGCGTCGGACGCTGCGCCAGGCCCACCTCCATCACACGAGCGATTTCACGCCGTACGAGGGCCTCGAGGTTGCCGGCGCGCCGGTCGCCGTGCTCAGCCGCGGACGGCGTCCGGAGGGCACGGACGGCCGGTTCCTCGAGCGTCGCCGGTCCTGATTCCGAGCGCTTGCCTGCCTGCGTACACTGCGGGCATGGCGCAGGACGAGAAGATCGAGCATCTCCGGCGGGTGCCGATGTTCTCCCGGCTCGGCAACCGGGAGCTCGAACGACTCGGGCAGCTGGCCGATGAGATCCAGGTCGGCCTCGACGAGAAGCTGACGGAGCAGGGCCGCTTCGGCCACGACTTTTTCATCGTCCTGTCGGGCCACGTCACCGTCATCGAGGACGGCAGGCCGGTCCGGCAGCTCCATCCCGGCGACTTCTTCGGTGAGCTCGCGCTCCTCGGCGATCACCTGCGCACCGCCACCGTTCGCGCCGATGGCATCGCCGAGCTGCTCGTCCTCGGTCATCGCGAGTTCAACGCGCTCATGTACGAGTTCCCGGCCATCCGCGCGGCGGTCGATGCCGCCGCGGCCGAACGCCGCCCCGCGACCGGAGGCGACTCGGCCTGATCGGCGCGCGGTAGGCTGCCGCGCATGTCAGCGCCGCCCGCCGAATCCGCATCCGCATCCGCATGACGAGGCTGGTCGGCCGCGCCCGCGGCGCCGCGGCCCGGCTCGTCCCGCGCGGGGCGGCCGTCCTCTCGGTCCTCATCTTCGCGAGCTACGTCATGGGACTCGTGCGTGACCGGATCTTCGCTCGCACGTTCGGCGCCGGCCCGGAGCTCGACGCCTACAACGCCGCGTTCCGCCTGCCGGAGCTCCTGTTCGACGTCCTCGTCGAGGCCGGACTGGCGGCGGCATTCATCCCGATCTTCGTCCGGCTGCGGCACGGCGACGAGGCGGCGGCGCATCGCTTCGGGCAGGCGATCCTCACGCTCGGCGTGGCGGTCATGGGCATCGGCTCACTCGTGCTCCTCGTCTTCGCCGATGCGACGACCTCGTTCATCGCCCCCGGCTTCGCCGGCGAGCAGCGCGCGCTGTACGCCGACTTGTTCCGGATCATGCTCGTGACCCAGGTCCTGTTCGCCGCCTCGCTCACCCTCGGGCAGGTGCTCCTCGCCGAGCAGCGCTACTTCTGGTACGGCGTCGCGCCGCTGCTCTACAACGCCGGCATCGTCATCGGGGCGCTGGCCTTCAGCGGGACGCTCGGCATCTCCGGCGCCGCCCTCGGCGCGGTCCTCGGAGCCGCGATCCATCTCGGCAGCCGGTTCATCGGCCTGCGCGGGAGCCGATTCCGGATCCGCTTCGGCTGGCCACCGCCGCCGGGCACGCTCGGCGAGTTCGTGCGCCTCACGCTGCCGCGCCTCGCGGCCCAGCCGGTCGAGCCGATGGCGTTCCTGTTCTTCGCCAACGTCGCGTCGCGCCTGAGCGCCGGCAGCCTGTCGATCTTCGACTACGCGCGGAACTTCCAGAGCGTGCCGGTCTCGCTCGTCGGCGTCGCGTTCGCCATCGCCGCCTTCCCGGCGCTCGCCTCGGCCCATGCCGATGGCGACCGGCGCGGCTTCCTGCGGCTGTTCGGAACGAACCTCGCGTACATCGTGGGCCTGACGGTCGCCGCGGCCGTCGCCATGGTCGTGGTGGGGGAGACGGCGATCGGCATCCTGCTGGGCGGCGGCCGCTTCGGACCCGACGAGGTGGGACGCACGGCCGCCGTGCTCGGCGTCTTCGCGCTGTCGGTGCCGTTCGAGAGCGTCGCGCACCTGCTGACGCGGGCGATCTTCGCCACGCGCCACACGCTGACCCAGGCGCTCGCCTCGATCGCCGGCCTCGAGATCACGATCGCCGCCACATGGTTCCTTCTGCCGGAGATGGACCTCCTGGCGCTGCCGCTCGGCTTCGCGATCGGCCAGGCGGCGAAGGTCGCGCTGCTGGCGCTGGCGCTCGCCGTCAGGCTGGCCGTGTGGCGCCCGGATCAGGCGAACGCTACTGGTCGCGCGGGGTCGTCGGGATGAGGACCACGAACTTGCCGTCGCGGTCCGGGTAGCGGCCCTCGGGACGGGTCCAGCCGGGACCGATGGACTCGTGGCCGGGCGGACCCTGGTAGGCAGGCCAGTTGCGCTCGAGCTCGGCGAGGTCCTCGAAATTGCCCGGCGGATCGGACTTGCCCCAGATGGACGACGTCCGTGGGAACCACGGGTCGAGGATGTAGGCGCCGCTGATGTGCGCGTCGGGGAACAGGGTCGGATCGGCATCGGCCCGGTAGCCGTACATCACCCAGGTGTGGGCGCCCCACCAGGGGAACATCACGACCGGCTTGTCGTAGGTCGAGATCGCGATGGCCGAGTCGCGCAGCGCATCGGTGTAGGACTCGTAGGCGCGCTCGTCGTAGCCGTCGGCGCCGTAGGCGGCGAGCGCCTGGTCCACCGCCGCCGGTCCCCAGCCGGGGTTGAGGCTGTCGTGGACGGATTCCCACTCGGGCAGCCGATCCTTGATCTCCTGCTGGAACTCCCGCGACGTGTCGCCCAGCCCGAGAATGGCGAGCACCATCTGCGTGCCAGCCACGGCGCAGTCCTTCTCGGTCAGCTGCGTGGCGAAGACGGCCTCGGGATCGGGCACGAGCTCGACGTCGACGGGCACGCGCGGGATCGGCGTGGGCGTCGGCGAGGCGGACGGTTCGAGCGTCGCAGGGGGCGTCGGCACCTCGGTGGGGGAGGGGCTCGGAGCCGGCGTCACGACCACCGTCGGCTGGATCGAGCGATCGGGCGGCGGGAAGAAGAAGTTCTCGACGCGCGCGGTCAGCCGGTCGAACCGATCGCCCATGCCGAGCACGTTCGCGCCGACCACGGTGAAGCCGGTCGCGAACAGGAGGACGAAGGCGAGGCCGGCGAGGGCGAAGCGCCGTGGCAGGCGGGGAGGGGGCTGAGCGTTCATGGGGAGACGGCGCTCAGGATGACACCGGATGCTTGCTTCGGCAACATGACGCCATGCGCCCGCGCCGCCGTTTCGCGCCCGTCGCGCTTGCCGTGGGGCTGACGCTCGGCGCGATGCTCACGGCGCCGCCTCCGGCGAGCGCGATTCCGGAGGAGCACGTCGGTCAGAAGTACGCGATCACGGCCACGCTCGACGTCGCCGCGCGGCGCCTCGACGCCGATGTCGAGCTCACGCTCGTGAACCGGGGTGCCAGCCCGATGGACCACGTCGACCTCACCCTCGTGCCGCGCTCGCTCGGCTGGCTCGTGAGCGACGACCTCGACGTCACGGTCGATGGCGCGTCGGTCAGCGAGGAGTGGACGACCGCGATCAACCTCCGCGTCCCGCTCGACGGGCTCCGCGTCCACGAAACGACGACGATCCGCATCCCATTCGCGCTCGTGGTCGGCCGGGCGCCCGACGCGTTCTCCGCGCGGACGAGCGCCGAGAACGGCGTGCTCAGCTTCGGCCAGTGGTTCCCGATCGTCTCGACCGAGCACGACGTCTACGGCCTCGGCGACCCGCAGATCAGCTTCACCGCCGCGTCCGTCCGACTCGAGCTGCGGACCACGACGTCACTGCCCCGCAACGCCGTTGCCTGCCCGGGCCTGGCGAGCGCGCCCCCGGGCACTGGGACGGCGTGGACCTGCGAGGCCGGGCAGGTGCGCGACTTCAGCTTCGTCGTCAACCCGCGCTTCCGGCTCGTCGAGCGCGCCGTGGGCGACGTCGACGTGCGGGTCTACGCCGAGACCGTCGACGGCAACCGGACGGCGGACCTGGCGACCCAGGCCCTCATCGGCCTCGAGGAGACGTTCGGGCCGTACCCGTGGGACGACCTCGTGCTGGCGGAGGTCGGCGCCGGCGGCGGGTTCAGCATGGAGTACCCGCGGATGATCCACCTCACCCGCGGCAAGGTCACCGATCCGTACGTGGTCTATCACGAGGTCGCGCACCAGTGGTTCTACGGCCAAGTCGGCAACGACCAGCAGGCCGAGCCGTGGCTCGACGAGGCGCTGGCTGATTTCAGCGCGCGGTATCTCATGGGCGTCGGCGAGAACCAGTGCTCGACGCGTCCCGTCGACTCCGAGGTGTTCGCCTGGCCGGCCGCGGCCACGACGGGCGGCGACTGGACCTCGTGCGACGGCTACTTCCACGCGGTGTTCTATCGCGGCACCGAGTTCCTCACCGCGGTGCGCAGCACGATGGGTGACGGCGCCTTCTTCCGCGCCATGCGCGCCTGGGTCGACCGCAACCGCCACGGCTTCGCGACCGGCGACGAGCTCCTCCGGCACCTCGAGCGCCATACCGATGCGGACCTGCGGCCGATCTTCGACGCCTACCTCGGCAACACCGATGCGGCCGTGCGGCATCGGCCGGCTTCAGCCGGGGCGCGACCGCAGTAGCGGTTCAGCCCTCGCCGATCTCGGTCAGCGGCAGGAGCGTTGCCGGTGGCGGATCGGTGCGGCGACGGAGCACGTTCGAGAGGAGCGATCGGCTGCGCGCGACCTCGAGCTGGCGCTCGGCGAGGACCTGCTGCGCGGCGCAGTCGATGGCGTCGCACTCGCTGCCCCACCAGGCCAGGCGGCGCCGATGGATGGAGAGGTAGACATCGGCGTCCGAGCAGTCGTCGATGAGCTGGCCGATGGTGGCGCGCGCCTCGGCGATCGTCGGCAGGTAGTCGTTCGCGTACCAGTCGCGCGCGACGTCGGGCCACGGCCGGATGCGGCCGCCGGCCGCCTCCGCCATCTCGAACGCGTGGGCGCGGACCGCGGCGTACAGCTCGCCATAGGCGTCGATATCGGTCAGGGCGAAGCGGACCTCGGGGATCGCCTCACGGAAGCCGCTGTGGCGCCGAAACTCCGACTCGCGGGCGGTGCGGAGGATCACCTCCTCGTCGAGATCGGTGTCCACGGCGTACGGCGTCTGCGCGCGGCTGACCCGGGCATCGAGGAACTCGCGGCCCTCGCGGTGGGCCAGCGCGACGCGCTTGTGGCCGTCACGCACGAAGTAGGCGCGATCGACGCGCACGACGTCGATCGGCTCGTCGAGGCCGGACGGGGCGGCGTTGCGGATGTCGTCGAGCTGCTTGGCCAGGCGCGGGTGGAGGGGATGCCAGCACGCGTCGAAGTCGCGAGCGCGCTGGGCGCTGCCGATGATCTGCGCCACCGGGATCTCCTGCACGCCCTCGGGCACGGGCGATCCGAGCGCAAGCTGCCGGCTGATCCAGCCGAGCTCGTAGAGCGGGCCGCACTCGTGCGGCGTGCCGGGCAATCGCATGCCGGGACGATACGACCGTCGGCGCCGTCGGACCAGCGACCTATGTCGCGTCCGGATGTCGGCGTCCCGTCGCCCGCACGAACTCGAGGAAGCCGATATCGCCGGGCGACACGCCGGCGCGGGTCAGCAGGACGGCCGCCTCGCTGAACTGCTGCAGGGCGTGGCTGTACAGGTGCATGACGTAGTGCCGCAGCGGCTAGTCAGGTACGCGCGCCGGCGACGCGACATTCCGCCGTCCCGGCGTCCGTCGCAGCGCCGATGGCATGGATCGGCAGGCGTCGCATTGGAGGTCCGACGCCTAGCTGATCCCAGATGATCGCCTTGGGTCAAAGTTGACATTGGCGCAAGGCTATTGGGTCACTCGTAGAAGGCGCCGACCCGCAGGACTTCGAACGCGCGATCCCATGCCTCCGGCGGCAGCTGGACTCCCGAGCCCGCCCACTCGGCCAGCGCGTCTAGGTGCGACTGAAGATCAGCCTCGTCGCCGTCCCGCTCCGGAAGCAGAACCTGCCACGTCCCGAGAAGCTCCTGATCTAGCGGCATGCTTGAGCCGGCGCGGTAGCTGTGACTGGCGTTGACCCACCCCGTAAGGGTCCAATTGCGCCACCAGTCGCCTCGCTGCTCTTCCCAGGCTGCATAGTCCGGCTCCGGCAGTGCAAGGGCTGCGTCGAGCGATGCCCGAAGCTGGCGGACAGCTTGGGCGAACTCGTCCGCCGAGGACAGGTGTTTTGGCTCCATGAGCAAATCATGCACATGCGAGCGGTCAGTCGCAGGCTGGCGGAGAGCCGGGCGGCGCCGTGTCGCCAAGCGTGGGTCGAACTTGACAGTGGCGCAAGCGAACCTAGTCAACCGAGTCGCCGCGTCCGGAGTCCGGACCGGTCCTCCAGGTACAGCCGTGGCACTCCAACGAGCGCGGCCAGCCGCGCGAGCCACATCGTCGGTACCGCGACGACGAGCGCAGCGAACGCAAGCCAGCCCCAGCGTTGCCTCGTTGCGATCGTCATGAGCACACCCGCGATCGCCAGTCGGAGGAGGAAGTCACCCAGCGTCGACGGCACCAGGAAGAGCAGCTGGTCACCGATATATGGAGCGTCATTCGTGCTGGCTCCCTGTTGCAGCATGGCGGCGACGAAGGCTCCCCACGATTCCGGGTCGAGGCTGACGTGTGCGGCCACCGCCACTGATGCGGCGACGGTCCCGAGGATGATCGGGCGGCGCGCGGCGGGGGTCGCGATCCACAGGTACCCGATGAGCAAGGCGCTGCCGTACTTGACGAACGACTGCGCCGCGAGAGCGGCAGCGCCGGCGCCTCGCAGTGCCCACCGCGCGCCGGCGGCCAGCGGAAGGGTCAGGTTGAGGCTCCACAGCTCGATGAGCAGCGGCGGGAACAGGAGCGCCCACCCCACTGCCTTCCACGATCCGACGAGGTAGCGCACGCAGAGCAGGCAGGCGGCTCGGTACAGCCACGTCAACATGGACTCCGGAAGGACGGTGAACGGCGCAACCAGCGCCGCGAACGTGGGCAGGTACCGATATGCCCCCGGGTCGTTGATCTCCACTGCCGTGTAGAGCGGCTCTCCCGCGAGGTACCGCTGGCCGGCGAGGTAGTAGGCGTTGAAGTCGTACGCCCATCCGCCGTCGCGGCGGAGGCCGTCCATGAACGAAAGCGCGGCGATCGCGAATCCCGCGGCTGCCGCAACGTACCCGGCCACGAGGAGCGCTGTCCGCACGCTCGGCACCTGAACGAGCCGGGCGAAGCCGCGCTCGGCGGACTCGGTGGTCACGAGGGGAATCTACGCCCTGTGGGCGCGACGCCGAGCGGATCGTCGGCGCCGCGCGCGCCGATCCGCCGACCTTCGATGGCCGGCTCCGCGGAGAGGGTCAACCGTGACCGGGGCTCGAGCGCCACCGGTCATCCCAGGCGGGGGTAGGCGCCGAGCGTGAGGAACTCGGCAAACGAGTCGGAGAGGACGAGCTCGTCGAGGAGCGCGGCCGCATCGGCCCAGGGGGCGTTCGGCGCAGCCGACTGGAGCGTGGCGAGCTCCTCGTCGCGGATGGCGGCGTATCGGTCAGGGGTGAGCGGCCGGCCGTCGTCGAGCGGGACGGCGTGGACGCGCCACTGCCAGAGCTGCGAGCGGCTGATCTCGGCGGTCGCCGCGTCCTCCATGAGGTTGTTGATCGCGGCCGCGCCGTTGCCGGACAGCCACGAGGCGAGGTAGGCGAGCCCGACCGACACGTTGGCGCGCGCACCGGCCTCGGTGACCCGGCCATCGGGGACGGTGACGTCGAGGAGGTCGCGCGCGGTGACGCGCACCTCCGGCCGGCGGCGGTCCTTCTGGTTCGGCCGCGCGCCGAGGACGCCGTCGAAGACCTCGCGCGCCAGCGGCACGAGGTCGGGATGCGCGACCCAGGTGCCGTCGAAGCCGTCGGATGACTCGCGCTCCTTGTCGGCGCGGACGGCCGCCATGGCGCGTTCGTTGACCTCCGGATCGCGGCGCGACGGGATGAAGGCCGCCATGCCGCCGATGGCGTGCGCCCCGCGCCGATGGCAGGTCTGCACCAGCAGCTCGGTGTAGGCGCGCATGAACGGTACGGTCATCGTGACCTGGGCGCGGTCGGGGAGGACCATGTCGGGCCGGGCGCGGAACTTCTTGATGATGCTGAAGATGTAGTCCCAGCGGCCGGCATTCAGGCCGGCGGCGTGGTCGCGCAGCTCGAACAGGATCTCGTCCATCTCGAAGGCGGCGAGGATCGTCTCGATGAGGACGGTGGCGCGGATGGACCCCTGCGGGATGTCGATGGCCTCCTGGGCGGCGACGAAGATCCGGTTCCACAGCGCGGCCTCGAGGTGGCTCTCGAGCTTCGGCAGATAGAGATACGGGCCCGATCCGCGCTCGAGCGCCTCGCGGGCGTTGTGGAAGAACCAGAGGCCGAAGTCGAAGATCGATGCGCTGATCGGGGCGCCGTCGACGAGGACGTGGGCCTCCTCGAGGTGCCAGCCGCGCGGCCGGATGCAGAGCGTGGCGATCCTGTCGTTGAGGGCGTACGCCTTCTCATCGGTCTGGAAGGTGAGCGTTCGGCGAACCGCCTGGGACACCGCCCACTGGCCGGTGACGACGTTGCCCCAGGTGGGGGAGAGGGCGTCCTCGAAGTCCGCCATGAACACCGATGCGCCTGAGTTCAGCGCGTTGATCATCATCTTCGGCTCGGCCGGGCCGGTGATCTCGACCCGCCGATCGTCGAAGTCCGGCGGCGCCGGCGCCACGCGCCAGTCGGGATCGCGGCTCTCGATCGGGTTCGGCAGGAAGTCGGGCAGCTCGCCGTTGTCGATCCGCTCCTGCCGCCGGCGTCGATCCTCGAGCAGCTTCAGGCGCTCGACGTTGAACGACCGATGCAGCTGCGCCACGAAGCCGATCGCATCGGGCGTCAGCACCTCCTCGATGTGGGGCGCGTCGGTTCGGGTGAGCTGGACTCCGGCAGGCGTCTCGATCATCGGCTCAAGGGTAGCGCGCTTGGCGTGGCGCGGGACCTGTGGTGCGGCTTGCGCGGCGTGCCTCGCGCACAGGTCGTACGGCGCAGGATCCCTCCTTAGCCGCTGACCTCGAACGTGCGGGCTCGGACGACGCGCATTGGCTCAGGCGCCGAAGCGCATGAGGATCATGCAGGTGAAGACGATGAAGAACAGGCCGAGGTCGATCCTCGAGATGCGGCGCAGCCGCGCCACGCTCGCGCCGTAGTCGGGCGTGTCCTTCAGGCCCTCGAAGATCGGGCCGATGTACCGGGCGCCGGTGTAGAACAGCGCGACCGTGGTCAGCAGGGCCACGACCCAGGTGATGCCGTAGGCGGTGCCGAAGACGTCCGCGAACGCGTCGATCGGCCCGAACAGCGTGCCGCGAATGATGCCGAG
This sequence comes from Candidatus Limnocylindria bacterium, assembly GCA_036262075.1. Classification (GTDB taxonomy): domain Bacteria; phylum Chloroflexota; class Limnocylindria; order QHBO01; family QHBO01; genus JACDBZ01. The sequence goes on from DATAJO010000003.1 coordinate 77,143, forward strand.
CGCGAGGACCGCGAGGCCGACGAACGGGAAGACCTTCGCGCCGATCTCACCCAGCCGCGCGTTCGTGATCCGACCCTGGGCTTCGGGCAGCTCCAAGAGGGCCGGGGTGACGAGGAAGTACATCGCCAGCGCGTAGCCGAACCACAGGATGCCGAGCAGGACGTGCAGCCATTGCACAGCGAACTGAGCCCAGTCCATGGTCGCCCTCCGTGACGGACCGATTCAACCGGCGCAGCATACGCCGGCCGCCCGCGCCGGAAGGCCGTCAGGGTGCGCGCCGGCGCCGCTCGAAGGCGTGGATGCCGGCCGGGTGCATCCGACCGGCGACGCGCAGCTTCTCGATCCGAGCGAGGTTGATGGCCGACCAGTTCGACGCGCGACGGCGCGGGGTGAAGCGGATGGCGTGGAGCTCCTCGTCGATGCCGAACGTGATGCCGTCGATCCAGCCGAAGCACAGCGCCTCGTCGACGGCATCGTCGTACGTCATCGCCGTCTTGCCGGCGGACTTGCGATAGAAGCCGACGAACAGGGCGTCGGCCCGGTCTTGGTGAGCCTCGAGCCAGTCGCGGAACGCCTCGGCGGTGGGGAAGACCGTGACCTCGTCGCGCGTCGGGCGCTGGATCGGGCTCACCAGCCCCCCTCGTCGCGGATGAGCCGATGCAGGACGCGGCCGGCCACGAGCCGTCGGTAGTCGGCGGTCGAGCGGACGTCGTCGATCGGATGGATCTCGGCCTCGAGCGCCTCGCGGGCGCGATCGGCGGTCTCGGCGGTCGGTCGCGCGCCCTCGAGGGCGGCCTCGGTGGCAGAGGCCCGAATCGGGGTGGCCGCCACGGAGCCGAGGGCCACGCGCACGTCGGTCCACGCAGCGTCGTCGCTGACGGCGCGCCAGGCGAGCGCCATGACGACCTTGCTGATCGCCTGTGCCCGACGCGTGCCGACCTTGCGGAACCGGACCTGGCGGTCGGCGACGATCGGGATGCGGATGCGGACGACGAGCTCCTCGTCACGGCGCGCGGTCGTGCGGTACGACGGCCAGAACTCGCTCGCCGGCACCGTCCGCTCGCCGCCGGCGGATCCGAGCACGATCTCGGCATCGAGGGCCAGGAGGACGGGCAGCGTGTCGCCGGCGGGCGAGGCGTTCACGACGTTGCCACCGATCGTCCCGCGGTTCTGGATCTGTGCCGCGCCGATCGTGGCGGCCGCCTCGGCGAGGACCGGGACGAGCTCGGCGACCACGGGCGATCGGCGGAGCTCGGTGTACGTCGTCAGCGCCCCGAGCACGAGCGCATCGGCCTCGACGCTGATGCCGCGCAGCTCGTCGAGGCCCCAGATGTCGAGGATCCGCTCCGGCGGCGCACCGATCTCCCCGGCCAGCTGGACCATGAGGTCCGTGCCGCCGGCCAGCGGACGCCATGGGCGGCCGCCATCGGCCGTGGCCTCGGCCAGGAGCGCGTAGGCGGCCTCGAGGCGGGTCGGGGATTCGGTTGGCGGCTCGACGGCGTTCGGCATCGGCTCGGGCGTCTCCGTATCGGCTGCCGAGGGTCAGTGGCGGAAGGAGCGGATGAAGCGCAGGAGGAGCCAGATGGCGACGATGGCCACGAGGAGCTGCCCCGGCGTCAGCGCCAGGGTGATGTCGCGGTCCTCGAGCGCCTCTTGAAGGCTTTCGGGCTGGTCGGTCATGCGTGGCTCCTTCTTTCGGCGGCGAGGGCGATGGCCTCGATGATCTTCGTGTAGCCGGTGCAGCGGCACAGGTTGCCGGCGATCGCCTCGCGGATGTTCTCCTCGGTCGGCTCGTCGCCGGAGGCGAGGAACGCCTCGCCGGCCATGAGCATTCCCGGCGTGCAGATGCCGCACTGGGCGCCGCCGGTCTCGAGGAAGGCCTGCTGGAGGTCGTTCAGGGCGTTCGGCCGGCCGAGGCCCTCGACCGTCCGCACGCTGGCACCGGCGACCTGGCTGACGGGCACGAGGCAGGCGTCGACCACCGCGCCGTCGACGAGGACGCTGCACGCGCCGCACTCGCCCTCGCCGCAGCCCTCCTTGGTGCCGGTCAGGCCGAGGTCCTCGCGCAGGACGTCGAGCAGGCGTCGCGAACCCGTGACGCGCACCTCGACCGGGTCGCCGTTGACCGTGAAGCGGAAGCTCATCGCGGATCCCCGGGATCGGTCGGCGCGCGGAACGGCATCGGGTCGCCGCCGTGCGGGAGGTCCTCGATCGGCGGCGTTCGCGGGACAGGCTCCTCGAGCGAGATGCCCGGCGGGGGCGGCATCGGCCCGCCGGAGAGCGTGGCGAGGATGCGCTCGGGCGTGGCCGGCAGGTCGTCGATCCAGACGCCGATCGCGTCATGGATGGCGGCGACGACCGCCGGCGCCCCGACGTCCATCGGCAGCTCCCCGACGCCCTTCGCACCGTGTGGCGCGCCGGAGTACGGCTTCTCGACGAGGATCGAGCGCAGGCGCGGCGCGTCGAGCGCGGTCGGGATGAGGTACGTCGCCAGCCGGTCGTTGAGGTAGCGGCCGTCGACGAGCTTCATCTCCTCGATGGTCGCGTAGCCGATGGCCTGGAGCGTGCCGCCCTCGACCTGCCCCTCGGCCAGGACGGGATGGATCGCGCGGCCGATGTCGTCGGCGGCGACGCAGTCGCGGACGCTCACCTCGCCGGTGTCGAGGTCGACGTCGACCTTCACCACGCAGGCGGCCCATCCGAAGGCCGGGTACGCGTCGCCGCGGTACGTCGCGTCGTCGAACGGCTCGCCGGGGTAGGGGACGAACTGCTCGTCGATCCGGAGCGGTCCGGCCTCGCGGTACGCGTCGCGGAACGGCCGGCCCGTCCGCTCCTCGACGCCGGCGCGCAGCCGATCCGCCGCGCGGAGCAGCAGCCCGCCGACCACCATCGCCGTGCGTGACGCGACCGTCGGGCCGGAGTCCGGAACGATCGACGTGTCCTGCGGCGCGATCTCGACCTCGTCGTACTCGATGCCCAGCGCATCGGCCACGAGCTGCGGGAAGATCGTCTTCGTGCCCTGGCCCATCTCGGTCGAGCCGGTCAGGATTCGGATCCGACCCTCATCGGTGATCTCGAGCGAGGCGACCGAGGCGAGCTGCACCTCGCCCGACCCGGTGAAGCCGGCGCCGTGCCAGGCGAGCGCCAGGCCGATGCCGGTCGCCGTGCGCGCCCCATCGGTCCGTCCCTCGCGCATGGCGCGCGTCTGCGCATGCGTGCGATCGAAGGCCGATGCCTCCGCCGCGGCCTCGAGGACGTCGATCGCGCCGACCGACTCGCGCAGCACCTGCCCGGTCGGGGTCGCGTCGCCCTCGCGGTAGACCCAGCGCCGCCGGAGGTCGAGCGGCGAGACGTCGAGCGCCTCCGCCAGCCGGTTGACCTGCATCTCGGCCGCGAACTCGGTCTGCGGCGCGCCGAAGCCGCGGAACGCGCCGTTCGGTGGCGTGTTCGTGGCCATGGCACGACCGGTGATCCGGACGTTCGCGCACCGATACGGCCCACCGGCGTGGAGGACGCCGCGGGACAGCACGACCGGCGTGAGCGTGCAGTACGCCCCGCCGTCCATGACGACCTCGATCTCCTGCGCGACGAGCTCGCCGGCCTCGTCGACGCCCCATCGCGCCCGGACGACGGCCGGGTGCCGCTTCGTCGTGGCGCTGATGTCCTCGTGGCGGTCGTAGATCATCCGCACCGGCTTCCGGCATTTCAGCGCCAGGAGCGCGGCGTGGAGGGCGATCATCGACGGGTACTCCTCCTTCCCGCCGAATCCGCCGCCGGTCTCCGCCTGGACGACGACCGCGAGCTCGTCGCCCATGTTCAGTGCCCGCTTCATCGCCTTGTGGATGTAGTACGGGCACTGGAGCGAGCCGTGGACCGTGACGCCGCCGTCCTCGCGCGGCACGGCGATCATCGCCTGGTTCTCGATGTACAGCTGCTCCTGGTGGCCGACCCGGTACGTGCCCTCGATGACGAGCGCCGCCCGCTCCATGGCCGCCGCGGCATCGCCGCTCTCCACGGTGTAGTGCGCGAACTCGCGCTCGGATTCCATCGGGTCGAAGACCGGCGGCAGGCGCTCGGTGCGCAGGTGGACGTGGCGGCGGGCCTCGCGGAGGGTGGCGCGGTCGGGCGCCGCGAGGAGGAGGCACGGCTCGGCCTGGTGGCGGATCTCGCCGCCGACCGGGACGAGGACCGGCTGATCGGTGTCGATGAGGCTGACGATGTTCTCGCCCGGGACGTCCTCGGCGGTGACGACGACCACGCGCTTCCAGTCGAAGGCGTCGTCGAGGTCGTAGCCGAGGAACCGGGCGTGCGGCTCGGTCGAGCGGATCGTCGCGCCGTACCAGGCGCCGGGGAAGACGAGGTCATCGGCGTACTTGGCCGTGCCGGTGAGCTTGGCCGGGCCCTCGCGGCGCAGCGGCAGGGCGGGACGGGCACGGCCGGGCGTCGGGACGTGGGGCGGCACGACGAGCGGCGTCGTCTCCGGCGGCGCCTGCGTCGGGCTCGCCGTCCCGGGTGGCGCGGTGCGCGTGGTGAGGCTCGGGCGCTCCATCGGGTGCATCCTAGCGCCTGCCAGGCGCATCGCGAGTGAGGAGGATCAGGCGCCGCGGACCCGTTGCTCGGTCCGTTCGAGCTCGGCGAGGAGCTCGGCGACGGCATCGGCCAGGTCCGGCCGTTCCCCGCGCAGCGCGTCGAGGTCGGACCGATAGGCCGCCAGCTGGTCGAGCGACCACGATCGCCAGCGGTCGACGAGCTCCTCTCGCTCCTCGATCGCTCCCAGGAAGGAATGCGCTGCGCTGGCCAGGGCAGCCTCGAAGGTCACTGCCACGGTGCGAATGCGCAGCCGATGGCGGCGGAGCAGCCGTTCATCGGCTCCGCTCCCGCCTTCCTGCGTCATCCCGGAACCCTCAGCATCCGCACGGCGACGCGACCACGCACGTGCCGTGCCGGACGCGGCGGTCAACGCCTGCGGAGCACCGTCCCCGGCCGCGCCCCGGTGTGGCGGCCCTCGGCTACGACCGGCTCGCCGGCCACGAAGACCCAGTCGATGCCCTCCGGGAACGAGCGCGGCTCCTCGTACGTGGCCGTCGATCGCACCCGCTGCGGGTCGAAGACGACGAGATCGGCGACGAGGCCGTCGCGCACCAGCCCGCGGTCGTTCAACCCGAGCCGTGCGGCGGGAGCGGACGTCATGCAGCGCACCGCCTCCTCGAGGCCGACGATGGCGTCGTCGCGCACGAACTGGCCGAGCACGCGGGGGAACGAGCCGTACGTCCGCGGCGAGGGCTTGGCGCCGATGAACGTCGAGTCGGTGCCGATCATCCCGACCGGGTGGCGGATGAAGTGGGGGAGCGTCTCGGTCCACGGACCCGGCGTGACCTGGTTGACGCGCAGGTCCTCCGCCAGGAGGACGTCGCACAGCACGTCGACCGGGTCCTCGCCCCGGTAGCGCACGAGCTCGCCGAGCGTGTGGCCCTCCCAGCGGAGGAGCTCGGGCCTCGTGAACGCCCCGAGCCGGACGTCGTCCCACGCGTTGCGGCCGGCGAACAGGACGCCGCGCTCGGCCATCTCGCGCCGGATCCGGTCGCGCACGCCCGCATCGGCCAGGCGCTCCTTCGTCGCCTGCGGCCCGCCGGACTGGACCCAGGGCGGAATCATGATCAGCAGCCGCGTGCTGGCCCACTCGTACGGGTAGGTGTCGAACGTGACGTCGAGGCCCTCGGCGCGCGCGTCGTCGACGAGCGCCAGCATCGGCTCCGGGCCTGCCGGGAACGTCTGGCGGTGATAGAAGTGGGTGATGTGGACCGGCCCCTCGCCGCGGCGGCCGATCTCGATCGCCTCGCGGAACGGGTCGAGGAAGCGGTCACCGAGCGGGTAGCGCACGTGGGTGTGGTAGAAGCCGCCGTGGGCGCTCGCCTCGGCGGTCAGCTGCGCCAGCTCATCGGTGTCGGCGTACGAGCCGGGCGGGTAGTCGAGCCCCGACGACAGGCCGATGGCGCCCTGCTCCATCGCCTCGCGCAGCATGGCGCGCATGTCCGCCACCTGCGCCTTCGTCGCGCCGACCTCCTCCCAGCCGATGGCGCCGATGCGCAGCGCGCTGTTCCCGACGAGGTACGCCAGGTTCAGGCTCGGGTGCAGCCCGTCGAGCCGATCGAGGTAGTCCTCGACCGTTCGCCAGCTCAGTGGGCGCGCCTCCGGTGGCGCGCCGTCGAGGCCGGCGTTCATCTCGACCAGCGCCTCGAGGTCCATCGGGTCGGGGATCGGGGCATAGCTCAGGCCGTCGACGCCGATGACCTCGGTCGTGATCCCCTGCCGCACCTTCGGCTCGTGGAGCGGGTCGGCGAAGATCATCAGCCCCGAGTGGCTGTGCAGGTCGATGAAGCCCGGGCTGACAACGCGGCCGCTGGCGTCGATCCGGGTTCTGGCGTGCGCGTCGCCAGCGCCCTCGCGGAGGACGGTGATCCGACCGTCGCGGATGCCGACCGCCGCCTCGAACGCCGGCTCGCCGGACCCGTCGACGACGCGGCCGCCCTCGAGCAGGACGTCGAACCGTTGGTTGGCCATCGGCTCGTTGTTCATCGGTCCGAGCCTTCCGCGGTAAAGGCCCGGTAAGCGGTCGTGGCGATCATCGGTGGGTGGATGATCGCAGAGTTGGACGCCTGCTCCGTGCCGCCCGGCGCCGGCATCGGTGGCGCGGCAGATCGAGCTCGAGCGCCGGGCCGGGGTCGCGAGGTGGGCGAACACGGGGCACTGCATACGAGTGAATTCGTAAACCGATGCGACGACGCACAATGCACCGCATGACGATCGCAGCCGTCATCCTCGCCGCGGGCGCCGCGACCAGATTCGGCGCGCCGAAGGTCGCCGTGCGCATCGGCTCACGCAGCCTCGTGCAAATCGTGGCCGATACGGCGACCGCGGCCGGGTTGTCGCCGGTCATCGTCGTCGCGTCGAGCACGATCGACGTGCCGGAGACGGTCGAGGTCGTCCGCAACGACGAGCCCGAGCGGGGGATGAGCCGATCCCTGCGCCTCGGGATTGCGGCAGTCCCGCCCGACGCCGAGGCGGCGATCGTGCTCCTCGCCGACCAGCCGACCGTCGACGTGAGCCACCTCCGGGCGCTCGACGGATGGCGCGGCGCCACGCCGGTAGTCGCGACACGCGCGGACGGCGTGCTCGGGCCACCGGTGCTCATCGAGCGCGAGGGGTTCGAGCTCGTGCAGCAGGCGGGCGGCGACGCCGGCCTCCGTGGCCTCCTGCGCTCAGATCCGACGCTGGTCACGCCGGTCGACCATGCGCCGATCCCGGACATCGACGCGCCGGAGGATCTCGAGGCCATCACCGAGCGCTGCTGGGGCTGTGCCGCGCGCTACCTGCCACAGGTGGCCGATGAGACGCATCCGTACATCGGCGCCTCGCCGGCCTGCTGGGCGACGTTCGGCGAGGTGCTGGCGCGCGAGTTCGAGAACCCGGACTACGGGCGCGTCCACCGCCACACCGTCGACGTCTACGCGGTCCAGCATCCGGGCCACGACGACCGGCGGCAGCGCCAGTCCGTTGCGCTCCATCTCATCGCCATCTGCCAGTGGCTCGAGCACGACGTCACCGATATCGCGCGGTTGAACGAGATCACCCAGCAGCTGGCGAACGAGGATCGGGACTGGCCGTGGCTCACGCCGCCGGAGACGTACCCGATGACCGTCGGCGACCTGCTCGTGGCTCGCAGCGGCGAGGAGCACGCCCAGCTCGTCCGCCGCTGGGCCGAGACGACGTGGGAGGCGTGGTCCCCGCACCATCCGACTGTCCGTGAGTGGGCGGCCGAATTGCTGCGATGAGGCGCGTCCTCGTCGTCCTCGCCCTGCTGGCGACCGGCTGCGGGGTGTGGCCGTGGACCGAGGTCGAGTGCAACGAGGTGGAGTTGGGCGGCCTGCGCTGCGAGCAGGTGGTCAACCTGGCCCGGCCGCAGATCAGCGGGCTGGACGGGATCGTCCGACTGGAGGTCAGCCCCGGGGTCCCGTGTCCGATCGACCTGCCCGTCAGCTGCCTAGCCGTGGAGGCTGGGCGGGTGGCCACGGTCTACGCCGAGCTCGCCGACGGGAGGCTCTTCGGCGTGGCAGTGACGCGCCACGACGACGGATCGATCGGCGCCGGGCCGCTCGTGGACCTGGGCCGGGTGCCATGACCGGTAGAATCGGTCACATGTTCGATTTGCGCGTCCGAAGCGCGGCGGCACAGGACCGATGACGATCGAGCGCGTCACGAGCGTCGAGGTCGCCGAGGACGAGCTCGCCCTCGAGTCGACCGTTCGGCCGCGACGGCTCGACGAGTTCGCCGGCCAGGACCGCGTCAAGGAGAACCTGGCGATCCTCATCGATGCGGCGCGCGGCCGGAACGAGCCGGTCGACCACGTCCTCCTCTACGGGCCGCCGGGGCTTGGGAAGACGACGCTCGCGAACATCGTGGCCGCCGAGATGGGAGCGCAAATTCGGACGACGTCCGGCCCGGCCATCGAGCGTGCCGGCGACCTGGCCGCCGTCCTGACGAGCCTTGGCAAGGGCGATGTGCTGTTCATCGACGAGATCCATCGGCTCAGCCATGCCGTGGAGGAGATCCTGTACCCGGCCATGGAGGACTTCGCCCTCGACGTCGTGCTCGGGAAGGGGCCGGGCGCGCGTACGGTGCGGCTCCAGATCGAGCACGTGACGGTCATCGGCGCGACCACGCGGGTCGGGAGCATCACGGGCCCGCTGCGCGACCGGTTCGGCGCGACGTATCGGCTCGACTACTACACCGATGCCGAGCTCGAGCGCATCCTGCGCCGCTCGGCGGAGATCCTCGACATCCGCCTCGCCGATGACGCGGCCACGCTCGTGGCCGGCCGTTCGCGCGGGACGCCGCGGATCGCGAACCGCCTCCTCAAGCGGGTGCGCGACTACGCCCAGGTTCGCGGGGGCGGCGACGGCACGGTGAGCCGCGATCTCGCCGCCGATGCGCTCGCCCTGCTCGAGATCGACGCGCGTGGCCTGGATGCCATGGATCGTCAGCTCCTGAGCGCGATCGCCGAGCACCACAACGGCGGACCGGTCGGCCTGGCCACGATGGCGGCGACGGTGTCGGAGCCGATCGAGACGATCGAGGACGTCGTCGAGCCGTATCTGATGCAGATCGGCCTGCTGGCGCGCACGTCGCGGGGCCGGATCCTCACCCGGTCCGGCTGGGAGCACCTCGGCCTGACCCCGCCCCCCGGGTCGACGGCCGCGCCGCAGCTCGGCTTCTTCGACGACTGACCGCGGCCGGTTTCTTGCTCTCGATGGCAGGCACTGGACCTGGCACATCGGGAACACCTGGACGGTCATGAGCCCCGAACTCGGACGGATCATCCTCGTCATCGGCATCGTGCTCGTCGTCATCGGCGGCCTGGCGGCGATGGGCGTGCGGCTGCCGTTGGGCCGGCTGCCCGGTGACATCGCGATCGAGGGGGAGCGGGGAGGCTTCTACTTCCCGATCGTGACGATGCTGATCATCAGCGCGATCCTCACCATCCTGCTCAACCTCTTCAGCCGCCGCTGATCGCGCGCGTTCTGGCGCGTTGGACCGCGAAATTCGCGAAATTCGCCGTCGAGCGCCTGCGCAAACCGATACTCTCCGTCGCGGCACCAGCGCCCAATCATGGTGTCGGGCGGGCACGTGCCTGGAGCGGAGGGTGATCCGTGGAAGCGGACGCAACCGAAGTACCGAGGAGCGACTCGGCGCGCGCAGCCCCGCAGGGCGGCCTCGACTCGTTCTTCAAGCTCAGCGAGCGGGGGACAACCGTCGGGACCGAGGTGAAGGCAGGCATCACCACCTTCCTGGTGATGGCCTACATCATCTTCCTGAACCCGAACATCCTCTCGGGAATGTTCCCGCAGGGCTCGGCCGAAGCCGACGCCTTCAGGCCGGCCGCGTCGGCGGCCACGGCCCTGCTGGCTGGCCTCCTCACGATCGCCATGGGCGTCTTCGCCAACGTGCCGATCGCTCTGGCGGCGGGGCTCGGCATCAACGCCATCGTGGCCTTCTTCCTCGTCGGCGTGCTGGGACTGACGCCGGCCGGCGCGATGGGCGTCATCGTGATCGAAGGTCTCGTCGTCCTGGCCCTGGTGCTCGTGGGGCTGCGCGAGGCGATCATGAACGCCGTGCCGCTGTCGCTGAAGCGCGCGATCGGCGTCGGCATCGGCCTCTTCATCCTGTTCATCGGCTTCGTGGATGGCGGCCTCATCGGCCAGGGTGGCGCGATCATCGAATTCAAGTTCCCGAACGAGGTGGGGCCCTGGCTGACCCTCCTCGGCCTGGTCGTGACGATCGTGCTGTGGGTTCGCAAGGTTCCAGCCGCGCTGCTCATCAGCATCCTCATCATGTCCGTCATCGCGCTCATCGTTGGCCATACCAGCGTCCCCGAGAGGATGAGCTTCCTCCCCGACTTCTCGACGATCGGCGACTTCGACCTCGGCAACGTGTGGTCGCTGGGGGCGCTGACCGCGGTGTTGACGATCTTCTCGATCATGCTCACCGACTTCTTCGACACGATGGGGACGGCCACCGCCATCGGCGAGCAGGCGGGCCTCACGGACGAGGACGGCAACGTTCCCGGCATCGGCCGGATCCTGCTCGTCGACTCGGTCGGTGCGGTGGCGGGCGGCGCGGCCGGCATCAGCTCGAACACCAGCTACATCGAGAGCGCAGCCGGTGTCGCGGAGGGAGGTCGCACCGGACTGACGTCCGTCGTGACCGGCCTCCTCTTCCTCGTGGCGGTCTTCGTGACGCCGCTGGCCGGACTGGTGCCGTTCACCGCCACCGCGCCGGTCCTCATCCTGGTCGGCTACCTGATGGCGACCCTGATCAAGGACATCCAGTTCGACGACGTCGAGGAGGGGCTCCCGGCCCTGTTCGGCATCGTGCTCATGCCGCTGACGTTCAGCATCACGGTCGGCATCGGTGCCGCGTTCATCACGTGGGTGCTGGTGAAGGTCGTGCGCGGCAAGCTGGCCGACGTGCATCCGTTGATGTGGATCGTGGCGCTGGCGTTCGTCGTCTACTTCGCGCAGAACTGGCTGGGCTCCGTCCTCTAGGCAGCAAATCGCGCCCAATGGCGCCCGGCCGGTCCGTCCGGCCGGGCGCTACGCTTTTCGGGTGACCCAACCGCGCCTTCGCGTCGACGACTTCGACTACGAGCTCCCGGCCGATGCGATCGCGCAGACGCCGGCCGAGCCGCGCGACGCCTCCCGGCTCCTCGTGCTCGAACGCGCCACGGGGGCGGTGAGCCACGCCCGGTTCAAGGACATCGGCCGCTGGCTGAAGCGCGACGATCTCCTCGTCGTCAACGACTCGCGCGTCATCCCGGCCCGGCTGCCGGCGACGCGCCCGGGTGGCGGTCGTGCCGAGGTCCTCGTCCTACGGCCGCTCGAGGGCGACGACGGGGATCGCTGGGAGGCGCTCGTGCGGCCGTCGAGCCGCGTCCCGGTCGGCGGGCGGTTACGGCTCCGGACGGGCGAGGAGGTCGAGGTGGGGGAGCGCCTCGGCGACGGGACGCGGGCGGTCCAGTTCCCCCGCGGCGCCCACGCGGTCATGGCCGAGGCGGGCGAGCTGCCGCTGCCGCCGTACATCCGCGACCGATCCAGCCCGCCGGAGCGCTATCAGACGATCTATGCCCGACCTCCGGGCTCGGCGGCGGCGCCGACGGCCGGGCTCCATTTCACGCCCGAGCTCCTCGCCGATCTCGAGCGCCAGGGCGTTCGACGGGCGAGCGTGACGCTCCACGTCGGGCTCGACACGTTCCGGCCGCTCGAGGGCGAGTACGTCGACCAGCACCACATTCACCGCGAGTGGTACGAGGTGCCGGAGGACACCCGCGAGGCGCTGCGCAGCGCCGGTCGCGTGGTGGCGGTGGGAACGACGGCGGTGCGCGTGCTGGAGACCGCGGCCCGGACCGGCGAGGCGAGCGGCTGGACCCACCTATACATCACGCCGCCGTATCGGTTCCGGAGCGTCGGCGCCCTGATCACGAACTTCCACCTGCCGCGCAGCTCGCTGCTCCTGCTCGTCACCGCGTTCGTCCAGGCCGGCATGCCGGAGGGGGCCGATGCGTACGCGGCGCGCGATCGCCTGCTGGACGCCTACCGCGCGGCGCTGGCCGAGGGGTATCGGTTCTTCAGCTTCGGCGACGCGATGCTGATCGTCTGAGTGGACGCGAACCCGAACCTAACGAGGCTCGTCGGAGCGGGTGGGAATCGCGGCGCGCTCCTCGTCGGAGAGCTCGATGACCTCCTCGCCCTCGCCGACCGACATCGGCTGCGGCCTGGCGCCATTGGCGAACGTCTCCGCCGATGCGGTCTCGACGATCGCCTCGCCCACGTCGCGGCCACCGTCGTCGCGGCCGTCGTCCTGGTAGGCGTCGGACGCATCGGCGTAACGCGAGCTGGCGGGCGGTGCAGGAGATGTCTCGGGCTCGGGGACGGGGGTCGGCGTGGGTCCCGCCGGAGGCATCGGTCGTGGGCCGCCCGGATGGGCGCCGGGGACCTCCGACGATGCGCGGCCCGCCGGGACGCCGAACGGCTCGGCCATGACGGCGCACACCCGCGCGAGGTCGCACAGTGCCTGGCCGAGATCGGCCGACTCGGTGGCGGCCTCGAAATGCGGGTGATGGAGGCGGAACGACCAGCGGGTGCGGTGCTCGCGGGCCCAGAGGCGGAACGTATCGGCCCGAAGCTCGACGCCACGGATGACCTGCCACGGGTAGAGGAGCATCGCCAGGCGATAGCGGGCCGACGAGCCGAAGGGCGCGTACCGATGGTCGAGCAGCCCGATCTCGGTCGCCACCATCACCCGGCGCTCGTCGCCCTCGGCACCGGCCTCGAGCGCATAGACCGCCAGGTCCTCCACCCCGAGGCTCTCGAGCTCCAGCGCGATCCATTCCTTGACCTCGTCGTTCAGGAATGGCATGCGCGGCCAATCGGTCAGTCGCACGCGACGGTCACCTCTCCGTTGTGCACGTAGCCTACCCGCTACGACCTATCCTCTGGGCCGTGTCAACGCCGCGCCCGATCTCGTCGTCGTTCCGGCCCACCTCCGTCGGACGGGCCCGGCTGGGGCGCATTGTCACACCTCACGGCCCGATTGACACGCCCCAGTTCATGCCGGTCGGGACGCAGGCGACCGTGAAGGCGCTGACGCCCGGCGACCTGCGCGCGGCCGGGGTGCAGATGATCCTCGGGAATACGTACCACCTCAGCCTGCGGCCGACCGCGGAGCGCATCGCCCGGCTCGGTGGGCTGCATCGGTTCATGGCCTGGGATGGGCCGATCCTGACCGATTCGGGCGGCTTCCAGGTGTTCAGCCTCGCCGATCGACGGAGCGTCGACGACGACGGCGTGACGTTCCGATCGCACCTCGACGGCTCGACGCATCGGCTCACGCCCGAGCGGGCCATGGAAATCCAGGCGCTGCTCGGCTCGGACGTGGCGATGGTGCTCGACCAGCTGGTGGATCCCTCCCTGCCGCGACCCGAGGTCGCCGAGGCCATGGCGCGCACGCACCGCTGGGCGGAGCGCTCGCTCGCGGCGCGCGGCCGGCCCGACCAGGCGGTGTTCGGGATCATCCAGGGCGGGGTCGATCCCGAGCTGCGCCGTGAGTCGGCGGCGTTCATCGGCGCGCTGCCGTTCGACGGGATCGCCGTCGGCGGGCTGTCGGTGGGGGAGTCGAAGGCCGAGATGGCGCGGACGCTCGACGTGGTGGCCGATGCGCTGGGCGCCGATCCCCGGCCGCGCTACCTCATGGGCGTCGGCTCGCCCGTCGACTTCTTCACGGCCGTGGAGCGCGGCATCGACCTGTTCGACTGCGTGCTGCCGACCCGCGTGGCCCGCACGGGCCAGGTCTGGACCGATGCCGGCCGCCTCAACCTCCGCAACGCCGCCTTCCTCGACGACCCGTCGCCGATCGACCCCGCCTGCCGGTGCGAGGCCTGCGCGAACCACTCGCGGGCGTACCTGGCCCACCTGTTCCGGGCGCGCGAGCTCCTCGCGTACCGGCTGGCATCGGTCCACAACGTGACCTGGACGCTCGAGCTCCTGCGGCGCCTGCGCGCCTCGCTGGCCGATGGCTCGTTCTCGGTGTTGCACGCCGGGGTGGAGAGGGCCTTCGCGCGCGAGTCCGCGCCTGCGCCGGGCCCGGACGCGTGAGTCCTCGGGTGGCCGCGATGGCCGGGTGGCGGGGTGGTCGGGTGGCGGGGTGGCCTGGTGCCGCGTGGACTACGCCGGGAGCTTCGTCCAGCGACCCTCCGAGACCACGTCCACGCGCCCGTCCACGACCGTGATGGCCGTCTGGTCGTCGATGACGTAGGCCGGCACGCCGATATCGGCGGCCCATCGCTCGGCGTGCGCGAGCGTGTTCGTGGGGAAGACGTCCAGGTGGGGGAAGATCGAGAAGTCGACGACGCCCAGCGTCCGGTCGTCGGGCGCCGACGGCCACTCGACGAAGTCGTCGCCGATCCGCGGCGTCATCACCATGCTGCCGGCGCTGACGCCCACCCAGACCAGGTCGGTCAGCGAGGGCAGCAGGTCCGCCAGCCCCGACTCGCGCATCCAGTGGCACAGGTAGGTCGCGTCTCCGCCGGCGACGAGCAGCGCGTCGGTCTCGCGCACCCAGCTGGTCCACGTCTCGGCGGGGATCGTCGGCAGGGCCGTCAGCTCGAGGACGCCGAGGGATGCCCACCCGAGGCCGGAGGCGTTCCGGTCCGTCGGCTCGCCACCGACGAAGCCGCGCACCGAGGTCGGGTCACAGTTCGGATGGCCCCACTGCGCGGTCGGGACGAGGAGGGCACGGGCCTCGCCGATCGGCTTCCCGAGGAGGTCGATCAGCGCCGCCTCGATGCTCCGGTTGGTGATGCCGCCGGAGGTGAGCAGGAGCTTCACGGCCCCTCCGAATTGCGTGCTGATGCGTTGTCTCGAATGAGACCGGTGTCGGGCGTGGATCTCATCGGCGACGTGCGTTTCAGGCTGAAAGCTCCTCGATCATGGTGCGCACGCGTCGCTCGGCATCGTTGCGGGTCACCGAGCAGACCGAGACCGATCCGCCGAACGAGTAGAGCAGGTCCTCGTCGAAGGCCACGCGCGGCAGGTCGGTGGTGTGCCACGTCACCTCGCGAACGTGCGGCATGTCCGGGTCGCCGTCCGGGACCCACCGATACCGGCCGGTGATCTCACCGATGGCAATCATCGGCTGCCCGAGGAACGGCACGACCACGACGTCGCCGACCTGCATCCGATGCCCGAAGGCCCACAGCTGGGTTGCCTGGGTGCGGACGTGGCCGTCCGAGCGATCCGGATGTGCTTCGCGGTACGCCTCTCGCAGGGCATCGCGCTCCTGGTACTGCCCCAGGTCGCCGACCTCGCCCCAGCCGATGCCGACGACCGACCGACCGATGAACCGCTGCTCGCGGAACCCGCCGCGGCCGCCCTTCACCACCCACAGCGTCATGCGTGGCCGCTGCCTCCGAGCCTGGATGGGCCGATCCATGACATATGCGCCGCTTCGTAGGCCTCATGCAACCGATTGCGATCGTTCCGGCGACAGAGGGTCCTCGGGATGTGCATCTGTCCGGCTCCAGGCCCGATTCGCCGCCGATTCGCGCCTTCGTCGCACGGCTCACCCTTCGTAACGCACCCCTGGTGAGCATATGTCCACCGAACGCCGCCGTGCGCGTCCACGCAGCGCCGCAGGAGCCGCCACGGACCGGCCGTAACGCCCGCGACAACGCCCGCCGCACCGACCCGACAACACGTATGACGGCGTATGACACCGGTGTAGAATGGGCATCGCGTCAGGCTAGCTGTCACGACGCGAAGCGTAGAATCGCCGCACGGGCACGGCGCCCGGTAAGCGCCGAGTAAGTGGCCGGTAAGGGTCGGAGAGGCACCATCGGATCCGCTCGACCGGCTCACCATTCGGAGGTCTGAGCGATGGCAAAGGGGAGAGATCGACCCCGCAAGGAGCCGAAGCGCAAGGCGAAGGAGAAGGCCCCCAAGCAGCATCCACCGGGCACCGCCGGCTGGGAGCCGCCGCGCTACGAGGCGCCGACGCGGCCGGTCGAGGTCATCAAGCCCAAGCGGAAGGAACGGGAGCCCCAGGAACCGAACTCGCTGGACGAGGGGTGAGCGAACCGCCACCGGGGCCAACAGTGGAATGAGGAGCGACACCTGACATGGAAGCACCGGTGGTGACCCGAGCCCAGGCCGATGCGGGCTCGGCGGCGAAGAACGGGAACGCGAGCGTGAACGGCGAGCGCAGCCGCGCCGTCGACGCGGCCATCCTCCAGATCGAGAAGCAGTTCGGCCGCGGGTCGATCATGCGCCTCGGCGATCGCGAGGCGCAGAACGTCGAGGCCATCTCGACCGGATCGGTCGCGCTCGACCTCGCCCTCGGCGTGGGCGGCATCCCGCGCGGACGGATCACCGAGATCTACGGCCCGGAGTCGAGCGGCAAGACGACGCTCTGCTACCACGTCGCGGCCAGCGCCCAGGCCAGGGGCGGCATCGTGGCGTTCATCGACGCCGAGCACGCGCTCGACCCCGGCTACGCGAAGAACGTCGGCGTCGACGTCGACGAGCTGCTGGTCAGCCAGCCGGACACCGGTGAGCAGGCGCTCGAGATCGCCGAGACCCTCATCCGGAGCGGGGGAGTGGACGTCGTCATCGTCGACTCGGTCGCCGCGCTCGTGCCGCGCGCCGAGATCGAGGGCGACATGGGCGACAGCTTCGTCGGCCTCCAGGCCCGGCTCATGAGCCAGGCGCTCCGCAAGCTGACCGGCGCCATCAACCGCAGCCAGACGGCGCTCATCTTCACGAACCAGCTGCGCGAGAAGATCGGCGTCATGTTCGGCAACCCGGAGACGACGCCCGGCGGCCGCGCCCTGAAGTTCTACGCCAGCGTGCGGATGGACATCCGGCGCATCGAGACGCTGAAGACCGGCACCGATGCGATCGGCTCCCGCACGCGGGTCAAGGTCGTGAAGAACAAGGTCGCCTCCCCGTTCCGCGTCGCCGAGTTCGACATCATGTACAACGAGGGCATCAGCCGCGAGGGCGGCCTGCTCGACGTCGGCATCGCGGCCGGCGTGCTGTCGAAGACCGGCGCGTGGTTCAACTACGGCGACACCCGGCTCGGCCAGGGCCGCGAGAACGCCCGCGACTTCCTGAAGCAGAACCCGGACGTCGCGCGGCGCATCGACGACGAGATCCGGGGTCGCGTGGCGAGCATCGAGGTCGGAGTCGAGGGCATCAGCGAGGCGGAGTAGCCGCCGCCGATGCCCCGCCGCCGCCGGGCCGCCACCCCGCCCGAGCCGCCCGATGCGGCCGGGGCGATGGAGATCGCGGCGCGCTTCCTCGGAACCCGGCCGCGGACCCGATGGGAGGTCGAGCGGCGCCTGCGTCGCGCGGGCGCCGACGAGCCGACCGTCGAGGCCACGCTCGACCGGCTGACCGAGCTCGGCTACCTCGACGACGCGGCCTTCGCCCGCTGGTGGGGCGAGCAGCGCGACCGGCATCGGCCGCGCGGCCATCGGCTGGTGGAGGCGGAGCTCCGCCAGCGTGGCGTGCCGCGCGAGGTGATCGAGACGTTTCGCGAGGAGCACGCCGACCCGGAGCGTCCTCCGGAGGACGCCGGCCTGCCCGCGACGGAGCTGGAACGCGCCATCCAGGCGCTGGACGGCCACCTGCGCGGGCGGCCGTTGCCGGCGGACCGCAAGCAGGTCCAGCGCATCGGCATGTTCCTCATGCGCCGCGGCTTCGATGCCGAGACGGCACGGCAGGCGCTGCGCTCCGCCGGCAGCGACCCGACCGAAACGGACGACGAACGGACGAACACCCACGAGGAGACGGAGACCGATGCCGCGATCTGATGCTGGCAGCCCCGACGAGTACATCGCCTCGTTGCCGGAGGATCGTCGCGAGGCGATCGCCGCCGTGCGCGACACGATCCGGCGCAACCTGCCCGACGGCTACGTCGAGGGCATGGCGCACGGGATGATCGGGTGGTACGTGCCGCTCGAGCGCTTCGGGGACACGTACAACGGCGAGCCGCTCGGGCTCGCGAGCCTGGCGAGCCAGAAGAACCACATGGCGCTGTACCTCAACACCGTGTACGGCGATCCCGAGCTCGAGGCGTGGTTCAGGCAGCGCTGGGCCACGACGGGCAAGAAGCTCGACATGGGCAAGAGCTGCGTCCGGTTCCGGCGGCTCGAGGAACTGCCGCTCGACGTCATCGGCGAGACGATCGCTCGCTCGGACCTCGACACGTTCCTGGCCCGCTACGAGGAGGTGCGCGGCTCGTCGCGCGCGAGCCGGGCGCGAAGCTGAGGTCGGCGGGCATGCCGGACGCTACGCTGGCGGCATGCGCTTCGCACTGATGACCGAGCCCCAGCAGGGGCTCAGCTACGACGAGATCCTCGCCATCGCCCGGACCGCCGAGGAGGTGGGCTTCGAGGCGTTCTTCCGATCCGACCACTACGCCAGCTTCCCCGGAGGCGCCGGCAGGCCGACGACCGATGCCTGGGCCACGCTCGCCGGGCTGGCGCGCGAGACGACGAGGATCCGACTCGGCGTGCTCGTCTCGCCGGTCACGTTCCGGATCCCCGGCAACCACGCCAAGGTCATCCAGACCGTCGACGAGATGAGCGACGGGCGAGTCGAGGCGGGCTTCGGCGCCGGCTGGAACGAGGAGGAGCACGCGCAGCTCGGCATCCCGTTCCCGCCGCTCGGCGAGCGCTACGACATGCTCGAGGAGGCGCTCGCCATCATCCACGGCCTGTGGACCGAGCCCGATGGCTGGTCGTACGAGGGCAGGTACTGGCAGGTCCGCAACGCGAAGCGGCACGGCGAGATCGCCCGCGGCGGCCGGCGGCACCCGCACATCATCATCGGCGGCGAGGGGAAGCGGCGGATGTCCCGGCTGGTGGCGCGCTACGCCGACGAGTTCAACCTGACGTCGGCATCGGTCGAGGGCGCACGTGAGGCGTACGCGCGAGTGCGGAAGGCCTGCGAGGAGGTCGGGCGCGACCCGGGCAGCGTCGTCCTGTCGGCGATGACCGGCGTGCTCGTGGGCGAGACCGAGTCCGAGGTCCACGACCGGGTGCGGCTCCTGTTCGAGGCGCTCGCCCGGCCGGCCGACGAGGCGGACACCTGGCTGGCGCAGCGCCGCGACCGCTGGATCATGGGCACGCCGGACGAGGCGCACGAGCGGGTGCGCGCGTTCGAGGCGGTCGGCGTGCAGCGGATCATGCTCCAGGACTTCCTGCCCCGCGATCTGGAGCATGTGCGGCTGCTCGGACGCCTGTTCACCGCCTGACGGCGGGGCCTAGGGCATCGCTCGGCCGCCGGGCGAGCCGACCGGCCGCTCTCTGCGTGGGTGCGCAAGAGTTGCGCTACACTCGGGCCTTCCTCGGGCGGATGCCCGATCGGAGATCGAACCAGGTGCGCCGGCGGTGACGCAGGCGCGACAACAGACCGCCCACCAGGGCTCCACAGAACGGGGGAGCCGACATGCCTGAGATCGTCGTCATCGCCGTGGCCGCCGTGGCCGCCCTTATCGGCGCCGTCATCGGCTTCTTCGCGCGCCGCATGATCGCGGCCAACGCCGTGCGGCACGCGGAGCAATACGCCGAGCGGCTCATCGCCGAGGCACGTGCGAAGCAGAAGGAGATCGTCCTCGAGGGGAAGGACGAGGCGCTTCACCTCCGCCGAGCAGCCGAGGATGAAGCGCGCGAGCAGCGTGCCACCTTCCAGCGCACCGAGCGCCGCCTCCTGGACCGGGAGGAGGCGCTCGATCGTAAGGTGGCCGCGATCGAGGAGCGCGAGGCGACGTTTCTCGCCCGCCAGGCCGAGCTCGACCAGGAGCGCGCCCGCCTCGCCGAGCTCCAGCAACGACAGCGCTTCGAGCTCGAGCGCGTGTCCGGCCTGACGGTGGCCGAGGCGCGCGAGTCGCTCATCGCGCAGATCGTGGACGAGTCACGGGCCGAGGCCCAGCACCGGGTGCGCGAGATCGAGCGCCACGCGCAGGAGGAGGGCGACGACCGGGCGCGGCGAATCCTGACCACCGTCATGCAGCGCATCGCCGCCGACCACACCTCGGAGGCGACGATCACCGTCGTCACGCTCCCGAACGAGGAGATGAAGGGCCGGATCATCGGCCGCGAGGGCCGGAACATCCGCGCCCTGGAGCAGGCGACCGGGGTCGACCTCATCATCGACGACACGCCGGAGGCGGTCGTCCTGTCTGGCTTCGACCCGGTGCGGCGCGAGATCGCGCGGCTGGCGCTCGAGAAGCTCATCGGCGACGGGCGGATCCATCCCGGCCGGATCGAGGAGACGGTGGCGAAGTGCCGCCAGGAGATCGAGGTCGTCATGCGCCAGGCCGGCGAGCAGGCCGCGTACGACGCGGGCGTCCCGGGGCTGCATCCCGAGCTCATCAAGCTCCTCGGCCGGCTGAAGTACCGCACCAGCTACGGCCAGAACGTCCTCAACCACTGCGTCGAGACCGCGCGGCTGGCGGGGCTCCTTGCCGCCGAGATCGGCGCGAACGTCAGCGAGTCGAAAAAGGGCGGCCTGCTCCACGACATCGGCAAGGCGGTCGACCACGAGGTCGAGGGGCCGCACGCGGCCATCGGCGGCGAGATCGCGGCCCGTTACGGCGTCAGCGCGGTGGTGTGCAACGCGATCGCGGCCCACCACCAGGAGGTGGACCAGGAGAGCGTCGAGGCCACGGTCGTCCAGATCGCCGACGCGATCAGCGCCTCGCGGCCCGGCGCACGCGGCGAGAGCCTCGACAACTACGTGAAGCGGCTCGAGGACCTCCAGCAGATCGCGCTCAGCTTCCCGGGCGTCGAGCGCTGCTTCGCCATCCAGGCCGGCCGTGAGATCCGGATCCTCGTCCGGCCCGAGGACGTCGACGACCTGGCCTCGAGCCGCCTGGCGCGCGACGTGGTGAAGAAGATCGAGGAGCAGCTCCAGTACCCCGGCCAGATCAAGGTCACCGTCATCCGCGAGACACGCGCGGTCGACTACGCGCGGTGAGCGGGCCGGGAACCGAGGTCCGCATCGCCGTCATCGGCGACATCATCGGCAAGCCGGGGCGCCAGGCGGTGCTCCATGCGCTGCCCGACCTGCGGGCCGAGCTCGACCTCGACGTCGTCATCGCCAACGGCGAGAACGTGGCCGCCGGGGCGGGCCTGACGCCGAGCCTGGCCGAGGAGCTGCTCGGCGGCGGCATCGACGTCATCACCAGCGGCAACCACATCTGGGACAAGCGCGAGATCTACGACTACCTCGACACCGATCGGCCCGTCCTGCGCCCGATCAACTACCCCGACGACGCCCCCGGTCGTGGCTGGCTCGTTCACCACACCGATGCCGGCGTCGAGCTCGCCGTCATGAACGCCATGGGCCGCGTGTTCATGAACCAGCTCGACTCGCCGTTCACGAAGCTCGACGAGCTGCTCGACAGCGGGATCGAGCCGCTCCCGCCGATCCGGGTGCTCGACTTCCACTGCGAGATAACGTCCGAGAAGAACGCCATGGGCTGGTACCTCGACGGCCGCGTCACGGCCGTCGTCGGCACCCACACCCACGTGCCGACCGCCGATGCCCGCGTCCTGCCCGGGGGCACGGCGTACATCAGCGACATCGGCATGACCGGGCCGCGCGACTCGATCATCGGCTTCAGCCTCGACACCGTGCTGCCGCGCTTCATCCGGCACCTGCCGACCCGCTTCCAGGTGGCCGATGGACCGGTGGCGCTCAACGCGGTCGTCATCAGCGCCGACGCGGCGAGCGGGCGGGCGCGCTCGATCGAGCAGGTGCAGCGCCTCGTCGAGGTCTGACGGCCCGGTGGGCGCATCGTCCGCGCCGCCGATCCTCGGCATCGTCGGCCCCACGGCGTCGGGCAAGACCGATCTCGCGCTGGCGCTCGCGCGGCGGCTCCCGGTCGAGATCCTCGTCGCCGACTCGCGCCAGGTGTACCGCGGCATGGACATCGGGACGGCGAAGCCCGACGCCGCCGCCCGGCAGGCGGTGCCGCACCACCTCCTCGACCTCGCCGACCCCGACGAGCCGTTCACCGTCGCCGACTGGGTGGAACGGGCGCGGCCACTGGTCGACGCGGTGGCCACCCGCGGCCGGCTGCCGATGCTCGTCGGCGGCACCGGCCTGTACGTCGGCGCCCTCGTCGACGGCCACGACTACACCACCCAGGGCTGGGATCCGGAGCTGCGCGCCACGCTGACGCGACGATGGGAGGTCGAGGGCCTGGAGCCGCTCGCCGCGGAGCTCGGCCAGCGCGAGCCGGAGCTGGCGGCCCGCACCGACCTGCGCAACCCGCGGCGGGTGGTGCGGGCGCTCGAGCGGTCGCTGGCCGGCGGCGAGGGAGCGAGCCCGCGATCGGCGCCGCATCCGGGGCGCGTCGTGCTCATCGGCCTCCAGCGCTCGCGCGACGAGCTGTACCGGCGGATCGACGAGCGCGCCCGGCGCCTGTTCGCGGGCGGGCTGCTCGAGGAGGTCGCCGCGCTCCTCGAACGCGGCTACGGGCCGGAGCTGCGGCCGATGACCGGGCACGGCTACCAGGAGGCGGCGCGCCACCTGGCGGGGGAGTGGACGCTCGAGGAGGCGATCGAGGTCACCGCGCGCCGCACGCGGCAGTACGCGAAGCGGCAGCTGACCTGGTTCCGGCGCGACGGCCGGATCATGTGGCTCGACGCGACCGGCCGCGAGGCGGACGACGACGCGCTCGTCGAGCGCGCGGAACGGGTGATTCGGGCGGCGCTGACCTAGGCTGCCGGCAGGCCGATCGACTGGCGCCAGGCGCTCATTCCGGTGTCGGACGTCTCCATCGGCGCCTGCGGGGCCATCTCCGGCACGATCGGGCCGGGATGGCCGAGGTGGTAGCCCTGGCCGGCCTCGATGCCGAGCTCGAGCAGCTGGTCGATCTGCTCGGCGTGCTCGATGCCCTCGGCGATGACGAACGCGCCGATGCGGGTCGCAAAGCCGACCATCGAGCCGATGACGGCGCTCGACGGACCGCCCGCGGCGCTGGCCTGGACGAGGCCGAGGTCGACCTTGAGGACCTCGAAGCTGATCTCGGACAGGAGCCGCAGGCCGGCGTTGCCGGCGCCGATGTCGTCGGCCGCGAAGCGCACGCCGGCGGCGCGGCAGGCCTCGAGCCGCTCGCGGACGCGGGCCGGCTCACGCAGCGCCTGGTGCTCGGTGATCTCGACCACGAGCCGATCGGCCGGGAAGCCGTTGCGCGCCAGGATCGACAGGAAGGCGGCCGGGCTGAACTCGGGCGCCTCGAGCGTGGCGGGGGAGAGGTTGACGCTGAGGAACTGGTTGGCCGGCAGGTCCGCGGCGCCGCGCACGATCGTCTCGACGCAGGCGAGGTCGAGCGCCACGAGCCGGCCACCGGCCTCGGCGGCGGCGAAGAGGCCGGCCGGGTCGCTGAACGGGGCGGGCTCGACAGGCCGGATGAGGCCCTCGACGCCGATGACCTCGCGCGAGGCGAGCGCCACGATCGGCTGGTACACCGGCCGCAGCAGTCCGCGGCTGATGACGTCGGCGATGGCCGCGGCGGCGGTGCTCGGCTCGTCGTCCTTGTCCGACGCCTCGAGCGACGGGTCGAAGGCCACGACATCGGTCCGGCCCCCGCGCTTGGCGGCGTACAGCGCGACATCGGCCTGGTTGAACAGGCGGCTGCGGTCGGTCGCCATCTCCGGCATGGACGACACGCCGGCCGAGAAGCTCACCGGGCTGACGTCCTCGCTGCGCAGCGACGGCCCGAGCGACTGGGCGAGGATGCGGCGGGTGACGATGTGCGCGCCGGCGAGGTCGGTGTGGGGCAGGATGACGGCGAACTCGTCACCGCCGATGCGGAACGGCCGATCCGCGCGCCGCGTGGCGCTGTTCAGAATGTGGGCGAATCCGCGCAGCATCCGGTCGCCGGCGGCATGCCCGCTCTTGTCGTTGATCTGCTTGAACTCGTCGAGGTCGATGAGCGCCAGCGACAGCGGCGTGCCGTAGCGCTGGGACGCGGCAACCTGGCGATCGAGCTCCTCGTGGAAGGCGCGATGGTTGCCGAGCCCGGTGAGCGGATCGGTGAGCGCATCGGCCAGGGCGGCCTCGTAGCGCTCCTCCAGCGCCGCCTGCTGGGCGACGAGCGGCGACACGGTGCGGGCGAGGAGGACGGCCGCCACGGCGAGGGCGGTGGCCGCGCCGGCCACGATGCCGAGGATCTCGTCGCCGACGACGATGATCACCGCCTGGCGCGCCAGCACGAAGGCTGGCACGGCGCCGAGGAGGGCGGTCAGCATGCGACGCGTGAGCACGCTCGTGCTCACGCTGCCCGCCGGCTGCGTCGTCGTCTCTCCGGTCACGCGGTGCTCCGCTCCCTTCGACCCCCGTTGAGGTGCAGTGCGGTTATGACAGAGCGCGGCGGGACGATGCAGCAGGACCTTCGTACCGTCCGCCACGGGGGCTCGTGGCCACTCGCGCGGCCGGTGGCGGCCTCGAGCCGCCCGTGCTGCCATCGGCGGCCATCTCGTTTACCATCGGATCGAACACATGTCCGATCGAACACGCCTCATCGATCTCACCACGCCCGAGGAGCGCGCCTTCCTGATCGGCCTCGACGACCCCCGCGATGGTCGCTGGCCGATCCAGCGCTCGCTGGCGGAGCTCGCTGCCTTGGCCGAGACGGCCGGGGCGACCGTCGTGGGCTCCGCATTCCAGCGACGCCCGGAACCGGACCCGGTGTGGTACTTCGGCAAGGGTCGCGCCGCCGAGCTCCTCGACGAGAAGGCCGCGACCGATTTCAACCTGCTCATCGTCGACGACGAGCTCGAGCCGAACCAGCAGCGCAGCCTCGAGAAGCTGCTCGACTGCAAGGTCCTCGACCGCTCGGCGCTGATCATCGACATCTTCGCGCGCCACGCGAAGACGAAGGAGGGACGCCTCCAGGTCGAGCTCGCCGCGCTCGAGTACCACCTGCCGCGGCTGACCCGGATGTGGACCCACCTGTCGCGCACCGGTGGCGGGATCGGCACCCGCGGCCCCGGCGAGAGCCAGCTCGAGACCGACCGGCGCATCATCCGCGAAAAGATCAAGAAGGTGCGGGCCGAGCTCGACGACGTCACGCGCCATCGCGCCACGGCCGCCCGCAACCGCGACCGCCACGAGGTTGCCACGGTGGCCCTGGTGGGCTACACGAACGCCGGCAAGAGCACGCTCCTCAACGCCCTGGCCGATGCGGACGTGTACGCCGCCGACATGCTGTTCGCCACGCTCGACCCGACGAGCCGCCGCGTCGAGCTGCCGAACGGCCACGAGGTCGTCGTCACCGATACGGTGGGCTTCATCAACAAGCTGCCGCACGACCTCGTCGACGCCTTCCGCGCCACGCTCGAGGAGGTCCGCCGCGCCGATCTTCTGCTCGAGGTGGTGGACGCCGCCGATCCGGACTTCGTCGGCCAGCAGCAGGCCGTCCAGACCGTGCTCGACGAGCTCGGGGCCGGTGAGACGCCGCGGATCATGGTCTACAACAAGATCGATCTGCTGCCCCACGACGCCGGCGCGCCGCCGGACAGCCCGACCACGGTCTTCGTCAGCGCGCAGACCGGCGCCGGGCTCGACACGCTGCGCCAGCGGATCTCGGATGCGCTGCGGGGCCGCATGGTCGCCGTCGACGCCGTCGTGCCGTACGAGCGTGGCGAGCTCGTGGCCCGTGCGCGCAGCTCCGGCCACGTCGAGGAGGCGTACGAGGAGGGCGGCGTCCGCGTCAGCGGCCACCTGCCGGCGTCGATCGCGTCCGAGCTCCAGGCCGCCGGCCGCCAGGGGCGGCGCACGCCCGCGCCCCGCTGAGGCCGATGCCCGCGCTCCCCGAGCTGCGGGGCGAGCTCCTCGCCATGGTCGAAAGGGAGCTCGCCGCGGTCGACCGCCTCTCCGCCGCGCTTGACGCGTCTCCGGACGTCGCTGCCGAGCTCGACCGGCGCCTCGGGGCACCGACCGCCGCCCTCGTGCCCGTGCTCGGCGAGTGGGCCGATGCGCCGCCCGAGGCCCTCGAGCTGGTCGAGGTCAACGCCCGCAACGCCGAACGGCTGTCCGAGATTCTCGCCGGCGGTCAGTGGCCCGGGCTGCGGCTCGTGGGCGTCGATGGTGCGGACGCGGCCTGGATGCTGGCCCAGCACGCCGACCGGCTCGGCCCGGCACGCGAGGCCTGGGTGCCGCTCCTCGCCGAGGCCGTGGCGGCCGGCGACGCCGATCCCCGCCATCTCGCCACGCTGGCCGACCGCGTCGCCGCCACCACCGGCCGGGCGCAGCCATACGGCACGATCGCCTGGCTCGCGCCCGACGGCGAGGTCGAGCATCCCCACCCGGTCGACGATCCGGCCACCCTCGACGCGCGTCGCGCGGCGATCGGCCTCGTCCCCGTGGCGGCCGAGGCTCCGTACCTGGGCGACGGCGACCTCGTGCCCTTCGGCCCTGACCGCGGCGCCGTGCCGGTCAACCAGTGGCCGATGCTGCTCGAGGGCCATGTCTCGGTCGAGGCGGCGCTCGAGGCGGGCGTACGCCACGTGCACCGGATCTGGGCCACCCGACCCGGCGACCGTCGGCTGCGCCGCCTGCGGGCGCTCGCGCGGGAGCGGGGGGTGCTCATCGACGAGGTGGAGGCCGACGTCATCGACGAGGTGGCGCGGGGACGGACGCACGGTGGCGTGCTGGCGCTCGTCGGCCCGCGTCGGGAGGCCGGCATGGCCGAGCTCCTGGCCGAGGTGGGGGAGGGGTCGCTCGTGGTCATGCTCGACGGCATCGAGGACCCGTTCAACCATGGTCAGGCGGTCCGCGCCCTGTACGCCGCGGGCGTGGACGGCCTGGTCGTGCGTCGGAGCTGGGAGACGGCAGTGACCACCGTCACGCGCGCATCGGCCGGCACGAGCGAGCTGCTGCCGACGGCGCGGGTCGCATCGGCCGAGGAGGCGGCGGACGCCTGTCGCGCGGCCGGCATGCGGGTCGGCGTGGCCGTCGCCGATGCGGAGGCGACCGATCTCGACGTCGCGGACCTGGCGGGCGGCCTGTTCCTGCTCATCGGCGGCGAGCGGCGCGGCGTGACGCGCTCGTTCGTCGAGACGGCCGATCTGCGGCTGCGGATCGGCTACGGGCGCGCGGGCGCGCCGGATCTGGGTGCCGCGGCCGCGGCGGCGGTCATCGGCTTCGCGGCCACGCGTCAGCGACGGCGCTCGGCGCCGCCGCCGTCGGGGTCGCTACCGGCCGAGGACGTCTAGAAGACGCGACGGCCGGCGAGGTCGATGGGCTGGACGCGCTCCACGGCCGGCCGGTGCAGTCGCCGCCATACGCGATCGCGAATGGCGAGGCCGGCGGCCAGGTAGAGCGAGGCGAGCACCACGAGCATGCCGTAGCCGAGCACGAGCCGGCCGAGCCCACCACCGACGGCCGATCCACCGACCACCGAGGCGACGCCGAATGCCAGTCCCGCGAGGGCGACGAGCCACAAACCACGCATGCGCGCAGTCTGGGACGCCCCTCATCGGGGACCGATAGGACGATGGGTGTGTGCGCCGGCCGGACCATCGGCGGTTGCGGTCGGCGTTACTTGCGCGGTCTTGGCGCGGTTATGAACCAGCGTCGCAGAAGGCGCCCGCGGCGGCCGCCACCCGCTACTCAGCCAGCCACTTCCGCAAATGTATGTTATGTGACGTTCAGCGTGGCGGAAGCTGCTGGATCGCCCACGCGTTGCCGTCCGGATCGCTGAAGGAAGACGAATCTCCCCCACGGCAGGTCCTGGATCTCGCTCGTCTCGACGCCGCGACCGCGCAGATCGGCCTGGGTGGCCTCGATATCGGCCACGACGAGCTGCAGGCCCTTCTGGGATCCGGGCGGCATCTCGGTGATGCCGGTGCCGATCGTGATCGAGCACGCCGAGCCGGGCGGCGTGAGCTGCACGAACCGCAGCGACTCGTTCACGACGTGGTCGTGATCGGCGGTGAAGCCGACCTGGTCGACGTAGAAGGCCTTGGCGCGGTCGACATCGGTCACCGGCACGGCCACGAGCTCGAGCTTCATGTCCATCGGCTCATGGTAGGCGCCGATGGTGCCAATTCCTGTCCGGAATCGGCCGTTAGGCGGCCGCGCGCTCGCGCGCGACCATGTCGAGCGCCTGGACGAAGACCTCGGCGGGCTGGGCGCCGGAGACCGCGTAGCGGCCGTCGATGACGAAGAACGGCACGCCGCCGATGCCGTAGGCCCGCGCCAGGGCCTGGTCGGCGCGGACGTCGTCGAGGTGCTCGTCGGCCGCCAGCGAGCGCTTCACGTCGTCCGGGTCCAGGCCGACCTCGGCCGCCAGGCTCGCCAGCTCCTCGTCGCGACCGACGTGGCGGCCCTCGGCGAAGTAGGCGCTCATCAGGCGCTCGGTCATCTCCGCCTGCGTGCCGCGTGCCTTGGCGTAGTGCAGCAGCTGGTGCGCCTTCAGCGTGCGGGTGTGCTTCACCGCGCTGAAGTCGTAGCGCAGTCCCACGCCGGCGGCGATGGCCGACACGCGGTCGTGCATCGCCTGCGCCTGCTCGCGGCTGATGCCCTTGATGCGGGCCAGGTAGTCCAGCTCGCTGCCCTCGAAGTCGACCGGCGTGTCCGGCGCGAGCTCGAAGCTGCGGAACTCGACCTCGATGGCCGCCTCCGGACGGCCCCGGAACGCGGCAATCGCCGTCTCGAGGTTGCGCTTGCCGATGTAGCACCACGGGCAGGCGATATCCGACCAGACGTCGATCTTGATCGGCTGACTCACTCCCCCATGCTAGCACAGTAGTTGCCGATGCAACTAAGCGTGCGGCTCCCCGCCCGGAACCGCCTCAGCGGACGGCGAGGACGTTGCTGGCGCTTACCGGGCGGCTGAGGCCCTTGATCTCGAGGTCGCCGATGGCCTCGACCTCGAGGATCTCCTCGATCATGCCCACCGCCCGCTGGCTGAGCAGGATCTGGTTCGGCGCGGCCTGGCTGCTCAGGCGTGACGCCAGGATCGTGACGTTCCCGATGGCGCCGTAGTCGTGCCGGCCCTCGAAGCCGATGCGCCCGAGGGTCGCGTAGCCCACGGCGATGCCGACGCCGAAGCCGAGCTCGTAGCCACGCTTGCGCCAGGCGTCTGCCAGCGTCCCGAACCGGTCGCGCATCGTGATCGCCATGCGCACGGCGCGCTCGACGTGGTCCTCCTGCGGGACCGGGTCGTTGAAGAAGATCATCACGCCGTCCCCGGCGAAATGCTCGAGCGTGCCGCCGTGCTCGACGATCGCGGCGCCCATCATGCGGTGGTATTCACCGAGGACGCTGAACAGCTCCTCGGGTTCGGCCTGCTCGGCGAACGAGGTGAAGCCGCGGAGGTCGCAGAAGGCGACGGTGATCTGCCGCCGATGGCCCGCCAGCAGCTGCTCGCCCTCGCGTGACGAGATGAGCTCGGCGATCTGGGGCGACAGGAAGCGGCTCAGCTCGATCTTCTGGCGCTCGATGGTCGTCATGAGCTGCCGCTGCTGCTCGAGGTGCGCGGCCTCGAGGTCGTGGAGCCGCTTCGCGGCCAGTGAGGCATTGAGCCGTGCGGCGAGGATGCGCGCGTTGATCGGCTTGGTGAGGTAGTCGGTCGCCCCGAGCTCGATGCAGCGGACGACGCTGTCCAGCTCCTCCACGCCGGAGACCATGATCACCGGGATATGGCGGATCGCCTCGTCCGTCTTCAGCGCCTCGAGCGTGGCGTAGCCGTCGAGCTCGGGCATCATCACGTCGAGCAGCACGACGTCGATCGCCCCGGGCAGGGCGCGCAGCTGGTCGAGCGCCTCGACACCGTTCTCGGCCTCGAGCACCTCGAGCCCGAGGTCGCTCAGCTGGCGCGCCAGGACGAGCCGATTGACCCGGCTGTCGTCGACGACGAGCGCGATCCCGGCGCCATCGGTCACGGCCGGCCTCCGGCGACCCAGTCGCGCAGCGCGGATGCGGTGGCGTCCCACGCGCTGCGCAGCGCAGCCGCGTGCGACGGTTGAGCGTCGTCGGTCCGGCCCTCGCGACCGGCGAACTCGAGCTCGCGCGCCATGGCCGCGAGCGGCGCGGCGCCGACGGTTGCGCTGCTCGACTTCAGCGTGTGGGCCGGCCGGACGAGCGCCCCCAGATCCGAGGCGGCGATGGCGCGCTCGACCTGGTCGACCTGCGCCGCGCCGTCGTCCAGGTAGGCCTCGATGAGGTCGACGACGAAGGCGTGATCGCCATCGACCGATGCGGTGAGCGCGTCGAGCACGGCGATATCGAGCACGGGATCGGTCATCGGTCCACGCCTCCCGCCTGCGCGATGGTCCTCGGGGCGCGTTCGAGCGCGGCGGCGAGCTCCTGCGGGCGGATCGGCTTGGCGATGTAGTCGTTCATGCCGGCAGCAAGGCACGCCTCGCGGTCCCCCGCCATGGCGTTGGCCGTCATGGCCACGATCCACGGCGGCGAGTCGGGCCAGCGCGCCCGGATGCGGCGCGTCGCCTCGAGACCGTCGAGCTCGGGCATCTGGACGTCCATGAGCACGACGTCGAATGCGGCCTCCTCCATGGCGGCGATGGCCTGGAGCCCGTCGCCGGCGACCATCGGCTCGTAGGCCATCTGGGCCAGCAGCCGCAGGGCGAGCTTCTGGTTCACCGGGTTGTCCTCGGCGAGCAGGATGCGCAGCGGGTGCCGATCGCCGAGCCGGCCCCCGTCCCTCGTCGGCGCTGGCCGAGACGCCGGGCGCGCGGCTGCCTCGCCGAGGAGCACGGTGGCGATCGTGTCATGCAGCGCCGACGGCTTCACCGGCTTCGCCAGCCAGGCGAGGATCGGCAGGTCGTCGCGCTCGCGGAGGCCGATCGACGACAGGATGACGATCGGCAGCACCGGATGGCCATCGTCGTCGGCCAGCGCGCGGACGCGCTCGGCCAGCTCGATGCCGTCGAGCTCGGGCATGACCTGGTCGAACAGGGCGATGTCGAAGCGCTCGCCGTGGGACAGCCAGCGGAGCGCCTCGAGCGGCGAGCCTGTCTCGCGCGGCACCATCCCCCATCGTGCGGTCTGCGCCACGAGGATGCGCCGATTCGTCGCGTTGTCGTCGACGATGAGCACCGTCCGCCCACGCAGATCGGCGTCGATCCGGGTCGGCCGCGCGGACGTCACCGCGTCGTCGGCTGCCACGGGCATCCGGACGGCGAGGTGGAAGACGCTGCCCTCCCCCGCCCTGCCGCTGCTCTCGGCCGTCAGGGAGCCGTCCATGAGCTCCGCCAGGCGCCGGCTGATCGCCAGCCCGAGCCCGGTGCCTCCATAGCGGCGCGCGATCGACGCATCCACCTGGCTGAATGACTGAAACAGCTTGTCCATCGCCTCGGGCGGGATGCCGATGCCGGTGTCGCGCACGTCAATCCGCAGCTCCCAGCGCTCACCGCTCGTGCGTCCGCCGGACGCGACCCGGGAGCCGCCGACGGTGACCAT
>DATAJO010000004.1:0-208857 GCA_036262075.1 Candidatus Limnocylindria bacterium
GACCCGCTACTGCCCGGCGTCGCCGGTGACGCGGGCCCAGATGGCCGCGTTCCTCCACCGCGCGATCGACTGACCGCGGCGGGCTAGACTCGCCGGATGCCGCTCGCTCCCCTCGACGTCATCCTCGTCCGCCATGCCGAGCCCGTCCCGGTCGGCACGCCCGACGTCTCCGATGACGACCGGCCACTGACCGATGCCGGCCGCGTCGCGGCCGCCGAGCTCGCCGCGGAGCTCGACGCCTGGGAGGTGACGGCGGTCTACTCGTCGCCCTACGCCCGGGCGGTCGAGACCGTCAGCCCCCTCGCCATCCGGCGCGGCCTGCAGGTCCAGCTGCTCGACGATCTCCGTGAGCGTCGCCTGTCGGTCGAGCGCATTCCCGACACCTGGCGCGACAGCCTCGAGCGCTCCTGGGCCGATGCGGACTTCGCCCTGCCCGGCGGCGAGTCCGGGCGCGTCGCGCAGCGCCGCGCCATCGGCATGCTCGACCTCCTCCGCATCCGGCATCCCGATGGTGGACGCCTCGTCATCGGCAGCCACGGCAACCTCATCAGCCTCATCCTCCAGGCCCTCGAGCCGGAGGTCGGCTTCGCGTTCCACATGGCCATGCCGACGCCGGCGGTGTATCGGCTCACCCACGACGGCCTGCGCTGGCGGGTCATGGGCGGCCACGGGTTCAGCCCGAGCGAGTCATAGGTCGCGCGCGACGAGGTCCTCGAGCGTCTCGCGCCGGCGGCTGAGCCGGACCTCGCCGCCCTCGATCACCGCCTGGGCCGGACGCAGCCGCCCGTTGTACGAGCTCGCCATCGCCAGGCCGTAGGCGCCGGCCTCGCCGATCGCCAGCAGCGCGCCCTCCCCCGCCGCCGGACCGAGCTCCACGTCCCGGGCGAGGATGTCGCCGGCCTCGCACACCGGACCGGCGAGGGTCCACGGGCCCCGGCTCGGCAATAGCGCGCCGGGCTCGAGCAGCTCGACGGGGTGGACGGCGCCGTAGAGCATCGGCCGGATGAGCTCGGTCATGCCGGCGTCGGCGACGAGGTGGCCGCGCGCCTGGACCCGGACGACGCGGGTCAGCAGCCAGCCGGCCTCGGCCACGATGCTCCGGCCCGGCTCGACGGTGATCCCGATGTCGTTCGGGAGCGCGGGCGCCACGGCCGATGCGTACGCGGCCGGATCGCCGCGCCAGCCGCCGCCGAGGTCGACGTGCTCGACGCCGGCCTCGCGCGCCAGCCGGACGAGGAGCTCGGCGAGTCGCCGGAACGGCTCGGGGTCGGCAATGTCGGAGCCGATATGGGCGCCGATCGACTCGAGCCTGGCGTCCGCGGCGCGAATCCGGCGGAGCGCCTCGGGCAGCTCGTCGAGCGCGATCCCGAACTTCGAGCCCGCGGCCCCGGTGGCGAGGTGGTCGTGCGTGTCCGCCTCGAGCGCGGGATTGATCCGCACGCCGATCCGACCGCCGTCGGGCGCGCCGAGCAGGGCGTCGAGGCCACCGAGCGACTCGGCGTTGACGAGCGCGCCGGTGGCGAGCGCGGCGTGGAGGTCGGCATCGGCCTGGCCGACGCCGTTGACGACGATGCGGGCCGGATCGGCCCCGGCCCGGAGCGCGAGCTCCAGCTCGACCGGCCCCACGACCTCGAAGCCGTGCCCCTCGGCGGCCAGCCGGCGCAGGAGCGCCGGGTCGGGGTTCGCCTTGACGGCGTACGCAACGCTGGCGCCGGGCAGGGCATCGGCCCAGGCGCGAGCACGGGCCGATGCCGCGTCGAGATCGGTGACGTACAGCGGCGTCCCCCATCGCGCCGCTGCCTCGCGAAGGAGGGCCGCGACGGGATCGGTCATCGGCCTATTCTCGTCGCATGTCCGTGCTCCAGATGCGCCTCGTCGTCGAGGCGCCCGACTACGACGAGGCGGTGCGGTTCTACCGCGACGTCCTCGGGATGCGCGAGGAGCTGGCCGTCTCCGGCCCCGACGGCGCGCAGGTCACGATCCTCGACGCCGGCCGCGCGACGCTCGAGCTGGCCAACCCGGCCCAGAAGCGATACATCGACGAGGTCGAGGTCGGCCGGCCGGTGGCGCCGAAGTTCCGCCTCGCCCTCGAGGTCGGTGACGTCCCGGGCATGACCCACCGCCTGGTCGAGGCCGGCGCCACGCTCATCGCCGAGCCGACCGAGACGCCGTGGCGGTCGCTCAACGCCCGGCTCGACGCGCCGGCCGGCGTGCAGCTCACGCTGTTCCAGGAGCTTCCGCAGCCGGGCTGATCCCGCGCACCTCCCAGTGGAGCGGCGCCTCGAGCTCGTCGGCGCGGCAGCTCGTCGGTCTCGGCGGCTCGAGCCGGCGGGCGTGGAGCCGGACCTCGCTCGCCTCCCCATCCGGCAAACCGAGCACGACGCGCGCCTCGTTCTCGTCCACCTCTGCGGCCAGGAGCGTCACGTCGTCGACGCCGAGGCGGCCGAGGGAGCGACGGACGGCAACCTCGGCCACCTGGGCCGGCGGCGGCCAGGCGGATCGGCCGCGGAGGTGCTCCGGGTCGAGGCGGCCCGCCAGGTATGCGTCGGCCAATGCCGGTCCATCGGCTGCCGGGACGCGACCGAACAGGAGGCCGTGCGGCAGGCAGACGAGGTTGGCGGCGAACCGATGCCCGCCGAGGTGGGTCGTCTCCCATACGCGATCGGGGTGATGCGCGGTTAGCGCGTTGGCCAGCGCCCGGCCGCGGAGCGCGCAGCACGCGTCGCGCCTGCCGTTCGTGCAGACGAGGAAGATCGGCTCGTCGAACGGCTGACCGAAGTCTTCGACCGGCGTGTCGAGGAGGCCCGCGACCTCATCGGGCTCGACTGAACGCACGGCCATGCGCCGCGACGCCGTGTCGACGAGGATCGCCCGCCGCCGCGCCTCCGCGGCGGCATCGGCCGAGCGCTGGCGGACGAGGACGAGCCGCATCCCGCGCGCCTTGGCCGCGGCCTCGACGTCGGCGCCGACGAGGTCGGCGACCGCGGTCTCGCCCCACGCCCCGCGATCCTCGACGAGGAGCCAGCGCACGCGCTGGTCGGCCGTGCCCGCCAGGGGCTCGCCGAGCTCCTCGGCCAGCGCCGAGCAGCGCATCGGTGCCTGGAGGCTCATGCCGTGATCCGAGCGGCGCTCGTCAGCGGACGCGAGCCAGCGTCAGGCCGTCGGCGACGGGCAGGAGCACGTGCTCGACGCGCTCGTCGCCCGCGATCTTCTCGTTGAGCGCGCGAATGGCGACGACGCTCTCGCTCGTATCGGTCTCGTCGACCACGCGCCCCGACTGGAGCATGTTGTCGAGCATGACGAGGCCACCCGGCCGGACGAGCCGGAGGCATTCCTCGTAGTAGGCGTCGTAGCTCGGCTTGTCGGCGTCGATGAAGGCGAGGTCGTACGTCCCCGACTCCAGGCCGCGGAGCGTCTCGATGGCCGGACCGATGCGCAGCTCGACGCGGTCCGCGACGCCGGCCTCGGCCCAGGCCTGCCGGGCCCGATCGGTCCATTCCTCGCTCACGTCACAGCACGTGATGCGGCCGTCGGGCGGCAGGGCGAGCGCCATGACCGTCGAGCTGTAGCCGGTGAACGTGCCGATCTCGAGGAGGCGTCGCGCGCCGGCGAGCTTGACGAGGAGCGCCATGAACGCCCCCTGCTCCGGGGCGATCTGCATATTGCTCTGGGGCAGCCTGGCGGTGTCCTCGCGCAGGCGGACGAGGACATCGGGCTCGCGGACGCCCCATCGGCGCACGTAGGCGACGAGGTCGTCGGTCAGGTCGAGGGTGCGGTTGCTCACGTCCCGCCCATGGTAGCCCCGCTCACCCGAACGGGGACGGCCCGCTCAGCCGAACAGCGTGGTCTCGCGCACGCCGGCGGGCGCATCGGCTCCGTCCAGCCAGCGGAGGACGAAGTACTCGGTGGCCATCGCCGTGTCGGCGAGGTCGGCGGGCAGGTCGAGCAGCCAGCCGAGGTCCTGGCGCTGGGTCTTGTGGCAGTCCATGCTCCGCCGCTTCGCGTCGAGATGAGCCGATACGTCGACGCGGGTCGTGATCTCGTCGTCGGAGCGGCCGAAGCTCTCCTCCCACGACGGCTGCTCCTCCTCCTCGATCGCCTCGGCGACCTGGCCGAGCGCGGCCGCGTTCGTCGGGTTGAGCTCGTCCGGAGGCGGCGCCTCGACCGCCTCGTCGAAGTCCCACGGCAGCCTGATGCCGCGCTCCTTCATCTCGCGCATCAGGCCCATCCACGCGTCGCGGTGGAAGGCGATCTCGTGGAAGCGGCTCACCGCCCAGTCGGTGGCCTGCGACGCCTGGTACGCCTCGCGCGCGATGCGCGCCGCGTTGATGTGATCGGGATGGCCGTAGTTGCCGTTCTCGTCGTAGCTGACGATGACCGCCGGTCGCGCCTCGCGCACGATCTCGACGAGCCGGCGCGTGGCCTCGGCGATATCGGCCTGCCAGAACGAGTCGGGATGGGTGTTCGCCTCGGTGCCCATCATCCCCGAGTCGCGGTAGCCGAGGAGGTGGTGGTGGATCGTCCCGCCGCCGAGGGCCTCGACCGAGCAGGCGAGCTCGGCCGCCCGGATCTCCGCCAGGCGCGGTCGGGCCTCCTCCGGATCGAGGCTCGGGTCGTGGATCTCGCCCTCGGCGCCATCGGTGCAGGTGACGAGGTCGACGCGGACGCCCTCGGCCACGAGGCGGGCCATCGTGCCGCCCGTGCTCATCGACTCGTCGTCGGGGTGGGCGTGGACGAAGAGGACGCCTCGCTCAGGCGGCATCGGCGGCCAGCTCGTCGAGGACCAGGCGCGCATCGCGGGCGCCGATGGCGGCCGCCTGGTTCACGCGACCGTACTGGAGAGCGCTCAGCCAGCCGAGGCGGGGCGCGATGAGGAGGTCGGCCGGCTCCTCGACGACCGGATCGGCCCAACGCGCCGCCAGCAGGGCCAGGTAGCGGCGGGCGGTCAGCCGATCGCCCGCGGAACCGATGCCGAGCGTCGCCGATGCGGCACGCAGCAGCGCGGCGCTGAAGCGGCCGGCGAAGACGCCGAGCTTCGGGATGTCGGCCAGGACGCCGATGACGGGCAGCTCCGGCGCCCATTCCCGCGCGAGGGTGACCGGCACGCCCTCCCACGGGCCGGCGTCGCACCACACGCCCTCCTCGTCGGGACAGGGCGAGAAGAAGAGCGGCGCGGCGATGCTCTTCTCGAGCGCATCGCCCAGCCGCCCCTCGGTGATGAGCCGCGGGTGGCCGGTGACGAGATCGAAGGCGGTGATGCCGAGCGGCGTCGGCAGCTCCTCGATGCGCGGATCGCCGAGGTCCGCGGTGATGAGCTCGATGAGCGGGCGCGAGTCGAACAGCGCCAGACGGCCGCGCCGGATGTGGCGGTAGACCTGCGTCCGCAGGCCGGCGGCCCGGATCTCCTCCGGCGTCCGGCCGGCGGCCAGGCCCGCACCGACGATGGCGCCCATGCTCGTCCCGACGATGCGGGTCGGGCGGAGGCCACGCTCCTCGAGCACCGTCGCGACGCCGACGTGCGCCCAGCCGCGCGCGCCACCGCCGCCCAGCGCGAGCGTGAAGCCGCTCGCGAGGTCGGGGGCGTCGTGCGTTGCGGTCATGCCGGTGCGTGCCTCGCTCATGCGGGTGCGTGCTCCGGGCACTCGCACAGCTCGCGCAGCTTGGCGTAGGTGAACAGGCCGGTGTCGTGACCATCGGCCCAGATCGGGGCGACGGCGTATCGGCCGATCCATCGCACCTCCGTCATCCGGGTCTGCTCCTCGCTGAAGACCGTCTCGAGCGTCACGACGCCCGGCAGGCTGCCCTCGCCCGCGCACAGCGCGCAGGGGCAGGCGCGTCGGAGCGCCGTCCACGACCACTCGCCGAGGTGGCCGTCGTCCCATCGGATCCGCATCCGGCGTGCCGTCTCGTCGAGCTCCACGCCGATGGGATACACGATCTCCGGTCTCATCCGGCCTCCTCCCGCCAGCGGACCCGGGCGCCGAGCCACTCGGCGCCGAACGCCGCCCCGGTGGCGGTGATCTGGGTCGGGGGCTCGTCGTCGAGATCCCACAGGAAGAGGTCCTGGAGCACGCCGCCGCCCGATGCGGAGCGACCGAGGGTGAAGACGACGCGCTCCCCGTCCGGCGACCAGCGGAGATGGCTCACCACGCCCTCGACGGTGGTCGAGGCGCGCTCCACGCCGTCCATGTCGAGGCGGGTCAGCGTCGTCGTGCCGCCGTCCTCGCTGGCGACGATGCGCTGCCGGCCGTCGGGCGAGACGAGCAGCGGCGGCCGGCGCTCGACCTCGGTCACCGTGCGGTCGTCGGGCGAGATCTCCCACATCCCGCCGTTCACGACGTAGAGGCGGAGCCGGTTGTCCTCCATCCAGTACAGGCGAACCGGGCCGCCCTCGTCCTGGAACGCCGCCTCGCGCAGGGCCGCCCGGTTCCCGCCCGACGGCCGGGGGTACGTCACCCGCGCGAGCTCGGTCGCGTCCCCGCTCGCGTAGTCGATGGCGATGACCGCGGCCACGTCGTTCGCGCCGTCCCGGGCGACCCGCACGCCATACACGGTGGAGGCGTCGCGCCCGAACGTGATCGTGGAGATGTCGTCGCCCAGCTGGCGCTTGTCGGCGCTCGGCTCGACCGACACGAGGAGCTCGGCGTACAGGCCGGCACCGTGGGTGCCGTCGCGCGACCAGGCGAAGCGCCGCACGTCGAGGTTCGGGTCCTGGGCGAGGACGGTCGGCTCCTCCTCGCTCGCAAACTCCTGGCGGAGGAGGTAGATCGGCGCCAGCGCCGTGGCCCGACCCTGGTAGACCATCTCGAGCGGGCCGAACAGCGGCCCACCGGTGCCGCCATCCTCGCTCGGCTCGGGCGTCGCATCCGCCGATGCGGCAGCCGATGGCGACGGCGCGCCGCTCGCCTGCGGCGTCGCCCCGGGGGTCGCCGTGGCGACCGCGGCGGCCAGCGACGGGGAGGGCGACGTGGGCGCGCCACCGCCCAGCGACCCGTCGCCGGCGAAGATCAGGGCCAGCAGCACGATGACCATGCCGGCCAGGAGCAGGATGAAGCCGATGAGCCACGGGACGGCCTGCTCGGCCGTCGATGCGCCCGCCTCGGGGTCCTCGTCCAGCTCGCGATCGGCGTCGGCCGCGGGGCGCGTCCGCGCCGGCGTGGCGTGCGGCGCGAGGTCCTCGCCTCCCGCCGAGGCGGCCTGCGGCGGCAGAGGCGTCGGGGGCGGCGGCGACCAGTCGGTCGGCAGGACCCGGGTGCGCTCGTCCTCCGTCTCGTCGATCTCCGGCAGCCACTCCGGGCGCCACGTCGGCTGGTGATCCGGGCCGCTTCGGAACCAGGAGGAGCGCGCCTCCTCGGCGGTGGCGGCCGCCGGCTCCGCCTCGGTCGCGGCCGGCTCGTCGGGCTCGAGCTCGGCCTCGGGCTCTGCCGTCGGCTCCTCGGCGGTGGCGGCCGCTTCGGCCTCCTCGTCATCGGCGGCTGCCCGCTCGGCATCGGTGGCTGCGTCGGGTGCTTCGAGTGTTTCCGATGCCTCCGGTGTTTCCGTCTCGCCGATGGGACCCGCGCCCCAGGCGGGCGGCTCGGCCGACCACGTCGGCGGCTCGGGCTCGGGCTCGGCGTCGGGCACGACAGGCTCGGCGGCCACCCCTTCGGCCACGGCCTCGGCGGCCCCTCCGACCCAGGCGTCGAATCGCGGATCGCCGGCCTCGGAGGCGGCCGCGGGCGGTTCCTCCTCCTCGAGCTCGGGACCGATGCCGAGGTCGGCCGACGGCCATGCATCCGGCCCCTCATCGTCCGCGGCGAGCGTCGGCGCGGGGATCGACTCGAGCTCGTCCGCCGCCGTCGAGGCGCCCCAGGCGTCCGCCGTCGGCTCGCTCGCCGCGGCGAGCGCATCGGCCTCCGTTGGTTCCTGCTCCTCGGCCTCGGGTGCGTCGGCTCGTGGCCAGGCACCCGTCTCGGCGGGCTCGGCGGCCTCGGCGACCGGCTCGGCCCCCGCGATCACGTCGGCGGCCGGCTCCGGTTCCTCGGCCTCGGACGGCTCTGACCGACCGATGCGCCCGCTCAGCCAGGACGGCAGCAGGTCGCGGCGCCATCCACCGGTGCTCGCCGCCGGCTCGGCCTCGGCTGGCTCCTCTGCCGCGACATCGGCGACCGGCTCGCCTTCTTCCGCCGTGGCAGCGGCTTCCGGCGCCTCCTCGAGCTCGGCCTCGGGCGCGGCCGCTTCGGCAGCGGGCGCTATCGGCGCGGCGGGTGGCTCCTCGGCAACGGGTTCGGGCTCCGGCTCGGGCTCCGGCTCGGGCTGCGCCTCGGGCTCCGCCGAAGGCGCGGGCTGGATGGCGGGCTCGGCGATGGCCGCCCACGGGTCGTCCGTGATCTGCCAGGGCGATACGCGGGGTGCGGCGTCCTCTTCCTCCTCCTCGGGAGGCTCGACGGGCGCGGCGGCTGGCTCCTCGACGGCCGCCGGCTCGGCGCCCCACGAGGGCTCTGCGGCGGGCGGTGACCACGGCTCGGCCGTATCGGTCTCCGAAGCATCGGTGCCCGACCACGCGGCGGGCTCGGGCTGCGGCTCCGGCGCAGCCCATCGGTCAGGCTGCGGCTCCGGCGCAGCCCATCGGTCAGGGGCAGGCAGGTCCGGAGCGGACGGCGGGGACTCGACGCGCTGCTCGGCCGGCTCCTCGACAGCCCAGGACTCCGCCCATGGATCACCGAGGGTCGGGGTCGGCTCGTCGAGGACGAAGTCGTCGGGGGGCGGCAGGGTCGACCAGTCGTCCCAGCTCGAACCGGCCTCGCGTCGCTCGCTCGACCAGGGGTCGCGCTCGGACCACGTATCGCCCGAGGCTCGGGTCGTGTCGGGCTGCTCGGCGCCCGCCTCGTCGGGCTCGTGCGCGTCGCGCTCGTGGGACGGCCGGTCCCAGGGTCCGCTCATGGGCGGCCCCCGCCGGGTACACGGCTCACGCGGGCATGATACCGGAGGCCGACGGGCACGACCTCGCGCCGCATCGGATTCACGCGTCGGACGGCCATCCGGCGCAGGGTAGACGAACTCGCGCCGGAATGCCGCTCAGCGAGCGGCGAGACGCGTCAGTCCGAGACGGCCCACATGATGAGGCCGACGGTCACCACGCCCCACACGAGGCCGATGAAGGCGGCGGTCCCCTCCGGTCCCTCGCCACCCACCGTGGGAAGGTACGTGTCGATCAGTGGAAGCCCGATGGCCATGTAGGCCAGCCAGGCGATGGTGATGATGCCGGCGATGACGGCGCGCCGGCCGCGGTCTCGAACCATGTCGGCCCGATGCTAGCAGGTCGGCATCAGCCGGCCGCCGCGAGCCGCGCGCGCTCGGGGACGCGGTGGAACAGGCCCTGGTCGGCCCGGCCGCGGAGCATGCGAAGCTTCGCCGCCGCGCTCAGCCCCATCGTCACCTCGTGTCCGTCCTCGGCATCGGCGGCAGCACGCCGCAACGTCAGCGTCCCGATGTGCTCCGACACGTCGACGACGGCGAAGACGTTGCCGGGACGCACGCCGTTCTCCTGGAGGAAGGTCAGCAGCCGCGCGTCCTCCTCGGCCTCCTCGGTCACGCGCAGGATCGTGACCTCCTCCCCGGCGGCGGCCTCGGACAGCGGCTCGCCGGCCGGTCGCTCGGGCGTCCTGCCCTGCCGCGGGATGGGGTTGCCGTGCGGGCAGGTCGGCGGGTAGCCGAGCAGGTCGTCGATCTTGTCGGTGACGCGGTCGCTCAACGCATGCTGGAGGTGGTGCGCCTCCTCATCGGCCTCCGCCCACCCGAGGCCGATGACCTCGGTCAGCAACCACTCCGACAGCGCGTGGCGGCGGAAGGTGCGCTCGGCGGCGCCACGGCCGGAATCGGTGAGGAGGAGCTGGCGCGTCTCCGGCTCGACGACGAGGTGCCCCTCGCGCACGAGCCGGGTCACCATC
The DNA here is from genome assembly GCA_036262075.1 of Candidatus Limnocylindria bacterium. Classification (GTDB taxonomy): domain Bacteria; phylum Chloroflexota; class Limnocylindria; order QHBO01; family QHBO01; genus JACDBZ01. The sequence goes on from DATAJO010000004.1 coordinate 9,930, forward strand.
TCGGACACGGTCGCGGCGCTCACCCCGAGGCGCTCGGCGAGGCGCGCCGCGATCACCGGCTGCCCCTCGCCGTGCATGTAGCGGATGGTCATGAGGTACTCGGCCGCCGCCTCGGTCAGCTCCCCGAGGGCCGGGCTCGTCTGCGCCATGGGGCGATTCTAGATGGGCTCGACTCTTGACGGCGACGCGCGCTGAGCGCAACGTCCGCTCGTTCGGCCGGCGGCCGATCGGACGTCCCGAGCAAGGGGTCCACCGGAGGAGACGACCATGCGTGTCCCTCGCGCAATTGCTGCCCTGCTCATCCTCGTCCTCATCGCCGCGTGTGGCGGCGGGCAGGCCGGGGATTCCTCGGGCGGCGACGACAACGGCAGCGATACGGAGAGCACCGCCCCTGAGCCCGGCGGCGGCAACGAGTCGAGCGACGACGGCGGCAACGGCGGAACGGAGCCGAGCGACGACGGCGGCAACGGCGGGAACGGTGGCTCCTCGCACGATCTCGATGCGATCTTCGCGACGCTGACGCCGCCGAACTCGACGGAGCTGAGCAGGACGACGACGCAGGGCGTGATCTTCGCCGCCTGGGACTCGACCGACAGCTTCGACTCGCTGCGCAGCTTCTACGAGGACGCGATCGCCGATACCGGCCTGCAGATCATCCAGACCACGGAGGCGCAGGGCGGCATCGCCTGGGTGATCGCCGAGGACGACACGGGCAATTTCGGCGGCACGGTCTCGATCTTCCCGGCCTCGGACGGTTCCGGGACGCAGGTCTCGGTGACCGTCGGCGAGGGCGGCTGACCGAGCGCCATCGGCCGGGGTCGATCGCGGCTCGGAACCCCTCCGCGGCTCGCTGACGCCAATCAGACGGCGGTTGTCAGGCCGCGCGCCGCGGTCGGCCCGGGGAGAGGCGTCAGTCCTCGCCGGTGCCGGATTGCTCGCGGATCGTGCTCACCACGGTCGCATCGGCCAGGGTGGTCACGTCGCCGAGGTCACGCCGCTCGGCGATGTCTCGCAGGAGTCGGCGCATGATCTTGCCCGAGCGGGTCTTCGGCAGGTCCGGCGTGAACAGGATCTGCTTCGGGCGCGCGAACTTGCCGATCATCTCGGCCACGTGCTCGCGCAGCTCGTTGCCGAGCTCGTCCGACGCCTGGTGCCCGGCGCGGAGGATGACGTAGGCGAAGATCGCCTGGCCGGTGAGCGGGTCGGAGCGACCGACGACGGCCGCCTCGGCCACCGCCGGGTGCGACACGAGCGCCGATTCGACCTCGGTCGTGCTGATCCGGTGGCCGGAGACGTTCATCACGTCGTCGACGCGGCCGAGGAGCCAGTAGTAGCCGTCCTCGTCGCGCTTGCAGCCGTCGCCGGGGAAGTAGCGCCCCGGATAGCGCGACCAGTACGTCGCCTCGTAGCGCTCCGGGTCGCCGTAGATGCCGCGCAGCATGGCGGGCCACGGCCGCTCGAGGACGAGGTAGCCGCCTCCGCCGAGCGGGACGGAGGTGCCGTTCTCGTCGACGACGTCGGCCTTCACCCCCGGGAACGGGAACGTGGCGCTCCCCGGCTTCAGCGTCGTGATCCCCGGCAGCGGCGTGATCATGATCATGCCGGTCTCGGTCTGCCACCAGGTGTCGACCACCGGGCATCGCTCGCCGCCGATGTACTTCCAGTACCAGGCCCACGCCTCGGGGTTGATCGGCTCACCGACCGAGCCGAGGAGCCGCAGCGACGACAGGTCGTCGCGGGCGAACTGCTCGTGGCCGTACTTCATGAGCGCGCGGATGGCGGTCGGGGCGGTGTACAGGATCGTGGCCCGGTACTTCGCCGCGACCTGGGCCCATCGGTCCTTGTCGGGGAAGTCGATGGCGCCCTCGTAGATGATCCCGGTCGTCGCGTTCGTCAGCGGGCCGTAGACGATGTACGAATGCCCGGTCACCCAGCCGATATCGGCCATGCACCAGTACACGTCGGTCTCGGGATGGATGTCGAAGATGAGCCGATGCGTCGTGGCCACCCCGGCGAGGTAGCCGCCGGTGGTGTGCATGATCCCCTTCGGCTTCGCCGTCGTGCCCGAGGTGTAGAGCAGGTAGAGGAGGTCCTCGGAGTCCATCGGCTCGGCCTCGGCCGTCTCCGGCTGGCCCTCGATGAGCTCGTGGTACCAGTGGTCGCGTCCCTCGTCCCACGCGACGTCGTCGCCGGTGCGCTTCACCACGACGCAGTGCTGCACCGATGACGTGCGCGAGATCGCCTCGTCCGCGTTCGCCTTGAGCGGCACCGTGGCGCCCTTGCGATAGCCGCCGTCGGCGGTGATGACGACCGTGCAGCTCGCGTCCTCGATGCGCCCGGCCAGCGCATCGGCGCTGAAGCCGCCGAACACGATCGAGTGCGGCGCGCCGATGCGGGTGCAGGCCAGCATCGCGACCGGCAGCTCCGGGATCATCGGCATGTAGATCGCGACCCGGTCGCCCTTCTTCACGCCCAGCTCGCGCAGGGCGTTGGTGAAGCGGCACACCTCGGCGAGGAGCTCGGCGTACGTGATCGTGCGCGAGTCGCCCGGCTCACCCTCCCAGTAGTAGGCGACCCGGTCGCCGAGCCCGTTCGCGACGTGGCGGTCGAGGCAGTTGACGCTGACGTTGAGCTTGCCGCCGATGTACCACTTCGCGTACGGCGGCTCCCAGGTGTAGAGCTCCGACCACGGCTCCATCCAGTCGAGCCGGTTGCCCTCCTCCGCCCAGAAGGCGCGGAAGCCCTCCTCGCTCTCGGTCCGCTCGTAGATCGACGGGTCGTTGAGAATCGCGTTCTCGACGAACTCGCGTGGTGGAGGGAACGTGCGGTCCTCGCGCAGGAGGTTCTCGATCGTCGCGGCGTCGGATCGCTCTTCGGTCGTCATTGGCCGATTCTAGGTCGGGCACCGGCGCGGCGGCACCCCTCGCCGCGTGGGTGTCGAGGCGCCGGAGCCGGTAGGATCGACGGCGATGCTCCCCTTCCTCGGCGCCGTGGCCTTCGCCGCCGGCGCGATTTTCGTTGCCGAGTTCGGCGACAAGAGCCAGCTGCTCATCCTGGCGTTCGCCACGCGGCATGCGGCCGTGCCGGTCATCGCGGGCATCGTCGTGGCCGCGGCGGTGGTGCAGGGGCTGTCGGTGGTGGTCGGCGCGACGCTCGGGGCGGTGCTGCCGGAGACGCTCATCGGTGTCGTGGCGGGGATCGCGTTCCTCGGCGTGGCGGCCTGGACGCTGCGGGGCGAGGACGACGAGGAGGAAGAGGGCGAGGTCGCATCGGCGGCGCGGCAGCGGTCGGGCGTGGCGCTGGCGGCGGTGGTGGCCGCGACGTTCGTGGCCGGCGAGCTCGGCGACAAGACGATGCTCGCCACGCTCGCCATCGCCGCGCAGCAGGACCCGATCGCGACCTGGATCGGCGCCTCGGCCGGCATGGTCGCCGCCAACCTCGTGGCCGTGGTCGTGGGGCGCCAGGTCGGGCAGCGGCTGTCGCCGCGCGCGATCCGCATCGGCTCATCCGCGCTCTTCGCACTGGCCGGCATCCTCGTCATCGTCACCGCCGTCATCGGCGAGTGACCGCGCCCGCTGGTACGATCGGCACGATGTCGATCTCAGCCGCCGCCCCGAGCCCGAAGCCCAACTCGGCGCAGGCGGCCGATCGGAGCCTGGAGGCGACGCTCGTCGCAACCGTCGGGCCGATCCTGCGGCACCTGCTCTCCCATGCCCGCCACCGGCCGACGTGGAGCGAGCTCACCTACCAGCAGTACAACGTGCTGCGCATGATCGACACCATGGGCCCGCAGGCGCAGGCCGAGGTCGCGCGCCGGCTGCTCGTGACCGCGCCGGTCGTCACCCGCCTCGCGTCGACGCTGGTGGAGGCCGGGCTCGTCGAGCGCCAGACCGATCCGGAGGACAAGCGCGCGGTCATCCTGGCGCTGACGCCGACCGGCAGGCGACGGGTGCGCGCCATGCGCCGCGACCTCCTCGCCGCCGCGCGCGAGCTGCTCGAGCCGCTCCCCGAGGATCGGCGCGCCGGCGTGGCCGCCGCCCTCGAGCAGCTCCAGGTGCTCCTGCCGGGCGCCCAGCCGGCAACCCATCGACGCCGAAAGGGCGCCGCCTAGACCCGCTGGCGCCACTCGCCAACCCCGGTCCCGGTCCCGGTCTAGGTCCCGCTCCCGGTCGCAGGCCTACGGCCGGGTGCCGGTGGCGGCCGGGCCCTCCTCCGCGACCCGTTGCGGGGGTGCGGTCGCCCGCGCAGGAGTCCGCCGCGCCTCCTCGGCCATGGTCGAGTCGTCGAGCTGGATGACGCCGAGCGGCCCGCGCTTGCCTGCCGAGTGGAGGGCCCAGGCGAAGAGCGCCACGACGATCGCCGACAGCAGCGCGCCGATGAGGAACGCGGCCGGCGTGCCCCACGCCTCGGCCACGCCACCGGCGAACAGCCCGCCGATCGGCGCGGAGGCGGCGAAGACCATGACGTACAGGCTCATGACCCGGCCGCGCAGCGCATCGGACACGTTGGCCTGCACGGTGGCGTTGATCGTGTTGACCATGAGCATGCTGAAGTAGCCGACCCCGGCGACGAGGATGGCCACCGGCAGGACGGTGCGCACGATGCCGATGCCGGCAAGCAGCAGGCAGAACACCGCTCCCCCGCCGATCATGAGCGGCAGGACCCGCCGGCGCTGCATGACCGCCAGGGTCATCGATCCGGCCAGGGAGCCGACGCCCATCGCGGCATACAGGGCGCCGTAGCCCTCGGCGCCGAGCTTGAGAACCTCCTGGGCGAACAGCGGCAGCAGGATCTGGAAGTTGAAGCCGAACGAGGCGATGCCGCCGAGGAGGATGAGGCACCACAGCACGAGCGGCGTGCGCAGGGCGTAGGCGAATCCCTCTCGCAGGCTGTGGAGCACCGGCGGATGGCGCTCGGGCTGGACGCTGCGCCGGATCTGGGCCGGATCCATCATCAGCAGCCCGGCGACGACGGCGCCGAACGTCAGCGTGTTGACCGCGAAGTTCACCGCGATGCCGGCCATCGCCGACCCGGTGGCCGCCGTGCCGATGGCGATGATGATGCCGGCCGCGGCGGGGCCGACCACGCGGGCCGAGTTGAAGGCCATCGAGTTCAGCGCGATCGCGTTCGGGAGGATGTGGCGCGGCACGAGGTCGGCGGCGAGCGCCTGGCGGGTCGGCATCTCGACGGCGTTGACGAAGCCGCGCGCCAGGCCGAGGACCATGACCATCCAGATCTCGGCCACGCCGGTCGCCGCCAGCAGGAACAGGACGAACGCCTGGATGGCCGATCCGATCTGTGCGCCGATGAGCGCCTTGCGCTTGTCGACCCGGTCGGCGACGACGCCGCCGAACGGCGCGAGCACGGTGGCCGGCAGGAACTCGAGGGCCGCCACGACGCCGAGCTGGAGCGGCGAGCCGCCGAGGGCGAGGACGAGCCACGGCAGGCTGACCTGCTGCATCCACGTCCCGACCAGGCTGACCACCTGGCCGCTCCAGTACAGCCGGTAGTTGCGGACCTTGAGCGCCGAGAAGCCGCGGGCGATCCCGCCCACGGCCCGCGGGCCGAGGCCACGGGGCGCGGCCGGCAGCGGCTGGTCAGCCATGGTGGAGGGGCGGCCGGCGAACGGGCATGGTCGTCATCGGCTCCGCAGGCCTCATGCCGCCGAGCGGATCTCCCGGCGCTCCGGCCGAACCGGTGCGCTCTCCCCCACCGCGGGCGCCCCGACCGTCTCGACCGTCTCGAGCGTCTCGAGGTCCGGCAGCCGAGCGCCGCGCAGGCGCGTCGCGACGACGATGAGCACGACGCTCGCCGCGGCCGCGCCGATGCTGAAGGCGGCCCCCGGCCCGAAGGCCTGGGCCAGGCTGCCGGCGAGCAGCCCGCCGATCGGCGCGGAGCCGGCGAACACGGTCACGTACAGGGACATCACCCTGCCGCGGAGCGCGTCGGGGACGCTGTTCTGGACCGTGACGTTGATCGTGTTGACCATCATCATCTGCGCGAAGCCGATGCCGACCACGATCGCGAAGGCCGGAAGGGCGGACCCTACCAGCCCGAGGGCGAACGCGAACGCCAGGAACGCCGCGCCGCCGCCGAGGATGAGCTTCACGAGCGGCCGCTGGCTCGTCGCGAAGGCGAGCGTCAGCGATCCGGCCAGCGACCCGGCGCCCATCGTCGCGAACAGCGCCCCGTAGCCGCCGGAGTCGAGCCCGACCGCGTCGCGCGCGTAGAGCGGCAGGAGCGTCTGGAAGTTCATCGCCAGTGCCGCGACCCCGCCGAGCAGGACGAGCGGCCACAGCACGGTGGGCGTGCGCCGCGCGTACCGGAATCCCTCGCCCAGGCTGGCGCGGATCGACGGGAACTGCGCCGGGCGCTCGATGCGGTTGAGGTCCGCGTTGCGGATCCGCCACACGCCGTAGAGGACGGAGAGGTAGCTGATGGCGTTGATGCCGAAGTTCGTCGCGACGCCGAAGGCGGCGATCGTCACGCCGGCGATCGCCGGGCCGACGACGCGCGACAGGTTGAACGCGGTCGAGGACAGCGCGATGGCGTTGACGAGGTCGTCGCGCGGCACGAGCTCAGCGACGAACGCCTGGCGCACGGGCATCTCGATCGCGTTCACGAACCCCGCGACGAGGGCGAGCAGGTAGACGTGCCAGATCTCGACCACGCCGGTGACGGCCAGCACGAACAGCGTCGTGGCCTGGAGCATTGCAACAGCGTTGACGATCAGGAGCGTCCTGCGCTTGTCGACGCGATCGGCGAGCACGCCGCCGAGCGGGGCGAGGACCATGGACGGGCCGAACATGAACGCCATCACGATGCCGAGCTGGAGCGGCGAGCCGCCGAGCTGGAGGACGAGCCAGGGCAGCGCCACGGACTGCATCCAGGCCCCGACCAGCGAGCCGATCTGGCCGAACCAGTAGCGGCGGTAGTTCGGATGACGCATCGCAACGAAGCCGCGCGCGAAGCCGCCGCGACGGGCACGACCCAACGGCGCCGCCCCGGAAGGGCGGCGCTCGGAACGCAGCATGGGAGGCATCGCGCGGCCGAGCCGGCGCGACAGGTCGACGAGGGTCATTCGTTAGCAATGTTAACAAATGTCCGCGCCCCACGCCAGTGGCCCGAATGGCGCAGCCCATGGCCCATCCGGCGGCTCATCCGGGGTCCCGGACGCCTCGCATCGGTGGCATGATGGGAAGCACGACCGACCGAGCAGGCGACCAGCACCGTCCCGGCGCCGTGCGAAGGGTTCGGCGCCTTCGCCGGCCGCCCAGGCTTCGTGCGCCCGTGACCGCGTTGCTCGTCACGCTCCTCGCCTTCACCGCTCCCGGTGCTGCGCTCGCGCCCCTCGGGGCCATCGAGCCCGCGGCCGTCGCCTCGCCGCTGACCGCGCTCCTCGTCCCCGAGCGCCATCCACCGCTCGCCGGCACCTCGACCCCTCGACCGGCGGCCCGGGCCGTCGACGAGGAGGCATTCCAGGCGGCGCTCGACGAGGCCCGCGAGCGGGAAGGCGCGTTCGGCGTCACGTTCGCGCTCATCCACGATGGCTCGGTGGCCTGGGTCGGCGCCAGCGGCACGACGCGCGACAAGCGGCCGATGGCGGTCGACGAGCCGATGGTCATCGGCAGCGTCACGAAGACGTTCGTGGCCACGATCGTCCTCGAGCTCGTCGCCGAGGGCCGCATCGGGCTCGACGATTCGGTCCGCACCCACCTGCCGGGGCTCCGCAGCATCGACCGCGACATCACCGTCGAGCAGCTCCTCGACCACACGAGCGGCCTGGCCGACGTGTTCAACGAGCGGACCCGGGTGGCGCTCGAGACCGATCCGGACCGCGCGTGGAGCCCGAACCAGGTCCTCCGCGCCGTGGCCGAGCCCTGGTACGAGCCGGGCGAGGGCTGGGCCTACAGCAACACGAACTACCTGCTGCTCACGCTCATCGCCGAGGAGGTCACCGGCCAGCCGCTCGAGGAGCTGGTGGCACAGCGGATCACCGGACCGCTGGGGCTGGATGCGACCAGCGTGCTGACCGGCGCGCCGGGCGAGGCCCTCAGCCCGGCGTGGTCGACGATGTTCCGCGGCTCGGGCGCCATGGTCTCGACCGCGCCCGACGTCGCGCGCTGGGGCGAGGCGCTGTACGCCGGGACCGTCCTCCGGCCGACGCAGCGCCTCGCCATGCTCGACGTCAACCGCGACGACTACGGGCTCGGCGTCCAGCGCATCGAGATCGCCGGCGTCACCGGCTACGGGCACACCGGCCTGCTGAACACGAACACGACGCTCCTGATCCACGTCCCCTCGCGGGACCTGACGATCGCGATGCTCGTGAACCGCGCCCGGGTCGACCTCGACCTCATGCTCCGGGCCCACCCCGCGCCCGGCGAGCCGTCGCTCATCGACCTCGCGCTGGCGCTGACCCGCTAGGCGCCGAGGCGGACCCGGGGGCGTCGGTACCCGACGAGCGGCGGATCGGGGAGCCGGCGCGCCGAGGAGCCCGGAAACGGTGCGGCGAGCCGAAGGCGTATCGGCGTTTCAGCGGTCGTCGGGCGGTCGGTGAACCGCAAGATGGCGGTCGGACGGGCCGGATGGCCGGCCGCACGTCGCAGAACGGCGGTTGAGGCGCCCATACGTCTGCCGGAAGCCGCATCGGCCCTCCGAGCCTCAGCGAACCGGCCGGGTGCCCGTCAGGTGAGCCTCAGCCGGTCGGGGACGGGACGTTCAGCAGGATGTCGCGCAGGATCGGCATCGGCGGCGTGCCGTGGCTCAGGCAGGACTCGAGGAAGGCCTTGCGGTCGAAGGCGTCGCCCTGGCGGCGTCGCGCCTCCCGCTCGAGATCGGTGAACTCCTGGAAGCCTAGGAAGTAGGAGCACAGCTGCGTCGACGACAGCCGCGCCCGGTTCCACTTCTCGGATGCCTCCGACCGCTCCTGGAAGCCGCCGTCGACCATCATCGACATCGCCTCCTCCTGGGTCATGTCGCCGGTGTGGATGCGGATGTCCATGAGTGTGTTCGTCGTGGCGCGCAGGAAGTACTTCCAGTGCGCGAGCATGAGCGCCGGGTCATCGGCGCCGTAGCCGGCGTCCATCATCACCTGGGTCACGTACACCGCCCAGCCCTCGGCGAACACGCCGGAGCCGAAGACGGCTCGCGCCAGCGAGTCGCATCGGTTCGACCAGGCCAGCTGGAGGTAGTGCCCCGGAACCGCTTCGTGGATGGTCAGGATGCGGAGGGCGCGCGCGTTGTTCTCGCGCAGCATCGACTCGACCTGCTCATCGGTCCACGACTCGGGCGGCGGCGTGATGGCGAAGAAGCTGTCGAGCCCGCGATCGAGCGGCCCGGGCGGGATGAGCATCGCGCCGCCGAAGGCGCGCAGGAACGGCGGGGTCCAGATGATCTGGAGCGGCTCGTCGGCGAGGCCGATGAGGTCGCGCTCGCGGATGAAGGCCTCGATGCGCCGATGCTCCTCGCGGCAGAAGTCGAGCAGCTCATCGGCCATCGGGTGGTCGCGACCGATGGCGTCGAGCACGCGCCGGGTGAGCTGGTCCGGGTCGTCGGGCATCGGCTCATCGGCCCCGACCCAGTCGGCCCACAGCTCGCGTGCCAGGCGCAGCATCTCGGCGCGCACCTCGCGGAACGTGGCCTCGGCGCGCTGCTCGAGCTCGGCCGGCGTGATCGTGGCCTTGAGGACGTGGTGGAACTTGCGCTCGAACAGGTCGCGGCCGAGGCGGAAGTCACCCTCGGCGGTCGGCAGCAGGTCGTCGCGCATCCAGGCCACGAAGGCGTCGACGGCGGCGATCGCCGGCTCCGCCGCGGCACTCACGCGGGCCTTCGTCGCCTCGTCGGCGTCGGCGGCCATCTCGACCGCGGTGCGGCACAGGTCGGCGACGCCCGGCATCGTGTCGATCGCCTTCTCGACGTGGAAGCGGGCGACGTCGCGCCCGCGACCCGAGGTCAGGTTCGCGCGCGCCGCGTCGAGCGTCGCCGGGATGCCCTCCATCCTGCCTGCCGCGCTCGCCAGCCGCGTCTCGAGCGGGGCGAACTCGCGCGACAGGAGGCTAAACAGCCCACCGCCGAGCAGGTACGTGTAGACGATCGGGCTCCACGATGATTCATCGAGCTCCTCGTCGTCGAAGCGCAGCTCGTCGATCGTCATGAGCAGCACGCGCCGATCGATCTCCTCCTCGCGGGCGAGCCCGTCGAGCGCCTCGAGTCGGGCGCGCGCATCGGCCAGCCAGGCGAGCCGCTCGGCGCTGCCGGCCTCGGTCAGGTCCGGCCATCGGTCGTCGTGCTCGTGGTTGCCCGCCTCGGTGGCGTGGACCGGGTAGAGCCGGAAGAAGCCGGCGAAGAAGGCGTCCTGCGCCTCGGCGAAGCTCGATGTCATGGCGCACATGGTGCCACGCGCACGAGCTCCGACCGAGGACGCGGGCGCTGCCCTAATCGGCGGTTGCGATCCGGATTGACTCCACGATCCCGTCGAGCGTGGCGAGGTCCGCCTCGCTCGTCCCCGAGAAGTGGAAGGCGTCGATGACGAGTCGCTCGCCGTCGACGTCGACGATGTACAGGTCGAACACCTGGCCCGCGGCCCAGCCATACACCTGGCCCTGTCGCGCATCCTCGAACAGGTAGAAGGCCGGCCCCTCACGGCCGCGCGACTCCAGCTCGGCATCCTCGGGAATCGCCACCGTGATGTGGGTCGCGGGATACCCGCCGATGACGGCCTCGGTCGGGTCCGATGCGATCCAGGCGTCCTGCGCCACGATCGCGGCCACGAGGTCGGCGACCGTCGGGCCCACCGGCGGATCCTGCACGCCGGCACTCAGCGACGATGGATCGGCGTACAGGTTCGCGACGGTGAAGAAGCGGATCCCGGTACCGCCCGGCGGGTCGATCCCGTCCGGACCGTAGAGGGCCCATCCGTCCGAGAGAACCCAGCCGGATGGCGTGGCCGCCGACACGGCGCGCGGAATCCCCGCCTCGATGGCGTGTCGCTCGGCGGCCGCTTCGGCCCCCGGCAGATGCACCTCGCCATCGATGGGCTCGAGGAACGTCCACGCATCGTCCGGGATGAGCTCGAGCTGCGCGGCGCAATCCTCGGACGACGGCTCGAACCAGAGGGTCGCCTCCACCGCATCGCCCGGCTGGAGGAGGACGGCTGCCCACGTGCCGGCGGTCGTTTCGGCGTGGGTGGACTCGGCGACCCGTCCACCGATGATGAGCAGCCCGTCGGTCGTCGTGGTGGCGCACTCGAGGTCGACGGTGAAGGCGCCGCTCTCGTCGGCGACGTGCATCGTGCCCGACACGGCGGCTCCCGCGCGCTGAGCGTCGAGCTCGACGGCCGCGCCCTGTACCGTGAACGCGCCCTCCGCCAATGGCGTCGAGGCCGGGCTCGAGGCCGTGGGCCCGCCGATGTCCGGCTTCCCGAGGTACGTGATACCGGCGAGGACGGCGAACGCCACGACGACCGCGGCGGCGCCGACCTTCATGGTCGTGTTCATCGTTGAGAGCCTCCACGCCGGCCAGCGACGGACGCGGCGCTGTGGGGTCGTGTCCAGCTGGTCGAGCACGGCGTCCAGGACTCGGTCCGCCGACTCGTGCTCGTCCACCCGCAGCCACGACCGGACGATGCGTGTGACGTCAGGCTCGGTGTTCATCACACCACCTCCCGCTCGGTGGACCGAGCGTCGGCATCGAGCGCCGCGCGCAGCCCGCGCATCGCGTAGTGCAGTCGTGAGTGAGCCGTGCCGGCCGGAATGCCGAGGACGTCGGCAACGCGGTCGATCGGCAGGTCGAGGTAGTGGCGAAGGACGACGACCGCTCGATGCTCGAGCGACAGCCGACGGAAGCCGCTCTCCAGCTGGTCACGATCGACGATGGTGGTCAGGTCATCCGGTGCGGTCGGCTCGTCAGCCGGCAGCAGCCGGAGGGTCGGCGCCCAGCGCCGCTGCTTGCGACCCTCGGCGTAGCAGGCGCGCACGAGGAGCCGATACGACCAGGCCTCGAAGCGGGCCGGGTCGCGAAGCTGCGGAAGATCGCGCCAGATGCTCAGCAGCGCCTGCTGCGTTGCGTCTTCGGCCAGATCGAGATCACGCAGGATCCTGCGTGCCACGGCCAGATGGCGATCGGCGATCCCCGACGCAAGGACGGCGTACGCCTCCTTGTCGCCTCGCTGGGCTCGCACGACGAGATCGGTGTCCATCGGCCTCTTCCGCTCGGCCGCATCGGTTCAGACCGATGCGCTCATACGGTATGGGCTGCGCAGGCTCGCGAACCTTCAAACAACGCGAACGGGCGGTGGCCCGGAGGCCACCGCCCGCGTGCTGGCTGCGTTGACGGTGTCAGCGTGGTCCGGTCAGCTGCACGCGCTCGCTGACCCAGATGTCGCCGAGGCGACCGAAGTGCAGGCGCTGGCCGTCGGCGGAGAGCGACGGTCGCGACTCCGCCGCGGTCGTGTTGACGTTCGATCCGAGGAGGACCGGCGCGGACCACGCCTGGTCCGTGCTGGCGCGGGTCGCGACGTAGACGTCGAGTCCGCCGACGCCCGGCCGATCGCTGACGAACACGATCTCCCGGCCGTCACGGCTGACGTTCGGCATCTGGTCGTTGAAGCCCGCGGTGTTCAGCTCCGCCACCGGCGTTCCGACGGTGAACGTCCCGTCCGACCGCATCTGGCTGACGTAGACGTCCTGGAGCCCACCCGCGCCGGGTCGCGAGTAGAAGAGCATCGTCCCCTGGGCGGTCTCCACGAGCGAGGGGCTGAACTCCCCGCCCGCGCTGTTCGGGCCGGCACCCGTCGCCGCGCACCCGAGGTTCGTCGGCGTCAGCCACCCCTTCGCCGGGTGGTTCCGGGTCAGATAGATGTCGCCGGCACCACAGGCCCCGGCGATCGCCCGCGCCGATACGAACAGCAGGCGATTCCCGGTCAGCGGCGTCGGGCAGAAGTCCGCGGCCGTCGAGTTCACCGGGGTCGGAAGCCGGACCGCCGCGCCGAAGTCGTCGTCCTTCGAGGCGCGACGCGCGACGTAGATGTCGTTCGAGTCGGTCGCGCCGCCGATCGGGTCGCGGTTCGACGCGAGGTAGAGCTCGAGGCCGTTCGGCGACTCGATCGGGCAGCCGTCGGCAACGGTGCTGTTGACGTTCGGCTCGATGACTGCCAGGCCCCAGTCGCCGAACTGGTGTGCCCCGGCGACGCCGGGCAGGGCTAGCAGGGCCGTGGTGATGATGAGCACGATGGCTCGGGACCGGCGAAAGCCGGGTCTGCCGTTCATGGGTCGGGCCTCCATGCGGGACTGACGTTCAGTACCAACCGACAGCTGGTCCAGCCGAAACCGTGCTGCCCTCCTGCCCTGTCTGGGGCATCGGCCCGCCCAAAGGTTCAATTTTCGCCAGGGCATGCGCAGGTGCGAACATGCGGGCATGGAGACCTGGACCGCCATCAACACCGTCCGCGTCGTGCGGAAGTTCAGCGACGAGCCAATCGCCGATGAGCACCTCACGCGCATCCTCAACGCCGGCCGCCGTGCCGGCAGCTCGAAGAACGACCAGCATTGGGCGTTCATCGTCATCCGCGATCGGGAGCACCTGAGGGAGCTCGCCGCGGTCGGCGACTACGCCAGCCACCTGGCCGGCGCCACGGTCGCGGTCGCGCTCGTCACGCCGAACGCCACCGGCCACTACAACAACTCCGTCATGTGGGACTGTGGCCGCGCCGCGCAGAACATGATCCTCGCCGCGTGGGACGTCGGCATCGGCAGCGTGCCGGCCACGGTCTACGACCACGCGCTCGCCTCGCGGCTGCTCGGCCTGCCCGACGACCGGCGCTGCGACTTCCTGCTCTCGTTCGGCCACCCGGCCGATCCGTCGAAGCTCACCGCGCCGAACAAGCCCGGCGGGCGGCTCCCGCTCGAGGCCCTCGTCCACGAGGAGCGCTGGTAGGAGCGGCGCTACTCGACGATCGAGTCGACGAACGGATTTCAGCAGGGTGGGCAGGAACTGCGGCGGCTCCCGCACAAGGGTCTGCGGGCCATCGGTCCGGCCGTGTCCTGCTCGGCCGAGATCGGAACGGGCGCCATCGGCTGGACGCAGCGGGTAGCCTTCGCCGCGTGAGTGAGAACATCTGCTACACCGATGCCTACGCGCGCCAGGCGGAGGCAAGCGTCGTCGACGTCGATCCCGACGCGCATGCCGTCCTCCTCGACCGGACCGTGTTCTACCCCGGTGGCGGCGGACAGCCGGCCGATACGGGCACGCTCGTCGGGGACAGCGGCGGCTCGTGGACGGTGGTCGGGGCGAAGAAGCGCGGCGACGACATCTGGCACACGATCGCCGAGGGCGAGGAGCAGCCCGCGCTCGACACCCGGGCGACCGCCGAGATCGACTGGGAGCGCCGCCACCAGCTCATGCGCACCCACTCCGCCCTCCACGTGCTGTGCGGCGTCGTGTGGCGCGACCACCAGGCCTCGGTCACCGGCGGGAACATGGAGCCGCTCAGCGGGCGGATGGACTTCGAGTTCGAGACGATGTCCGGCGAGCTCGTCGGCGAGATCGAGAAGCGCGTGAACGAGGAGATCGCCGCCGATCGCGAGATCAGGGTCAACGTCCTGCCGCGCGAGGAGGCGTTCGCCATCCCGGACCTCATCCGCACGAAGATCAACCTCCTGCCCGAGGGCATCGCCGAGGTCCGCACCATCGAGATCGTCGGGCTCGACCTCCAGGCCGATGGTGGCACGCACGTCGCCCGCACCTCGGAGATCGGCCGCGTCAAGGTCACCGGCTACGAGTCGAAGGGGCGGATCAACAAGCGGATCCGCATCGAGGTCTCCGACGCCTGAGCCGATGCGGGCCGATACGCCCGCCACGCGCGCCGCCTCGGAATCGGGCGTGGCGCACCGCGTCGTCGTCACCGAGCCGGCGCGCAGCGCCGAGGAGAGCGCCGAGCGCCAGGGCATTCCGCTCTCCGCGCTGCTGCGCACGCTCGTCGTCCGTCGCGGGGCCGACGACTACCTGTTCGTGCTCGTCCCCGGCGGCCGCCGCTTCGACTGGCCGATGCTCCGCACCCATCTCGGCGTCTCGCGCCTCTCCATGCCCGATGCCGACGAGGCGCGCGAGGCGACCGGCTACGCGCGCGGCACGATCACCCCGTTCGGCGCCACGCGCGCCTGGCCGGTCATCGTCGACGCGTCGGCGCTGGCGCACGACGTCGTGGCCATCGGCGGCGGAGCGCCCGGCGTGAACCTCCATCTCGCGCCATCGGACCTCGTCAGCGCGCTCCACGCGACCGTCGTCGAGGTCTCGATCGCCGACGCGGGCGGCGCCTGACCCGATCCGGCGGCTGGGCCGCATCGGCTCGGTTTCTGCAACGGCGCATCGGCGAATCCGTTGGAGGACTGAACGAGCCATGCCTGCCCGTGAAGAGCTGCCCGACACGCTGAAGCGGTCACCGAAGAAGGCGCAGGAGACCTGGATCAAGACGCACGATCGCGCCGTCGAGTCGTACGGCGAGGGTGAGCGCGCGCATCGGACCGCGTTCGCGAGCCTGAAGCACTCGTACGAGAAGGTCGGCGACCACTGGGAGCCCAAGGACGAGAAGGGGCCCTCCGATCCGCAGGCCGCGAAGAGCGGTCGCGCCGCCCGCGAGGGCCGCGGCGAGACGTACGGCGGGGTCGACGTGCGCGGCAACACGAAGGACGAGCTCTACGAGCGCGCCCGCAAGCTCGGGGTTCGGGGCCGCTCGAGGATGGACAAGGCCGAGCTCGCCAAGGCGATCGCCCGCAAACAGGACTAGCCGTACTTCCCCGGCGGTCCGTGGCGTGCCGCTCCGTGGGCGTGCCGTGCGGGACCGGCAACGGACCGACGAGCTGGCCTTGATTCGTTGCCGGGCCGGCAAGCGACGCGCAAGAAGCAGGGGTCCCGGGGGTCAAGCCGTGAGTGAGTTGCTGCACGGGCAACGCCACCCGCGCGGGGGCGCGGAACGCTAGAGCGCGAGCCGAACGATCGGCCGCTCCGGCGAGGTGCGGTTCGCCTGGCGTCGCGCGACGACCTCGAAGCCGAGCCGCTCGTACATGCGGAGCGTGCCCTTGTACGCGGTCGCCGCCGAGACGCGGCCGGCGGAGGTGTCGACCGGATAGGCCTCGAGCAGCGTGGCGCCGTGGGCACGGGCGTACTCGACCGCCGCCTCGAGCAGCGCGCTCGCCACCCCGGCGCCCCGCGCTCGACGCGCGACGACGAAGCAGACGATCGACCAGACCGGGGCGTCGTCGAGGGGCGCGAGGATCTTCGAGTGCTGGAGCCGCGCGTAGTCGTCGCGCGGGCCGACGCTCACCCAGCCGATCGGCTCGCCGTCGCGGTAGGCCACCAGGCCCGGCGCCCGGCCCTCGGCAGCGACCTCGTCCACGGCGCCCTCGAGCACGGCGCGGTTCGACTCCAGCGTGGCGGTCCGGAAGTCGACGCTGCGCACCCGGTAGAACGCGCACCAGCACCATTTCGGGTCGCCGCCCTGGCCGAACAGCGCGGCGAGATCGGGCAGGCGCGTTCGGTTGAGCGGGTGGATCTCGAGCTCGTCAGCCATCACGGACGCCATTGTCGGCGCCGATGTCGACGCCTCGTGTCAGGAATTCGGTGCGCCTGGGGACGTTGGTGCGCCCGGGGACGTTGGTCCGCCCGAGGGCTCCCGGCGGCGGAGCAGGAACAGCGTGCGCGGCGAATCGGTGATCGGCGTCTCGCGCACGATCTCGAAGGCACCGCCGAACGCCTCGCGGAAGCCGTCGAGCGAGTAATGCTCGAAGATGTCGCGCCGCGCGGAGAGGAGGCGGCGGGTCATCGGGTCCTCCTTCGGGACGAACTCGACGATCGCCTGCGGCGCGATCCGCGCGAACAGCTTCGCCACCGACGGCAGCGGCACGTTGTTGCCGATGGCGAGATGGTGGACGAGGGCGAGGGCGAGGAGGACGTCGGGCTGGTCGCGCTCGAGGAAGGACTTGCGCTCCTCGAGGGCCCAGCCGATCGCCGGCGAGGGGTTCGACAGGTCGCCGATGAGGGGCAGGATCCGCGGGTCGGCCCCCTTGCGGACCTTGCGCCAGTGCTTCTCGACGCTGCCGGCGTCCTGGTCCCAGGCGACGACGCGGTAGCCCGCATCGGCGGCGAGCTCGGAGTAGACGCCGGTGTTGGCGCCGAGGTCCCAGGCGGTCGACCCGCCCACCTCGGCGAGCATGGACCGCACGATCTCATGCTTTGAGGCCGTCGCCGTCTCGGAGTACGAGGTGGCGGTCGCGTAGCCGGCCCAGTGGGTGTCCGGCTCCCAGCGCAGCTTCTCGACGGTGCGGCGCAGCGAGTCGAGCAGGGCGCGCTGGCCGGTGGCGCTGACGCGGCGCTGGCTCGTGGCGCTCCCTGCGGTCTCGGACACCGGGCCGGCATCGCGCGCGGCCCGGCGCTGGGCGCCGGCGTGGAGGTGGAGGTGTGCCTGGAGGCCGAGGTTGAAGCGCGTGCGCATCGGCAACAGCCGGACGGCGAGGTCGAGCGGCAGACCGTCGATGAAGTCGCGCAGCATGAGCCCCATGCGCGCGTCGCGGTAGGCGATGAGCGCCAGCGGCGCGAGAAAGTGCTCGCAGAACTGGCGGTAGGCGACCCAGGGCTCGGTCGCCTCGGCCCGCTCGAAGCTCAGGGTATCGATGAGGATCGGCCGGCCCGCGTCGATCTGGATGTTGTAGGCGCTGGCGTCCTTCAGCCGCATGCCGGCGTCGAGGGCCCGCGACTGGAGCTCGAGCGTCAGGAGCGCGGCGTCCTTGAGCTGGGTGAAACTCCACTCGTAGGGGTAGCTGATGACGTCGAGCCGGCGGGGCCGGATGACGGCCACGGCGCCCGGGACGGCGGCGACGTCGAGCGGGGCCTCGGTGTGGTCGACGACGAGGCGATCGGCAAGCAGGCGGGCAAGGAGCCCGGACTCGTGTAGGGCGCGCCAATCGGTGGCCGCGACGGGCTGGATCTGGCGATAGAGGACCCCGTCGCGCCGGAAGACGAAGCCAGCGGGGTCGCGGAAGGAAGCGGGGTCGATCACGCGCCGATTATCGGGCGTCAGCGCGTGGCGTCGCCGTCCTCCTGCTCACCGGTCCGCGGGTGCCCACCGCGGACCCTGTGCCAGGCGTCGCTGATGACTCGGCGGAAGAAGAACGGCACGGCGAGCACGCCGGCCAGGATCACCTGGAGGAGCATGCTCCCCGATCCGGGATCGATATATGCCCAGAAGTGCATGGGGAATTCCCCTCGGCTAGTGTTGTGCGGATGTTAGCCAGTCGGAGCCGTGGCTTCCAATCGAGAGTGGGCGCCGTGCCCATCCACCCGATGCTGGCCGCAGCGTACCCGGTGGTCTTCCTGTTCGCGGTGAACGCGGCCGAGCAGCTGACGCTCGACCCGTTGTGGCCCGCGCTGGCGATCGCCGTCGGCGCCGCCGCCGCGGTTCTCGTCGTGCTCGGCATTGTCCTGCAAGACTGGTTCCGCGCGGGCCTCATCACGACGGCCCTCATCATCGGCTTCTTCGGCTACGGCCACGCCTGGAATGCGGCCGCCGCCCAGCTCGACACGCAGTGGCCGTTCATCGTGGCCTGGGCCATCGCCATCGGCATCCTGTGCCTCGCCGCCTGGCGCGCGAAGCGCTGGGAGGTGTCGATCACGCGCTTCCTCAACGTCGCGGTCGGCCTGCTCCTGCTCATCAACGTCTTCAGCCTCGGCAGCACGCTCGCGGCGCGTGCCGTGGAGAGCGAGCCGACCGGCGACCTGACGAGCCTCGAGCTCGACCCCGGCGCGGGCGAGCTGCCGGACGTCTACTACATCATCCCCGACCGCTACGCGAACCTCGAGACGCTCGCCGACGTGTACGGCTACGACAACGAGCCGTTCCTCCAGGAGCTCGAGGCACGCGGCTTCTCCGTGGCGCGAAATGCCCATGCGAACTACCCGCGCACCGGGCTGTCGCTGGCGAGCTCGCAGACCATGGACTATCTACCGGTCGATCAGCTGGCCGAGGAGGCCGACGACCCCGGCGACTGGAAGCCGATCTACCGCATGCTCTCCGGCCGCCTGCCGGTGCCCGCGGCGCTCAAGGAGCTCGGCTACTCGTACATTCACCTCGGCAACTGGTGGACGCCGACGCAGAAGAACGTGGACGCCGATCGGGAGATCGTGTTCAGCGGGCAGTCCGAGTTCACCAGCGCCCTGCTCCAGACGACGCTCGTCCGCGCCTTCACCGATCCGAACGCCGCACCGGACGACCCGTGGGACTGGCAGAACATGTGGACCGGCAACCTGTGGTCGCTCGACCGCCTCGACGAGATCCCGAGCCTGCCGGGACCGAAATACGTCTTCGCCCACCTCACGACGACCCACCCGCCATACGTCCACAACGAGGACGGGTCGTTCACCGGGCGCGAGCAGGTCGCCGAGCTCGGGAACACCGAGAGCTACCGCCACCAGCTTGTCTACGCCAACCGACGGCTCCTCCAGGCGATCGACCGCATCATCGCCAGCGATCCCGACGCGGTCATCGTGCTCGCCTCCGACGAGGGGCCGTTCCCGGATCGGTACAACAACAACAACCGGCTCGGCTGGCTCCAGGCCACCGACGCCGAGCTGCGCCAGAAGCTCGGCATCCTCCTCGCCATCCGGGCGCCGGGCGCCGATCTCGAGGCCGCCGGCTTCCACGACGACATGACCCTGGTCAACGCGTGGCGCGTCGTGTTCAACGCCCGCTTCGGGACCGACCTGCCGATCCTCCCCGACCGGGTCTACGTCTACGACCTCGTCGCCGAGCTGTACGAGATGCACGACATCACCGGCCGCCTGCGCTGAGCCGCTGAGCCGCTAAATCGTTGGGCCGATGGGCCGCTGAACCGGTGGGCCGATGCGCCGCCGCCGGTCAGGCGGCGGCGAGGACCGCGCGCTCGGCGAGCGCGATGGGAAGCCCGCCGGACGACGTGATCGTGTCATGGAAGGCACGCAGCGCATCGGTGTCCGATGATCCCCGCCTGGCGAAGAAGGCCTCGCGGATGCGGACGATCTCCAGGCAGCCGGTCAGGTACGACGACGCCTGGGTCGGCCACGCGCAGTAGCGCGTCACCTCGGCCTTGGCCGTCGGCTCCGTCAGCCCGGTGTGGCCGACCATGAAGTCGACCGCCTCGTCCCACGTCATCTCGCCCATGTGGAGCGACGTGTCGACGATGATCCGCGCGGCCCGGAAGATCGTGGCCTCGTACTGGTTCATCTCGTGGCGCAGGTCGGTGAAGAAGCCCTGCTCCCGCATCATCCGCTCGGCGTACAGCGCCCAGCCCTCGTTGAAGTACGGCGTCCGGTAGGCGCGGCGCAGCTTCGACGGGTTCGACTTCGACATCACCGCGTGCCAGTGATGGCCCGGGTAGGCCTCGTGGACGGCCGTGGTCGGGATGCCCGGATACGAGTTCGAGGCGAGCCGCTTCTGGACCTCCTCCTCCGACGCCCCGTCGGGCGGGAACGGCACGAAGAAGTGGCCGCGCATGCGGTCGGTGAACTGCGGCGGCGTCATGTACGAGGCGACCGCCAGCACCGGGCGCTGGAAGTGGGGTGACGGCACGACGAGGCACTCCTCCCCTTCGGGGAAAGAGACGAGCCGATGGTCCTTCAGGAACTGCCGGGCGCGCTCGGTCCACTCCTCGTAGCCGATGCGCATCTGCTCCGGGGTGCGCGGATGGTCCTCGTTGAGCTCGTCGAGCACCTGTTTCCAGTCATCGGTGCCCTTCAGCTCACGGGCGCATCGGGTCAGCTCGGCGGCGAGCTCGTCGTACGCGGCCCGGCCGCGCTCGCGCAGCTCGCGCGCGTCGAAGCCGAGGAGCTCCTTCTCCTGCAGCAGCGCGCTGTAGCGGGCCTCGCCGAGCGCCCACTCGCCGCTGGCAATCGGGCGCATGTCCTCGAGGAAGGCCACGTACGCCTCATACGCCTGGGCCGTCCGCTCGCCCTGCTCGGCGATCCGATCGCGGAGCTTCGGGTCCTCGACCTGCGAGGGCAGGATCTCGCGGACGTACCGGGCGCCGGCACGAGCCTGGTTGGCGGCGCGCTCCAGGAAGATCGGCGGCACGAGCGACGGGTCGAGGTTGCGCTCGCCGTCGGCGAGGTTGTCGGGGATCTGCGACATGCGGCTGATCGCCGCGTCGACGAGCTCCTCGACCGGCCGCAGCTGGTGGAGGAAGAGCAGGAAGATGCCCTGCATGCCCGGGTTGAGGTACGTGTCGGGCTGGCGCCGCCACATGAGGAAGTCCTCGACGATCTGCCGCCCGCGGAGCGTGCTGACGACGAGGTCCCGGTCGATGCGCTCGTCGTCGCTCAGCTCGTCGTCCGTCAGCGCGCGGAACGTCTCCAGCCAGTGCGCGTCGCGCTGAATCTGCCGGGTGATCGCCGCCTCCGACAGGTCGTCGAGGCGGTCGTCGTACTCGGTCAGCCCGAGCGCGGTGCCGCGGACGGGCGAGTTGTCCAGCTCCTCGCGCAGAAACGCATCGGCAAGGTCGGCGAAGGACGGCATGGGGTACCTCGTGTGCGGCCCGGGGGAGGCTTCGAGTGTAGCGCGGCGGCGCCCGGCGCCGGCGGGCGGGCGGCCTTGTCCCTGGAGCCGGCGGCGGCGCTTGCGTGCGATTTTTGGGCGGAATGTCGCCCGAAGGTGGGCCTCGGGCTACGCACCGCCGATTTATCGGTCGATGCAACGCCTGAGGGATCGGTTCACGCCGGTTCCGGCGTCAGGCCAGCCGATAAATCGAACAGGCGTGGCCCGCATCGGCCGTTCAGGCGTCATTCCCTGGATCAATCGGCGGGCCGATGATCTCGACGACCGTGCCGTCCGGCGCACGGACGTGACACCAGGCGGCGCGGTCCGTTCGCTCCACCTCGGTCAGCAGCTCCAGCCCATCGGCCTCGAGCGCGCGCCGGATGGCGTCGACGTCGGCGACGCGCAGGCCGACGACCGGCCCGGTCGTGAAGAACGCGTGGTCGGGATCGGTGTCGGCGTAGACGTGGAGCTGGGCATCCGTGCCGAGCCGGAACCAGGTGGCGCCGGGCGCCTCGTGGATGACCTCGAGGCCGATGCGGTCGCGGAAGAACGCGACCATCGCGTCGAACTGGCTCGTCCGGAAGCCGATGAAGCCGATGCCGTCCGTCGCGGACACGGCCCCGCGCTCAGCGAGGGGGCGGGACGAGCATGCCGTAGCGCTCCGGGTCGGCGGCCGCGGCGACCTGGATGGCGTTGAGCGCGGCGCCCTTGCGCAGGTTGTCGCTGCTCAGCCACAACGCGAAGCCGCGGTCGCGGCCCGGGATGGCGCGCAGGCGACCGACGAGGACCGGGTCGCGGCCCTCGACGTCGAGCGGCATCGGGTGGCGCTCGCTCCCGTCGGCCGGGCGGTACTCCATGCCGGGCGCCTCGCGCAGGGCGGCCTCGAGCTCGGCGACGCTCGTGTCTCGCTCGGTGCGGACGTGGAGCGCGACCGAGTGCCCGGTGTGGACCGGGACGCGAACCGTCGTGGCGGCCACGTCGAGGTCGGGCAGCTCGAGGATCTTCCGCACCTCGGCATGGATCTTCTTCTCCTCGCCGGTCCAGCCGGTCTCGTCGAGGACGTCGATCTGCGGCACGACCGAGTCGGCGATCCGGCCGTGGAACGGCGAGCTCTCGGCCCGCTCGCGGTGGTCGGTCCCCCGCTCCGCGGCGAAGGCGTCGAGCCCGGCGCGGCCGGCGCCGCTCACCGCCTGGTAGCTGGCGAGGTCGACCTGGGCCAGCCCGGCGACGTCGCGGATGACGCGCAGCGGCACGACCGCCGCGGCCGTCGTGCAGTTCGGGTTGGCGATGAGGTTGCCGCCGTTCAGCTGCCGCGCCGCGTGGGCGTTCGCCTCGGGCACGACGAGCGGGACGCCATCAACGAGGCGGAAGGCGCTCGAGTTGTCGACCACCAGCCGCACCTGGCGTCCCGGGCCGGCCATGATCTCGCGACTCTGGGCGGCGTCGACGGCGAGGAACAGGATGTCGAGCTCGCGGGCGGCCTCCTCGGTGAGCACGCGCACCGGCACGGTCTCGCCCCGGTACTTGGTCGCGTTGCCCTCCTCGTGGCCGAAGGGGCGGAGGCAGGTGGCCGGCAGGCCGGCATCGGCGAGGATCGAGCAGAAGACGCCGCCGACCACGCCGCGCGCACCCGCCACGCCGACGGTCGGCCAGGATCGCTGGTTCATGGCTGCGACCTTACCGCAGCCGTCGAGCCGGTGCCGCGAAGAGGATCGGGCGTTCGCCGGCGACGAGCCGCGCGACGTCGGCATAGACCGCGCCCGCGGTCACGCGCCCGCCGGCCCCCGGGCCGCTGACCCGGACCGTGGTGCCGTCGCGGGAGACAATCTCGAGCATCGACTCGACGCCCTCGAGGACGGCGAGCGGATCCACCGGCTCGAGGCGGGCCGGACCGACACGGAGGTGCTCGGGGTCCGCATCGGCGACGAGGCGCACGACCTGGCCGGGCATGACCGCCGTCTCGAGGATGCCCTCGGTCTCGACGTCGGACTCCGGGCGCCATCGGCCCCAGGCCACCGAGGCCAGGATGGCGAGCTTCTGGGCGGCGTCGCGACCCTCGACGTCGAACGACGGGTCGGCCTCGGCGTAGCCGGCGGCCTGGGCATCGGACAGCGCGTCCTCGTAGGAGGCGCCGCGGCCCATGGCGCTGAGGATGTACGTCGTCGTCGCGTTCACGACCCCGCGCAGCCGCACGATGTCGCCGGTGGCGGCCATGTGCTGGACCGTCTCGATCATCGGCGTGCCACCCCCGACCGATGCGCTGGCCAGCAGCGCCGCGGACCGCCGCTCGGCGAGCTCCGCCAGCTCGCCGCCATGGGAGGCGAGGAGCGCCTTGTTGGCCGTGACGTACGGCGTGCCCGTGTCGAGCGCCGCCTTCGCCCATTGCCGCGGGCCATCGATCCCGCCGGCCAGCTCGACCACGATATCGGCGTCGAGCGCCTCCTCGGGCGTCACCACCGCCACGCCCTCCGGCAGGTCGTCGCGGTCGCGGTTGCGCACCGCCACCTTCGCCAGCTCCAGCGGCAGCGGCCCCTCGAGCACGAGCCGACCGAAGGCGGACCCAACGGTCCCCCACCCGATCAGGCCGATGCTGAGGCGTTCCATCGGCGGAAGTCTACGCGGCCCCGTGATCTGCGATCATCCGCGCCGATGAGGCGCCGGGCCCTGGTTGCGATGCTGGCGGTCGGATCGCTTGCCGGATGTGGCTGGATCCCCGGCTGCGCCGCCTACGACCCGGCGGCAGCCAAGGCGACGTTCGACGGCAGGGTCGGGACGGTCGAGGTCGTCAACGAGGGAACGGCGGACGTGCACGTGGACCTCTACCACCCCGACGGGACCGGATCCGTCGAGGTCAGCGCCTTGGCGCCCGCCGGCACGGTGACCGCCCTTCCCGGCGCGATCGGCAACGATTGGGGCATTGGCATCGGCGATGGCTGCGTCACGACGGTGCGCCAGGTGGCCACGTGGACCGGCGATCGGTTCGTCATCGCCTGGCCGGACGGCTAGACTGACCGCGCAATGGGAGCCATCGACACGGTCGACCTGTTCATCGAGCTGATCAACGACGATCGGCGCGAGAAGGCGGTCGAGCTGCTCGCCGAGAACGCCGTCATGGGCATCAGCGTGCCCGGCAGCGACGAGCGCACGAACCTTCGCGGCCGGGACAAGGTCGGCGGCTGGTTCATCCGCGCCGGTGACGGGTTCCGCCTCTTCACGAACGACTCGCGCGACATGGGCGCCAGCTACGTCGCCGACATGACCGTCATCCGACCCGGCGCGCCACCGATGAACGTCGAGGCCAACTTCCGGGTCGAGAACGGCGAGATCGTTTCGCTCTTCCTGCAGCCGAACTGACCGGATCGCTGCGCCCCGAGGCGCGTGCGCGTGCGGTCTGAAGCAGGCCTATGGGCGGCTCAGCGGTCGTTTCGCCTGCGCCGGCAGGCCAAACAGCAGATTGAGGCGCCGAATCGCCGGCCCACGACCGCAATCTGACCGGTCAGCGGTCCTAACGCCTGCGGCGAACCGCACGCAACCCACCGCCTACGGGAACAGGTCGCGCTCCGGCTCCATCACGAGGGCCGATGCGCCCTGGTCCGACGGGCGCCAGCGGTAACCGCGCACCACCACGACCGGACGGCCGTCGACCTTGCCACCGGCGAGGTCCGCGGCCGAGGCGAGCTCGTCGGCGACCGCGATGATCGTCGCTTTCATGGGCCGGCCGGCGGTGTCGGGCTGCTCGCGCAGGTCGAGCAGAACCTCGAGCCCCGCGGCTCCGATGGCGACGTTGACGATCCCGTTGCGCCACGGCCGCCCGAACGAGTCGCTGATCACGATCGCGGGCGCCACGCCGAGCGAGGGGTGCAGTCCGTCGCGGATGCGGCGCGCGGAGGCATCCGGGTCGACGGGGAGGAGTGACGCGACCTCTCCCCCGCCGACGTTCGACACGTCGACCCCGGCGTTGGCGCACACCAGCCCGTGGCGGGTGCGCGAGATGATCAGGCCCCCGGCGCCCATGCGGACGATCGAGGCCGACTCGCGCAGGACGAGCTCGACCTGGCGCGGGTCCTTGCCCCATCGCGCGGCCCAGTCGCGCGCGAGGGCGGACGGCTCGACCGACGCGAGCTCGACCAGCCGGCCCTCGGCCTTGGAGACGATCTTCTGCGTGACGACGAGCACGTCGTCATCGGCGAGGGTGACGCCGGAGGCCGATGCTGCGGCGGCGATGGCCGCGGCGAGGTCGTCGCCGGGAGCGATCTCCGGAATGCCGTCGAGCGCGATGAGCTCGAGGCGCACGGTCACGCGGCGTCCCCGAGCTCGAGCCAGCGCTGGAGATCGGCCGGCGTGTCGAGGTCGAAGGAGAGGCCCGCCCGGTCGACGGCCACGGCGGGCACACCCGCGCGCTCGACCTCGGCCGCATGCGCGGCGAACGAACCGGGCCCGAAGCGGAAGTTGATGACGCCGGGTGGCCGGAGCGCGAGGCCGTTCGTGCCGGTGCCGGCGCGGTCGGGGGCGATCGCCACGCCGGGTGATCCATCGGACGGCAGCGCGTCGACGAGGCTCCGCACGTCCTCGGGACGCAGGTTCGGCAGGTCGCCGTGGAGGACGACGAGCGTGTCGATGCCGTCGAGGATCGCCTCGGAGCGTGCCTGGTCGAGGCCCTCGTTCAGCCCCATCCCGCGCTGGACGCTGAGCCGGGCGCCGGCGGCCTCGACGATCTCGGCGAGCGGGCGCGAGGGCGAGATGACGACGACGTCATCGGTCACCTGGCGTGCGACCGACAGGACCCGCTGGAGGAGCTGGCTGGCGAGCATGATCCGCTCCTCGGGCTCGAGGGTCGACGCGAGACGCGTCTTCGCCGCCTCGAGGCCGCGATGCGGGACGATGATCCTGAGGGACACCCGGTGAGCATATCGCGGGTGGCGAGCGGCCGCCCCGGGCCGATCAGGCCAGCGCCACGAGGGCCGCGGCGAGCCGCCGCCGGTCGTCGTCGGTGCGCATCACCGTCGGCAGCACCTCGACCGCCAGGCCGAGCTCCTCCTCGATCCGCGGCGCGAGGTCCGCATCGGCCTCGTCGACGACGAAGTGCTCGACGATGTCGGCGTACAGCCGCGCGACGCCGAGCGCGCTGACCTCGTGGCCCAGGCTCTCGAGCATCCGGTCCGCGGGGCCCTTCAGCGCGCGGCCGGCGACGATCGGGCTGACCGCCACGGTGCGGGCACGGACGGCCGCCACGGCCTCGCGGACGCCGGGCAGCACGAGGATCGGCTCGATGCTCACGATCGGGTTCGACGGGCCGATGACGACGAGGTCCGCCGAGGCGATCGCCTCGAGCACCTCCGGCGTCGGCTGGCCGACGCCGTCGTATCGGACCGCACGGACGACCGGCTGCTGGCGCAGGCGCACGAAATACTCCTGGAAGGCGAGGGCGCCCACATCGGTCTCGACGATGGTCCGATGCCGGTCATCGGTCGCCGGCAGGACGCGGGCGCGGATGCCGAGCGAGACCGCCATGTCGCCCACGACATCGGTCAGGCGGTCGCCGTGGCGCAGGCGGCGGGTGCGGTGGACGTGCGTGGCGAGATCGGCGTCGCCGACGGTGAACCAGGTCGGCTCGCCGAGCCGCTCGAACTGGGCGTGGGCGCTCATCGTGTCGCCGGCGATGCCCCAGCCGCGCTCCCGGTCGACCAGGCCGGACAGGGTGTACAGCAGCGTGTCGACGTCGGGCGACACGACGAGCCCGTGGATCTCGGTGTCGTCGCCGACGTTGGCCGCGATCGACAGGTCGACCGCGTCCTCGAGCAGCGCGAAGCCGTGCGCCAGCTTCGTGCCGCCGGTGCCGCCGGCGAGGACGGTGACCCGCATCGGCTCCTGCCTACCCTCGCTCGAGCTCCGGTCGAACCTCGGTCATCAGCCGCTCCATCGACTCCTCGTCGTACGGCGACGGGAAGCCGACGATCAGGTGCCGGAAGCCGATGCCGAGGTACGGCCGCAGGCGCTCGACGACCTGCTCGGCCGTCCCGACCAGCTGGTTCGTCCAGGGCTGGGCGTTGCCGTTGCGCGCGAACGTCTCGCGCGCCACGCGCTCGGCCTCGGCCGGGTCGTCGCGGATGATGCAGATCCCCACGCCGGACGTCCGCTCGATCTCCGACTCGTCGCGGCCGACCTCCTCGCAGTGGCGGCGCAGGATCTCGTCCTTGCGCTTCACGTTCTCGATGCCGCCACCGAAGTTGCAGGCATCGGCATAGCGGGCCACGATCCGGAGCGTCTTGCGCTCGCCTCCCCCGCCGATGAGCAGCGGCAGCTTCTCCTGGACCGGGGGCGGGTCGTTGCGCACCTTGCGCACCGCGTAGCGCTTCGAGCCCGACGGCTCCTCGCCGCGCAGCATGCCGCGCATGATGCCGGCCGCCTCCTCCAGCCAGCGCAGCCGCTCGCCCGGCGAGCTGCCGAACTCGATGCCGAAGGCGGTGTGCTCGATCTCGAACCAGGCGCCGCCGATGCCGAGCACCGCTCGGCCGCCGCTGATGTGGTCGAGCGTGGTGACCATCTTCGCCACGAGCGCCGGGTTGCGGAACGTATTCGCGCCGACCATGAGGCCGAGCGTCGCGCGCTCGGTCGTCTCCGCCCACGACGCCAGGGTCATGTACCCCTCGAACATCGGCCCGTGGGGATCTCCGACGATCGGGTAGAGGTGGTCCCAGGTCCAGAGGCTATCGAACCCGAGCCGGTCGGCGCGGATCCCGGCCTCACGGAACGACTTCCAGTCGGTGTACTGGTTCCAGCAGAGTGCCCCGAGCTTCACATCGGTCAATTGGCGTCTCCAGTGCGTTGGTCACGTGTGCGTTGGTCACGTGTGCGTTGGTCAGTCGTGGCGGATGACCTTCTCGACCTTCATCCGGATCGTCACGCGCTCCTGGCCGTCGAACTGCGACGGATCGCTGTTGTATCGGCGAGCGAGCGCCTTGATGTCCTCGAGCGAGCGCTCACGATCGTCGTCGAGCTCGACCGTGCCCTTGAGCGCGACCCAGAACAGGCCGTCCTCGAAGCAGAGGCTGACCCGCGGGTCGCGGCGGAGCCAGCGCTCCTTCGCACGGCCGACCTTCGTGTTCATGAGGATCGTGTCGGGGCGGGCCGGGTCGAGGTCGAACCACATCACCGACTGGGTCGGCGAGCCGTCGGGCGCGAGGACGGCGAGGACGGGGAAGCGCAGCTCATCGGTGAGCCAGGCGCGGAGGTCGTCGGGAAGGACCGCGTGAACGGTCAGGGCTTCGTCGGTCACAGGTACTCCAGGGTCTTCGCAGATCGGATGCCAGAGGGGACCATCGTATCGAGGCAGCCCGTTCGCTGCCCGAAGGCGAAGCCTGCGATGATGCGGACATGACCGATGCGCCGCGCGCCGAGCTCCTGTCCATCGGCGCGGAGCTGCTCCTCGGCGAGACCATCGACACGAACGCCGCGTTCCTCGGGGCCGAGATGGCGACCCTCGGCCTGCCGCTCGAGTCGGCGCGGATGCTCCCCGACGACCGGTCGGTGCTCGCGGCGGCCTTCGCCGACGCCCGCGGCCGCTCGCAGCTCGTGCTCGCCACCGGCGGCCTGGGGCCGACGCACGACGACCTGTCGCGCGAGGGCCTGGCCGATGCCCTCGGCGAGGAGCTGCGCGAGGACCCGACGTTGATCGCCGTGCTCGAGGAGCGATTCCGGGCGTACGGCCGCATGCCGGACACGAACCGGCGCCAGGCGATGCTCATCCCCTCGGCGGAGGCGATCCCGAACCCGATCGGCTCCGCGCCCGGCTGGTGGGTCGACCGCGACGGCGTCGTGACCGTGCTCATGCCCGGCGTGCCGTCGGAGATGCGCCAGATGTGGGCCGACGAGGTCCGCCCCCGCATCACCCGGCGCTTCAGGCTCGCGCCGCTGGCGATGCGCACGGTGAAGGCGTTCGGGATCGGCGAGTCTGCGATGGCGGAGCGGCTGGGTGACCTGCTCACCGATCCGCCGGAGGGCGTCGAGGTCGGCATCTACGCCCGCGACGACGGGGTCCACGTGCGCTTCTCGACCCGCGGCGACCCGTCGCTGCTGGAGCCGCTCGTCGAGCGGTCGCTCGAGGTCCTCGGCGAGGACGCCTTCGGCACCGATGCGGACGACCTCGCATCGGCGGCGCTCGCGCGGCTCGGCGCGCTCGGCGCCTCGACGGTCGCCAGCTGGGAGGCCGATACCGGCGGCAGCCTCCTCACGATCCTCGCCGCCACGCCGGCCGTCGAGGGGTCGGCGCGGTACGTCGGCGGGGTGCTCGACGCCGGAACGCCGTCGGGTCCACCGGTCGCCGATGCAGTCATCCAGCTGTCGCTCCTGCCGCTGGATGCGCACGGCCGCAGCCGCGTCCGCGTCGCGGTGCTCGGAGCGGCGCCGATGTCCCCGACCGAGCTGCGCATCCATGGCTCGGGCCCGCAACGCCTGCGGCGCGCCGCCTTCGCCGCGCTCGACGCGATCCGTCGCCGATAGGCGCCAGGCGCTAGGCGGTCGAGCCGCCGTCCCAGCGGCCGATGAGCCGGACGGCCTTCGGTCGGACCGAGAGCGTCCAGGTCTCGCGCTCGCCGATGACATCGCCATCGGCCTGGGCCGGGAGCGCCGATCCGTCGAGCGACGTGACCTCGACCTCGCGCGCGTCCACGCGCTTCGCGTGCGGGGAGACGCGCAGCGCCCAGCGCGCGGTCTCGACCGCGAAGCGGCGTGCTGGCCCGGGGAAGACGCGCAGGCTGAGGCGACCGGCATCGGGCCGGGCGCCCGGGTTGACCTTCAGGCCGCGCCCGTAGAACGGGGTCGTGCCGGCGACGAGCAGGGTCATCGGCCCGCGGTGGACCACCCATCCATCGGCGCGCACCTCGACCGTCGGCCGGCGAAGGAGGTCCGGTACCGACCGCGTCACCGCGCCGGCCCATCCGCGCAGCCGTTTGGCGCCCGTCTCGGCGTAGCGTCGGGCGACGATCGCGTCCCAGCCCACGCCCGCGAACAGGGCAAGCCGGCTGTCGACCGCGACGAGGTCGACCTCACGGGCCACGCCGGCCCGCAGGACGTCGACGAGGGCCTTCGGGTCCGTGGGGAGCTTCAGCAGGTGGCGGGTGGCGTTGCCGAAGCCGCCGGGGATGTAGCCCAGCGCCACGTCCCTGCCGGCGACCACGTTGTAGGCGACTCCCAGCGTCCCGTCGCCGCCGGCGACGATGACGGTGTCGTAGCCATCGACCCGTTCGGTCAGCCAGGCCTCGAGCTCAGCCGGGACCCGCGTGGCGGTGACGTGGAGATCAGCGTCGAGCGCCTGGCGCGCCAGCTCGACGGCCTCGCGCACGCGATCCGACGTCGCGCTTCCAGCCCCCTCGTTGACGAAGATCCCGACCCGGCCGATGGCGACCTCCTGCATGCGGCGTGAGCCCGGGCAGGATACCCGCGGTCGGATGGAGGCCGCTGCAATCGCCCGGCCATGCGTGGGCGGTTCGGCGATGTCGGACACCTCGCCGCGGCAGGGCGACTGGCCGAGATCGACGACGCCGCAGCCTGCGAGGACGAGGGCGACCAGCGCAAGTGCCGCGATGGCCGCGCTCCGCCCCCGTGGCATCGGTCAGCCCTTCGCCAGGAGCCCGCCGGTCGGGCGGCGCTTGAGGAACTTGCCGTCGCCCGCGGCGCCCAGCCACTGGTCGCCGTCGACGATCACCTTGCCGCGGCTGAGCACGACATCGGCCCTGCCGGTGACCTCGCGCCCCTCGTAGACGGAGTAGTCGACGTCCATGTGGTGCGTCTTCGCGCTGATCGTGTGCCTCGCGGCCGGGTCGTAGACGACGAGGTCCGCATCGGCTCCGACGGCGACGACGCCCTTGCGGCCCTCGAGGCCGAACATGCGTGCCGGCGCGGTCGAGATGACCTCGACCCATCGGTTCGGCGTCAGGGGGCCGGCGACGACGCCGCCGTCGTGGAGCAGGTTCACGCGATCCTCGACGCCGGGCAGGCCGTTCGGGACCTTGCGGAAGTCGCCCTTGCCGAGGTCCTTCTGGCCGTGGAAGTCGAACGGGCAGTGGTCGGTCGAGACGACCTGGAGGTCGTCCTTGGCGAGGCCCTTCCACAGCTCGGGCGCGTGATCGGCCGGGCGGAGGGGCGGCGAGCAGACGAACTTCGCGCCCTCGAAGCCGTTGCCGAGGTCGTCGAGCGTCAGGAACAGGTACTGCGGGCAGGTCTCGGCGTACGCCGGCAGCCCCTCGTCGCGCGCGCGGCGCACCTCGTTCAGCGCCTCGGCCGCCGAGAGGTGGACGATGTACACCGCCGCGCCGGCGACCTGTGCCAGGCGGATGACGCGGTTCGTCGCCTCCCCCTCCATGACCGGCGAGCGGGACGTGCCGTGGTAGTAGGGATCGGTGTTGCCGGCCTCGAAGTTCTGCTCGGCCACGACGTCGATGGCGAGGCCGTTCTCGGCGTGCATGAGGATGAGGCCGCCGTTCTTCGCGGTCTGCTGCATGGCCCGGAAGATCGCGCCGTCATCGGAGAAGAAGACGCCGGGGTAGGCGGTGAACAGCTTGAAGTCGGTCACGCCCTCGTCGACGAGCGCGTCCATCTCCTTGAGCGACTCGTCGGTGACGTCCGACATGATCATGTGGAAGCCGTAGTCGACGCACGCCCTCCCCTCGGCCTTGGCCATCCAGGCGTCGAGGCCCTCGCGCAGGCTCCTGCCCTTCGACTGGACCGCGAAGTCGATGATCGTCGTCGTGCCGCCGAAGGCCGCCGCCCGGGTGCCGGTCTCGAACGTGTCCTTCGCGAACGTGCCGCCGAACGGCAGCTCCATGTGGGTGTGGACGTCGATCGCGCCCGGGATGACCCACTTGCCCGATGCGTCGATCGTGCGGTCCGCCTCGACCTCGAGCGACTCACCGATGAGCGCGATGCGCTCCCCATCGACGAGGACGTCCGCCTGCGTCGAGGCGTCGGCATTGACGATCGTTCCGCCCTTGATCAGCGTGCGCATCGGTCGAGCTTCCTCCGTCGTTCGATCATCGGTGGCCCGCATGCTAGCGCCGCCGATGCCCTGACGGTAGCATCGGGACATGGTAGACGAGCGCCTCTATTTCACCGGCAACGACGAAGCCGATCGCCTCCTGGTCGCCGATCCGATGGCGCTGCTCATCGGCTACGCGCTCGACCAGCAGGTCCCCGTGCAGAAGGCGTTCTCCGGCCCGTACGTGCTGCTCCAGCGGCTCGGATCCATCGACGCGCGGTTCCTCGCCACCGTCGACGACGCGAAGCTCGAGGCAGCCGCCAAGGGTCCGCCGGCCATCCACCGCTTCCCCGCCGCCATGGGCCGCCGCATCAAGGAGGTCGCCGCGTTCGTGGCCGATCGCTACGACGGCGACGCGTCGCGCATCTGGACCGAGGCCCGCGACGCCGACGAACTCAAGCGCCGCCTGGCCGAGATTCCGGGCTTCGGACCGATGAAGGTCGCCTCGCTCTACGCGGTCCTCGTCAAGCGCCTCGGCGTCCGCGTCCCCGGCGCGGAGGAGGGGCTGCCGTCCCATCCGACCCTCGGCGACGTCGACTCCCCCGAGGCCCTCGCCGCGTACCAGGCGAACAAGCGCGCCGCCAAGGCTGCCGCCCGGGCCGGGGCTTGATCGGAGCCCCCTGGGGGGGGCGGCGGGCCGAGGCCCGCGCGGGGCGGGCCGAGGCCCGTGGAGCGCAGTCCGGCGCTCGCCGAGGCCCGTGGCGTGCAGTCCGGCGCTCACCAGGGCCCGTGGCGCGTAGTCTGGCCCTCGCCCAGGCCGGTGGCGGGCCGCCTCGCCCCACGAACGTGCCAGATTCCCGTGGAGTGAGCGCTACGCGCTCGGCGCGGCTCCGAACGGCGCGATTCGGGCCCTGGTGCTCACTGAGCGGGAATTTGGCACGTTCGAGCCGCCTCTGCCGCGTTAACGCTCACCTGGTGGGAATCTGGCCGGTTCGCGCGCGGGACGGGCCGGTTCGCGCGCTCGCCCCGGTGACGGGCCGCCGATCGATCGGTGCCCTGCGCGCACAGACGGCGATACATTCGCCGAAACCGCACCGGAACCCGCGCTCGGGCCGAGGTTCGGCGATCTATCGCCCGCCTGGCACGCATCGGCTCAGGACTCTTCGGCACCTTCGGCTTCGGCACCGGCATCGGCTTCGGCACCTTCGGCTTCGGCAGCGGCATCGGCATCGGCTTCGGCGTCGGACTCCGGGGGCGCGGACGCGCCGTGCATCCAGGGCGTGTACGTGACGCCCACCAGCAGGCCCTCGGGCGACTGGAGGCGGGCGGTGGTCTGGCCCCACGGCTCCTCGTGAGCGTCCTTCAGGAGCCGATGCCCCGCCGCGCGCAGCTCCTCCACTGCACTCGCCACCGCCGAGGGCGAGTCGACGTCGAGCTCGAGCCAGGCCTGCGGCACGGGCAGGTCAGCGGGCCAATCGGGCGTGCCGAAGGTCGACTCCGCCGCCTGCGTGAGCGGCCACAGCGCGAAGGCCCTGACGCCGTCCAGCGAGTCGTTGGTGAAGTAGCCCGGCGCCGCCTCCTCGAGGTCGATGCCGAGGGCGTCGCGCCAGAAGGCCTGGGAGCTTTCGGGGTCGCGGACGATCGGCCCGAAGCCGGCCACGAACGAGATCTTCATGGTGACAGCCTACGGCGAGCAGCGGACGGATCGTGTCAGGAACGGTCGGGCCAGGAAATGCGGAACCGGAGCGTGGCGGCGACGCCGTCGTAGCGCCGCAGTCCCGGGTGGTCGCGGACGATCTCGACGCGTGCATCGGTGAGCGATGCCTGCCGGATGAGCTCGGCCCGGAGCTCCTCGTCGAGGTTCGCCTCCTCGTCGATGACGAGCTCGTGGACCTGCCCCATCTCGAGGGCCGCCATCACCGCGTCGATCCCGGCGACGCCGAGGTCGCGCGCCCGATGCTCCGCCAGCGCCCGATCGGCCGCGTCCTGTCCGTCGGCCTCCTCGAGCGCGGCCAGGATCGGCAGCACCTCCTCGCGGACCTCGTCGCGTGAGGCCTCGATCTCGAGCCTGGCGACGTACTCGACCAGGGGTCGCACCGCCTCGGACAGCTCGTCGTCGAGGACCGACATGGCCCGCTCGTCGCCAGCGAGGATGACGTGACGAGGCCGCTCGCGCTCCACGAGCCGCTCGATCGCGGCCGCGGCCTCCTTCGCGAAGCGCTTGTCCTGCATGTCGACGTGGCGCTGGTAGCGGGCCTGCGACCATCCGCCCTGCTTGTGCCGCTTGTGCTCGTCGGGCGGCTCGTCCGGCCCCGGTCGCTCGTCAAGCCCGCCGCGCCGGGTGACGAACAGCCGGCACGTGTTCGTGTCGACGATGGCGATGACCGCCGAGGTCTGGTCGTCGAGGAGCCGGGCGAGCTGGAAGAGGTCCGCCGTCGGCCCGACGCGCACCTCGGTGTCGAACGCCTCCCGGCTGCGGACGACCTCCCACAGGCCGATGCGATCGCAGGCGAAGATGGCGAGGCCATCGACCCCGTCCAGGTCCTCGGTCTCGAGCAGCCGGAAGATCCGCTTCACGTCGGCGTCGACCGAGGTGCGGGCCGGCGTGTGGGGCTCGAGGTCGGCGGCGATGTCCTCCAGCGCCTCGCGAACCTTGACGATCTCGCTGCGCGCCGCAGGCCGCTCGCCGTGCGCCTCGGGACGCACGTCGATGTAGACGCTGAGGATCGGTGCCTCGGTGGACTCGGCCTCCGCGAGCCGGCGGATGAGGCGTCGCAGCGCCTCCTGGTCGGGGCCGAGCTTCGTGGTGATCGGTCTGGCAGTCATGCTCGCCGTGCGTGCAAGCACGATGCCGACGGGCTCTGCCTAGCTCGCGGCGGTCGCAGCCTGCGGGATGATCTCGCGCCCGTAGGCATCGAGGCAGTCCTCCTCCTCGCCGTTCATCAGGTAGATGTTGAATTGTGTCACACCGGCGTCCCGCAGCTGCTCCAGCTTCTCGCGGTGCGCCGATGCGGGCCCGACGATCGAGAACGCATCGGTGATCTCGTCCGACACGAACGCCGCGTTCGAGCTGCCGACCTCGGCGTGGTGGAGGTAGTCGTAGCCCTCGCGGTTCTCGACGTACTTCCACAGCGTCTCGGGCAGGTCGTCCTTCGGGTACTTGTTGATGAGGTCGACGACGTGGTTGCTGACGAGCGCCGGGAACCAGCGGACCTTGTCGCGGGCCGTCGCCACGTCGTCGGCAACGTACGCCGGGGCCGCGGCCATGACCTCGATCGCATCGGGGTCGCGCCCGGCCTCCTCGGCGCCGGCGCGCATGAAGCCGACGCACCAGCGGATGATGTCCGGGTCCGCGAGCTGGAGGATGATCCCGTCCGCGACGCGGCCGGCGGCCGCGAGCGCCATGGGCCCATACCCGGCCACCCAGACCGGCACCGGACCGTGCGAGACCCACGGCATCTGGATCTCGGTGCCGTCGAGCACGATCTTCTCGCCGCCGGTCAGCGAGCGGACGATCTGGCAGCACTCCTCCATGTAGGCCACGGTCGTCGGCTTCTTGCCCATCACCCGCCGCGCGGAGTCCCCACGGCCGATGCCGAGGTCCATCCGCCCGCCGGTGATCTCGTTGAGCGTGGCGAGGGCGCTGGCCGTGACCGTCACGTCGCGCGTGGCGGGGTTCGTGACGCACGTGCCGAGGCGCATGTCCGTCGTCGCCTCGCCCATGAGGGTGAGGATCGGGTACGGATCGCGCCACAGGACGTGCGAGTCGAACAGCCACCCGTAGCCGAAGCCGTTCGCCTCGGCCCGCTTCGCCAGATCGACGCTGCGGCTGAACCGATGATCGGGCTTCAGCGTGATCCCGAACCTCATGCGTCACCTCCGTCCGGACCGTCGACGTCGATCGTCAGCGGTCCCTCGCCGCTCCTGAACAGGACCATCTCGAGATCCTCGTCGCCCGCGCTCACGTCGCGGTGGACGCGCCCCGCCGGCATGCGGCCGACGTCGCCGGCGCCGATCTCGATCGCGTGGGCGCCGTCGAGCCCGAACTCCCAGCGCAGCACGCCGCGCTGGACCGCCGCGTAGCTGACCCACGCGCCGTGGTGGTGCCACTGCGACGTGGCGCCGGGCGGAAGCCGGATGAAGCCGACCCAGCCGGTCGCATCGGCGAATGCCTCCTCGCCGAAGCTGCCGGCGGGCAGGCCGCTGGCCGGCCGTCGATCGGTCCGACGGACGACCTGCGGGTCGCCCACGCTACGGGCGAACCAGGTCGTCGTAGGCGTCGGGCCGCCGATCGCGGAAGAACTGCCACGTCTGGCGCACCTCGTCGATCTTGTCGAGATCGAGGTCGCGGACGATGAGCTCCTCCTCGTGCGGGTCCCCCACGTCACCGACGAACTGGCCGCGCGGATCGACGAAGTACGACTGGCCGTAGAAGTCGTCGTCGCCGAGCGGCTCGACGCCGACCCGGTTGATCGTGCCGACGTAGTAGCCGTTGGCCAGCGCATGACTGACCTGCTCGACGCGCCACAAATACTCGGACAGGCCGCGCGAGGTGGCCGACGGGATGAACACGAGCTCCGCGCCGTTCAGCCCGAGCGCGCGGGCGCCCTCCGGGAAGTGGCGGTCGTAGCAGATGTACACGCCGACCTTGCCGACGGCGGTGTCGAACACCGGGTAGCCGAGGTTGCCGGGGCGGAAGTAGAACTTCTCCCAGAAGCCCTTGACGTGCGGAATGTGCGTCTTGCGGTACTTGCCGAGGTACGTCCCGTCGGCGTCGATGACCGAGGCGGTGTTGTAGTAGATGCCGCTGGTGTTCTCGTCCTCCTCGTACATCGGCACGATGAGGACCATCCCGGTCTCCTTGGCCAGCGCCTGCATCCGCTTCGTCGTCGGCCCGTCGGGGATGTGCTCGGTGTACGAGTAGTACTGCGGATCCTGCACCTGGCAGAAATACGGCCCGTAGAAGAGCTCCTGGAAGCACATGACCTTCGCGCCCTGGGCGGCCGCCTCGCGCGCGTACTTCTCGTGCTTCTCGATCATCGACTCCTTGTCGCCGGTCCACTCCGCCTGGAGCAGGGCCGCGCGGACGATTCGCGCCATGTGCTCTCGACCCTCCTGAAGAACCTCTCGGCCCACGGTGATGTCTGTCGGGAAGCCGATACTCTACACCCGCTCCGGCACGATCTCGCCTCCGCTGGATGGATTCCGGCTAGGCTGTGGGGCCGATGAACCTCGTCGACGCGCTCGTCATCGCGCTCCTCGTCCTCGGGGTCCTGGCCGGCGCGCGGGCGGGGTTCCTGGGCCCGGTCCTCGGCCTCGTCGGCGCCATCCTCGGCCTGGCCCTCGCCCTGTGGCTGGCCTCGGTCCTCCGCGAGCCGCTCGAGCAGGTCATGCAGCCCGGCCGAGCCCTGATCACGATCGCCGGCCTCGGCGCATCGGTGCTCATGGGCGAGGCGCTCGGGACGGCGGCCGGCGCGACGATGAGCATCCGGCTGCGCCACGGCCCGTTCCGGCCGTTCGACGCCGTCGGCGGCGCGATCGTCGGCATCGCGCACGTCGTGTTCCTCGTCTGGATCGTGGGCGGCCTGCTGGCCATGGGCGTCGCGCCGTCGTTCGCCGCCGTGGCCCGCGACTCGGTGGCGGTCCGGATCGCCAGCGAGCGGCTGCCGGCGCCGATGACGATCGCCAGCCGCCTCCTCGCCCTGCTCGACACGACCGAGCTGCCGCCGCTCCTCGGCGGGCTGCCGCTGCCGGCCGCGCCGGTCGACCTGCCCGACGACGCCACCCAGCGCGCCCTGGCGGAATCGGCCGTCGACAGCACGGCGCTCATTACCGCCGGCGGCTGCGGGATCGGGCTGTCGGTCGGGAGCGGGTTCTTCATCGCGCCGTCCTACGCGGTGACGAACGCGCACGTCGTCGCCGGGTCGACGAGCACCTCGGTCTCGGTCGGCGGGCACACGTTCCTCGCAGCGGTCGTCGACTTCGAGCCCGGGGCCGACCTCGCGCTGCTCCACGTGCCGGGCGCATCGGTCGAGCCCCTGGCGCTGGCCGCCGCACCGCCCGAGCGGGGCGCGACCGGCGTGGCGCTCGGCTTCCCCGGTGGCGGCGACCTGACGGTCACCGCGGCCGGCGTCACGAACCAGGCGGAGATCGTCGGCCCCGACATCTACGGCAATGGCAACGAGGCGCGGACCGTGGTCGAGCTGCGGGCCGAGATCCGGCGCGGTAATTCCGGTGGGCCGCTGGTCGTGGCGCCGGGCACGGTCGGGGCAGTCATCTTCGGCGCCTCGCGGGTCAACCCGGAGGTCGGCTACGCCATCGGCGTCGACGAGGTCGTCGGGCGGCTGCAGCCGTCGATCGGCGTCACGGCTCCGACGAGCACCGGCGCCTGCCTCTGACGTCGCCCACGCGCTAGGCTCTGAGCCGATGCCCTGGAGTCGCTCGGCGAAGATCGCATTCATCGGCTCGCACTCGGTGCGCAAGTCGAACGCCGTCCACGCCTTCGCCTCCACCGTCGGCCGGGCCGGGCGCAGCGTCGAGGTCGGACGCGAGGTCGTCCGCTTCAACCCGCTGGGCCTGAACGAGGGCGCCACGCCGGAGGCGCAGCTGTGGGTCCTCATGGCCCAGGTGCAGCAGGAGCTCGAGCTCGCGCGACGGGCCGAGATCCTCGTCACCGATCGGTCGGTCGTCGACAACTTCGCGTACTACCTGCGCGTCACCGGCGGCGAGGACCCGTTCGGCGTCGAGCCGCTCATCCGCAGCTGGGCCGGTTCCTACGACCTGTCGGTGCGGCTCCTCCCCGACGTCGGCCTCCTCGCCGACGGCGTGCGCTCCACGAACGACGCATTCCGCGACGAGATCGAGGCGATCCTCGACCGCATCCTGCCGATCTACCTCCCCGAGGGCCGATGCGTCAGCGTCAACGCCTCGAGCGTGACCGCGGAGTTCGACTGGTGGGCCATCGGCGAGCGGCTGGCCGGGATCGTCGGCGAGCCTCTGGTGGAGGGTCAGCTCACCACGCCGCTGGCCTGACCGTCAGACGGAGGTCTTCGCGTTCTCCACGCTCGCGCCGTCGTCACGGAACCGGAACCACGCCCAGAAGGCGACGGACACCAGGCTGAACCCGAGCAGCAGCGCGATGACCGTGAAGAGCGGCGTGCGGCTCGTATCGGACAGGTACCCCGACGCCGGGTTGATCAGGATGTGGAAGAAGGCGAACGCGCCGAGCCCGAGCAGCGCGGCCCAAAGCATCCGGTTCCAGGCGTAGAGCGGCGCGCCGGGCAGGAAGCGCATCGGTAGCAGCCCGAAGACGACGCCCTCGAGGCCGGCCACCATGAGTGCGGCGAGGACGGTGCGGGTCACCACCTGGCCGAACCCGTCGCCATCGGGCAGCGCACCCAGCCCGAGCCAGGCGACGAGCGCCACGGCGAGCATGAGCACCGCGCCGATGGCGGTCGCCTTGCCCTCCTCGGCCGCCGAGAGCTCGCGGGCGAAGACGAGGCCGATGAGGAGGCCGTACAGGTAGCCCGGCTGGAACCCGGTGGCGCGGCTGATCAGCACGCACGCGATGCCGATGACCAGGCTGAGCGGCACGACCCTGAGCGTGGGGCGGTCGCCGATGCGGCGGTGGGCGAGGATCGCGGGGATCGCGAACGCCGCCGTGACGACCACGATGCCGAGCAGCATGCCGACGAACGTCGGCGCCGAGGCCTCGTTCAGGCCGAAGCCCGGGTCGAGGAACCCGTAGAGGAGCGTGGCGAGAACGACGAACGTCGCCACGCCTGGCCGGGTCGTCCAGAACCCGGCGGACCGGCCGACCGCCGAGCCGATGCGGTCGAGGCGAAACCATCGGCGCACCTCGTCCTCGTGGGCCTCGAGCGTCGAGTTGAAGAGCTGGCCCGGGAAGGGCATCAGCAGCACGACGAGCAGGGCGAGCGCCGCGCTCTGGAGCAGCACGATCGGATCGGTCGACACCTCGTCCACCGTCGCGACCGATTCGCCGAACGGCCTCGACGGTGTGGCGCCGGGCGCTGGCGCCATGGGAGCGGTATCGGGCTCGTCGCTCGACGAGGGCGATCCGACCGCGTCGGGGCGCAGGATCGTCAGCGCCAGGGCGCGTCCGTCACCGACAACGGTGTCCGCCCAGGCCGCCTGCCAGGAGCCGTCGTCGAAGGTCGCCTGGGATGGGTCGATGACGGCAGCGTCGAGCCAGGTCGTCAGCGCCGATGCGTCCGCGACCGGCGCTCGCTCCGCCACGCCCCGAAGG
Organism: Candidatus Limnocylindria bacterium; assembly: GCA_036262075.1. Lineage (GTDB taxonomy): Bacteria > Chloroflexota > Limnocylindria > QHBO01 > QHBO01 > JACDBZ01. The sequence continues at coordinate 50,727 of DATAJO010000004.1, forward strand.
AAGCCGATGGCGTCGGACGGCATCGATTCGTCGAGCGAGGTGACCGTCGCGTCGATCGATACGAGCTCGCCCTCGTCGTCGGTGCGGGTGACGACGGCGTACGTCGCGTCGAGGCCGTCGTCGTCGGTGAGCTCCAGGTCGCACCGCGTTTCGGTCGCCGAGGCGGCGGCGCAGACCAGCCCATACGACGCGAGGTAGTCCGCAAGTCCGGAGTCCGAAGGCTCGGCCGGCGCGGCAGCAGGGACGAAGTCGACGAGCACGCCGCTGAACGTCCACGTCGAGTCGACGGTGTAGAGCGTGGAGGTCCCGTCCTCGCACGTCCGCGGATCGGTGGTCTGCGCGATCGAGGCCGTCGCGTCCTCCGGACCGATCGTCGCGTCGTAGACCGTGCGCTGGAGCTGGCCCGTGCCGCAGTTGTCGAGCCTGTTCTCGGTCTCGCCCCGGAGGAAGCCCTCGTCGACGGGATCGACGCCGGCGACCCACCACGGCACGCCGTCCCGGCTCCCCTCGAAGCTGCACGGCCCGGTGGGACCGAAGACGCAGCTCATCCGCAGCTCGCCGGGAAGCGAGTCGCCGACGGGGACCGGCGGCTGAATGGCATCGGTATCGGTGTCCCAGACCGTCAGCGTCCACGAGCCCTCGTAGGTGCTCGTGCCTTCGGCCGACCAGGGGTCGGCTCCGGCGGCGGGACCGGTCGAGAGGATGAGGGCGACGAGCAGCGCGCCGACGACGGCGGGCAGAGACCGTGACACCGATGGGTCCCCCGTGCAGTGGTGTGGGCACTGGCCGATCGGCGCAGGTGCGGCGGATCATGCCCGACGACGAGGTTCGGTGACAAGGCGCACCCGCACGCCGAACCTCGGCCGAATGTCGGTAGCCACGGCCCGAGACGCGCTGGCAGAATGCAGGCGCCGACGAGGACACGCCGTCGGATGGTCGTGCACGGAGGGCTCGATTGCTCAACCCGCTTCGCGCGCTGCTCGCGGCGCCGCTCATCCAGCGCATCGGCTTCCACGCGAAGCGGATCGGCGGCCAGATGGACCGCCACTTCTTCGTGTCGCTCCTGACCGCCGTCGTCGGATTCGTCCTCGTCGCCGCCATCGCGGTCACGCTGATCGAGGAGGAGAAGCGCTCCGTCGGCGGCCTGGGCAGCAGCTTCTACTGGGCCGTCACCACGGTCATCGGCTCCGGCGACGCCAGCTACGTCAACTCGGCCGGCGGCTTCGTCGTCGGCTGGCTGCTCGCGTTCTTCGGCGTCGCCATCGTCGCGGCGATGACCGGCGCGGTCGTCGGATTCGTCATCGATTTCCTGCTCAAGGAGGGCCAGGGCATGGGCGCCGCGGGCTACCGCGATCACATCGTCGTCTGCGGCTGGAACACGACCGCCCGCGATCTCATCCAGGAGCTGCGGGGCGACGAGTTCACCACCAAGGTCGTGGTGCTCCACGACTCCGAGCGCAACCCCCCCGGCGACGGCGTGTACTTCGTGCGCGGCGACATCACCTCGACCGATGACCTCGAGCGCTGCGGCATCCGCGAGGCGAGCGCGGCGATCGTCTTCCCCGCCGATCGCTCGAACGAGGCCGATATGCGCTCGATCCTGGCCGTCATGGCCATCGAGTCGATCGCGCCCAACGTGCGCACCGTGGTCGAGGCGAACAACCCGACCCACGTCGACCACTTCCGTCGCGCCGAGGCGGACGAGATCCTCGTCACCTCACGGCTCGCGTCGCACCTCCTCGCGCGATCGGCACTGTACCCGGGCCTCTCCGAGCTCGTGACCGACATCGTGTCCGGCGGCGAGGGCTCGGAGCTGTACCGCGTGGCCCTGCCGGACACCTACGTCGGCCTGTCGATCGACGAGCTGTCGGCGAAGCTCCGCGGCGAGCACCGCGCGACGCTGCTGGCCGTGACCCGCGACGGCCGCTCCCTGACGAACCCGCCGGCCGACTTCCGCCTCGAGCCCGGCGACGACGCGGTCGTCGTGGCAGAGTCGCTCGGCGAGCTGCGGCCCCTCCAGCTCCAGCAGGCGTAGCGCATGGATTTCGGGCTTCGAGATCGGCTGGCCGTCGTCGGGGGCGCCAGCTCGGGGCTCGGACGCGCCTCCGCCGAGGCACTTGCCGCCGAGGGCTGCCGCCTCCTCGTCTGGTCACGCCGAGCCGATGCGCTGGCCGCGACCGCACGCGAGCTGCGCGAGGCCCACGGCGTCGAGGTCGACCACGTCGCCGCCGATGCCACCGATCCCTCGGCGGCATCGATCGTCGCCGAGGCGGCGGCGAAGCTCGGGCCGGTCGACATCCTCGTCTCGAACGCCGGCGGCCCGCCGCCCGCCGACCCGACGGCGACCGAGCGCGAGGCCTGGCAGACCGCCTTCCAGCTCCTGGCGCTGACGCCGATCGAGCTCACCCAGCGCCTGCTGCCCGACATGCGCGCCCGCGGCTGGGGCCGGGTCGTGGCGATCCTGTCGTACGGCATCCGCCAGCCGATCCACGAGCTCGCCTACTCGAACGCCGGCCGCTCGGCGCTCGCCGCCTGGCTGAAGACCACGGCCCGGGCCGTGGCGGCGGACGGCGTCACGGTCAACGGGGTCATGCCCGGCCGGCTCGACACGCCGCGCATCCGCGAGCTCGACCGGGGCAGGGCCGAGCGCGAGGGGACGACCGAAGAGCAGGTCCGTGCCGCGCACATCGCCGCCATCCCGGCAGGCCGCTACGGCCGGCCCGAGGAGCTGGCCTCGCTCGTCGCGTTCCTCGCCTCCGAGCCGGCGTCGTACGTCACCGGGCAGTTCGTCGCCGTCGACGGCGGGCTGATCGCCGGCCTCTAGCGCGGTATCGTCGGGAACCGCCCGCAACGCGACATCCGGCCGATACACACCCTGCGGGGCGATGGCACCATGCGCGCCATGGATGACAGAGAACGGGCGCTCCGTCGCGCCGCCGAGCTGGGCCTCGACTACCTTGCCGGGCTGGGAGAGCGCCACGTCGGCGCACGGGCGACGGCGACCGAGATCGCCGAGCGGCTCGGCGGCGCGCTGCCGGAGCGCGGCGAGGACCCGGTCGCCGTGGTCGAGGGCCTGGCCGAGGCCGTGGACCCGGGGCTGGTCGCCTCGCTCGGGCCGCGCTACTACGGCTTCGTCCTCGGTGGCCAGTTGCCGGCCGCGGCCGGCGCCGACTGGCTGACCGGCGCCTGGGGCCAGAACGCCGTCGTCCATGCCGCCTCCCCGGCCGCGGCGGCCGTCGAGATGGTCGCCGGCCGCTGGATGCTCGAGCTCCTCGGCCTGCCTGCCGAGGCGAGCGTCGGCCTGCCGACCGGGGCCGGGCTCGGCAACACGGTCGGCCTCGCCGCCGCGCGCCACACCGTCCTCGCGCGCGAGGGCTGGGACGTGGAGGCGCGCGGGCTGTACGGCGCGCCGGAGATCACCGTGGTCGTCGGCGACGAGGCGCACGCCACGCTGCTCACCGGGCTCCAGTACCTCGGCCTCGGCCGCGAGCGGGTCCTCAGCGTCCCGACCGACGAGCAGGGCCGGATGCATGCCGAGGCCGCGGCCGAGACGATCTCCGGCGTGCGCGGGCCCCTCATCGTCGCCCTCCAGGCCGGCAACGTGAACACCGGCGGCTTCGACCCGGCCGACGCGGTGGCCGATGCGGTGGCGCGGCATCCGAACGCCTGGATCCACGTCGACGGCGCGTTCGGCCTGTGGGCCAACGTGTCACCCGAGCTGCGGCACCTCGTCGCCGGCGTCGACCGTGCCGACTCGTGGTCGACCGACGCCCACAAGTGGCTGAACGTCGGCTACGACTGCGGCTTCGTCGCCGTCCGCGACCCCGACGCCCACCGCGCCGCGATGGCGACCTCGGCCTCGTACCTCATGCGCACCGAGCAGCGCGAGAACTGGGAGTACGTCCTCGACAGCTCGCGCCGCGCGCGCGGCTTCACGCTGTACGCGGCGATCCGGTCGCTCGGGCGCGAGGGCGTGCGCGCCCTCGTCGAGCGCTGCTGCATGCTCGCGCGCCGCATCGCCGATGGGCTGCGCGAGCTCGACGGCGTCGAGATCCTCAACGACGTCGTGCTCAACCAGGTCCTCGTCCGCTTCGGCGGCTCCGACGAGGCGACGCGCGCCGTCATCGCCGCCGTGCAGGAGGACGGCACGGCCTGGATGGGCGGTACGACCTGGCACGGCGTGGGCGCGATGCGGATCAGCGTCTCGAGCTGGGCGACGACGGAGGCGGACGCCGATCGCACGGTGCAGGCCATCCTCCGCGCCGCGCGGGCGACCCAGGGCGCCCCCGCCTGAGGGCCGCGCGGGCTAGAGGTCCTCGATCCAGCCGGGCGGCTCGCCGCCCGGCTGGATCGGCTTCGTCGTCCTCCGCCGGAGGTGGCGACGGGCGCTCGAAGAGCCACTCGCCGACCCGGTCCGGTCCGACCGCGAGGGTGGCGCACAGGCAGGCCATCATCAGCGGCGCGACGACGGAGGCATCGGCGGCAAGCGGGAGGACCAGGGTCCATACGCCGACCGCGATCCAGGCGCTGGTCACGGTGCGACGCGCGGCCATGGTTGCGACCAGGGCGACCGTCGGGATCAGCACTGGCGACACGTCGCCGGCGAACAGGCGAACAGGGTGACCATGCCCCCGGTCGCCGCCGTGATGGCGAGCACGACGCCCGCGGCCGCAAGCTCCTCCTCGCCCATGGCGCTCGTGCGTCGCAGCGACGCGATCCAGGCCACCGGCATGCGTCGAGCCTACGCCCGCGACACAAGGCGACATGGACGCAATGTGCTGTAATCGAGGTCCCCGGAGACGAGTACAGAGGAGCACGGACGAGCATGGCGATCGACACCGAGCGGGGCAGCATGACCGGCGACGAGATCGTCGCACTGACGAAGCGCCACACGCTGTTCGAATGGTCCGCGCAGTCGAAGGTCGACCCGATCCCCGTCGCGGGCGCCAAGGGCTGCTACTTCTGGACGCCCGAGGGCAAGCGCTTCCTCGACTTCAACAGCCAGCTGATGTGCACGAACATCGGCCACGGCCATCCGAAGGTCGTCGAGGCCATCCAGCGCCAGGCCGAGACGCTCGCCTACGCCAACCCGTTTATGGCGACCGAGCCGCGGGCGCGCCTGGGCCAGAAGCTGGCCGAGATCACGCCCGGCGACATCGACACGTTCTTCTTCACCAACGGCGGGGCCGAGGCGAACGAGAACGCGGTCAAGCTCGCCCGATTCGTCACCGGCCGCCACAAGATCATGGCCCGCTACCGCAGCTACCACGGCGGGACGGCCGGCGCGATCACCCTGACCGGCGACCCGCGCCGCTGGGCGGCCGAGCCGGGCATCCCGGGCGTCGTCCATTTCCTCGACCCGTACCACGGCATCGCCCGCGGCTGGGACTCGGCCGATGAGGCGCTCGCCAACCTCGAGGAGACGATCCAGCTCGAGGGGGCGAACACGATCGCCGCGATCATCCTCGAGACGGTGACGGGCACGAACGGCATCCTCATCCCGCCCGACGGCTACCTCCAGGGGGTGCGCGAGATCTGCGACCGCTACGGGATCCTCATGATCGCCGACGAGGTCATGGCGGGCTTCGGGCGCACCGGGAAGTGGTTCGCGATCGACCACTGGAACGTCGTGCCCGACCTCATCACCATGGCCAAGGGCCTGACGAGCGCCTACGTCCAGCTCGGGGCGCTCGGCATGCGGCGCAAGTACGCCGAGCACTTCGAGAACAACGTGTTCTACGGCGGCCTGACGTACAACTCGCACCCGCTCGCCTGCGCCACGGCGCTGGCCACGATCGCGGTGTACGAGGAGGAGAACCTCATCGAGCGCGCCGCCAAGCTGGGCGAGGTCATGCGCGGCCACCTCGAGGCGCTCGCCGACAAGCATCCGTCGGTCGGGGCCGTGCGGAACATCGGCCTCTTCGGCCTCGTGGAGCTCGTCCGCAACCGCGACACCATGGAGCCCATGGCGCCCTTCAACGGGACGTCGGACGAGATGGCGGCGCTCGGCAGGCGGTTCCGGGAGGAAGGCCTGTACACGTTCGTGCGCTGGAACTACTTCTTCACGAACCCGCCGCTCGTCATCAGCGAGGACGAGCTGGCCGAGGGCTTCGCCATCATCGATCGGGCGCTCGAGATCACCGACGCGGCCGTCGCCTGACCGATCCGTCCCCGGCCATCCGCTGAGCCGATGCTCCGGCGCCCCGCGGGCGCCGGAGGGCTTGCATCGGCGCGGTATACCTATGGGCGATGCGGGGCCGTCTTGTGCCCTGCGCGGAGGGTACGGAGGCGTCGATGACCGCTGCTTCGCACGAAGTGACCGTCCATCCCGACGGCCGCTACGAACTTGCGCCTCAGGTCGAGGCCACGATCGCAGACAGCCCGCTCTACAACGAGGATCTCGCGCCGGTTCCGATAGAGAAGCGGAACTGGACGACGTACTCGTACATGGCGCTGTGGATCGGCATGGCGATCAACGTCCCGTCGTGGACGCTGGCCGCCGGCCTCATCAATCTCGGCATGGACTGGGTCCAGGCCGTGTTCACCGTCATGCTCGGCAACGTCATCGTGCTCGTGCCGATGCTCCTCATCAGCCATGCCGGCACGAAATACGGCATCCCGTACCCGGTCCTGGCCCGGGCGTCGTTCGGAACGATCGGCGCGAACCTGCCGGCCCTCATCCGCGCCGGCGTGGCGTGCGGCTGGTTCGGGATCCAGACCTGGATCGGCGGCCTCGCGACGTTCGCGCTCGTCGGCGCCATCCTCGGGCAGGATTCGTGGTGGGCGACGGCCGCGGGGGTCGGGTTCCTGTGGATCGATCCTCAGCCGTGGACCCTGTGGCTGAGCTTCCTGATCTTCTGGCTGATCAACCTCTACATCGTCCTCAAGGGCATGAACACGCTGCGCGTGTTCGAGAGCTGGTCCGCGCCGTTCCTGGTCGGGGTCGCCGCCCTGCTGGTGATCTGGATGGTCGTCGCGGCCGGCGGATTGGGCCCGATCCTGGCGCAGCCGAACGAGTTCGGTGGCTGGACCGGCGACTTCTGGAAGATCTTCTTCCCGTCGCTGATGGGCATGATCGCCTTCTGGTCGACGCTCAGCCTCAACATGCCGGACTTCACGCGGTTCGGACGGTCACAGCGTGACCAGATCATCGGCCAGACCCTCGGCCTGCCGACGACGATGACGCTCTTCGCGATCTTCGCGGTCCTCACCGCGTCGGCCACCGTCATCGTGTATGGCGAGGCGATCTTCGATCCCGTTGCCCTCGTTCAGCGCTTCGGGAACCCGCTCGTGATCCTCGTCTCGGTCGCCGCGATCTGGCTCGCGACCCTTACGACGAACGTTGCGGCGAACCTGGTGAGCCCGTCGTACGACTTCTCGAACGTCGCGCCGAAGCTCATCAGCTTCCGCACGGGCGGGATCATCACGGCGCTCATCGGCATCCTGATCCACCCGTGGTACCTGCTCAGCACGGCGGAGATCTACATCTTCGCGTGGCTCGGCTTCTACGGCGGGGCGACCGGCGCGATTGCCGGCGTGCTCATCGCCGACTACTGGCTCATCCGCCGCAAGGAGCTCCACCTGCCGGATCTCTTCCGTCCGGACGGAATGTACCGCTATGCCTCCGGATGGAACTGGCGGGCGGTGGTGGCCCTGGCCATCGGCGTCCTCCTGGCCGTCGGTGGCGCGTATTCGGCTCCGGGGACGGGTCCGTTCCCGGAGGGCGGGCTCATCGGGCTGTTCCAGCCGCTGTACGACTACAGCTGGGTCGTGGGTCTCGTCGTCGCGTTCCTGCTCTACTGGGGCCTGAGCAAGGCCTTCCCGGCGGAGCAGCGCGAGACGGTGGCGGCGAGCACCCCCGAGCCGGCGATGTAACCCATCGTCGCTCACGCGACACACGAACGCCCCGCTCCGGTCCGCCGGAGAGGGGCGTTTTCCGTTGCGCGGATCGCCGTGCGTCAGATGCCGATGGCCTGGTGCCGGTCGTCGCGCTTCGGCGGGAACGCCTCGCTCTCGGCGCGCCGCACGAGCGGCGGCAGGAGGGGCGGCACGATGAGCGTCGTCAGGATCGCCATCCCGACCACGACCGAATACATGTCCGCGCCGATGGCGCCCGTCGACAGGCCGAGCCCGGCCACGACGAGCCCGACCTCGCCGCGCGGCACCATCCCCCACCCGACGAGGGCGGCGCGGGCGGACCCGTGCCGGATCGCCCCGATGTACGCGCCAACGAACTTCGAGACGACCGCCAGCGCCGTCACGCCGAGGAGCAGCAGCAGTGCCTGCGTGCTGGCGAGGCCCGCGAGGTCGACTTGCGCGCCGACGGCGCCGAAGAAGAACGGGGTGAAGAAGGCGGCCACCGGCGCGACCTCCGCCTCGAGCGCACGGCGCTCCGGCGCCTCGCCAACGACCATGCCGGCGAGGAACGCGCCGATGATCGCGGCCAGGCCGATGACGGCGGCGAGCGCCGCCAGGCCGAGCATGACGATCATCCCGGGCAGGAACGGCGACTCGGCGAATCGCGGCGCGGTGAGCAGGGAGGCGCGCCGTCGGATGACCCGCGTCCCGCCGAACGCGACGATGCCCACGAATACCAGACCGGCGACGACGAGGGAGACGATGCGCTCGACCGACACCTCCCCCTGTGCAATCCCGGCGGCGACAGACAGGACCATGATCCCCAGGACGTCGTCGACGACCGCCGCGCCGAGAATGATCCGGCCGCTCGTCGTGCGGAGCGCGTCGAGGTCGCGGAGCACGCTCGCGGTCATCCCGACACTCGTGGCCGTGAGTGCCGCGCCGAGGAACAGGCCGAGCGCCAGGTCGCCGGACGAGACGACCTCGGTGATGGCGAAGGCGGCGACGAACGGAAGGACGACGCCGAGGACGGCCACGACGAGGGCGGTGGTTCCGACCCGCATGAGGTCGTGGAGCCGGGTCTCGAGCCCGACCTGGAACAGGAGCAGCACCACCCCGATCTCGGCGAACAGCTGGGTCTCCGCGTTGATCTGGTAGACGCCGAGGACCGCCGGTCCCGCGACCGCACCGCCGAGGATCTCGCCAACGATCGCCGGCTGCCCCAGGCGGCGAAAAAGCTCGTGGCCGACCTTGGCTGCGACGAGGATCGCGAACAGCTGAAGCAGGATGTCGGTCTGATGATCCATCGGCACTTCTGCTCCGAATAAACGAACGGGAGACCACGCGCTGCGCAGTCTCCACCTCGGCGCCGATGATACGGGTCGGGCGCCACAACCCTCGCCCGCGGGACGGGCGACACGGCAAGTCTAGACGAGCCGATTCGGCCGGTATGATTCGGCCCCCACCCGCCCGAGGATCCGATGGACGCCCTCGCCCTCACGCTGCTCGTCGCGCTGGTCGCCGCGCTCGTGCTCGGCGCCATCGCGCATCGGCTGCGGCTGCCGCCGATGATCGGGTACGTGGTGGCCGGGCTCGTCGTCGGACCGGCCACACCGGGACCATCGGCGGAGATCGAGGAGCTGCTGGGGCTGGCCGACATCGGCGTGGCGCTGCTGATGTTCAGCATCGGCCTCCAGTTCAGCCTCGACGAGCTGCGATCGGTCGGAATGCGGCTGCTGGCCTCGACCCCGATCCAGGTGGCGATCACGATGGCGCTCGGCACGGCCACGGGCGTCCTCCTCGGCCGCGACCTGCTCGAGTCGCTGTTCCTCGGCGGGGCCGTGGCGGTCTGCTCGACCGTCGTCCTCGTCAAGGTCGCCGGCGAGGCGACGCTCCACGGAACGGTGCACGGCCGGACGGCGCTCGGCGTGTCGGTCGTCCAGGACCTCGTGACGGTCGTCCTCGTGGTCGCCCTGACCGCCCTGGCGGGCGATGAGGCAACGCCACTGAGCATCCTCGCGCAGGTCGGCATCGCCTTCGCCTTCGTCGCCCTCATGCTCCTCCTCGGCTCGCGACTGCTGCCGAAGCTGCTCGGCATCGTCGCCGGTCTGCGCTCGCGCGAGCTGTTCGTCATCGCCGTCGCGCTCATCGCCATCGGGACCGCGTTCGCCGCCGCCGAGCTGCACGTCAGCGTCGCGCTCGGGGCGTTCCTCGCCGGGCTGGCGCTGTCGGACTCGGACCTCAGCGCGAGCGTCCTCGGCGAGATCGTGCCGCTGCGCGAGCTGTTCAGCACGTTCTTCTTCGTGTCCATCGGCTTTCTGCTCCAGCCGGCCGAGATCCTCGAGGCCTGGCCGGTGGTGCTCGAGCTGCTCCTCCTCATCACGTTCGGCAAGGCGATCCCCGTGGCGGTGCTCGCCCTGCTCGACGGGCAGCGGCCATCGAGCGCCATCCGCGCCGGCGCCCTCATCGGCCAGAGCGGCGAGTTCAGCTTCGTGCTCGCCTCGGCCGGCGTGGCGGTGGGCGCCGTCCACCCGGACACGTTCAGCCTGGCGATGGGCGCGGTCGTGCTCTCGATCCTCACCGCCGACCCGCTCCTCATGGGTGCCGAGCGGCTGGCCACGATCCTCGACCACCGGCGCCCGCCGATGTTCGACGTCGTCGAGTTCCCGCCGATCCCCGTCGTCCGGCGCCACACCGTCATCCTCGGCTACGGGCGCGTCGGCCGCGAGGTGGCGCGGGTCCTCGAGGCCCGCGGCTTCGGCTGGGTGGCGATCGAGAACGACTACCACATCGTGCGCGACGCCCGGGAGGCCGGCTTCCCGGTCGTGTTCGGCGACATCTCGACCCCCTCGGTCCTCGACGAGGCGCGCATCCAGTCGTGCCTCACGCTCATCGTCGCCGTGCCCGACGCGCTGGCCACGCGCCAGGCCGTCGCGCACGCGCGGGAGCGCAACCCGCGGGTGCAAATCGCCGCGCGGGCCCATTCCGACGCCGAGGAGCTGGAGCTGCGCCGGATGGGCGTCGATCGCGTCGTCGTGGCCGAACGCGAGCTGAGCAACGAGCTCGTGCGCCACGCCCTGCGGCTGTACGGAGTCAGCGACCGCGAGGTGGCGGCGCTGCTCGGTGCCCGGCGCCGCTGAGACCGAGGCTCACGCTGCGGGCCAGGCCTCGCCGATACGCTCGACGAGCTCGTCGAGCGACCTGATCACCAGCGGGGCCGGCGTGAACCCCGCGGGCAGCTCGCCGATGATGCCCCACGGCCCGCGGCGGATCCAGACGGCCCGCATGCCGGCCGCCGTCGCTGGCAGGACGTCGTTGTCGACCCGGTCGCCGACGTACGCGACCGATCCCGGATCCGGCGAGCCGAGCAGCTCGAGCGTCCGCCGGTAGAACGCCGGGTCGGGCTTCGCGAGGCCGATGTCGTCGCTCATGGCCATGACTTCCGCCTCGACGCCGATGCGCCGCAGCTCGTCCTCGCGCTGCGCCGGCTGGTTGGCGGCGATCGCGACCCGGTACCCCGCCGCGCCCAACCCCTCGATCGCGCGGCGCGCATCGGGATAGAGGTCCTGCGGCTGGAAGCCGCCGTAGCTGGCCTCGACCTCGCCGATCCGATCGCGCCAGTCATGCGCGTCGAAGAGCGCGAACACGTCGCGATAGTCACCGCCCCGCGCCAGGACGGCGCCGAGGCCCGCGAAGAACGTCAGGCGCGCGACGCCGAGCAGGTCGGCCCATACGCCCCAGATCCTCGTCTCCTCGATGAGCGTCTCGCCGACGTCGAGGCAGACCCAGCGCTCGCCGCTCACTCGGCCGGCTCCCCCGCCAGGATGCGTCGCGCCCGCTGAGCTGATGGATCGGACATGGGGACGATGCTAGACGGACTGAGGCCCGCCGAGTCGGGCTCGGCGGGCCTCACCAGGTGGTCGCGTTCGGGTTGCTACGGAGCGGGGACCTCGTTCACGCGATCGGTGCCGGGCGAGCTGACCGGGCTGAACTCATCGAGGTAGGCGATGAGCGCATCCAGGTCGACGCCGCCACCGACGCGCAATGCGGGGTCGATCTCGCGGAAGACGGTGAAGTTGTCACCGCCGTCGGCGAGGAAGTTGTTCACCGTGACGATGTAGGTCTGCGCCGGGTCGATCGGCACGCCGTTCAGCATCAGGTCCGTGACGCTGATGCTCGCGCAGTCACGTCGCGTCGTCGGCGGCGTCGTCGGCAGCGGCGTGTCGACGAACGTCTTCGACAGCGTGTACGTGAAGCCTTCCGACACGCCGAGGTGCAGGAACGGCCGGCTCACACCCGCCGGCTGGCACTGCTGCTCGAGGACCCGCTTGATCTGGTCACCGGTCATCGGGATCGTCTGCAGCAGGTTGCCGAACGGCTGGACGAGGAACGCCTCCTCGTACGTGATCGTGCCGGTGCCGATGTCCGCACGGACACCGCCGGGGTTCATGAACGCGATCTGCGCGCCGTTGTCGGCGGTGGCCCACAGCTGGGCATCGGCGATGAGGTTGCTGAGGCTCGACTCCGAGCCCCGATCCTCGGCACCGCTGGGTGTCGCCGCGCGGGTGAGCGGAGCGGCCGCCTCCCCGACGGGCTGCTGGCCGACGACGTCGGACAGCGGCTTCCACTTGTTGATGACCGCCGTCAGCGCCGGGTCGCGCGGGACGTCCTGCGTCACGACGTGGTTCTGTGCGGTCACGAGGTCACGACGGACGTCATGCGTCCGCTTGTCGAGGACGAGGTCGACCTCGCTGATGACCCGCCCGAACGAGTACGCGCTGGTCACGCGTCGCGGCTGGCCCGCGGGATCGGTCAGGACGCAGTTGTACGGCAGGTGGGTGTGCCCGGTGACCATGAGGTCGATCTCGGGATCGAGCGCGGCCTGGATCTGGAGGATCGGCCCGGAGATGCCCTCGCAGCCGTTCGGATTGGCGATGCTGGCCGGCTCACCGCCCTCGTGGAGGAGGACGACGATGGCCTCGACGCCCTGGGCCTTGAGCTCCGGCACGAGCGCGTTCGCCGTGGCGGCCTCGTCGAGGAAGCTCCAGCCGCGAATGCCAGCCTGGGCGACGAGGGCCGGGGTGCCCTCGAGCGTCATGCCGATGAAGCCGATCTTCACGTTCTGGACCTTCGTGACCCAGTACGGCGGCAGGGCCGTATCGCCGGTCTCGTCGTTCACGACGTTCGCCGCGAGGTACCGGTAGTCGGCGCCCTCGAACGGCTGGTCCGGGAAGTAGCAGCCGTCGACCGGGTGGCAGCCACCGTTCTGCATGCGCAGGAGCTCGGTCACGCCCTCGTCGAACTCGTGGTTGCCGACGCTCGAGACGTCGAGGCCGAGTGCGTTGAGCGACTCGACCGACGGCTCGTCGTGGAACAGGCCCGACAGGAACGGCGAGCCACCCACGAGGTCACCGGCCGCGACCGTCAGGCTGTACTTGTTGCCCGCGCGGAGACGGTTGAGATGCGTGGCCAGGAACTCCGCGCCACCGGCCGGCGTGGACCCGACGGTGCCGGGCGTGTCCGACTCGAGATGGCCGTGGTAGTCGTTGAACGCGAGCAGCTGGACGGGAATGAGCTGGCCGGGCGGGTCGGGCTGCTTGGCCGCGGCGGGCAGCACCACGGTCAGCGTGAGCAACGCCGTCGCGAGCACGGCGACCATGCGGCGCCAGAGCTGCTGGTTGCGACGGGCGTCGAGGGCTGCCGCGGCGGCCGATGGAATCGACATCGCGAAGTCTCCTCCGAGCGCAATCAATGGTCGGGCAGTCGCCCGATCGGGGGCACCGCCGACGAATGGGTTCTACAGGGTACAGCCCCGAACCGCAGCCGAACCAGCCATTCGACACCGATGAACGGTGCGTTGAGGCACCGATCGGCAGGATCAGCCGCGGCCACCGCCGAGCAGGTCGCCGATCGCGCGGCCCAGGCCGGAAGGGCGAACCGGCGGCGAGGCCGCCTCAGGCCCCGTTGGCTACCCCCACGGACACCGCCGGTGGCGGCGTCGGGAGCTAGGCCTGCTTGACGCCCTGGACGAGTGCCTCGACCGTCTCCTTGGCGTTGCCGAACAGCATCCGCGTCTTCTCGTTGCTGAACAGCGGGTTCGGGATGCCGGCGAAGCCGGTGCCGCGTCCGCGCTTGAGGACGATGATGTTCTTCGCCTGGTCGACGTTGAGGATCGGCATGCCGCTGATCGGCGAGCCGGGCTCACGCGCCAGCGGGTTGACGACGTCGTTGGCGCCGATGACGAGCGCGACGTCGGTATCGGCGAAGTCGTCGTTGATCTCGTCCATCTCCTGGAGCCGGTCGTACGGCACGTTCGCCTCGGCCAGGAGCACGTTCATATGGCCCGGCATGCGGCCCGCCACCGGGTGGATGGCGAACTGGACGTCGACGCCGCGTGCCACGAGGAGGTCCATGAGCTCGCGGACCGGGCCCTGCGCCTGGGCGACGGCCATGCCATAGCCGGGGACGATGATCACGCGCTTGCCGTAGGCCATGAGCACCGCGGCATCCTCGGCGTTGATCTCCTTGAGCGACTCCTCGCCCTCGCCGGCCGCAGCCGCCTCGCCGCCCGTGCCGAAGCCGGCGAACAGGACGTTGAAGAGCGACCGGTTCATGGCCTTGCACATGAGCTGCGTCAGGATCGTGCCGGAGGCGCCGACCAGCGTTCCGGCGATGAGCAACGCGTAGTTGCTCAGCACGAACCCGGTGGCGGCGACCGCGATGCCGGTGTAGGCGTTCAGCAGGCTGATCACGACCGGCATGTCGGCGCCGCCGATCGGCATGGTCAGCTGGACGCCGAGGACCAGCGCCAGGACGACGAACAGGAGGAAGAGCGGCGTGCTCGGCTCGATCACGGCCACGTAGACGCCGAGGCCGATGAGCACCAGGAAGAGGAGCGCGGTGACCCACTGCGAGCCCGGATAGCGGACCGGGCGGGCGGCGATGACGCCCTGGAGCTTGCCCCACGCCACGATCGAGCCGGTCAGCGAGACGGAGCCGATGATCGCCCCGAGGAGGGTGGCGATGATGAATGGCAGTGGAAGCAGCTCGCCCGGATGCAGCTCCTGGTCGCGCAGGAACTCCACCACGGCCACGAGTGCCGCCGCGCCGCCACCGGCGCCGTTGAAGATGGCCACCATCTGCGGCATGGCGGTCATGGCCACGCGCTTGGCGCCCAGCCAGCCGGCCACCGCGCCGATGGCGCCGCCGACGGCGACGATCCACCAGTTCTCGAGCATGCCCTCGGTGGTGAAGAAGGTCCACGCCACGACGAGCGCCATGCCGGCGGCGCCGAGCAGGTTGCCGGTGCGCGCCGTCTTCGGGCTGGCGAGGAACTTGAGGGCGAAGATGAAGGTGACGCTGGCGACGAGCCAGACCAGGAAGGTCAGGACGTCGAGCGTGCTCAGGTCTTCCATCTAGCCGCGACCTCCGCCCCGGCCCTTGAACATCTCGAGCATCCGGTCGGTGACCGTGAAGCCGCCGACGACGTTGATCGTGCCGAGGATGACGGCGATCAACGAGAGCAGGATCGCGATCGGGCTGTCCGCCGTGGCGGCGACCAGCATGGCGCCGACGACGATGACGCCGTGGACGGCATTCGCGCCGCTCATGAGCGGCGTGTGAAGCATGGTCGGCACCTTCGACACGACCTCGTAGCCGACGAACGCGGCGAGGACGAGGATGAAGAGCGCCGAGAGCAGCTCGAAGGCGGAGAGCTCCATCGGTCTTATGCGTCCTTCGTTGATTCGGGAGCCGATGCCGGCTCCGCCGGCGCATCGGTCGTTGGCTCTGAGGAGGTGACGGCGGGCTCGGGCGTGGCCGGCGCCGGGTTGGCCGGCTCGATGCCGAGCGCCCTGGCGGTCGCTTCGTGGACGACCTTGCCGTCGTGGGTGATCGTCGCGCCCCTCGTGATCTCGTCCTCGAAGTCGAGCTTCAGCTCGCGCTCCGGAGCGAGGTGCTTGATGAGGGTGTGGATGTTCTTGGCGTACATCTGCGTCGCGCTGTGGGGCATCGTGGCCGGCAGGTTCGTGATGCCGACGATGCGCACGCCGTGGCGCACGACCTCCCGGTTCGGCTCGGTGCCCTCGACGTTGCCGCCCATCTCGGCCGCCATGTCGACGATGACGCTGCCCGGCTTCATGCTCTTCAGCATCTCCTCGGTCACCAGCTTCGGCGCCGGGCGACCGGGGATGAGGGCGGTGGTGATGATGAAGTCCGCCTCCTTCACCCGCTCGGCGATGAGCTCGGCCTGGCGGCGCTTGTAGTCCTCGCTCATCTCGCGGGCGTAGCCGCCGGCGGTCTCGGCCTGCGCCTTCTCCTCGTCGGTCATCTCGACCTCGATGAACGTGGCGCCCAGGCTCTCGACCTGCTCCTTCACGACGGGACGGACGTCGGTGGCCTCGACCACGGCGCCCAGGCGGCGGGCGGTGCCGATGGCCATGAGCCCCGCGACGCCGGCGCCCATGATGATTCCCTTCGCCGGCCGGATCGTGCCGGCCGCGGTGGTCAGCAGCGGGAAGAACTTCGGCAGCCGATCGGCGGCGATGATCACCGCCTTGTAGCCGCCGACCGTGGCCTGCGAGCTGAGCGTGTCCATCGACTGCGCGCGGGTGATGCGCGGGATGGCGTCCATGCTGATGGCCGTGACGCCCCGCCTGGCGAGCTGCTCGGCAAGCTGCGGGCGGGCGAGCGTGCCCAGGGTGCCGATGAGGACGCTGCCCTTGCGCAGCATCTCCACCTCCTCGTCGGAGGGGCGCCCGACGCGGAGGACCATGTCGGCCTGGCTGTAGAGCGTCGCCGCGTCGGGGACGATCGTCGCCCCGGCCTCGCGGTACGCGTCGTCGGGGTTGGAGGAGGCCTCGCCGGCGCCAGCCTGGACGAGGACCTCGTGACCGTCGGCGACGAGCTGGCCGGCGATCTGGGGCGTGAGAGCGACGCGCGTCTCGCCTTCGGCGGTCTCGCGCGGGACAGCGATCTTCATCCGGATCCGTCTCTAGGAAATGGGCCTGTCACGGACGAACCGCCGCAGCCATCCATAGTCGGGCGCGTGGCGGTTCGGGATCCAGAGTGTACCAGAGCCACCGGTGCGGGCGTTCGACGCCGATCGGACCCATCGGCTAGATTGGACGCGTCCCCCGTCCTGCCCCGCCTGGAGGCCGAGCCCCGCGATGTCCCTCGTGGTCGACTCCATCTCGAAGCGCTTCGGCCCGATCGTCGCGCTCCGTGACGCGAGCTTCACCGTCGAGCCCGGCCAGATCTTCGGGCTCCTCGGCGCGAACGGCGCGGGCAAGACGACGTCGATGCGGATCGTGCTCGACATCCTCCGCCCCGACAGCGGCCGCGTCACGTGGAAGGGCGTCGAGAACACGGCCCTCCCCCGCCGCACGTGGGGCTACCTGCCCGAGGAGCGCGGCCTCTATCCGCGCATGAAGGTCGGCGAGCAGCTGCGCTTCTTCGCCGCCCTGTACGGCGTGCCGGAGCGCCAGGCATCGACCGAGATCGCCCACTGGCTCGAGCGCTTCCGCATCCCGGACTACGTCGACCGGCGGGTCGAGGAGCTCTCGAAGGGCAACCAGCAGAAGATCCAGTTCGTCGCCGCCATCCTCCACGACCCCGACGTCCTGATCATGGACGAGCCGTTCACCGGGCTCGACCCGATCAACGTGCGGCTGCTGAAGGAGGCGTTCCTCGCCATGCGCGATCGCGGCAAGACGCTCGTGTTCAGCACGCACCAGATGGAGCAGGTCGAGGAGCTGTGCGAGTCGATCGCCATCGTCGACGGTGGGCGGGTCGTCGTCGCCGGGCCGGTGCGCGAGGTGAAGCGGAGCATGAATCGCCGCATGGTGCGCCTGGCCACCGAGAGCGAGGGGAACGGAGCGGCCTGGCTCGGCGACCTGCCGGGGATCGAGGTCGTCGCGCGGCGCGCGGACTACGTCGAGGTCGTCGTCCCGTCGGACCGCGACCCGCAGACGATCCTCACCACCGCGCTCGAGCGCGGTGAGCGGGTGACCCGCTTCGAGATCGCCGACCCGAGCCTCGAGGAGATCTTCGTGGCGCACGTCGGCCGGCGGGCGACGAGCGACGAGGAGGAGCACCTGGCCGATACGGGCGCGGCCGCCGCGGCCGCCTCCGCCCCGGGTGAGGAGCCGAGATGAACCTGTTCCCGAACGCCTGGCACGTCGCGCGGCGCGAGTACGCGGTCCGGGTCCGCACCCGGCCGTTCGTCATCACCACCCTGATCCTCGCCGCGGTCGCGGCCATCGTCGTCCTGCTGCCGACGATCCTCGACGCGGTCGGCGTCGACGACCCGCCCAGGATCGGCCTCGCCACGGTCGACGTCGGCGAGCTGCCGGTCGACCCGGCCCAGGTCATCGCCCTGGGCTTCGGCACGCCCGAGGAGCCGGCCGAGGTCGTCCCGGTCGACGACGTCGAGGCGGCGCGTCAGCAGGTGCGCGACGAGGAGCTCGACTTCCTCATCGTCATCGAGCGCGGCGCGGACGAGGACCTCGAGTTCGAGCTGTTCGGCGAGGCCGGGCCGGTGAGCGAGACGCGTGCCCGGGCCCAGGCCATCACCCAGCAGATCGCCCAGCAGGACCGGCTGGCGCGCATCGGCCTGTCCGAGGAGGAACGGGCCGTGCTGACGGCGCCGGTCGCGTTCGAGGTCGTGTCGCCGGACGAGGGCAGCGGCGGGCCGGAGGGCGAGGAGTTCGGTGGCGCCTACCTCCTCGGCTGGGCCGTGCTGGTCCTCACGTTCATGGCGATCCTCACCTACGGCAACTGGGTGGCGCAGAGCGTGGCCGAGGAGAAGTCGAACCGGGTGATGGAGCTGCTGATCACCGCGGCCACGCCGCGGCAGCTGCTCGCCGGCAAGGTCATCGGCACCGGCGCGGCCGGGCTGACGCAGTACGTCGTCGTGCTTGCCGTCGCGGCCGTCGCCTTCGTCGCCTCCGAGCCGATCGCCGCCAGGCTCGGCGTCGAGGGCGCCGGCCCGGGCATCAACCTGCCGGACATCTCGCCGTTCGCGGTCCTCGCCTTCACGCTGTTCTTCTTCGGCGGCTTCCTCCTGTACTCGACGCTCTACGCCGCCGCCGGCTCGATGGTCAGCCGCATCGAGGACGTCCAGCAGGCATCGGGGCCGCTCCTCATCCTGGCCATGGGCGGCTACTTCGCCGCCATCACGGCCATTAACGTGCCGGACGCCGAGTGGGTCGCGACGCTGTCGCTCGTGCCGTTCTTCAGCCCGTACCTCATGCCGATCCGGATGCTGCTCGGCACGACGCCCGGCGTCGCCGAGATCGGTCTCGCGCTCGGGCTCCTGGCCGTGACGATCGTCATCGCCGTCTGGGTCGCGGCGCGGATCTACAGCGCCGGCGTCCTGCTCTACGGACAGCGCGTCGGGCTCCGCAACGTCCTGCGCGCCACGCGGGTGGCACGCTGAGCCGATCGATCACGATCCGCGGCCGCACCCTGGAGATCACCCGGGGCGACATCACCCGCGAGCGGGTCGACGCCATCGCCAACGCGGCGAACAGCGCGCTCCGTGGCGGAGGCGGCGTGGACGGAGCCATCCATCGGGCCGCGGGGCCCGGCCTCCTCGCGGAGCTCCGCGAGAAGTACCCCAACGGCACGCCCACCGGCACCGCGGTCGTGACGTCCGGCCACGACCTCCCGGCCCGCTGGGTGTTCCACGCCGTCGGTCCGATCTGGCGCGGCGGCGGCCACGGTGAGGCCGAGCTCCTCGCCAGCGCGTATCGGTCCTGCCTGCGCCTGGCCGACGAGGTCGGGGCCCGCAGCATCGCCTTCCCGGCCATCAGCATGGGCATCTACGGCTACCCGGGCGAGGAGGGCGCGCGGGTGGCGGTCACCACGGTGGCCGACTATCTCGCCGGCGAGACGGGCATCGAGTTCGTGCGCTTCGTGCTCTTCAGCGAGGAGACGTACGCGCTGTTCGAGGCGGCGCTCGACCGCCTCGCCACCGCGACGGCGGAGTAGCATCGAGCCGATGGAGGGCACGCCATCGTCGGCCGCGATCGAGACGCGCGGCCTGACGAAGCACTACGGCTCGATCCAGGCGCTCACCGACCTCACGCTCGAGGTGCGGCGCGGCGAGATCTTCGGCTTCCTCGGGCCGAACGGCGCGGGCAAGTCGACGATGATCCGGACGCTCCTCGGCTTCCTCCATCCGACCGGCGGCGAGGCGAGCGTCCTGGGCATGGACATCGGTGACGCATCGGTCGAGATTCGGCGGCTCACCGGCTATCTGCCCGGCGGCATCGCGCTCTACGACTCGCTGACCGGCGAGCAGGTCCTCGACTACCTCGTCCGGCTCCAGGGCCGGCCGGCGAAGCGGCGCGCCGAGCTGTGCGATCGGCTCGGCATGCGCGGGCCCGACCTGCGGCGCAGGGTGCGCGACTACTCGCGCGGGATGCGCCAGAAGATCGGCATCATCCAGGCCCTCCAGCACGACCCCGAGCTCGCCATCCTCGACGAGCCGAGCGAGGGCCTCGACCCGCTCGTCCAGCACGCGTTCTACGGCATCCTCACCGACCTGCGCGCCGAGGGACGCACGATCTTCTTCAGCTCGCACGTGCTGTCCGAGGTCGAGCGCGTCTGCGACCGGGTGGCGATCATCCGCCGCGGCCGGCTCATGGCCGTCCACGACGTGCGCGACCTCCTCGCCCGCCGGCGGCGCCGGGTCACGATCCAGTGGCGAGGCGCGGCGCCCGACCCGTCGGGCATCCCCGGCCTGGCCGACGTGTCGCTCGACGGCGACCGCCTGTTCGGCACGCTCACCGGCGACATCAGCGAGTTCGTGCGTGCCATCGCGTCGCCGTCGCTGCGCGACCTCACCATCGAGCCGGCGACGCTGGAGGAGGCGTTCCTCGAGTACTACGCCGATGACAGCCTGGCCGACACGGAGGCGCCGAAGCGATGAAGGGGGCGCTGTTCGCGCGGACGCTGGCCTGGCAGCGCACGCGCTGGGCGCTCGTGGCGCTCGCCCTGTTCGGCTGGGGCGTGCTCATCCCGGTCATCTACACCGCCTTCAGCGACGCCATCCGCGAGCTCGCCAACTCGGGCGCCATCCCCGAGCAGCTCCTGAACTTCGGGTCCGGCTCGCTGTTCAGCCTGCCCGGCGCCGTGACGCTCGGCACGCAGCACCCGATCGCGATCGCGCTCCTCTCCGTGTTCGCCGTCGGCGCCTCGGCGCTCGCGGTCGCCGGCGAGCGCCAGCGCGGGACGCTCGAGATCCTCCTGGCGCGTCCGCTCACCCGGTCCGGCCTGTACGCCACCATCGCGGTCGCGCTCCTGCTCGTCGTGGCGGCCTCGCTCGCCGCGCTCCTCGCCGGGTTCATCGCGGGGGCCGCGATGCAGGGCGTCGTCGACGATCTCGCCACCGACCGCATGCCGCTCGTCTTCCTCAACGGCCTCCTGCTGTGGGGTGCGTTCACGACGTTCGGCCTCGCCGCATCGGTCACGTTCGATCGCAGCGGCCCGGCGATCGGCCTGACGCTGGCGTACCTGCTGGTGAACTACTTCTTCGAGATCCTCGGCTCGCTGTGGCAGGACGCGGCCTGGACGCAGGAATACTCGCTGTTCCACCACTTCAACCCCACCGAGATCCTCGAGGGCCGGCTCGACCCGATCGACCTCGTCATCACCGGCGTCGCCTTCGTGCTGCCGATCGTCTGGGCGCTCATCGTCTTCCCGCGCCGGGACCTCGCCGCCCCGATCTGAGCCGATTGGCTGGGCCGCTGGGCCCGCCGGCCTAGCCGGTCGACGCGTCGAGGACCTCGGCGATGAGATCGTCGGTTGGCAGCGACGCGCCCTCTCGCCATGCCGCCGCGGTCTCGGGGTCGTCGCGGAGCACCTCCGGCTCGAAGTCGAGAATCGCGCGGTTCGGCGGGTTGAGCCCCGTCCCGGTCCGCTGCTCGAGGACGCTCACCCCGCCGGAGATCCGGGCGGCGCGCTGCCGGTCGCCGATGCGCCAGGCGTGGACGGCGAGCGCGTCGAGCACGAGCACGTAGCCGGTCACGTCGCGGGCCTCGTGGAAGACGCGCAGCGCCTCGATCAGCCGGTCGTGGGCGACGTCGAGGGCGCCGACTCGCAGGTCGGTCAGGGCGATGGTGTATGCCGACCAGCCGACCATGAACGTGTCTCCGAGCCCGGAGAAGAGCCGATGCGCCTCCTCGGCGTCGTGGCGGGCCTCGCTGAAGTCCGGCGCGTCGATCTCGGGAGCCTGGATCCAGATGAGGTTCGCGTCGCCCCATAGTGCCTGGGCCTCACCGATGGGATCGCCGATCTCGCGATAGATCGCGACCGCCTCCTGCATCTGCTCACGCGCACGCGCCAGGTCCTCCGGCTCGAACCGCCCCTCGGTCGGGTTCGACCAGTACGTGTTCGTGAAGGCGAGCGAGTAGAGCGTCCACGCCTCGCCCGTGCGGTTCCCGAGCCGGCGCTGGATCTCGAGCTCCCGCTCGTAGTACGTGCTGGCCACCGGTCCGTCGCCCATCCAGTACGCGATCCCACCGGCGGCGTCGAGCGCCCGGGCAAGCGTTTCCGGGTGGTCCTCGGCCGCCGGCAGCGCGATCGCCGCCTTGACCCGCTCGAGGCCCTCGGCCAGGTAGCCGCGCATCTGCCAGAAGCGCCACAGCGAGGCGACGAGGCGCATCGCCGGCTCGGCCTCGCCACGCTCGACGAACCAGGCGTGGGCGGCGCGCAGGTTGCCGTGCTCGACTTCGAGCCGATCGAGCCAGGCGCGCTTGTCGGGCCCCATGATCGGCTCCGCCGACCGCTCGGCGAGGTCGAGATACCAGGCCGCGTGCCGGGCCCGGAGACTCTCGCGGCGCGGCGCCTCGTCCGACAGTCGCTCGGCGGCGTACTCGCGGATCGTGTCGAGCATCCCGAAGCGCGGCTCGCCGGCCGCGTCCTCGGTGCGCCGCACCAGGCTCTTGTCGACGAGCGAGCCGAGGCAGTCGAACACGTCGACGTCCGGCTCGGCGCATACCGCCTCGATCGCGTCGAACGTCGCCCCGCCGACGAACGTCGACAGCGCGGCGAACACCCGCCGATCGCCCTCGTCGAGGAGGTCGTAGCTCCACTCGATGGCGCCGCGCAGCGTCTGCTGGCGCGCCGGCAGGTCCCGCGACCCCCCGGCGAGGAGCGTCAGCCGCTGCCCGAGCCGGTCGAGCATCTGCTGCGGGCTGAGGAGCTTGATCCGCGCCGCCGCCAGCTCGATGGCCAGCGGCAGCCCGTCGAGCCGGACGCAGATCTCGGCCACGGCGGGGGCGTTCTCGTCGGTGACGGTGAAGGTCGGCAGCGCCGCGCGGGCACGGTCGACGAACAGCGCCACCGACTCGTATTGCGACAGGACGGCGAGCGGTGGCAGGCGCGCCGGATCGGGCACGGCCAACGGCGGCACCGGGTACTCGCGCTCGCCGTACACGTGGAGCGGGCTGCGACTGGTGACGAGGATCGAGATCCCGGGCGCCTCGGTCAGCAGCTCGGCCACGACCGGCGCCGCGTCGGCGATCTGCTCGAAGTTGTCGAGGACGAGGAGCAGCCGCCGATCGCGGAGGTAGGCGACGAGCCGCTCCATCGGCTGCGTGCCGCCCCGATCCGACATGCCGATCTCGCCGGCGATCGTGGGCGCCACGAGGCCGACGTCCCCGATTGCGCCGAGCGCGACGAAGAAGACGCCGTCGGGGTAGCGGTCGGCGACGTTCGCCGCCACCTGGAGCGACAGGCGGGTCTTGCCCGTGCCGCCGGGCCCGGTGAGGGTCAGGAGCCGGATGGTCTTCAGCAGCTCGCTGACCTCGGCGATCTCGGCGTCGCGCCCGAAGAAGCTCGTGGCCTGGACCGGGAGGTTGTTCGGCGTCGTGTCGCGGGAGCGGATCGGCGGGAAATCGGCCGGCAGGCCCTCGATGACGAGCTGGCTGAGCTCCTCGGGCTGGTCGAGGTCGCGGAGCCGATGCGTCCCGAGGGCGCGGAGCGTTACGCCCGCGGGAAGCGCGTCGACGACGAGCGACCGCACGGCGCCCGACAGGAGCACCTGCCCGCCGTGCCCGGCCGCGCCGATGCGGGCCGCGCGATGGACGGCGAGGCCGACGTACGTCCCGTCCTGGACGGTCGCCTCGCCGGTGTGGAGGCCCATTCGAACCCGGACCTCGGCATCCTCCGGCCACGGCTCGGCGGCGAGGGCGCGCTGCGACCCGGCGGCGGCCGCGACGGCACCCGTCGCCGACGGGAAGGCGACGAAGAACGAGTCGCCCTCCGTCGAGACCTCGACGCCGCCGTTGGCGTTGAACGCGGCCCGCAGCAGCTCCCGGTGGCGCGCGAGGAGATCGGGCCAGGCGGCCGGCAGCGCGGTGGCGAGCCGGGTCGACCCCTCGATGTCGCTGAACAGGAACGTCACCGTCCCGGTCGGCAGCTCCGTCATCGGCGGGCCGAGTGTGCGACTCCGGCGGTCGTGGGCGCAAGACAATTCCGCCCGCTACGCTGCACGGCGTGCGTTCCCCCGCCGTCAGGCTGCTGACCGAGAACCCCCTGCTCGCCGCGTTCCTCGGCGCGCTGACGATCGCCACCTCGGCGGTCCTCACCTCGCTCGCCGACGTGCCGCCGGCGACCGCGGCGGTGTTCCGCTGCCTGTACGCGCTGCCGCCGCTCGCGATCCTCGCCTGGCTCGAGTACCGGCGCTACGGGCCGCGGGGCCCCGGCCAGCGTCGGATGGCCTGGCTGGCCGGGGCGTTCTTCGCCGTCGACCTCGTCACCTGGCACCACGCCATCGAGGAGGTCGGCGCGGGGCTGGCGACCGTGCTCGGCAACACGCAGGTCGTGTTCGTGCCGCTCGCCGCCTGGCTCCTCCTCGGGGAGCGGCCGAGCTCGCGGGTCGCCGTGTCGGTGCCGATCGTCCTCGCCGGCGTCGTCCTCATCTCGGGCGTGTTCGATTCCGCGGCCTTCGGCCGCAACCCGGCGCTCGGCGTTGCGTTCGGGCTGGCGACCGGCGTGTCGTACGCCGGCTTCATCCTCGCCCAGCGCCACGCGAACGCCGACCCGCGACGGCCGGCCGGGCCGCTGTTCGACGCGACGCTGGCGGCGGCGATCGGGGCGCTGATCATCGGCCTTCCGTTCGGGGAGCTGGAGCTCGTGCCGTCCTGGCCGTCCCACGGCTGGCTGCTGCTCCTCGCCCTCGCCGTCCAGGTCGGCGGCTGGCTGCTCATCAGCATCAGCCTGCCGCGGCTGCCCGCGGCGGTCACCTCGGTCGTGCTCACGCTCCAGCCGGTCGGATCGGTCCTGCTCGGGATCTGGATCCTCGCCGAGCTGCCGTCCTCGCTCCAGCTCGTCGGCGTGGCGCTCATCCTCGTCGGGCTGCTGGTGACGACGCTCCGGGTCCGGCCGCGCTGGCGGCGCACGACCCAGCCCGAGATCGGCTAGACGGGCTACCGCTCCGGCAGCATCACCGGCAGCGTGACGACGAAGCAGGTGCTGCCCGGCTCGGAATCGACGTCGATCGTCCCGCCGTGGCGGGCGACGACGCTGTAGCTGATATGCAGCCCGAGGCCGGTGCCCTTGCCCGGCGGCTTGGTCGTGAAGAACGGCTCGAACAGCCGATCGCGAACGGCGGGCGGGATCCCCGGCCCGTCGTCGCAGATCGAGACGCGCACGCGGTCCGCATCGGCGTCGTGGCCGACCGTGATGCGAATCCGGCCCCGGCCATCCATGGCGTCGATGGCGTTGTCGATGAGGTTCGTCCAGACCTGGTTGAGCTCGGAGCCGTAGGCCTCGATCTCCGGCACGTCGTCGTCGACCTCGAGCTCGACCTCGACGCCGTCCTTGAGCCGATGCCGGAGGATGACCAGCGTCTGCTCGATCCCTCGCCGCAGGTCGATGCGCTGGACCGGCGCCTGGTCGAGATAGGCATAGCCCTTGACCGCGCCGACGATGTCGCTGATACGCCCGATCGCCAGGCTCAGCTCGTCGAGCAGGGTGTGGACCTCGGCGTCGGCGGCCAGCCACGGGATCGAGTCGCGCGGCACGGCGGCGAGCGCCTCGGCCGTCCAGCCGGCCTCGACGAGCGCGCTCGCCGTCCGCGCGTCGCCGGCGATGGCGGCCACCGCGTCGATGCGGTCGGCGCGCTCGAGCGCGCTCGTCGGTGGCGCGACGCCCTCCGGCGGCTCCGGCGGCGGGGTCGGGTGCGGGAGGGCCCCGGCGGCGGTGACCGCGCGTCGCAGTGCATCGGTGGCGCGCAGCGCCGCGGCGGCCGGGTTGTTCAGCTCGTGCGCGAGGCCGGCCGACAGCGTGCCGAGCGCGGCGAGCTTCTCCCGCTCGCGGAGCGCCGCCTCCATCGATCGCAGGCGCGCGACGGCGGTGCGGATCACGGCCAGCGACACGTCCGGGCCGGCGGAGAGGAGCTCGCGCACGGCGCTGACCGGGATGCGCAGCACCTCGGCCGGGGTCACGGCACGGACCGATGCCAGCCGCCGGCCGCCCTCGAGCGCCGCGATCTCGCCCTGGAGCGCCCCCGGGCCGACGCGGGCCAGTGGCACGTCGGTGCTGCCCGAGCGCTTCGTCACCTCCAGCTCCCCTGCGAGGACGACGTACAGCGCATCGGCCGGGTCGCCCTCGACGATGAGCGGCGCGTCGTCGGGCAGGTCGACGATCTCGCCCATCTCGACCAGCCGGCGCAGCTCGACG
Organism: Candidatus Limnocylindria bacterium; assembly: GCA_036262075.1. GTDB lineage: Bacteria > Chloroflexota > Limnocylindria > QHBO01 > QHBO01 > JACDBZ01. The sequence goes on from DATAJO010000004.1 coordinate 77,274, forward strand.
TCGCCGAGGCCACCGAACAGCGGCGTGTCGCGCAGCCGCTCGACGATCTTCTCGGTGCCGAGGTGCTCGTGCCGCGCGTCGGCCATGTCCGCGCCCATGTCCGCGCCCTTGTCCGCGCTCACAGGCCGGCGAGGTACTGGTGGACGAACTGGACGGCCATGGCCCCCTCGCCGACCGCGCTCGCGATCCGCTTCACGGACCGATGCCGCACGTCGCCGGCGGCGAACACGCCGGGCAGGCTGGCCTCGAGCAGGAACGGCGGTCGCGGGTGTGGCCAGTGCGAGCGATCCAGGTCGGACCCGGTGAGGATGAAGCCGCGCTCGTCGCGCGCCAGGCAGCCCTCGAGCCACTGCGTGCGCGGCTGCTGGCCGATGAACACGAACAGCGCCGCGATGTCGAGCTCGGCCTCGCCGTCCGGCCCGCGGAGCGTGACGCGCTCGAGGTGATCCGTGCCATCGACCGCGGCGACCTCGGTGCGGGTGCGGACCTCGACGTTGCCGAGCCCCTCGATCTGCTCCACGAGGTAGGCGCTCATCGAGGCGGCCAGCCGCTCGCCGCGGACGACGAGGTGGACCCGCGACGCGAAGCGCGCGAGGTGGACGGCCGCCTGACCGGCCGAGTTTCCGCCGCCGACCACGGCCACCTCGGAATCGCGGTACAGCATCGCCTCGGTCGTCGCCGCGCCGTAGTACATGCCGCGGCCGACGAGCGACTCGGCGCCCGGGACGTCCAGCTGGCGGTACGAGACGCCGGTGGCCACGACCGCGGTCTGGCACGACAGCTCGGCACCGTCGTCGAGGACGACGAAGCGATACGGGTCCTCGCGGCGGATGGCGGCGGCCTCCTGCGAGGACAGGATCTCGGCCCCGAGGCGGCGGGCCTGGGCGAACGCCCGGCGCGCGAGGTCGCCGCCGCTCAACCCCGACGGGAAGCCGAGGTAGTTCTCGATCCGGCTCGTCGTCCCGGCCTGGCCGCCCGGCGCCTCGCGCTCGACGAGGATCGTCTTCAGCCCCTCGCTCGCCCCGTACACCGCGGCCGCCAGCCCGGCCGGGCCCGCGCCGACGATGACGAGGTCGTAGAACGGGCGGGTGGGGCGCGTCGCCATGCCGACCGCGGCGGCGATGTCGCGGTTCGTCGGGTCGCGCAGGACGGTGCCATCGGCCGTGACGACGACCGGGACGGCGGGGTCGACCGGCCCCCCGAGCGTCGCCGCCAGGCGCGCGCCCTCCTCCTCGGTCGGGTCGAGCCAGGCGTACGGCACCTGGTTGCGGGTCAGGAAGTCGCGGATCTCGTGGCCGCGCGGCGCCCAGCGGCCGGCGAGCAGCCGCAGGCCCTCGAACGCGGGCGCGTGCGTCGCCGACCAGTCGGCCAGGACGTCGTCGAGGACCGGGTAGAGCCGCTCCTCGGGCGGGTCCCACGGCTTGAGGATGTAGTGGTCGAGGCCGATCTCGTTGATCGCGGTGATCGCGACCTCGGTATCGGCGTAGGCGGTGAGGAGCACGCGCCGCGCGTCGGGCTGGAGCGGCAGCGCCTCGCGCAGGAGCTCGATGCCGGTCATCGCCGGCATGTGCTGGTCCACGAGGAACAGGGCGACCGCATCGCCCCGCCGGGTCAGCTCGGTGACGAGCTCGAGGGCATCGGCGCCGGACGACGCCGCGAGGACGCGGTAGTCGTCGCCATAGTGCGCTCGGAGGTCCCGCTCGACCGAACGCAGGACGGCGACGTCGTCGTCGACCGTGAGGATCGCGGGCGTTGACGCCATGCCGCCGAGTGTACCGCCCGGTGCGCTACGCTCCGGCCATGCGTGTGGCCCGCCGGGCACCCGACCGATGCTGCTGACCGGCTCCGGCCGCCTCGCCCCCGGTGGCCCCTCCCCGTGGGCCATCCTCGTCGAGGACGGCCGCATCGCCTGGATCGGCGATCCCGCCGACGCTCCGGCCGATGCGAACCGCGTCGACCTCGGCTCGGCGCTCGTCACGCCCGGGCTCGTCGACGCGCACACCCACCCGGTCTTCGCCGGCGACCGATCCGACGAGGCGGCCGCGCGGCTGGCCGGCGCCCCGTACACCGAGGGCGGCATCCTGCGCACCGCGCGCGCCACCCGCGCAGCCAGTGACGAGGTCCTCGAATCGCTGGTGCGCGACCGGCTGCGCGCGGCGCTGGCGGCCGGCACGACGACGGTCGAGGCGAAGTCCGGCTACGGCCTCACGCTCGACGAGGAGCTGCGGCACCTGCGCATCCTGCGCCGCATCGCCGGTGACCTGCCCATCCGGGTCGTGCCGACGTTCCTCGGCGCCCATGCCGTCCCGCCCGAGACGGGATCCGCCGCCGAGCATGCGAGGCGCGTCGCGGACGAGATGATCCCGACAATCGCCGCCGAGGGGCTGGCGACCTTCGTCGACGTCTTCGCGGATGCCGGCTTCTTCGGCCTCGACGACGTCGAGCGCATCGCGGCGGCCGCCGCGAGCGCCGGCATGGGGGTGCGCCTCCACGCCGAGCAGCTGGCCCGCACCGGCGCCACCGAGGCCGGCGTGCGGCTCGGCGCCGCATCGGTCGACCATCTCGAGCAGCTCGACGACGCGGGCGTGGCGATCCTCGCCGGCTCGAGCACCGTCGCGACGCTGCTTCCCGCCCCGGCCGTCGTGCTGCGGTCGTCCCTGCCCCCGGCCCGCGCCCTCCTCGACGCGGGCGCGACCGTGGCGCTGGCCTCGGACGCGAACGCCGGCACGTACGCCGGCTTCGGGACGATGCCGCTCGTCGTCGGGCTCGGCGCGACGCTGCTGCGGATGACGGTCGAGGAGGCGCTCGTCGCCGCCACCGCCGCCGGCGCGGCCGCGCTGCGCCTCCCGGACGTCGGCCGGCTCGAGGCCGGCGCGGTGGCGGACCTCGTCGCCTGGGACGCCGAGCACGAGGGCGCGTTCGCGCTTCGCCTGGGCGCGGTGCGGCCCCTCCGCACCTGGGTCGGCGGGCGGGAGGTGACAGCGGATGCCAGACTTCTCGCGTAGGCAACCAGCAGCGGAGGATCACCGCCGATGATCCGGGTCGACCCGGCCCTCCTCGTGCTGTGCACGGTCGACGTGATCGCACTGCCCCCGGTCGGCCGATGACCGATCCGGAGCGATACGACCTCGTCGTCATCGGCGCCGGCTCCGCCGGTGAGGCGGCCGCCCACTACGCGCGCAGCCGGGGCGCGTCGGTCGCCATCGTCGACCGCGCCCTGTTCGGTGGCTCGTGCCCGTTCTGGGCCTGCATGCCGTCGAAGGCGCTGCTCCATGCCGCCGCCGTGCACCACGCCGGTGGCGACTATCCGTGGCCTCGGGCGAGCGAATTCCGCGACTACATGATCAACCGCGAGGGGACCGATACGCCCGACGACTCCGGCCACGTCACGGCGCTCGAGGCGGCCGGGGCGACCGTCATCCGGGGCTCGGCGCGGCTCGACGGGCCCGGCCGGGTGCGCGTCGGGGATCGCGTCCTCGAGGCCGGCGCCATCATCCTCGCCGTCGGATCGGTGAGCCGCATCCCCGACATCCCCGGCCTGGCCGAGGCGAAGCCGTGGACGAACGTCGAGGGCACCTCGACCCGGGAGCTGCCGAAGTCGCTCGTCATCCTCGGCGGCGGGCCGACCGGCGTCGAGCTGGCCCAGGTCTACGCCCGCTACGGCGTGCCGGTCACGCTCGTCCATCCCCGCGACCGGATCCACGACAAGGAGCATCCGCGCTCGACGGAGCTGCTCCAGCAGGCGCTCGAGGCGGACGGCGTGCGATTCCGCCTCCGATCGCGTGCCACGCGCGTGCGCGCCGGCGAGGGGACCGATGGCGCCCACGTCGTCGAGCTCGACAACGGCGATCCGGTCGAGGGCCACGCCATCCTGCTCGCCGTCGGCCGCGACTACCCGACCGCCGACCTCGGGCTCGAGACGATCGGCATCGACCCGCCACGCGGGATGCTGCCGGTCAACGACCAGATGCGGGTGACCGACAACGTCTTCGCGGTCGGCGATATCGCCGGCCCCGAGATGCACACCCACCTCGGCCACTACACCGGCGAGGCGGCGGCCCGGATCGCGCTCGGCGACACCGACTACCGGCCGTTCCTCGGCGCCATCCCGCGCGCCACGTACACCGATCCCGAGACCGCATCGGTCGGGCTCCTCCTCGAGCAGGCGCGGGAGCGCGGCATCGATGCCGTCGAGTTCACCCAGGACATCGCGACCTCGGCGAAGGGCTACACGACCGAGTCGGCCGGCCACTGCACCATCGTCGTCGACCGCGGCTCGCGCCGGCTGGCCGGCGCGTTCCTGGCCGGCATCGGCGTGTCAGAGACGATCCACGAGTGCGTGCTCGCCATCCGGGCCGGCATCGACATCGACACCCTGGCCGATACGATCCACGCCTTCCCGACCGTCTCGCGCGTCCTCGGCGCGGCCTTCATCCAGGCCTCGCGCGAGCTCGAGGGGTCTACGATCCGCGCATGATCGATCGCGATCGGGACTTCCTGCGCGAAACGAGCGACCTCCTGCGCCGCACGCCGGAGGTCCTCCGCGCCCTGCTCGTCGGCCTGCCGGAGGCCTGGACCGATACCGCCGACGTGCCGATCGGCGGCTGGCGTCCGCGGGACGTCGTCGGCCACCTCATCACCGGCGAGCTCACCGACTGGATCGAGCGCGCGCAGCGCATCCTCGAGCACGGCACCTCGGTGCCGTTCGATCGGTTCGACCGCTTCGCCCACGTCGATCGCGACGTCGACGTGCCGCTCGACGAGCTCGTCGAGCGCTTCGCGGTCCTGCGCGCCGAGAACCTCGCCCGCCTCGCCGAGCTCGTCACCGATGCCGACCTCGAGCGGCGCGGGCTCCACCCGACCCTCGGCGAGGTCACGCTCCGCGAGCTGCTCGCGACGTGGGCCGTCCACGACCTCGACCACACCTCGCAGATCCTGGCGGGCATGGCCGGCAGCCACGACGCCGAGGTCGGGCCGTGGAAGGCATACCTCGGCATCCTCCTCCGCCGGGAGGACCCCGCCGCCGTCCCCGGCTAGACCGACCCGCGCCCCATGCTGATCCCCGACGCCCTCCTGCTCGCCGCGCTCTTCTTCGCCGCGGCGCTCCTCTACGCGAGCGTGGGCCACGCCGGCGCGTCGGCCTACCTGGCGGCCATGGCGCTGGTCGGCACGACGCCCGACGTCATGCGGCCGACGGCGCTCGTGCTGAACCTGTTCGTCGCCTCGATCGTCGTCGTCCGCTTCGCGCGGGCCGGGCACCTGCCCCTGCGCAGCCTCGTGCCGCTCGTCATCGGCTCGATCCCGGCCGCCTTCGTCGGGGGCAGCATCGACCTGCCGTCCGAGCTCTACCGGCCGCTCGTGGCGATCGTCCTCCTCGCCGGCGCCTGGCGCCTGTGGACGGCACGCGTCGACGAGGCCGATGGGCCGCGCGGCGTGCCGCTCGCCGCGGGCATCGCTGCCGGGGCGGCGATCGGCATCCTGGCCGGATTGAGCGGGACGGGCGGCGGGATCTTCCTGACGCCGCTCCTCGTCCTCGCCGGATGGGCCACGACGCGCGACGCCGCCGGCCTGTCCGGCGCGTTCATCCTCGCCAACTCGGTCTCCGGGCTCGCCGGCCTGGCCCTCGGCGGGTTCGCGATCCCGGCTGCGCTGCCGCTGTGGATCGTCGCCGTCGTCGGCGGCGGACTCCTGGGCTCGTGGCTGGGCGCCGTCCGCTACAGCATCATCGGCCTCCGGCGCGTGCTCGCCGCGGTCCTCGTCTTCGCCGCGCTCAAGCTCGCGCTCTTCCCCTGACGCCGTAGGATGGCGGGGATGACGGCCACGCGCGGGCCTTCTGCGTCCGGGTCGCTCCACGGCAGCGAGTCGCTGCGTCTGGTGGGGGCCGATACCGAGGTGCCGCTCGTGACCGGCGGCATGCGGCGCTACGTGAACCTCGACTACGCCGCATCGGCCCCGGCCCTCCAGGCGGTCCACGACGCCGTCGAGGAGCTGCTCGGCTGGTACTCGAGCGTCCATCGCGGCGCGGGCTTCAAGTCACGGGCCTCGACGGCCGCCTACGAGGGCGCCCGCGAGTCGATCCGCGAGTTCGTCCACGCCCGCGACGACGACGCGGTGATCATCACCCGCAACACGACCGACTCGATCAACCTCCTCGCCGGCACGCTGCCGCCGGGCACCCACGTCGTCGCCTTCGCCGGCGAGCACCACGCCAACCTCCTGCCCTGGAAGCGCAACCACGTCCGCTACCTCCCCGTGCCGGAGAGCCCGGAGGAGATGGTCGACGTGCTGGCCGCGACGCTCCGCGACCTGCCGCACTGCGCCGACCCGCACCTCGTGGCGGTCACCGGCGCGAGCAACGTCACCGGCGAGATGTGGCCGATCGCCCGCATCGCCGAGGTCGTCCACGAGCACGAGGCACGGCTCCTCGTCGACGCGGCCCAGCTCGCCCCGCACGCGCCGATCGACATGGCCCGCGACGGGATCGACTACCTGGCGCTGTCGGGCCACAAGCTGTACGCGCCATACGGGGCCGGGGCGCTCGTCGGACGCCGGGACTGGCTGTCGGCCGGCGACCCGTTCCTGCGCGGCGGCGGCGCCGTGACGCTCGTCACCATCGAGGAGACGCTGTGGGCGGAGCTGCCCGATCGGCAGGAGGCGGGATCGCCGAACGTCATCGGCGCGGTGGCGCTCGGGGTCGCCTGCGACACGCTCGCCACGGCCGGCATGGACCGCGTGGCGGCCGAGGAGGCCGAGCTCCTCGCCCACGCCCGGCAGCGCCTCGCCGCGATCCCCGAGTTCGAGCACTACCGCGTCTGGCCGGCCGATCATCCGCGGGTCGGCCTCATGACCTTCAACCTGCGAGGCACGGCGTATGACCTGCTGGCCGCGATCCTGTCGTGCGAGTACGGCATCGGCATTCGCCACGGCTGCTTCTGCGCCCATCCGCTGATGATGCGGCTGCTGCGCGTCGACGACGCCGAGGCGCATCGGCTCATCTCGGTCACGAAGGCGGGCGGGCACGAGCGGCTGCCTGGCGCGGCGCGCATGAGCCTGGGGCTGGGCTCGAGCCGCGAGGACGTCGACGCCTTCGCCGATGCGCTGGCCATGATCATCGCCGAGGGCGCGCACTGGACGTACGCCGTCAACCCCACCACCGACCAGTGGGAGCCCGAACCCGATCCGCGGCCACTGCCGCGGCTCGCGGCCCGGCTCATGGCCGATCCCCACCGGCACGGGGAGTCCGCCTGAGCCGGCGGCGGGTGTACCGGCTACCGTACGGACCATCGTGAAGCCGATGCGCCTCCCACCGCGACTCGCCTTCTGGGCCCTCGCCGCCGCGACGCTCCTCGTCAGCCACGACGCCGTGTGGCTCGTGCAGCTCGGACCGGGCGAGGGTCTGGCCGCCGCGCTGCGCGCCGGCGGGCACGGCTACTGGACCGCCGCGAGCATCGCCATCGTCGGCGTTGCCGTCGCCGTCGCGCTCGTCGCCACCCGGCGGATGCTTCGCCTCGTCCGCGATGCGCGCCACCTCGACGCCCCCATCCCGCGCCGGATCTCGCCGTTCGGCACGCGGGCGCTCGTCGGGTGGGCGCGGCTGCTGGCCGTGGTCGGCATCGGCTTCGCGATCCAGGAGAACGTCGAGCACTACATCGCCCACGGGCACCTCCTCGGCACCGGCGCCCTGACCGGGCCGGAGTACCCGCTCGCCGTGCCGGTGCTGGCAGCCTTCACGGGCCTCGGGGCGCTCGTCACGACGCTCCTCTGCCGGGTCGAGCGCGAGCTGGTGACCGCGATCGCGGCGGCCCTGCGGCCGCTCTCACTGCGTCCGGCGCTCCGGTTGCCGCGGCCGATGCTCGCGGCGCTCCGTCCCCGGCTGCCGGCGATGGCGACGCCCGACGCCGGTCGCGCCCCGCCCGTCCTCATCGGTCGCTAGCTGGCCGCGGGCCCTCGTCATCGCCCGCGGATCGCCTGATCGAAGAGAGGACACCCATGAAGAGACGCCTTGGACGGGCTGCCGTCCTCGCCACCCTGCTGGCCGTGCTGGCCGGCACGTCGGCCACGCTTGCGCACGAGTCGCGCGACGTGGGCGACGTCACGATCGTCGTCGGGTTCCGCAACGAGCCGGTCTTCGCCGGCGAGGAGAGCGGGCTCGAATTCCGCGTCCGGCGCGGCGAGGCCCCGGTCGAGGGGCTGGAGGAGACGCTCGAGGCCCAGGTCCGCTACGGCGACCGCACCCGCGACCTCGAGCTCTCGGCCAGCTTCGGTGAGCCGGGCCTGTACGAATCGGTCTTCTTCCCGACGGCCGCCGGGCAGTACACGTTCCGGATCTTCGGCGAGATCGACGGACAGCCGATCGACGAGGAGTTCACCTCGGGCCCCGACACGTTCGGCGACGTGCGCGACGCGGCCGAGGGCCAGTTCCCGGTCGTCTATCCCGCGACCGGCGACATCGTCCAGTCCGCGCAGGCCGGCGAGGCCGCCGCGACGACGGCGACGATCGCCCTCGTCCTCGGCGCCGCCGGACTCCTCGTCGGGCTCGTCGCGCTCGGCCTGTCGGTGATGCGGCGCCGGGCCTGATGGTCCGGCTTCGGGCGCGGCGGCTCGCCTCCCTCCTCGCGCTGGCGGTCCTCCTCGCCGGGTCGGCACTGGCCGGCTCGGCGGGCGAGGCGCTGGCCCATGCTCAGCTCGTGGCGAGCACGCCGGGCGCGGGCGAGATCGTCGAGGAGGCGCCGGCCGAGCTGCGCCTCGTGTTCAGCGAGCCGCTCGAGGCGGAGGCCTCGTCGCTCGACCTGCGCGGGCCGGGTGGCGAGGCCATCCTCACCCGGGCCGGCGCGATCGATCCGGACGACGGGTTCGCGCTCGTCGCCGAGCTCCCCGCCCTCGAGGACGGGGCGTACACCGTGCGCTGGCGGACGCTGTCGGCGGCCGACGGCCACGGCATGGAGGGCAGCTTCAGCTTCGGTATCGGCGATCCGGGGTCGATCGGCCCGCTCGGCGGGACGGCGGTCCAGCCGTCGGAGGCGACGCCGGCCGGCATCGCGGCTCGGCTGCTCGTCTACATCGGCTTCATGCTCGCATTCGGGATGGCGGCCTTCCATCGGCTCGTCATCCGCGCCGGACCGATGCCGCACCGGCTGGCGCGCCCGCTCGCCGTCGGCCTCCTGGGTGCGGCGGTCGGCAGCATCGTGCTGCCGCTGCTCGAGACGGCCGGGACCGGCAGCCCGCTCGACGCGCTGGTCGGCACGCGGGGTGGCACGCTGGCGCTCGGCCAGGCCGTGGTCGCGCTCGTCGGGGCCGCCCTGCTGCTCGGCGTCCCGGCGGGCGGACGCAGCGTCGTCGCCGCGACGGCGGGCCTGATCGGGATCGCGCTGCACGTCGCCTGCGGCCACGCCGCGGCCGAGCCCGGGATCGTCGGCATCGCCGGCCAGATCGTGCACGTGGCGGCGGCCGCGACCTGGATCGGCGGCATCGTCGGCGTGCTCGTCTCGATCGTGGCGCCGCGCTTCCTCGTCGACGGCGTCGAGCCGCCCCCGCTCCGGGCGATCGTGCCGCGCTTCTCGTCGCTCGCGCTCGTCGCCATCGGTCTCGTGGCCATGACCGGCCTGCTGGCGTCCTGGACGCTGTCCGGCTCGATCCTCGACCTCGGCACGCCGTATGGCAGGACGCTGCTGATCAAGCTCGCCCTCGTCGGGCTGGCGCTGATCATCGGCGCGCTGAACTACGTCGACGGCGGCCGCGGCGAGCTGCGCCCGCTCGGACCGCTGGGGCGGCTGCGGGGCGAGACCGGCGCGGTGGTCGGCATCCTGGTCGTCACCGCCCTGCTGGCCACGACGAACCCGACGGACGCGGCGCGCGGCGCGCGGATCGAGCCCGTGCCGGACGCCTTCGGCCAGATCGTGCCGGACGTGGCGATGGAGATCGTCCCCGGCCGCCCGGGGGTGAACCAGTTCCTGGTCGACACGACCGATGCGATCGCCTTCGCCACGCTCGAGGTCGACCTCGAGCTCAACCGCCTCGACGCCGCCGCCTCGAGCCGCATCTCGCTGACCCACGCCGTCGGCGGCCACGGGTCGGAGGGCATCGTGCGCTGGACCGCCGGCGCCCAGACGCTGCCCGCCGGCAGCAGCTGGGACGCGAGCGTGCTCATCGTGTCCGACACGGGCGAGGTCCTGTCGCGGCAGCGGTTCACGTTCGGGATGGGCGAGGACGGCGTGACGCGCGGTCGGATGGTTGACGTCCTCGATCCGACGACGATCATCGCCGCGGTCCTGTTCGCCGGCGGCACGCTGGCGCTCGGGCTGGGGCTCGGCGGCGCGCGGCTGCCGCGCTGCGAGGAGCGGACGTCGCGCCTGGCGCTCGTCATCGGCGGCGCCGTGGGCGCCGCGCTGGGGATCGGCATCGGCCTCGATCGGCTCCTGCGGATCATCGGCTGAGGGCAGCGCGTTGCGCGTGAGGCCCGGTCCTGCGAGCATCGGCTCGATGTCCTCGCCCCTCACCGTGCTCGACACGTTCCGCCGGCCGCTGCATGACCTGCGGGTCAGCGTCACCGACCGATGCAACTTCCGCTGCATCTACTGCATGCCGAAGGAGGTCTTCGGCGCCGACCACGTCTTCCTGCCGCGGGCCGAGATCCTCGACTTCGAGGAGATCGAGCGCGTCGTGCGGGCCGGCGTGCAGCTCGGCGTGCGCAAGGTGCGGCTGACCGGCGGCGAGCCGCTCGTGCGGCGCAACCTCGAGACGCTCGTCGGCATGCTGGCGAACGTCGAGGGCGTCGAGGACCTGACCCTGACGACGAACGCCTCGCTGCTGGCCGCCAAGGCGCAGCTCCTGGCCGATGCGGGCCTCCACCGCGTCACCGTCTCGCTCGACGCGCTCGACGACGAGACGTTCATGCGCATGAACGACGTGCGCTTCCCGGTCCGCCGCGTGCTCGACGGGATCGAGGCCGCCCGCGAGGCCGGCCTGGGGCCCATCAAGCTCAACGCCGTCATCCGCCGCGGGCTCAACGAACACGCCATCCTCGACCTGGCCGATCGCTTCCGCGGGACCGATACCGTCGTCCGCTACATCGAGTACATGGACGTCGGCACCTCGAACGGCTGGCGCCTCGACGACGTCGTGCCGGCCGCGGAGATCGTGTCGACGATCAACGCCCGCTGGCCGCTCGAGCCGGTCGACGCCGCCTACCGCGGCGAGGTCGCCTCGCGCTACCGCTACCGGGATGGCGCCGGCGAGATCGGCGTCATCACCAGCGTCACCCAGCCGTTCTGCGCCGATTGCACCCGTGCCCGCCTCTCGGCCGACGGGCAGCTCTACACCTGCCTGTTCGCCACCGGCGGCCACGACCTGCGGGCCGTCCTCCGCTCCGGCGCCACCGACGACGAGGTCCTCGAGGCGATCCGCACCATCTGGACCGGGCGTTCCGACCGCTACTCCGAGCTGCGGACGCTCGACACCGTCGACCTGCCGAAGGTGGAGATGAGCTTCATCGGCGGGTGAAGCTGCGCAGGTTCGCCGAACCTCTGCCCGAGCGGGGGTTCCGGTGCGGTTTCGGCGATGTATCGCCCTCTGGGCGCGCCAGGGCACCGATCGATCGGCGGCCCGCAGCCGGGGCGAGCGCGCGAACCGGCCCGTCCCGCGCGCGAACCGACCAGATTCCCACCAGGTGAGCGTTAACGCCGCCGATGCGGCTCGAACGTGCCAAATTCCCGCTCAGTGAGCACCAGGGCCCGAATCAGACCGTTCGGAGCCGCGCCGAGCGCGTAACGCTCACTCCACGGGAATCTGGCAGCTTCGTGAGGCCAGGCGGCCCGAGCGCGGGCCCTGGGCGAGTGCCGGCACCACGAGCCGCCGCTCAGCCCCTAGCCGTGGATCGGGCCGGAGCGCTCGCGCAGCGGGCCGCCGCCACGGCCGTGGAGCGTGGCGAGGATCTCGGCCACGATCGAGGTCGCGACCTGCTCGGCCCCATCGGCGCCGATGTCCAGGCCGGCCGGCGCGTGGATGACCGCGGCGTCCGCCTCGGAGGGCGGCGACTGAATCTCGCCGAGGAGCCGCTCGGTCCGGTCGCGCGGGCCGAGGACGCCGAGGTACGTCACGCCGCGACCGAGGAAGCCGCCGAGGAACGAGGCGTCGCGCAGGTAGTCGTGGCTCATGATCACGACCGCGGTCCATTCGCCGGCACCGGTCGCATCGGCGGCATCGGCAGGCTCGGCGTCGAGGAGGCGCGCGCCGGGGAAGCGCTCGGGGCGCAGCCACGAGCGACGCGGGTCGACGACGTCGACGCGCCAGCCCTGGCGCAGCGCCGCGGCGACGAGCGGCCCGGCATCGGGGCCGGCGCCGCAGATGACGAGGTGGAGCGGCGGCAGGATCGGGTCGAGGACGCTGTCGCCGACGATCGTCGGGCGGCCGTGGGCGACGGCCAGCGCCGCTCGCTCGCCGAGCGCATCGGCCTCGGTGGCGGTCAGCCGGCGGCGGCTGCCGTCGAGCCCGGTGAGGAAGTACGCGGCCTTGCCGTCCTCGCGGGCGGCGACGAGCGCGTCGATCGTCTCGGCCGCCATCGACGGCGGCTCGGCGAGGAGCTGGATGACGCCGCGACAGCCCAGGCCGAGGCCCCACAGCTCGTCGCCCTCGGCGGAATGGTCGATCGTGACCATCACCGGCCCGTCGATCTGGATCGCCTCCCGGGCGAGGCGCGCGGCCTCGTCCTCGAGACAGCCCCCGGAGATCAGCCCGACCGGGTGGCCCTCGGCCGGGACGAGCAGCCGCGCCCCGGGACGGCGGTACGACGACCCCTTGACGGACACCACGGTCGCCAGCGCCAGCGGCTGGCCCTCGGCGCGCAGGCGGCGCGCCGCATCGAGCACCTCATCGATCTCACTCATCGACCCCACTCTAGCGAAGCGCGCCGCTCGCGTACGATCGGCCCGTGAGCGACGCCTTCCTCGCCGACCTGCGGACCGAGCTGCCGGAGCTCCGGCTGCTCACCGAGCCGATCGACCGCGAGTCGTATCGGCGCGACGAGACCGCCCATCACCAGCCGGGGCTGCCGCTGGCGGTCGCCCTGCCGGCAACGACGAACGAAGTGGCGGGGATCCTGCGCGTCGCGACCCGCCACCGGGTGCCGGTCGTGCCGCGCGGCGCGGGCACCGGCCTGTCGGGCGGCTCGGCCGGCGTCGACGGGGCGCTGACGGTGGCGCTGACCCGGATGGACCGGATCCTCGAGATCGACCGCGACAACCTCGTGGCCGTCGTCCAGCCCGGCGTCATCAACGCCGACCTCAAGGCGGCCGTCGCGAACGAAGGCCTGTTCTACGCGCCCGACCCGGCCAGCTACGAGTCCTGCTCGATCGGCGGCAATATCGGCACCAACGCCGGCGGGCTGTGCTGCGTGAAGTACGGCGTCACCCGCGAGGCGGTCCTCGGGCTCGAGGTCGTCCTCGCCGACGGCCGGGTCATCCGCACCGGCGGCCGCAACGTGAAGGACGTCGCCGGCTATGCGCTGACCCACCTGTTCGTCGGCTCGCAGGGCACCCTCGGGATCGTGACCGAGGCGACGCTCCGCCTCCGGCCGGCTCCACCGCCGAAGCGCACCCTGCTCGCCTTCTTCGCCACGCTCGAGGCGGCCGGTGACGCGGTCGGGCGCATGGCGCGGGCGGGGCTCGAGCCGTGCACGCTCGAGCTCATGGACCGGGTGACGATCGCCGCGGTCGACGACTGGCACTCCCTGGGCCTCGACCGCAGTGCCGCCGCGCTGCTCCTCGTCGAGTCGGATCGGCCCGGCGAGGCAGCCGACGTCGAGCTGGCCGGCGCCGATCAATGCTGCACCGATGCCGGCGCCACCTCGGTCGTCCGCGCCACCGACCCGATGGAGGCCGATTGGCTGCGCCAGGTTCGACGCCTCGCCTTCCGCGCCATGGAGCGCCTCGGGGTGGCCCGCATGGAGGACGTCGGCGCGCCGCGCGCCCGCCTGGCGGAGCTGCTGCGCGCGATCGAGCGCGTCGCGGCCGCGCACGACGTGCGCTGCGGGACGTTCGGCCACGCCGGCGACGGCAACCTCCACCCGACGTTCGTCTGGGACCGCGGCGACACGGCGGCCGAGGAGCGCGCCCACGCCGCGTGCGAGGAGCTCTACCGGGCCGCGATCGCGCTGGGCGGGACGGTCACCGGCGAGCACGGCATCGGCGCCGCGCGACGCGCGTTCCTCGAGGCGCAGGTCGGGCCTGATGCGGTCGAGGTCATGCGTTCGGTGAAACGGGCGCTCGACCCGCTGGGGATCCTCAACCCGGGAAAGGTGGTCTAGCGCCCCCGGTTGGCGTCCAGGAACTCGCGCAGGACCGCGTTGAAGCGCTCGGGGTGCTCGAGGTTGACCATGTGCGCCGACGCGAACTCCTCGAGCCGCGCGCCCGGGACCGATCGGGCCAGGAAGCGCATCGCGTCGACCGTGCCCGGGTCGTCGAGCGTGCCGAGCATGACGAGCAGCGGCGCCCGGAGCTCGCCGAGGCGGCCGACGGCCGGAGGATCGAGCGGCTGGGGCTTGCCCTCCTCCTTCTCGGCGCGGTAGTTGTCGAGGACCCAGTCGTGGACCCGGCGCCGCACCTCGGGCACGCGGTCGGGTGACTGGCCCGGGCCGTCGGCCCAGAACGCCGTCTCCCACTCCGACAGCGCCTCCCACTCCCTGCGCCGCCACAGCTCCTCGACCGGCTCCCATGTCGCGGGCGGCAGCTCGGCCGGCGACTCGTAGCCGCCGACGCCGCCGGCGACGACCGTCAGCGAGCGGACGCGCCCCGGGAACTCGATCGCGAAGTCGAGGGCGATCTGGCCGCCGCGCGACAGCCCCACGAGATGCGCCGACCGCTCGCCGAGCGCGTCGAGCAGCGCGGCGATATCGGCCCGGTTCGAGAACTCGACGCCCTCGGTCTCGGTCTCGCCGAAGCCGCGCGTGTCGTGGCGGATGACCCGGTAGGCGTCGCGCAGCGCGGCAACCTGGTCGTCCCACATCCGGCGGTTCGCGACGCCGGCATGGACGAGGAGCACGGCCTCGCCGGCACCGTCCACGTCGTGGGCGATGCGCGCGCCGCCGGTCTCCAGGAACTCGGTCATGGTCCCCACCCTACGCCCCGAACCGGCCGCAGCGTGTCAGGAATCCGCCGGCAGCAGGACGCCGGGATTGAGGATGCCGAGCGGGTCGAGCGCCGCCTTGATCGCGCGCATCGCGGCCACCGCCTCGGGCCCGCGGTCACGCTCGAGCCAGCCCACCTTCGCCCGCCCGATGCCGTGCTCGGCGCTGATGCTGCCGCCGAGCTCGAGGACGAGGGCGAGGACGGCGTCGTCGACGCGCTCGTCCTCCGGGGCCGGACCGAGGATGTTGACGTGGACGTTGCCGTCGCCGACGTGCCCGTAGCAGATGGTCCGTGCGTTCGGGTCGGCATCGGCTGCGACGACGGGCGCGCGCTCGACGAGCGTCGCGTACCGGGCCGCGGGCACCGACACGTCGAGCTTGTGCGGAATGCCCTCGGCGTTCACCGACTCGGTGTGCCGCTCGCGCAGCTGCCAGAGCCGATGCCGGCCGCGCGGATCGGAGGCGACCGCCGCCGCCTCGTCGTCGACGCCGAGCGCCTCGAGCGCTCCCAGCAGCTCGTCGGTGGGGTCGGCGGCGTCGGAGCCGGCCTCCACGAGCAGGTAGGCCGGGCGCCGGCCGGGGAACGGCGGCGCGACCCGGGCGTGGCGCATGACGAGCTCGAGGCCGGCATCGGTGAACAGCTCGAGGGCCAGGATCGAGGCGAGCTCGCGGCGCAGCCGGCCGGCGGCGGCGACGGCGGAGGCCGCGTCGGCGAATCCGACGACCGCGACCGCCCGCTGGGCGAGCGGCGGGACGAGCCGGAGCCGCACGCGCGTGACGACCGCCAGCGTCCCCTCCGAGCCGGCGAGGAGCCCCGCCAGGTCGTAGCCGGTGTTGTCCTTCGGCATGCCCGGCAGGCGGCGGAGCACGGTGCCATCGGCGAGGACGGCCTCGAAGCCGATGAGCTGGCGGCGCATCGGCCCGTGGCGCAGGACGTTCACGCCGCCCGCGTTCGCCGCCACCATCCCGCCGATGGTGGCCGAGTCGCGGGCCGCGAGGTCGACCCCGACGTCCCAGCCGGCCCGCCGGACCCGCTCCTGGACCGCGGTCAGCGTGGCGCCGGCACCGACGGTGACCTCCCCCGCCTCGGCGTCGAGGTCCTGGATCGCCTTCAGCCGCAGGGTCGACAGGACGACCTCGCCGTCCCAGGGCACCGATCCCCCGACGAGCCCGGTGTTCCCGCCCTGTGGCACGACCGCGACGGCCGCATCGGCGCAGGCGCGGAGGACGGCGGCCACCTCCTCGACGTTCTTCGGACGGACGACCGCGAGGGCGGTCCCCGAGAATCGGCGCGTCCAGTCCGTCTCGTACGACGCGCGCATCACCGCATCGGTCAGGCAGTGCTGATGACCGACGATTCCGCGCAGCGTGTCGAGGAAGCCCATGGCCACATGCTACCGGCACGCTACTTGCGCCTCGCATCACGCATGGAGATGCGGGACGAGGACCGGCTGCCGCTGCCGTCGGAGGACGAGGGCGACCTGATCGAGGAGCCGCCCGAGGGGATCACGGACGATCCGCTCGTCGCGGTGGAGGAGGGCGTGCCGTACGACCCGCCCGTCGACCGCGTGATCGACCCGAGCGGTGAGCACGGCGGCCCCGACGTCGCCGGCGTCGGAGCCGATGACGACGAGGAGCTCGAGCGCGAGGACGCCATCCAGCTGCCGGACGGCGAGCCCCCGTCCGACGACGAGCTCACGGCGGACGTGCTCGAGGCGCTCCGCGCGTCCGACGTGACGGCCGGCGACCGGCTGCGGGTCAGGGCGGAGGGTGGCCGCGTCATCGTCCGCGGCCAGGTCGAGTCGGTCGACGTGCTCGACGAGATCCTCGGGATCATCGCCGACGTACCGGGCGTGGAGGAGGTGATCGACGAGGTCGAGATCGAGGGCCTCTGACTCCGCCACGGCTCCGCATTGCATGACCATGCGCCCGGAGCGTATGATCATGCGTCCATGACCCATGACCCCTCGCACGCCGATGCTTCGCGCCCGCTCTGGGGCAGCCGGGTTCGCGCCGGGCTGACGCCGGTGGCGCTCGCCCTGTCCAGCTCCACGACCGAGGATCGGCCGCTCGCGCCGTACGACGTCGAGGCCAGCCGGGCGCACCTCGGCGAGCTCGAGCGGCTCGGCCTCCTCGACGCCGCGGGCCGCCAGCGCCTCGACGACGCGCTCGGCTCGGTGGCTGAGGCCATCGCCGACGGGACCTTCGCCTGGAGCGAGGAGCACGAGGACGTGCACATGAACGTCGAGGCCGCGGTGCGGGCCGCAGCGGGTCCCGAGCTCGCCGGCCAGCTCCAGGCCGGGCGGAGCCGGAACGAGGAGGTCGTCACCGACGAGCGGCGCTGGCTAATCGACGCCGTCGAGCGGCTCGACGCGGCGGTGCGGAGCCTCCAGGCGACGCTCCTCGACCGCGCCGAGGAGCACGTTGACACCGTCGTCCCAGCCCACACCCACACCCAGCCCGCGCAGCCGACCCTGCTCGCCCATCACTTCCTCGCCCACGTCGAGATGCTGGAGCGCGATCGCGGACGCCTGGCCGATGCGGCGGATCGCGCGAACGCCTCCCCCGCCGGATCCGGCGCCGCGGTCGGCAGCGGCCTGCCGCTCGACCGCGAGGCGGTCGCCGCGCGGCTCGGCTTCGCGACGATCACCCGCAACAGCCTGGATGCGGTCGCCGACCGCGACTACGCCGTCGAGCTGACGGCGGCCTGCGCGATGGCCATGGTCCACCTCTCGCGCCTCGCCGCCGACTTCGTGGCCTGGTCGACGCCGTACTACCGCTTCGCGCGCATCGGCGACGGCCACGCCACCGGCAGCTCGATGCTGCCGCACAAGCGGAACCCGGACGTGGCCGAGCTCGTTCGCGGCCGAGCCGCACGGGCGCAGGCCGACCTCCACGCCGTGCTGGCCGTCCAGTCCGGGCTGCCACTCGGCTACCACCGCGACCTCCAGGAGACCCGCGCGCCGATGCAGCGCGCCGTCGCCGACCTCGAGCTGTGCCTCGCCGCGATCGACGGCATGGTGCGCGACACCGCGTTCGACGTCGCCGCCATGGACGCCGCGGCCCGCGGCGGCCACGCGCTGGCCACCGCCCTCGCCGAGCGGCTGCTCCGTGCCGGCGTGCCGTTCCGCGACGCCCACTGGCGCATCGGCGAGCTCGTGGCCGAGGCGGAGGCCGCCGGCTGCGACGTCACCGAGCTGCCGGCCGACCGGCTGCGCAGCGCGTTGCCCGAGATCGCCGACCACGACCCGATCGTTCCGACCCTGGCGGAGGCGCTCGCCGCCGCCGACCTTCCCGGAGGGACCGCGCCGAACCGCGTGCGCGCCGCCCTCGCCGACGCCCGCGAAAGGATTGCCACCCGATGACGCTCACCACCTCCAGGGCCGAAGCCGACGCGTCGGCCGACCCGACGGCCGAGACGGTCGTCCTCGCCTACTCCGGCGGCCTCGACACCTCGGTCGCCGTCCCGTGGCTGCGCGAGACACGCGGCGTCGAGGTCGTGACGCTCACCGTCGACGTCGGCGCCGGCGCCGCGTCCGATGCGGTCCTGGCCCGCGCGCTGGCGGGCGGCGCGAAGCAGGCCCTCGCCGTCGACGCGCGCGAGGCGTTCGTCACCGACTTCGTGTGGCCGACGCTCCAAGCCGGCGCTCGCTACCAGGGCGTCTACCCGCTGGCCACGGCCATCGCCCGGCCGCTCATCGCGCGGCTGCTCGTCGAGGTCGCGCACCAGACCGGCGCCACGAGCGTGGCCCACGGCTGCACCGGCAAGGGCAACGACCAGGTCCGCTTCGACGTCGCGGTCGCGGCGCTCGACCCGACCCTGAAGGTCATCGCGCCGATGCGGGTCGGGATGGGCATGAACCGCGACGAGGAGGTCGCCTACGCCCAGGCCCGGGGCATCGAGCTCGACTTCGCGCCGAGCTCGCCGTACAGCATCGACGTCAACCTCTGGGGCCGCTCGGCCGAGGCCGGCATCCTCGAGGACCCGTGGACGGCACCGCCGGCCGACGCGTACGCCTGGACCGTCGACCCGGCCGATGCGCCGCGCGAGCCGACCGAGATCGTCATCGGCTTCGCGAACGGCATCCCGGTCAGCCTCGACGGCCAGAAGCTCGGCGGCGCCGAGCTCATCGATCGGCTCAACCAGCTCGCCGGCTCGTACGGGATCGGGCGCATCGACCACGTCGAGGATCGGCTCGTCGGCATCAAGAGCCGCGAGGTGTACGAGGCCCCGGCCGCGGTCGTCCTCCACCAGGCCCACGACGCGATCGAGGGGCTGACGCTCAGCCGCGAGCTGCTCGCCTTCAAGCGCCAGGTCGCCGATCGGTTCGCCACGCTCGCCTACGACGGCCTGTGGTTCAGCGAGCTCGCACGCGCGCTGCGCGCGTTCGTGACCTGGACCCAGCGCCACGTCACCGGCGAGGTGCGGCTGCGGTTCAGCGCCGGCAGCTCGGCCGTCGTCGGTCGCCGCTCGCCGCACTCGCTGTACGACCTGACGCTCGCCAGCTACGGCGGCGAGGACACGTTCGACCACGAGGCGGCGGTCGGGTTCATCAAGCTGTGGGGCCTGCCGGTCCGGACGCAGGCCGCGGTCCGCGGTCCGTTCGAGGACCCCGACGAGCAGCCGCTCATCGGCCGGCTCCAGACGGTGCGCCGCGAGGCGGGCACGCCGGCCGCCACGACCGCCAACGGGTCCGAGCCCGCGACCGCCGGGACCACGCCGCAGGAGGAGCAGGAGCAGGGGCAGGAGCGCGAGCCGGCGCCGGCGCGCCGGGCCACGGCCCCCGAGCCGGCGATGGTCGTCGCGCCGCTGACCGCCGGAGCGAGCTTCCAGCGCCGCGCCCGGCTGTCCGACGTCGACGCCATCCTCGCCATCAACGAGCGCTACGCGCGGCGGGGCATCCTCCTGTCCCGGACCCGCGAGGAGGTCGCCGAGGCGATCGACACGTTCCGGGTGTGCGAGCTCGACGGCGAGGTCGTCGGCATCGCGGCGCTGCGCGACTACGGCGACGGGCTCGGCGAGCTGCGCTCGCTGGCTGTCATGGACCGGGCGCAGGGCCGCGGCTTCGGCGAGATGCTGGTGCGGGCGATCGTGAAGGACGCGAAGGCGGCCGGCATCGGCAAGCTCTACGTCCTCACCGCCAACCCCGGCTACTTCGCGCTCCATGGCTTCGAGGAGGTCCCGTGGGAGGACGTGCCCGAGGTGCTCGACGCGGACCGCGCGTCGGGGATCGCGCGCCGGCGCTGGAACACCGCCATGGTGCTGACGCCGTGACCTCGGTGCAGGCTGCCCGGCCACGGGCGCTGCGCGCCCCGCGGCTGGCCGACTACCTGTCGTCGGCCGATCTCGACGCGGCCGGCCAGGAGCGGATCCTCGCGCGCGCGGCCCGGCTCCGCGAGCAGCGGCGGCTCGGGCGCGTCCCGCATCCCCTCCACGGCCGGCAGATCGCGCTCCTGTTCGAGAAGCCGAGCCTGCGGACGCGGGTGACGTTCGACGTCGGCATCACGGCCCTCGGCGGCCACGCCATCTACCTCGGGCCGGAGGAGGTCGCCATCGGCCGGCGCGAGTCGGCGACCGACGTCGGCCGCAACCTGGGCCGATGGGTGGACGCCATCGTGTCGCGCACCTTCGGACACGGCACGCTCGTCGAGCTGGCGGAGGCCGCATCGGTCCCGGTCGTGAACGCCCTGTCGGACCGCGAGCACCCGTGCCAGGCGCTGGCCGATGTGCTGACCCTGCGCCAGCATCTCGGCGAGCTCCGCGGCCGCACGCTCGCGTTCGTCGGCGACGGGAACAACGTCTGCCACTCGCTGCTGCTGGCCGGGGCGCTGGCCGGCCTCCACGTCCGCGTCGCCACGCCGCGCGGCTACGAGCCGGATCCGGCGATCGTCGAGCAGGCGGCGGCGACGGCGCACGAGCACGGCGGCTCGGTCACCGGCTTCACGCTTCCGGCCGATGCCGTGGCAGGGGCCGACGCGGTCTACACGGACGCCTGGACGAGCATGGGAGCCGAGGCCGAGGCCGACCTGCGGCGGCTGCGGTTCGCCGGCTACCGGGTCGACAGCGACCTCCTCGCCCTCGGCCGGCCCGATGCGCTCGTCATGCACTGCCTGCCCGCCCACCGCGGCGAGGAGATCACCGACGAGGTGATCGACGGCCCACGCTCCGTCGTGCTCGACCAGGCCGAGAACCGGCTCTACGTCCAGCAGGCGATCCTCGTCGAGCTGCTGGCGCCGGACTCGGCGTAAGCTCGACCACCAGAGGAGACCGATGTCCGCGTCCCGCGCCCCCGAGCACGACCCTGCCGGTGCGCCCGCGGTCACGACGGTCGCCGAGGCCGATGAGCTCGCCGCGCTGCGCGAGATCGTCCAGCTCGGGTCGACGGCGCCGACCTGGGACGAGCTCATGCAGCTCATCGTCGACCGCTCGACGGTGGCGATGCATGCCGAGGTCTGCTCGCTCTACCTCGTCGACCGCGACCTGGGCGGGCTGACGCTGGCCGCCACGAACGGCGTCGACCGCCAGCACGTCGGGGTGGCGCGCCTGCGCATCGGCGAGGGCATCACCGGCATCGCCGCCGCGGAACGCGGTCCGGTGGTGAGCACCGACCTCCCGAACGACCCGCGCTGCGCCTGGATCCGTGGCGTCGACCACGAGCGCTTCACGTCGATCCTGGCCGTGCCGCTCATGGTCGGCGAGCGGGTCATCGGCGTGCTCAACGTGAAGACCGAGGCCCGGCGCGACTTCCCGCCGAGCGAGGTGCGGCGCCTGATGACGATCGCGTCGCTCCTCGCCGGCGTCGTCGAGCGGCGGCGGCTCCACCTCGAGACCGAGGCGCAGCTCGACGCGGTGCGCTCGATCGACCAGGCGCGGGCCGAGCTCATCGCCGTCGTCACCCACCAGCTCCGCACGCCGCTCGCCGTGGTGCGCGCCTACCTCGACCTCCTCGCCGAGCGTGCCGGCGGCGCCGGCGGCGGCGGGAACGACGCCGAGGTCCGCGAGTGGCATGCCGCGGCCACCGGCCAGGTCGCGCACCTCGACGAGCTCGTGTCGACGATCCTCGACACCGTGCGGGCCGATCGGCTGCTGACGATCGAGGTCGAGCCGTTCGCCGTCGGCGCCGTGATCGACGAGGTGCTGACCCGGCTCGCGCCGCTCCTGCGGCGCCATCGGCTCGAGCGCTACGAGGAGGGCGACCGGCTGGCCCTCGGCGACCCCGCGCGGCTCGTCCAGGTGCTCGAGCTGCTGCTCGAGAACGCGGCGAAGTACGCGCCGGACGGGGCGAGCGTGGTCGTCGCCGACTGGACCGAGCAGAACGAGGTCCGCGTCGCCGTCGGCGACGACGGTCCGGGCATCCCGCCCGAGCTGCGCGAGAGCGTGTTCGAGCCGTTCGTGCGCCTCGACGACGGCGGCCGGCCGGGCGCGGGGATCGGCCTGTTCGCCGCGCGCCGCCTGACCACGGCGATGGGCGGCCGGCTGTGGATCGAGGACAAGATCGCCGGCGGCTCGCAGTTCGTCATCGCCCTGCCCGCAGCGAGCGAGGACCGATGAGCCCCGAGCGCCTCCGCATCCTCGTCATCGACGACGAGCCGGCCATGGTCGGCGCCGTGGCGGCCCTCGTCGGCAGCGCCGGGCACCGGGTCGTGGCCGCCTACGACGGCGACGAGGCGCTGCGCGCGTACGACGCGCAGCAGCCCGACCTCGTCATCCTCGACCTCGCCATGCCGGGCCTCGACGGGCTGGCGGTGTGTACCGAGATCCGGCGCCGCGGCTCGACGCCGATCATCGTGCTGTCCGGCGAGGGCGAGGAGGCGGCCAAGGTCGAGGCCCTCGACGCCGGCGCCGACGACTACGTCACGAAGCCGTTCGGCAAGGACGAGCTCCTCGCCCGCATCCGCGCGGTGTCCCGCCGTCGTGCGACGCACGACGAGCGGCCGGTCGGCTCGATCCGCGTCGACCGCCGCAACCACGAGGCCCGGGTCGGCGAGACGCTCCTGCGGCTGACGCCGATCGAGTTCGCGCTCCTCGACGCCCTCGTCTCCGCCCGCGGCGACCTCGTGCCGCATGCCGAGCTCCTGCGCGCCGGCTGGCCGGACGAGCCCGATCCCGATCCGCTGTGGGCCAAGCCGCACCTCGCCCGGCTGCGCGCCAAGCTGCGCGCGGCGGGTGCCGCGGTGCCGACGCCGGTCCGCGCCGTCGGCTATCGGCTCACCGAGCCGCAGCTCACCGAGCCGCGGCGAGGGGCGCAGGCTCGCCGATCGGCAGGCTGACGGTCGCCGGCTCGGACCGCGGCTCGACGACGACGAACCGCTCCGGCCGCCAGTCGGCGAGCAGCCGGGCCGCGACCGGGCTGCCCTCGGCCGAGTGCACGGCGAGAAGCTCGCGGAGCGGCCGCTCGTCAGCCGCCTCGAGCGCGCGCCACGCGACGCTCTCGGAGCTGAGCCGGCCGTCCAGGCCATCGGCGTCGAGGAGGTAGGCCCGGCCGCCGGTCATCCCGGCCCCGAAGCTCGGCCCGACCTCGCCGAGGACGACGACGATCCCGCCGGTCATGTACTCGCAGCCGTGGGCGCCGATGCCCTCGACCACCGCCCGCGCGCCGCTGTTGCGGACGGCGAACCGCATCCCGGCCCGACCGACGACGTGGAGCGCGCCGCCGGTGGCGCCGTACAGGCACACGTTGCCGGCCAGCGCCTGTCCGTCCGGGCCGGCGGCCGGCTTGACGATGATCGTGCCGCCCGACAGGCCCTTGCCGACGTAGTCGTTCGCCTCGCCGGTCACCTCGATCCGCATGCCGGCCACGGCGAACGCGCCGAGCGACTGCCCGGCCGAGCCGGTGAGCTCGTAGTGGACGTGCGGCAGCTGGCGCGGCTCGGGCCGCCGTGAGAGCGCGCCCGCCAGCCGGGCGCCGATGCTCCGATCGCGGGTCGAGACCCGCTCGCGCAGGATCGCGCGCCGGCCTTGCTCCACCTGCTCGAGGATGCCGGCGACCGCATCGGTCTCGATGGTCTCGTCAGCCGGACGGCCGGCGTACCGCGGGCGGTCCTTCGGCGGAAGGTCGCGGATGCGACCATCGGCAACCCAGCGCGGGGCGCCGACCACGCGGTCGAGCTGCAGCGTCGACCGTCCATTGACGCTCAGCAGATCCGCGCGGCCGACGACCTCGCCCAGGCTCCGCGCACCGATCGACGCCAGCTCGCGGCGGACGTCCTCGGCGATCGCGGTGAAGAAGGCGACGACCTGCTCCGGGGTGCCGGTGAACTTCGCGCGCAGGTCCTCGCGCTGCGTGGCGATCCCGGTCGGGCAGGTGTCGAGATGACATTGGCGCGCCATGTCGCAGCCGATGGCGACGAGCGCCGCGGTCCCGAAGCCGTACTCCTCGGCTCCCAGCAGCGCGGCGACGAGCACGTCGCGGCCGGTCTGGAGGCCGCCGTCGGTCCGCAGCGCGACGCGGTCGCGCAGCCGGTTGCGGACGAGGACCTGGTGGACCTCGGCCAGGCCGAGCTCCCACGGCAGGCCGGCGTGCTTGATCGAGCTCAGCGGGGAGGCCCCGGTGCCGCCGCTGTGGCCGGCGACCATGACGTAGTCGGCGTGCGCCTTCGCCACCCCGGCGGCGATGGTGCCGATGCCGGCGCCGGCCACGAGCTTCACGCCGATCCGTGCCCGCGGGTTCACGGCCCGCAGGTCGGCGATGAGCTGGGCGAGGTCCTCGATCGAGTAGATGTCGTGGTGCGGCGGCGGGCTGATCATCGTCATGCCGGGCTGCCCGCGGCGGAGCGCCGCGATGAAGGCGGTCGCCTTCTTGCCGGGCAGCTGGCCGCCCTCGCCGGGCTTCGAGCCCTGGCTGATCTTGATCTCGAGCTGGTCGGCGCGGGCGAGGTACTCGGCCGTGACGCCGAAGCGGGCCGAGGCGACCTGCTTGATCGCCGCGTCGCGCCGGTCGCCGGAGGGGTCGTCCGCGTACCACGACGGGTCCTCGCCGCCCTCGCCCGAGTTCGAGCTGGCCCCCAGCCGCGCCATGCCGATGCTGATCGCCTGGTGGGCCTCGGGCGACAGGGCCCCGAGGCTCATCGCCGAGCTGACGAAGCGCCGCACGATGCTCGACGCCGGCTCGACCTCGTCGAGCGACAGCGGGTCACCGAGCGGACGCAGCGCCAGGAGGTCGCGCGGCTGGCGGGGCGGGCCGTCGGTCACCGTGGCGCGGTAGGCCTCGAGCAGCTCCACGGTGTCCGCGTCGGGTGCCGCGAGCGCCTGGGTCGCCTTCACGACCCGCGGCGCGAAGGCGTGCGCCTCGCCGGTGGCGCGGAAGCGGACGAGCCCCGGGTCCTCGAGGGCGGGCGGCTCGCCGCGGAACGCGCGCCGGTGGAGCTCGATGACGGATCGCCCGATGTCGTCGAGGCCGATCGTCCCCGGCCACGACCCGGCGGCCGGGAAGCAGCGCGCCACGACGGTCGCGTCGAGGCCGACGGCGTCGAACAGCTGCCCGCCACGGTACGAGGCGAGCGTGCTGATCCCCATCCGGGCCAGCACCTTGCGCAGCCCGGCCTCGAGGGCGCGGATCGCGTTGGCGCGCGCGTCGGCCGGCTCGAGGTCCTCGGTGCCACGCCCGCCGGCCTGCTCCGTGGCGAGCTCCATGAGCAGCCACGGATGCACGGCCGATGCGCCCGAGGCGACGAGCATGGCCACGTCGTGGACGTCGAACGTCGAGCCCGACTCGGCGACGACGTCGGTCCGCGAGCGGCGGCCGGCCGCCACGAGCTCCGCGTTCACCCGGCCCACGGCGAGGATCGCCGGGATCGGCGCGCGGCGGCGGTCGAGGGCGCGGTCCGTCAGCAGCACGACCTCGGCGCCGCGACGCGAGGCGGCGAGCGCCTGGCGCGCGAGCCGCGCGAGCGCGAAGACCAGGCCGCGCGGACCGCGGTCGGTGGCCCACGTCGCGTCGAGCACGGCGACGCGCTCGGCACCGATGCGGTCGAGGAGCGCCGCGAGGCCATCGGCGTCGAGGACCGGGCCGTCGACGACGACCGTCGAGCCACCGCGCCCGTCGAGCAGCCCCGGTTGCCGGCCGATCGCCATGCGCAGCGACATCACCGCCCGCTCGCGCTCCGGATCGATGGCGGGGTTCGTGACCTGCGCGAACGCCTGGCGCAGGAACGCGGTCACCCGGCGCGGCCGGGTGGCGAGCGGCGCGAGCGGCGTGTCGTCGCCCATGCTCCAGATCGCCTCGTGGGCCTCGGTCGCCATCGGCTTCACGACCTGGCGCACGATCTCGGCGTCCAGGCCGAGCGCCACGCGATGCCGCGCGGTCGAGGGCGCCGGTGGCGCATGGAGGACGCGCGAGGCGACGCGCGCAATCTGCGCCGGGGGTTGCCGGCGCGGACGGTCGGCCGACGGGCCGCGCACGACGCCCGAGCGCAGGTCGACGACGACCATCTCGCCCGGGCCGAGCCGATGGCGCGCCGTGACGCGCGCCGCGTCCAGCCCGACGCTCCCCGCCTCCGACGACACGATGACGAGGCCGTCGTCGGTCGAGGCCATGGCCAGGGGCCGGAGGCCGTTGCGGTCGAGGAGCGCGCCGACGGTCATGCCGTCGCCGAACACGAGCGCCGCGGGGCCGTCCCACGCCTCGCTGCGGGCCGGCATCGGCTCGGGCGGCCCGCCGAGGCCCTCGGCGGCCGGCACGAGCGTCGAGATCGCCTCGTCGACCGGCATCCCGCCCAGGACGAGGAGCTCGACCGCGTCGTCGAGCGACAGCGAGTCCGAGCCGTCCTCGCTCACCAGCGGACCGGCCTCGACGAGGCGCCGGACCCACGCCGCCGACCCGAGGTCGTGGCGCCGGCCGCGCATCCGCTCGCGGTTCGATCGGACGGTGTTGATCTCGCCGTTGTGCGCGAGGAACGCGAACGGCTGGGCCAGCCGCCACGACGGGAACGTGTTCGTGCTGTAGCGCTGGTGGAAGATCGCGTAGCGCGCGTCGAGGTCGCCGGCACGCAGGTCGGCGTAGAAGCGGCCGAGCTCGCCGCCCACGAACAGGCCCCTGTAGACGATCGTGTCGGCCGACAGCGAGGCGAGCGTCAGGCCCTCGAGCTCCGGCCGATCGGCCACCGCGGCATGGACGAGCCGCCGCGCGACCGCCAGCGACCGGGCGAAGCCGATGCGGCTCAGCCGCCGCTCGGCGACGACGATCGCCTGGGCCACGACCGGCGTCGTGCCGGCCCGGCGCCCCGCGACGAGCGATCCATCGACCGGCACGGCCCGCCACCCGGCGACGCGGACCCCGGCGTCCGCGACCCGCTCCTCGACCAGGGTCCTCGCCGCCTCGACCGCCTCGGGCGGCAGGAAGGCCATCCCGATCGCCACTCGCCGGCCGGGCGCGAGGTCCACCCCCGCCTCGGCGAGGAGGCGGCGACGGAAGCGCCGGCCGATCGGGACCTGGATGCCGGCGCCGTCGCCGGTGCGGTCATCGGCGCCGCGGGCGCCGCGATGCGCGAGCGCCGCGAGGGCCTCGAGCGCCATCGGCACGACGCGCGCCGTCGAGGCGCCGGTCGTATCGGCGACGAAGCCGACGCCGCAGGCGTCGTGCTCGTATCGGGGGTCGTACAGCGGGGCGTCGATCGGCCTGAGCGGCGGCGGCGTCGGCATCGGTTCGCATCGGCTCCGTGCGGCGGTGGTCCCCATGCTCGGGCCGCGCCGCGCGGATGTCGGCACCGCGACGGTTACGTCTGGCGTGCATCCCGGGGCCGATTCCGCCCGCCGATCGCAACCGAATCACAATCGTTGACAGCCCTGCTAGCGTCGAAGACGGAATGCACCCCGATCATCACGTCCCGCACTACACCACCATGTGTATGCCCTGGCGGCCCCGCCGCCTGGAGGACTGCGCCTGAGCGCCGTGCACTGATCGCACCCGTTCAGGACTGATCGGGGCCGCACCTTCTCGAAGCGAGTCGGTGCGGCTTTTTCGTTCCCTTCGGCGACGCGGTAAGCCGCAGACCCACCCCAACGGGGCCGCGTCGCATCCTGATCGACCACCACGTCGCCGTCCCGTCGCAGCCATCGGTGGTCGAGGAGAGAGCAAGGGACCGATACGCACATGGGCGACACGAACGGCACCAACGGCAATGGCAACGGGCACGCTCCCGAGCGCGCCTTCCTCACCGAGACGCTGGCCCTCCACGCCGGCCAGCAGCCCGATCCGACCACCGGCTCGCGCGCCGTCCCGATCTACGCGACGAGCTCGTACAACTTCCAGGACGCGGGGCACGCCGCCCGGCTGTTCGCGCTCCAGGAGTTCGGGAACATCTACACCCGGATCATGAACCCGACGACCGACGTCTTCGAGCAGCGCGTCGCCGCGCTCGAGGGCGGGGTCGCGGCCCTCGGGCTGGCGTCGGGACAGGCGGCCGAGACGCTGACGATCTTCAACCTGGCGGGGGCCGGCGACAACTTCGTCGCCTCCACCAGCCTGTACGGCGGCACGTACAACCTCTTCTCGTACACGCTCCCGAGGCTCGGCATCGAGGTGCGCTGGGTCGAGGGCAACGACCCGGCCGACTTCGTGGCCCAGACCGACGAGCGCACGAAGGCGTACTACCTCGAGACGATCGGCAACCCACGGCTCGACGTCCCCGACATCCGCGCCATCGCCGATGCGGCCCACGCCAACGGCCTGCCGCTCGTCGTCGACAACACGTTCGCGCCGATCATCGCCAAGCCGATCGAGCACGGGGCCGACATCATCATCCACTCGGCCACGAAGTGGATCAACGGCCACGGAACGTCGATCGGCGGGGTCGTCGTCGACGCCGGCAAGTTCGACTGGGCGGCCTCGCCCCGCTTCCGCGACTTCGTCGATCCCGACCCGTCGTACCACGGCGTGTCGTACACGGGCGCCTTCGGGCCGCTGGCCTTCATCATCAAGCTGCGGGTCCAGCTGCTGCGCGATATCGGCCCGGCCCTGTCGCCGTTCAACTCCTGGCTCTTCATCCAGGGCCTCGAGACGCTGCCGTTGCGCATCGAGCGCCACTCGGCGAACGCGCTGGCGGTCGCGAAGTGGCTGGAGGCCGACGACCGCGTCGAGTGGGTCAGCTACCCGGGCCTGCCGTCGCACCCGACGTACGAGAACGCGCAGCGCTACCTCGCCGGTGGCTCGGGCGGCATCGTCACGTTCGGGCTGCGCGGCGGCGTCGAGGCGGGCCGCGCGCTCATCGACAACGTGAAGCTGTTCAGCCTGCTCGCCAACGTCGGCGACGCGAAGTCGCTGATCATCCACCCCGCCTCGACCACGCATCAGCAGCTGTCCGAGGAGGACCAGCGCAAGTCCGGCGTGACGCCGGACCTCGTGCGGCTGTCGGTCGGGATCGAGGCGGTCGACGACATCATCGCCGACCTCGACCACGCCATCGCCGCCGCCACCCGGGAGGGGGTCACCGCGTGACGCTCCTCCCGCTCAGCCCGGGAGCCCCGCCGCTGCGCCTCGGCCCATTCCGGACCGAGTCCGGCGCGGTCATCCCGGACCTGCGCGTCGCGTACCGCCGGGACGGTCCTCCCTCCGCCCCGGCGGTGCTCGTCGTGCACGCGTTGACCGGATCGGCCGATGCGGCCGGTGACTGGTGGAAGCCGCTCATCGGCCCCGGCCGCGCCGTCGACACGACGCGTCGCCAGGTCCTCTGCCTCAACCTGCTCGGCTCGTGTTACGGCACGACCGGGCCGCGCGAGCTGTCGCCGTTCCCCGACGTCACGCCCCGCGACATGGCCCGCGCCCAGTGGGCCGCGCTCGACGCCCTCGACGTGCGGTCGCTCGACCTCGTCGTCGGCGGCTCGCTCGGCGGCATGGTCGCCCTCGAGGTGGCGCTCGAGCGACCGTCCGCGGTGCGGGCCGTCATGCCGATCGCGGCGCCGGCGCGCATCGGCAACCTGGCGGCCGCCTGGAACCATATCCAGCTCGAGCTGCTCGCCCTCGACCGCGATCGCGGCCTCGAGCTCGCCCGCCAGCTGGCGATGACGACGTACCGATCCGAGGTCGACTTCGACACCCGCGACGGCATCGGCTCCTACCTCGAGCACCAGGGGGTCAAGCTCCGGTTGCGCTTCCACGCGGGCGCTTACGCGGCGCTCGTGCGGGCGATGGACGCCCACGACGTCGGGCGCGACCGTGGTGGCATCGTCGAGGCGTTCCGGTCGCTCGCCGCGTCGGGGGTGGCGGTGCACGCGGTCGGGATCGAGGGCGACATCCTCTACGGCCCGCGTCAGGTCCGTGCGCTGGTGGACACTGCCCTTGCCGCCGGCGCGCGAACTTCGTACCGGGAGATCCGGTCCGACAAGGGCCACGACGCCTTCCTGGTCGAGTGGGACCAGCTCACCGACATCCTGGGCGAGGTGCTCGAGGGAGAGGAGGTGGTCGCCGCCAGCGCCTGACGCTGGGCCGGCCGATGGATCGGCCGGGCTTGTGGGGAGCGAGCGCCGAGCATCTCCCGGGTGATCGCGCGGATCGGTGCGAGTCGACGCGTGGTGACCAACGCCGCTGCTCGCTGCGGCGAGAGGAATGCACGCGAGGGCCTCGGCGCGCTGCGTTTGCGCGCTGTGGCGAGCACCCACACGCACGAAGCGCACGCCGATGCGCCGCTCACGCTCATCGGCTCTCGCTGCAGTCGACAAACGACACGCCAAAAGCGCTTCCTGTGAAAAATGCTCGCCCTGGCGCGAACCGGAGCGCGAACCAGCGCCGCTGCTCGCTGTGGCGAGAGGAATGCACCGGACGGCGGTTACGCGTTGCGTTTTCGCGCTGTGGCGAGCACCGGCACGCACGAACCGCACGCCGATGCGCCGCTCACGCTCACCCGCGCTCGCTGCAGTCGACAAACGACACGCCGGGAGGGCTTCCGGTGAACAGCTCTCGCTGTGGCGAGACGCAACCGGGACCATGGGCCGCGGGGACCAGCGGGTTACGATCCGCGCGATGAGCGCATCGCCCGCGGACCGTCCCGTCGTCGTCGGCATCGACAACGGCGGCACGAAGACGAACGCGACCGTCCTCGACGCCGACGGCCGCTTCCTCGTGGACCGCATGCTCGAGGTGCCGAGCCGGGTGAACGAGGGGCCGGACGCGGCGCTCGACGCGATGGAGCAGGCGATGGACCTCGCGCTCGCCACCGCACGGGTGGACCGCAGCCGCGTCGTGGCAGTCGGGCTCGACACGCCGGGACCGGCGAGCGCCGACGGCGTGATCAGCAGCCGCGGCGCGACGAACTTCAGCCATCCGGCGTGGCGCGGCTTCGACGTGCGCGGTGCGCTCGAGGCGCGCCTCGGCCTGCCGGTCGTCTACAACAACGACGGCAACGCCGCGGCCCTGTATGCCCATCACGTCCATTTCGGGCCGCGCGGCGCGACGACCTCGTCGGTGGCAGCCATCGTCGGGACCGGGCTGGGCGGCGGCGTGATCGAGAGCGGGCGCGTGGTGCGGGGCGCATCGGGCCAGGCGGGCGAGCTCGGGCACGTCCGGATCCCGCTCGACGGCATCCTGGCCGACGACCAGCCGATGCCGACCTGCAACTGCGGCAATGCCGGCGACGTCGAGAGCGTCGCCTCGCTCTCCGGCATCCAGCGCAACCTCCTCCCGTACTGGCTGTCGCGCTACCCCGAGCATCCGCTGGCGGCCATGCCCCTGGCCGATGCGGCCAGGGCCGTGCGCTCCTACGGCGAGCGCGGCGACGAGATGGCGCTGCGCCTGTTCGAGCAGCAGGCCAAGGTCCTCGGGCGGCTGTTCACCGTGCTGGCCAACGTGACCGATCCGGCGGCCTACTTCCTCGGCGGCGGGGTGGTGGAGACCGCTCCCGCGTTCCGCGACTGGTTCCTCGCCACCGTCCGGGAGCACACCGACCTCCGCCCGGAGCAGGCCGCGGTGGCCGAGTTCGCGATCGTGCCGGACCTCGACATGGCGGGCGCGCGCGGCTCGGCGGTCGCGGCGCTCGACTTCCTGGCCGGCGGGCAGGCGCTAGGATTCGCCCGATGACGACGACCGCCCTGTCCGACGCGCGCGGCGCGCGTGTCCTCGCCGACCTCGTCCCCGGCGGACTCGTCCGGGACGTCCTGCTCGTCGCCGGTGCGGCGGCGCTGACCGGCATCGCGGCCCAGGTGTCGATCCCGTGGTGGCCGGTGCCGGTCACGCTCCAGACGCTCACCGTGCTGCTGGCGGGCGCCGCGCTCGGCCCGGTGCGCGGCACGGCCTCGATGCTCCTCTACCTCGCCGTCGGCGCTGCCGGCGTGCCGTGGTTCGCGCAGGGCAACCACGGCGTCGGGTTCGTGACGTTCGGCTACGTCGTCGGCTTCGTGCTCGCCGCGGCGCTCGTCGGCTGGCTGGCGCAGCGCGGCGCGTCGCGCACGGTGCTCGGCACGATCGGTGCGATGGTGCTCGGCAACCTCGTCATCTACGCCTGCGGCGTGCCGTACCTCGCGATGGCGGCGTACGGCGGCGACCTGGGCGCCGTCGTCATGGCCGGCGCCGTCCCGTTCCTGGCCGGGGACGGGCTGAAGATCCTCCTCGCCGCCGGCCTCCTGCCGGCCGCCTGGCGCCTCGCGGGCGGGCGCCGCTAGCGCGTCACACCGGCCGGCGGTCAGACCAGCCCGAGGGTCTGCGGCAGCTCGATCGGCCGCAGCAGGTCCGGCCCGTCCGCCTGCACCCGGTTCACCGCCGTGCTCACCGGCCAGATGCGGAGCGACGTGTCCGGCGCGGGCGCCAGCATCGGCGCGAGGTCGGCGGGCGACGCATCGGCGGCGAGCCAGTCCTCGACGAGGTCGAGGGGCAGGATGACCGGCATCCGATCGTGGATCGGCGCGACGAGGTCGTTCGGCGCCGTGGTGAGGATGGCGACCGTCGGCGGAGCATGGCGGGTCGCGCTCCAGATGCCCGCCATGGCGAGCAGCTCGCCGTCGCGCGCCGGACCGATGGCGTACGGCTGGCGCGGGCTGACGCTGCGATCCCACTCGTAGAAGGCGTCGGCCGGCACGATGCAGCGCGCCGCGCGCAGCGCCGGGCCGAAGGCGGTCGAGTCCCAGGCCGTCTCGGACCGGGCGTTGATCCACGAGCGAGCGGGCGCCTCGCGCGTGCCATCGGCCCAGAACGGCTGGAAGCCCCAGCGCGCGGCGGTCAGCCGGCGCTGGCCGTCACGCGCGACGACGATGCGGATCGCCTCGGTGGGCGGCACGTTCCACAGGCCGTCGGGCAGGTCCTCGTCGGGATCGGCGCCGAAGTAGTCGCTGATCCGATGCGACGGCTCGCCCTGGCTGAATCGGCCGCACATCAGGGCTCGGGAGTCGCCCCCGGCTCCGTCGTCGGGGCCGATGCCTCCGGCGCGGCTCGCCAGCGGAGCTCGCCGCGCAGGAACGGGTCGAGGAAGAGCCACACGGCGACGAGCCACGGGACCGCGCCGAGGAGCATGAAGGCCGCCGTGCTGGCGAACATGCCCGGCTCGAAGCTGTCGGCGTACTGCGCCGTGTCGACGAGCCCGAGGACGGCCAGCACCGCCCGCACGAACGCCAGGCCGATCCCGAGGATGACGGCCCAGCGACTGAGGCGGAGGACGAAGACGAGCGCCACGCCGCCGGCCACGGCGAAGATCGCCTGGGCCGCCAGGAAGGCGATGTCCACCGCGCCGAGCGGGGCCGAGGCGATGAGCGCGGAGATGACGTTCGACAGCGCCTCCCAGCCGGCGAGGGCCACGATCACGGCGGCGGCGACGTGCTGCGGCCGCAGCGAGGCGAGCGGCGTGCGGTCGTAGGTCGCGAACACGGCCGCGACGATGACGGCGAGGTCGACGCCGATGACCCACGCCCAGGCCAGCCATTCGGTCATGGCGTCAGTATCGGCGACCGCGCTGGCGGGCGAGGTCGAACTGGGCCGTGTCGGCGATGGCCATGACCGCCATCGTGCCGGCCTGGACCGGATCCGAGACGACGAGGTCGACGGCATCGGTCACCGAGCCGACCATGTTCAGGGCGATGACCGGGACGCCGTGCTCGCGCAGCTCGTGGACCGCGCGCGTGATGTCGCCGCCCATGATCGAGCCGGCCAGGACGAGGCAGCGGGCGCGCGGCAGGTCGGCCACCGCCCGCACGGCGGCGGCGATCGTGTCCTCCCCGACGAGCGGGATGGTGTCGACGCTGATCTTCTCGCCGCGCAGGTTGTGCCGATCGGCCTCGGTCACCGCGCCCAGCGCGACCTGCGCCACCTGGGCGCCGCCGCCGACGACGATGATCCGCTTGCCGAACACGCGGTCGAGCGCGCGCGTCGGCTCCTGCTCGCGCACGGCCGGCTCGGCCGCCAGCGCCGATGCCAGCGCCTCCTCGGTCAGGCCCGCCACCTCGAGCTCGGCCTCGGCGATGCCATCGGTGATCCGCGGGGTCGACAGGGTGCGCAGCGTGCCGCCGTGGGCGGCGACGGCACCGACGATCCGCGGCAGGGCGTCGGGCGCATCGGCGAAGCGGACGCGGATGGCGACGGATGGCTCGGGCGTGCGGGCTCCCGCTGCATCGGTCATGCCGGCTGATGCTCGCGGATGCGGGCGAGGAAGGCGGTCAGCAGCGCCTCGCCGTCGTCGGTCAGGATCGACTCGGGGTGGAACTGGACGCCCTCGACCGGGTGCGACCGGTGCCGGACGCCCATGACCACGCCGTCGTCCGACCAGGCGGTGACCTCGAGCTCGTCCGGCAGCGATTCGCGCTCGATGGCCAGCGAGTGGTAGCGAGCGGCGGAGATCGGCGAGGGCAGTCCGGCGAAGGAGCCGATGCCGGCGTGGTGCACGTCGGCGGCCTTGCCGTGGACCGGCGGCACGCGGATGACGCTCGCCCCGTAGGCGACGCCGATGGCCTGGTGGCCGAGGCACACGCCGAGGATCGGCGTCGTCGGGCCGAGCGCGCGCACGAGGTCGACGCTGATGCCCGCCTTCTCAGGGCGGGACGGGCCGGGCGAGATGACGATCGCGTCGGGCCGCTGCTCGCAGACGTCGGCGACGGTGACCTCGTCGTTGCGGGCGACCGCCACCTCCGCGCCGATGCGGCCGAGGAGCTGGACGAGGTTCCAGGTGAACGAGTCGTAGTTGTCGAGCATGAAGACGCGTCGTCCGGTCGCGGTCGCGGTCGGGGTCGTGGTGGTGGTGGTCATCGGTCCGATCCCTCGCTCACCGCGGCGAGCATGCTCGCCGCCTTGGACTCGACCTCGGCCGCCTCGCGGAACGGGAGCGAGTCGGCCACGACGCCGGCGCCGGCATGGACCGTGGCGCGCCCGTCGTGGACGACCGCCGAGCGGATCGTGATCGCGCACTCGACGTCGTGCGGGCTGAAATAGCCGATCGCCCCGCCGTACGGGCCGCGCCGCTCGCCCTCGAGCTCGGCGATGGCCTCCATGGCGCGCACCTTCGGCGCGCCGGACAGCGTCCCGGCCGGGAACGTGGCGCGCACCGCGTCGAAGGCGTCGAGCTCCGGACGGAGGTGGCCGTGGACCTCGGACACGAGGTGCATGACGTGGCGGTAGCGCTCGACCGCGCGGAGCGAGGTGACCTCGACGCTCGCCGGCGTGGCGACGCGGCCGACATCGTTGCGGGCGAGGTCGACGAGCATGGCGTGCTCGGCGAGCTCCTTCGGGTCGGCGCGCAGGTCCTCCTCGAGCAGCGCGTCGTCGGCCGGGTCCTCGGCCCGCGGCCGCGTCCCGGCGATCGGCCGCGTGACGACCTCGTCGCCGCGGACCCGGACGAGCAGCTCCGGCGAGGCGCCGACGACCGCGGCACCCGGCGCGGCCGGTGCCAGGTCGACGTAGAACAGGTACGGCGACGGGTTGATGCGCCGCAGCGAGCGGTAGATCTCGAGCGGGCTGCGCTCGGTCGGCACCTCGAAGCGGCGGGCGAGGACGCACTGGAGCATCTCGCCGGCGTGGATCTCCTCGACGAGGCGCGCGACGCCGGCCTCGTAGCGGGCACGGGCCGCCGGGTCGCGCTCGGCCGGTGGCCTGCCGCCGACCACGCGGGCCGGTGCCTCCGCGGCGGCCGGGGTGGCGAGCGCCTCGACGACCCCGGCGATCCGCTCCTCGGCATGGGCGTCGCGCAGCGTCGAGACGCGCGCGACCTGCTCGAGGTGATCGAAGACGATGACGACCGACGGCAGGTGGAACACCGCCTCGGGCAGGCCGAGCGGATCGGGCTCGGGGACCGGGACGCGCTCCCATCGGGCCGCGGCCTCGTAGGCGACGTACCCGACCCCCGACGCGAGCGTGAAGGCCGGGTCCCCCACCGCCGGCGAGCGGTGCGGGAGCACGCGCCGCAGCGCCTCGAGCGGGTCGGGCGCGTCGTGCTGCTCGGTGCGGCCGTCGTCGTGGAGCGTCGCCCGATCGCCGCGGACCTCGAGCGTCCGGCCGTGGACGCCGACGAGCGAATAGCGCCCGTAGCGCGCCCCCTCCTCGACCGACTCGAGCAGGAACGCGCAGCGCGGCCCGAGACGCAGGGCGGCCGCGATCGGCGACAGCGTATCGGCGGCCAGCTCGAGGCTCTGGACGGGCGCCAGGGGCGGAACGGCGGTGGTCATCGGCTCATCGGCTGTATCGGCTCATGGGCTCATCGGCTCGGTTCGGTGGTTCATCGGTTCGGACAACGACAACGCCTCCATCCACGAGGGACGGAGGCGTACTTCCGCGGTGCCACCCTGGTTCGGACCGATGCGGTCCGCGCTCGCTGCGCACGGGCTCGGTCGGTGCATTGCCTGGCCGATGCGCTGGCCTGTGGATACCGGGAGGCCGTCCCGTCGCCGCCTACCTCCGGCCGTGGGATCGGCCGGCGCTCGGAGCGAGGCTCGCGGGGCCATTCGCCCGCCCGGTCCACGCCGGCTCGCACCATCCCGGCTCGCTGCGGTGGCCATGCGACGGGGTACTCGTCCCGGTCGACGCCGTCTTCGGTTGAGGCCGCATGCTAGGTGCCCGCCGCGATCTCCGTCAACAGGTCGACCTGCCGATCGAGGACCTCGGCCGGCTCGGCACGGGGACGGGCGAGATGCATCCGGTCGCCGCGCAGGACGACCTCGGCAGGCGTGGGGTGCGACAGGAACCACGGCATCGACTGGGTGAAGCCGTAGGCGCCGGCATCGTCGACGGCGACGAGGTCACCCACTGCCGGCTCCGGCAGCTCCGCGCGCCCGAGGACGTCGAGCCCGGTGCACAGCGGTCCGCCGACGAGGCAGGGCACGCGCGGCCGCGCCGCGCCCGCGAGCGATCGGACCCGATGCTGGCTTCCGACCAGGGCGGGGCGCAGGAGGTGGTGGATCCCGCCGTCGAGCGTGACGACGGTGCGGTCGGGCCCGGCCTTCGTGTCCACCACCCGGGCGAGGTACGCCCCGCACGGCCCGACGAGGTAGCGGCCGGGCTCCAGGAGCCATCGCGCGCCCCGGAGGAGGGGGCTTGCGTCCATCTCGTCGGTGAGCGCTTCGAGTCCTTTTGCCAGGCGGCCCAGGTCGAGGGGCGCCTCGTCGTCGGCATACGGGATGCCGAGGCCGCCGCCGAGGTCGACGACCTCGAGCCGATGGTTCATGACGCGCGCGACCTCGGTCGCTGTCGCCAGCGCCGCGCGGGCGGCGTCGAGGAGCGCGTCGGCGTCCCGGACGTTGCTGGCGCCGAAGCGGTGGACGCCGAGGAGGCGGAGGCTCGGTTCCGGCGCGGCGCGACGGGCGGCGGCCGCGAGCTCGGCGGGCTGCATCCCGAACCGGCCGGGCGCCGCGGAGATGACGTTGGACGTCGGGCCGTCGGCTGCCGCGCGCAGGAGCACCGGGACGGTCCTCCCGGCACGACGGGCGGCCGTGGCGAGCCGGTCGAGCTCACCGGCCGACTCGACGGTCACGGCGCGGAGCGGCAGGCGGGCGGCGAGCTCGAGCTCCTCGGGCCGCTTGCCCGGGCCGGTGAACACGACGTCACCGAGGTCGAAGCCGGCGCGCTCGACGGCGGCCAGCTCCCCGGCCGAGGCGACGTCGGCACCGATGCCGGTCGCCGCGATCGTGGCCAGCACGGCCAGCGACGGGTTCGCCTTCACCGCGTACGCGAGCTCGACGCGCGCGGGGAGCGCGTCTCGGAGCGCCCGGACGCGGGCCTCGATGGCGTCGAGGTCGTAGACGTAGGCCGGGGTGCCGTGGACCTCGGCCACGGCCCGCAGCCGATCGGCGGCAATCATCGGAGCGCCGCCTCGAGCGCCGTGCGGGCATCGGTGCCGGCGTCCCGGCGCTTGGCAATCACCGCCACCGGCGTCGCCAGGCCGTGCGATCGGGCGAACGCGCCGTCCAGCGCGCGCACCCCGGGCACGACGACGGCGCCGGGTGGGACGGCGAGCGGCGCATCGGGCGTGCCCTTGGTCACCTCCTCGCGCTCGAGGTCGTAGAGCCGGGTCGTGGCGGTCAGCACGACGCCCGCGGCGAGGACCGCGTCCCGACCCACGAGCACGCCCTCGAGCAGCGAGCAGCCGGCCCCGATGAACGCGCCGTCCTCGACGATGACCGGCCGCGCCCCGGGCGGCTCCAGCACGCCGCCGATGACGACGCCGGCTGACAGGTGGACCCGCTCGCCGATCTGCGCGCAGCTGCCGACGAGGACGTGGGAGTCGACCATCGTGCCCGCACCGATCCAGGCGCCGACGTTGACGCACGACGGCGGCATGACGACGACGCCCTCGCCGAGGAACGTCCCGGAACGCAGCGCGGTGCCGCCGGGCACGACCCGCCGGCCGTCGAGCGGCGCGCTGCGCGGCGGAAGCGCCGCGCGATCGACGAAGGTGAACGCCGCGGCGGCCTCGTAGGGCACGTCGCGGCGATCCGCGAACAGGCCGAGGATCTCGGCCTTGACCGAGGCATCCACGCGCCATCCGCCGGGGGTGCTCGGGTCGGGCACGGCCGCGCGGCGCGCCCCGGACTCGAGGGCGGCGAGGAGATCGGCGCTCATCGGCCCACCGTCTGGAGCACGCGCGCCGGGAGATCGGCACCGGCCTCGCGCAGCGCCGCGGCGAGGGCCGGCCGCGCCTCCTCGTCGAGCGGCAGGAGCGGCATGCGCACCGCGTCCTCGATGAGGCCCATCATCGCCATCGCGGCCTTCACCGGCACCGGGTTCGGCCCACCGGCGAAGTTTGCGCGCATGAGGGGCAGGAGCCGCTCGTGGACCGCGCGGGACGCGGCCCAGTCGCCGGTCGCGGCGGCGCGACACAGCTCCACCATGGCGGCGGGCAGCTCGTTCGCGACGACCGACACGACGCCGTCACCACCGAGGGCCATGAGCGGCAGCGTCCAGGCGTCGTCGCCGGCGAGCACGGCGAAGCCGGGCGGTCGATCCCGGACGATGCGCGCGATCTGGTCGAGG
Organism: Candidatus Limnocylindria bacterium; assembly: GCA_036262075.1. Lineage (GTDB taxonomy): Bacteria > Chloroflexota > Limnocylindria > QHBO01 > QHBO01 > JACDBZ01. Next base: position 116,760 of record DATAJO010000004.1, read on the forward strand.
TCGCCGGAGGCCTCCTTGACCGCGACGATGCGCTCGTGCTCGGCGAGGCGGAGCAGCGTCTCGGCGGCGACGTTGCTCGCCGTGCGCGACGGCACGTTGTAGACGATCACCGGCAGGCCGCCGTCCTCGGCCACAGCGAGGAAGTGCGCCTCGAGCATCGCCTGGTTCGGCCGGTTGTAGTACGGCGCCACGACGAGCGCGACGTCGGCACCGATGGCGGCCGCGCGGCGGGTCGCCTCGATCGTGGCCCGGGTGTCGTTCGTCCCGGTGCCGGCCACCACGGTCGGCCGGGTCGTGGCGCTAGCCAGCGTCTCGACACATAGCTCGATCAGGCGGTCGCGCTCTCGATCGGTCAGGGTCGGCGACTCGCCGGTCGTACCGACCGGGGCGACGCCGCTCACGCCGGCATCGGCCTGGCGACGGACGAGGGCGGTGAAGGCGGCCTCGTCCAGGCTGCCGTCCGTGCGGAACGGGGTGACGAGGGCGGTGATGACGCCCGACAGCTCGGTCGAGGCCGGGCGGACGGGTGGAAGCGCGGTCAGGGTGGTCACCATGCAGTCCTTTCGAGCGTTCGGCTCAGCTGGCCCTCTCCGGAGACGGCGAGGACGGATTCGAAGGTGTGGATGCCGGGCGACCGGCGATCGGCGAGGAGCCACTCGGCCGCGGCGATGGCGCCGATGGCGTAGGCGCGCCGGTCGCGCGCCGTGACCCGCAGCTCGACGGTCTCGCCGGCGGCGTCCCAACCGACGAGGTGGCTTCCGGGCCAGGCGCCGGCGCGCACGCCGACGACCTCGACCGCGGCGGGATCGGCGGGCCCACTGCTGCCGACGCCGATCCGCGTGCGGGCCGGGTCGGCGGCCACGAGGCGTCCGGCGAGCTCGAGCGCCGTGCCCGACGGCCGGTCCCGCTTGCCGGCGCGGTGCCAGTCGACGACGTACGGGTCGTAGCCGCCGATGCGGGCCAGCGCGGCACCGAGCTCCCCGACCACCCGGAGAAGCGCGGTCACGCCCGGGCTGAACGTCGGGGCGGCCACGGCGGCGGCACCGGCGGCGCGCAGGACGGCGTCGACCGCCGGTCGATCGGCCTCCCATGCCGTGGTGCCGATGACGAAGCGCCGGCAGCCGGCCTCGAGCGCCGATCGGACGGTCCCGGCGACGGCATCCGCGACCGAGAAGTCGATCACGACGTCCCCGGCCAGGTCCGCCGGGTCGTGGCGGTCGCCGGCGGGCCGGCCGAGGACGCGAACGCGGTGACCGGCCGCGCGCAGCTCGTCCGCGAGCGCCGTGCCCATCGGTCCGCGACCGCAGATGACAGCGTCCATTGGTTCTCCCTCGCTCAGTCGGGGCGAGGGCGATGAGGCGTCCGAGAAACAAAACGACCGCCGGTCAGCGCGCTGACGGCGGTCCTGCTGCGTCGGGGCCTCGTCGCCTGGAGGCCCCGTGTCTCGTTCGACGACGCGCGGCCTCTAGGCCCGTGCCTCCCGGCAGGACCGCATCCGCTTCGACTTGTCGACGCAGAGCGCGCGCTCGAACTCCATCGCTGCCGACCGTACCGGACGTGTCAACCCCGGTCGGCCGCGGCGGCGAAGGCGGCCATGGACGGGAACCGAGCGTCGGGCGCGACATCGGCCTCAGGCGTGGCGCCGGATCCCGGCCGATCGTGGCGTCGATCGATCCAGACGCTCCGCAGCCCGAGCCGCTGCGCCGGCACGTGGTCGTGGTACCGGCTCTGCGCGACGTGGAGCACGCGATCCCGCGCGATGCCCACGGCGTCCAGGCGCCGGAACAGCTCCTCGAAGTGGGCCGATGCCGGCTTGTAGGCGCCGACCTGCTCGGCGGTGACGACCCAGTCGAACGGCACACCGAGCCGCGCGCTCGAGGCGGCGAACAGGTCGTCGTCGCAGTTCGTCAGCACGCCGAGCCGATACCTGGCGGCCAGCCGACGGAGCGCGTCGGTGGAGTCCGGGAACGCCGGCCAGTCGGCGACCGATCCGCCGAATCGCTCGGCCGCATCGTCGGAGACCTCGACGCCCAGCTCTGCGGCGACGCCGCGAAGGCCCGCGGCGAGGACCTCGCGATAGCGCCGATACGGACCTGCTTCGGCGGCCGCTTCGTAGCGACCGTAGGCCCCGAGCAGCTCGTCGTCCTCCGCCACGTCGCCAAGGGCCGAGCGCATCGCCGCGAGCAGCCCCGTCTCCCAGTCGATGAGCGTGCCGTAGCAGTCGAAGGTCAGGACGTCGAAGTCGGCGTAGTCGAGGGTCTCGTTCACCGCGCGATCATCCGGGGCCGCTTGCGACCACTGCAAGTACCTGCCGCGTTACGTGCGCCCGCTGCAAGCGCGCACCGGAGGCCAAGGATCGCAACGGTGCCGCAACCGAAGCGGCACCCCGCCGGCGCTGACGCCGGCGCATCGGCTCCGTAGCCTCGACGGCATGCAGCATCCCATCCCGGTCGAGCGCGACTTCACCGCGTTCTCGGTCCGTGACGGCCGGCTTGCGCCGGTCACCTGCGTCGCCTGTGGCTGCCGCCTCGAGCGGCGGGCCGATGGCACCTGGTGGCACTTTGCCGGCCGCGGGAACCGAGACGCGCGCGGCTGTATCGTGGCCTGCGCCGAGAAGCCGCACTACGGAGGCATCGCCGCGGCCCTCGGCTGATCCACTGCCGGAGGACCGCGTGCCGCGATCGACCGCCGCCGACATCGCGCGCCGCGCCGAGCCGCGGGGGATCGGCAGCGCCCGCGCCCGCGACCCGCTCGCGCACGAGGTCAAGCTCCTCGGCGCCCTGCTCGGGCAGATCATCGTCGAGCAGGAGGGGCCCGAGCTGTTCGACCTCGTCGAGCGCCTGCGTCGGGCCGCCATCCGTCGCCGCGCGGCCGCGGACCACGCCGCCTTCGACACCGAGACGCTCCTCGCCGGCCGGCCGCCGCACGAGCTCCTCGCCGTCGCCCGCGCCTTCACCGCCTATTTCCTCCTCATCAACCTCGCCGAGGAGAAGCACCGCGTCCGCGTCCTCCGTCGACGGGAGCGTGCCGGCGTCCTGCCCGAGTCGATCGCCGATGCCATCAACCAGCTCGCGCGCAGCGAGATGCGGACGGCGGAGCTGCGCGCGCTGCTCGATCGGCTGCTGCTGCGGCCGGTCCTGACCGCGCATCCGACCGAGGCCCGGCGGCGGACGATCCTCGTCGCGCAGCGACGGCTGTATCGGCTCCTCGACCGGTTCGACGACCCGCGGCTGACCCGTCGCCAGGACCGCGACCTGCGCCGGCGGCTGCGCGAGGAGATCACGCTCCTGTGGCAGACCTCGACCGGACGCCGCCAGCGCCCGACGCCGCTCGACGAGGTCCGCGCCGCGATGGTGTTCTTCGACGAGACGCTGTTCCGGGTCACGCCGCAGCTGTACCGGGCGCTCGACACGGCGCTCCTCGACCGGCCGGGCCGCGCCGACGACCGGAGCGGCACGCGCGCGCCGGCCGCGCGCGCGTTCCTGCGCTGGGGATCGTGGATCGGCGGCGACCGCGACGGGCATCCGGGCGTGACGGCCGACGTGACCCGCGCCACGCTCCGCATCCAGGCCGATCACGTCCTCCGCGCGTACCGCAACGTCGCCGATCGGCTCCAGCAGACGATCGCCATCAGCGAGGAGCGCGCCGACGTGCCGACCTGGCTCACCGACCGCGTTCGTGCCTGGCTGAAGCCGTTCCCCGAGCTCCGCACCGACCTCGAGCGGCGGTTCCCGGGACAGCCGTACCGCCAGGCGTTCGGGGTCATCGGCGAGCGGCTCGACCGCACGCGGCACCGGTTGACGGGGTCGCCCGGCCGTCGGGCCGGCGGCTACGCGACGCCCGCGGAGCTGCGCGCCGACCTCGCGACCATCCAGGACGGTCTGCGCGCGCACCGCGCCGACCGGGTCGCGTGGGGCGAGGTGCAGGACCTCGTCTGGCAGGTCGAGACGTTCGGATTCCACCTCGCGGCGCTCGAGATCCGCCAGCACGCCGACGTCCATCGGACCGCGCTCGAGGCGATCCGTGCCGGTGAGCCCGACGCGCAGGCGCGCGAGGTGCTCGCCACGCTCCGGACGGTCCGCGAGCTGCAGGCGGCGTTCGGGCCCGAGGCGGTGCCGCGCTACGTCATCTCGTTCACCCGCTCGCCGGCCGACGTGACGGCCGTCCTCGAGCTCGACGCCCTCGCGAGCCCCGGCGCGCCGCCGCCGGAGATCGACCTCGTCCCGCTGCTCGAGAGCCGCGACGCGCTCGGCGACGCCGGCACGCTGCTCCGCGCCCTGTTCGACGACCCCACGTACCGCGAGCACCTCGAGCGGCGCGGGAACCGGCAGGAGGTGATGCTCGGCTACTCCGACTCGACGAAGGAGGTCGGCTACCTCGCCGCGACGTGGAGCCTGTACCACGCCCAGGAGGAGCTCGTGGCGGTCGCCCGCGAGCACGGCGTCGACCTGACGCTGTTCCACGGCCGCGGCGGGACGATCGGCCGCGGCGGCGGGCCGGCGAACCGGGCGGTGCTGGCCCAGGCGGCCGGATCGGTGAACGGTCGGCTGGCGCTCACCGAGCAGGGCGAGATGATCGCCGAGCGCTACCCGTCCCCCACGATCGCGCAGCGCCACCTCGAGCAGCTGTCGAGCGCCGTGCTCCTCGCCAGCCGGCCGGGTCACGCGTGGATCACAGCCGAGCAGGCGGACCGATGGCGCCCGATGATCACCGAGCTCGCCGCGCTCGCCGAACGCGCCTACCGCGAGCTCGTCTACGACGACCCGACCTTCGTCCGCTTCTTCACCGGTGCCACGCCGATCGAGGAGATCGGCCGCTTGGAGCTCGGGTCGCGGCCGGCCCGCAGGGCCGCATCGGCTCCGACGACGCTCGAGGGGCTGCGCGCCATCCCGTGGGTCTTCGCCTGGTCGCAGAGCCGGATGAACCTGCCGGCCTGGTTCGGGGTCGGTGCCGCCCTGGCCGCCTACGCCGAGGCGCATCCGGAGGACGGCCGCCGCCACCTGGCCGATGCCTACCGCTCGTGGGAGCTCTTCCGGACGGCCATCGACAACGTCGAGCTCGGGGTCGCCCTCGCCGATCCGATCCTCGCCGCCCGCTACGCGACCCTCGCCGGCGACGACCCGGCCATGCGTCGCATCGCCGATGCGATCGAGGCCGAGCGCCGGCGCACGGTCGAGGAGCTGCGCCGGCTCACCGGGCGCGAGACGCTCCTCGAGGGCAGCCCGCGCCTGCGCCGGTCGATCGCGCTGCGGACGCCGTACGTCGACGTGCTCTCCGAGCTCCAGCTCCACGCCCTCGGCGAGCTGCGCGGCGGCCTCCTCGCCCCCGACCTGCGCTCCACGGCCGACGAGCTGCTCCAGCTCAGCGTGGCCGGCGTGGCGGCCGGCCTCCAGCACACCGGGTGACCCAACGGTGGCCGATTGCATGATCATGCATCCAACGTGCATACTGACTCGGTGAGCTCCCCCATCTCCGTCGGCGTCGTCGGCGCGTCCGGCTATGCCGGCGCCGAGCTGGTGCGCCTCCTGTCGGAACACCCCCGGGCCCGGATCGCGGCCCTCTACGGCCGCAACCGCGACGGCGTGCCGCTCGCCGACGAGTTCCCGCACCTCGCCCCGCTCGGGCTGCGCTTCGTCGATGGCGCGCCACGGCCGGGCGAGCACGACGTCGTGTTCCTCGCCCTGCCGCATGGACAGTCGGCCGAGCTGGCGGTCGAGCTGGCCGCCGGCGGGACGACGGTCGTCGACATCGGCTCCGACCTCCGCCTCGCCGATCCATCGGCCTATCCCGAGTGGTACGGCTTCGAGCATCCGGCCCCGTCGGCGCTGGCTGAGGCCGTCTACGGCCTGACCGAGTTCGCGCGCGATCGGCTGCCGGGCGCGAAGCTCATCGCCAACCCCGGCTGCTATCCGACCGCCGGCCTGCTGGCCCTCACGCCGTTCGCCCGCGCCGGCGTCCTGGCCGGCGACGTGGTGGTCGACGCGAAGTCGGGCGTGAGCGGCGCGGGGCGGGGCGCCGGGACCGACTTCCTGTACACCGAGCTCGAGGGGGGCACGAAGGCGTACGGCCTGCCGCGCCACCGGCACACGCCGGAGATCACCCAGGGCCTGGCGGCCGCCGGAGCCGATGGGATCGGCCTGACGTTCGTCCCCCATCTCATCCCGCAGGTCCGCGGCATCATCGCGACCTGCTACCTGACCCTGGCCGATGACCTCGACGACGATGCGCTGCGCGCCATCCTCGACGACGCCTACGCCGACGAGCCGTTCGTCCACGTCACGCCGAAGCCGCCATCCACGAAGCACGCCTCGGGCTCGAACCACGCGTTCGTGTTCGTGACGCGCACCGGGCGCAACCGGGCGGTCGCCGTGGCCGCCATCGACAACCTCGGCAAGGGCGCCGCGGGGCAGGCGGTCCAGAACATGAACGCCGCGCTCGGCCTGCCCGAGACCTGCGGGCTCGGCGCCGTCGGCGTCTATCCGTGACCGTCCGCCCGATCGCCGGCGGGATCACAACGGCCGCGGGGTTCCGGGCGGCCGCGGCCCGCGCCGGCCTGCGGGCGGGACCGGGTCCCGACGTGGCGCTCATCGTCAGCGAGCGCGGTCCCGTCCCGGCGGCCGCCACGTTCACGAAGAACCGCCTGCGGGCAGCGCCGGTGGAGGTGGCCATCCGCTCCCTGCGCGCCACGGGCGGCCGGATGGCGGCCGTGATCGCCAACGCGGGGTGCGCGAACGCGGGCACCGGACAGGCCGGCATCGACGATGCGCGTCGCGTCCAGGCGCTCGTGGCCGAGCAGCTCGGCGTGCCGGCCCGCGCGGTGTTCACCGCCTCGACCGGGCTCATCGGCTCACGCCTGGGCGTCGATCGCATCGCCTCGGTGCTCCCCGAGCTGTCGCCGAAGAGCGGCCGGGAGGCCGATGGCGAGGCGGCTCGCGCGATCATGACCACGGACACGCGACCGAAGGAGGCGGCCGTCGAGATTGATCTCGGCCAGAGACGCACCGTCCGCATCGGCGGCATGGCGAAGGGGTCGGGCATGATCCACCCGCAGATGGGCACGATGCTCGCCTTCCTGACCACCGATGCGCCGATCGAGCCGCCCGCGCTGCGCACGCTCCTGCGCGCGACCGTCGACCGCACGTTCAACCAGGTGACCGTCGACGGCGACCCGTCAACGAACGACACGGTCCTCGTCCTCGCCAGCGGGGCCTCCGGGGGTTCGTCCTTGAGCGGATCGCAGCTGGACGCGTTCGGCGCGGGCCTCGAGGCCGTCTGCCGCTCGCTGGCCGAGCAGATCGCCGCCGATGGCGAGGGCGCCTCGCACCGGATCGACGTGACCGTGCGCGGCGCACGCACCGATCGGGAGGCTCGCCTGGCGGCCCGCGCGGTGGCGGGATCGAACCTCGTGAAGTCGGCGGTCCACGGCGGCGACCCGAACTGGGGCCGCATCGCGGCCGCGGCGGGACGCTCCGGCGCGACCCTCGCTCCGGATCGGCTCTGCGTCCGCATCGGCCCGATCACCGTCTACGACGGCGCACCGGTGGCGTTCGACGAGCGCGCCGCGTCGCGTGCGCTCCGCGGCACGGTGGTCGAGCTGGCGCTCGACCTCGGGCTCGGCGACGGCGAAGGGATGGCGTGGGGCTGCGACCTATCGGCCGAGTACGTGGCCATCAACAGCGAGTACCGGACATGAGCGACGCGGCACGCCCGGTCACGATCAAGATCGGCGGGGTGGCCGGCCAGCACGCCGATGCGCTCGTCACGCTCGCGCGCATCGCGCCACCGAAGACGGTGGTCGTGCACGGCGGCGGGAACGAGGTCGCCGACTGGAGCCGGCGCCTCGGCCTCGAGCCGCGAACCCACGACGGGCTGCGCGTCACCGACCCGGCGACGCTCGAGGTCGTCGTTGCCGTCCTCGGCGGGCTCGTGAACACGCGGCTCGTCGCCGCCTTCGAATCCGCCGGACGCCGGGCGGTCGGCCTCACCGGCGCCGACGCCGGCCTGCTCCGGCTGCGTCGCCGGGACCCGGCGCTCGGCGAGGTCGGCGAGGTCATCGGAGCGGATCCCACGCTCCTGGCCGCGCTCGGCAACGCCGGGTTCCTGCCGGTCGTCTCGTCGATCGGCCTTCACGAGGGCGCGCTCCTCAACGTCAACGCCGACGAGGCCGCCGGCGCCATCGCCGCGGCCCGCGGCGGCCTGCTCCTGCTGTGCACCGACGTCCCCGGCGTCCAGCGCGACGGCCACGTCCTCGAACGGCTCGATCCCGCCACCGCGGAAGCCATGCTCGACGACGGCTCCGCATCGGCGGGCATGCGGCCGAAGCTGCGCGCGGCGCTCGTGACGGCCCAGGCCGGATGCGAGGTGCGGATCGTCGACGGGCGAAGCGCATCGGATCTCGAACGAGCGCTGTCGGGAGACCGCGCCGGTACGGAGGTGACCGCGGCATGACCACGACCGAAGACCTTCGCAAGCCGTTGGCGCGGCGCCAGCTCATCCGGCGGCTCATCGCGACCGGCGAGATCCATTCGCAGGAACAGGTCGTGGCCGAGCTCGCTCGGCGCGGCATCACCGTGACCCAGGCGACCATCTCGCGCGACTTCGCCGAGCTCGGCATCGTGCGCGGCATCCGCAACGGGGCGCCGGTCTACCTCGCCACCGACGACCTGCCGTCGTCGCGCGACCCGGGCGCCGTCGACCGGCTGCGGCGGCTGCTGCTCGACCTGCCGCTCACGATCGACGAGGCGCCGCCGCTCCTCGTCCTGCGCACCTCCCCGGGCGCGGCGAACGCGATCGCCCGCGCCGTCGACCTGCTGCCGCTCGACGGGCTCGTCGGCACGCTCGCCGGGGACGACACGATCTTCATCGCCTGCCGCGACCGGGACGCGCTGCGTCGCATCCGCGCCCAGTTCGAGGCACTCCGCGCCGGCGAGGACGTCGGCTAGCGAACCACCGCAACGCACCGCGAACGAGGAGACGATGGCTGACACGGCAACCCAGACGACCGCCGAGCGCGAGGCACGGGTGCACCTCCAGGTGTACGCGCGCCAGCCGATCACCCTCGTCCGCGGCGAGGGCTGCCGCGTCTGGGACGAGAACGGCAGGGCGTACCTCGACCTCGTGGCCGGCATCGCCGTCGACGTGCTCGGCCACGCTCACCCGGCCGTCGCCGATGCCCTCGCCGCGCAGGCCCGCACGCTCCTGACGACCTCGAACCTGTACTACACGCTGCCCCAGATCGAGCTGGCGGAGGCGCTCGTCGCCCGCTCGCCGTTCGATCGGGCGTTCTTCACGAACTCCGGCACCGAGGCGAACGAGGCGGCCATCAAGCTCGCCCGGCGCCGCGGGCACGACCGCGGCGCGTACGAGATCGTGTCGCTGCTCGGCTCCTTCCACGGCCGGACGTTCGGATCACTGGCCGCGACCGCGCAGCCGAAGTACCAGAAGCCGTTCGCTCCCCTGCCGGAGGGGTTCTCCCACGTCGCGGTCGACGACGCCAATGCGCTGCGCGCCGCGGTCACCGAGCGCACCGCCGCCATCCTCCTCGAGCCGATCCAGGGCGAGAGCGGCATCCATCCGCTGGCCGATGACTTCCTGCTGTCCGCCCGGGAAGCCGCCGATGCGACCGGAGCGCTCCTCATCTTCGACGAGATCCAGACCGGCATCGGCCGGACCGGGACGTTCTTCGCGTTCGAGCAGACGCCAGTCGAGCCGGACGTCGTGACGCTCGCGAAAGGCCTCGGTGGTGGCACGCCGATCGGCGCCATGCTGGCGAAGGAGTCGGCTGCGGCCTTCCAGGTCGGCGACCACGGCACGACGCTCGGCGGCAACCCGCTCGTCTGCGCGGCGGCGCTGGCGACCCTGCGCGTCCTCGACGAGGAGCACCTGCTCGACAACGCGCGCGCCATGGGCGACCGGTTCGCCGCAGGGCTCCAGCCGCTCGTCGAGCGCGGCCTCGTAACCGAGGTCCGAGGGCGTGGCCTGATGATCGGCGTCGAAACGGCCGGACCGGTCGCCCGCAAGGCTGTGGCGATCGCCCGTGACGAGCTCGGCGTCCTCGTCAACGCCACCGGAGACACGACCCTGCGCCTCGTTCCCCCGCTCATCATCACCTCCGACGAGGTCGACGAGGCCGTGGTCGCCATCGGCGAGGCGCTGACGCGGGCATCGGCCGCGTGAGCACCGCGAAGACCGCGATCGTCACGGGCGCGGCCGCCGGCATCGGCCGTGCGACAGCGGATCTGCTGGCGGAGCAGGGCTGGCAGGTGGTCGGCATCGACCGGGCTCCCGGCACGGACATCACCGGCGACGCGGGCGATCCCGCAGTGCTGGCGCAGGCCGTGGTGCGCTGCGAGGGACGCATCGGTGCCTTGGCCTGTTCCGCGGGCATCCCGCCATCGGGACCGTGGGACAGCCGCGAGCACTGGGACGAGGTGCTGGCCGTCGACCTGACCGCGCCGTACGAGGCGCTGCGGACCTGCTGGCCGGCGCTGGTCGCCGGTGGCGGATCCGCGGTCATGGTCGGCTCGATCGTCGGTGCGGCGGAGGGTTCGCTGCGGTCGCCGGCCTATGCCGCGGCCAAGGCCGGGCTCGAGGGGCTGGCACGGTCGTTCGCGGTCATCGGCGCTCCCGATGGCGTGCGCGTGAACGTTGTCGCGCCGGGCGCCATCGCCACCGACTTCGACGAGCGGCTCCTGCCCGCCGATCATCGCACCGACGTCCCGCTGGGCCGCATGGGCACGGCCGACGAGGTAGCCGCGGTGATCGGGTTCCTGGTTTCGCCTGCCGCGAGCTACGTCACCGGCGCGGTCTGGACGATCGACGGCGGTCGGTCGGTCCTGTCGGTGGTCGACTCGGAGCGGCTCGCCAGGCCGTGATCAGCCGGTTCCGGGGTAGCAGTGCCAACCACGGTGGCCCTGCGACCGTCGAGCAACGCGCCCGGGTGTCTGCCCTCGCCCTCCGCCTTCAATCGGCCAGCCAGATTGGCGGGATGACCGGTCCGTCGGTGGCGAGCTGGCCATACCGGTCCTAGGGCCAATCCAGCTGGCGAACCCACGAGTTGTCGACCACGCTCCGGCCAACAGAAGGGCTGGTCCTCTCTCGGCCGACGAGGCGGGGGCGCCTTGTCACCGAGACCACTGGTCAGTATTCTGGGCATATGGCCATTCGAGTGACCGCAACGGAGACCAAGGCGCGGATCCTGTCCTTGCTCGATGACGTCGAGGCCGGTGACGAGGTGGAGATCACGCGCCACGGTCGAACGATCGCGCGACTCGTTCCCGCTTCCGGTCCCGACACCCTCAAGGGCAGCGCAAGAGGGATCGCCGTGTCCGCGGCGCCGGATGACGAGCTGTTCAGCACCGGGGTGGACTGGGAGACATCGTGACCATCCTGCTCGACACCCACGTCGTCCATTGGTGGTCGGCGGAGCCCGAGCGCGTCAGCCAGACGGCAACCGAAGCGCTCTCATCGGCCGATGAGCTGGCTGTCGCTGACGTCACCTGGTGGGAGCTGGCGTGGCTGGCGCGCCACGACCGCATCGCCGTGGCCGTTCCCCTCGGGACCTGGCTGTCCCAGCTCGCAGGTCGGGTCCGCACGGTGCCCATCACGCCAGCAATTGCCTCGACGGCCGCCAACCTGCCCGACCGGTTTCCGAGAGACCCCGCCGATCGGCTGATCTACGCGACCGCCATCGAACACGGCTGGCGGCTCGTCACGAAGGACGTTTCGATGCGAAAGCACCGCCATCCCCGACCGATCGCGGTGTGGTGAACGGAGGCAGCATCGCCGCATCGTGCCATGCGGTACACCCACTCCGACCCATGCAACTGAGATCTGCGCCAGCGATACGGGCTGCCATTGGTCAATTGCCCGTTGACAACTGCCCGAGCAAAGCGCACTGTCGGTGATGGCGGTGTGATGGATCACACGGGGTGGGAGAACCGGCATTGGACACCTTCCGAGTCACCGGCGGGCGGACCGAGCCAAGGCCGTGTTGCTGCCGCTTTCACCTGCCGCCGACATCATGTTCCAGCGCCCGTGGAAGTCAGCGGTGAATAGCCGCGGTATGGATCGGCGCGCCAAGGCTGCCGCCGTGCTCTTCTCCATGGCGATGATGCTGTCGTCCAGTGCCTTCTTCGCCGCAGGCTTGGCAACGGAAGCTCGCGGTGCCGAGTACTTCTTGCCATCAGAGGACGCTCCCGTGGAGACGGAGTTCGACGCGAACGACGCCGAGGTCCAGTTCTACGCGAATCGACACGGCGTATCGCTGTGGCGGGCAGTTGAGGTTTCGAACTGGCTCGAAGATGTAGCGCCACTGGTGACGGATCTCCCCACGTTGTCGGACGTATTCGCTGACGTGCGAATCGTGCACGGCGGATCTACCAAGGGTTCCGACCTGGCGGTCGGAGACGTTCGCATCGAGGTCAGCGTCACAGATCCGATGGACGCCGACTTCGTCACCGTACGGCACCAAATGGAAAGCCTCAGGGCGGGGTCGCGCCACGTTGAGGTAGTCGTCCATGAAGTTCCGAGGACTCTCGCCGAACTGGACGAGCTGGCCACGCTCGCCCTAGCACGGGAACCGGACGGCGGGTCGTTTGAGGTCGACTACCTGATCTCGACGGGCGAAGTCGCGCTTCGCCCGGTTGAGTCATCAGGAACACGGGTGTGGATGAACAGCTGCACAAACGTGACTGGAGGTTCGCTCGACGGCGGACGGTACATCGAGCTTGATAACGATCAATTGGGCGGCTGCCAAAGGGAAGCGCGCTGCACATCAGGCTTTCCGCTGCGCTTCGCGGCGACCTACGGAGTCGCGACCGCAGGGCACTGCTTAGACCTGAACGGGGCGAACTACGCCGCCAGTTCGACCGGATTCGTCTCGAACTACCAGTCCCGAGACGCGGACCTGTTCTACGTCCACCAGCCAACTGTGCGATACGCGTCGACGAATGCCTACTGGCACGATGGGCCGGGGACTACCGATGACGACGACGCAGGCTACCTTCGACGAAACGACGCAAGCGTTAGCTATCCGGGCCGGATCTGGAAGTGGGACACGGGTGAGTGGCGCAACATCACCGGATATGAACTGACATGGGCGGCCGTGGGCATGACCGTCTGCAACGCAGCGTCGCCCGCTGCCGTGAACGGCGCGTCGACCTATTGCGGTGAGGTCACCGACAACATCACCAATGCGTGGGGCGACGACGTTGGGTACACCCGCTGGACCGAGGTCGATTACGACCAAGGCCTGTACCACAAGGGCTATTCAGGGGGGCCCGGCTCGTCCGGCGGCACAATGTTCTACGGCGGGCAGGTCTACGGGACGCAAAGCGCTTCGGACGTGGACTGCACTGACGACGATGGTTATGTCTGTTCGCCCGCACAGTTCTACCGCGTCCGCGAGTTCTACTGGGCTATGGAGGCAGTAACGAACGATATCCAGTTCATCTGCTACAACGCAGTCTTCTGCGGCTTCAGTTGATCGATGGCGATGCGGTATCGAGCCGCTCACCTACTCGCGGGAATGATTGTGGCATTCGCGTCGGCGTGCTCGAATCTGGAAATCCCTCCGACGGTGCCGACGCCGGACGTGCCAGCGCACAGCCCGTGGCTGCTCTACGAGATGCAGGGTCGGGACCTGCTGATTGGCGTCGAGCTTGCTTGCGAGACGCTCGACCGTGTCGCCGTGAGCGAAACGCGGGAGGCTGTAGAGATCCTCGCCCTCACGAGCTCCCCCGCCGACAGGGAGTGCTTCCTGGCAGTGGCGAGCGAGCTCCGCAGGGTGACTCTCGCGGAACCGCTCGGCGATCGCGCGCTCACAGGATGTCGCTTGGAGGAGGACCAAGGTAGCGTGGTTCGCAACGACTGCGCCGAGATCGTCACGAGGTAGGACGGCGGAAGGCTGCTGACCGGCCTGCGCAGGGACCGGTGGCCCGGCCACCTACTAAGAGTGGTTGACATCGGCGACGAGCGGGCCGTACAGTCCGCGGACCGATGTTCCATACGTGGTTTTACGTGTAGCGGGTACGAGGCAGGCGAGCAGCGCTCGCCGGCGCAGGCACTCGTGCCCGCAGACGCAGGAAGCGAAAGCTCCTGCGTTTTTTGTTTCCCGGCGAGGGTGACCGGGTGAGAAAGGCGACAGAACCGATGATCGTGGTCATGCGGCCGACGGCAACGCCGGAGGACGTCGAGGGGGTCAAACGGACGATCGAGGAGAACGGCCTCGAGGCGTTTCTCAGCGTCGGTGACCAGCGGACGGTCATCGGCGTGGTGGGCAGCGACCTCGAGCGCGTCAGCCACCTCGGGACGCTGCCGGGCGTCGACCAGGTCATCCGCGTCTCCTCGCCGTACAAGCTGGCCTCGATCCAGGAGCCCGGGGAGCGGACGCGCGTCCGCATCGGCTCGGTCGAGATCGGCCAGGGCGCGGAGCTCGTCGTCATGGCCGGCCCGTGCGCCATCGAGTCGCGCGAGCAGCTGCTCGAGACGGCCCGATGCGTCGGCCGCGAGGGCGCGCGCATCCTGCGCGGCGGCGCCTACAAGCCGCGCACCTCGCCGTACTCGTTCCAGGGCCTCGGGGTGGCCGCGCTCAAGCTCCTCGCCGAGGCGCGCGAGACGACCGGCATGCCGGTCATCAGCGAGGTCATGGACCCGAGCGACGTCGAGGCCTTCGACGCGCACATCGACGTCCTTCAGGTCGGCGCCCGGAACATGCAGAACTTCGCGCTGCTGCGCGCGGTCGGGCAGTCGCGCCACCCGGTCCTGCTCAAGCGCGGACTGTCGTCCACGATCGAGGAGTGGCTCCTGGCGGCCGAGTACATCCTCGCCGCGGGCAACCCGAACGTGATCCTCTGCGAGCGCGGCATCCGCACCTTCGAGACCGCCACCCGCAACACCCTCGACCTGTCCGCCGTGCCGGTCCTGCGCCAGAAGACGCACCTGCCGATCGTCGTCGACCCCTCCCACGGCACCGGCGCCCGAGCCCTGGTCGGGCCGATGGCGCTCGCCGGCGCGGCCGTCGGCGCCGACGGGCTGCTCATCGAGGTCCACCCGGATCCGCCCAGCGCCCTGTCCGATGGCGACCAGTCCCTCTCGTTCGACGAGTTCGGCGCGCTCATGGACGAGCTCCGTCGCCTCCAGTTCGTGCGCGGCATGGGCGACGAGCGGGCGCCGGCGATCGAGCGGCCGGTCGTGGCGAGCGGCATCGAGGAGCTGCGCGACCGGATCGACGAGCTCGACACGCGCCTGGCCGACCTGCTCCAGGAGCGCGCCGCCCTGGCGCTCGAGGTCCAGCGCCGGCGCGGGGCGAACGTCCACGGGCACGACGTCCAGCGTGAGCGCGAGCTCCTGGAGCGGGCATCGAGCGGCACGCCGGGACCAATGACCCCGGTCGAGCTGACCATGGTGTTCGACGCGGTCCTCCGCGCCTCGCGCTCCGTCCAGCGCCGCAACGCGCAGGACGAGGTCCGTCGCGGGACGCGCGACGCATCGGCGGCGAACGACCGATGACGGTGGTGGACGCCGCATCGCGCACCCTGCGACCGGCCTCGTCGCTGCGCGGGCGCCTGTCCGTGCCGGCCGACAAGTCGATCGCGCACCGGGCGCTCATCGTGAACGCGCTGTCCGGCGGGCCGGCGACGGTGGTCATGCGCTCCCCGGGACGCGACGTGCTGAGCACCGCGGCCTGCCTGCGCGCGCTCGGCGTGCGCGTCGACTCGGAGACCGCCGGGCCGGTCGTCCGCTTCACGCTCACCGGGCCGCCCAGGGCGGATGCGGAGCTCGACTGCGGCAACTCCGGCACGACGATGCGCCTGCTCGCCGGCGCCCTGGCCGGGCTGCCGCTCCACGCCGTGCTCGACGGCGACGCCTCGCTGCGGACCAGGCCGATGGAGCGGGTGGCCACGCTCCTGCGCGCCACCGGAGCGGCGGTCGCCACGACGAACGGCCGCGCGCCGATAACGGTGGTCGGCAGCGAACGGCCGAAGGCCGTGGCGCATCGGATCCCGGTCGCCAGCGCCCAGCTGCTCGGCGCATGCGCGCTCGCAGCCCTGGGCGCCGAGGGCGAGACGACGATCGAGGTGCCGGCCGAGGTGCGCGACCACACCGAGCGCATGCTCGCCGCGACCGGCGTCGACATCCGCCGCGACGGACTCGTGACGAGCGTCCGCGGCCCCGCGCACCCCCGGCCCATGTCCCTGCGCGTGCCGGGCGATCCCTCGTCGGCCGCGCCGTGGCTCGTCGCCGGGACGCTCCATCCGGACGCCGACGTCACCATCGTCGACGTGTCCCTCAATCCGACGCGGATCGCGCTGCTCGACCTGATGCGACGGATGGGCGCCGACGTCGAGGCGACCATCACCGACGAGCACGGCCCGGAGCCGGTCGGCGACCTGCGGGTCCGGGGCGGCGCCGCGTTGACGGCCGTCGAGATCGGCGGGGACGAGGTCGCGGCGCTCATCGACGAGCTGCCGCTCGTCGCGATCCTCATGGCCGCGGCCGATGGCACGTCGGAGCTGCGCGACGCATCGGAGCTGCGGGTGAAGGAGTCGGACCGCATCGGCGCCACGGTCGCCGGGCTCGAGGCCATCGGCGCATCGGTGGAGGAGCTGCCCGATGGCTGGCGGGTGAGCCGCGGCCTGCCGCGCGCCGGCCGGGTGACGACCCACGGCGACCATCGGATCGCGATCGCGTTCGCCGTCGCGGCGCTGGCCGGCGTCGCATCGGCGGTGGAGCTCGACGACCCCGATTGCGTGGCCGTCAGCTACCCGACGTTCTGGGGTGACGTGGCCGAGGTGTCGGCATGAGGGGGCCGCTTGCGGTGGACGCAAGGAGCTGCACGACTTGCTTGCCTCCGGTGGCGGGGCTTGCATCGTCCGCGTGCATCGGCTGCACGTCGAGGCGGGAGGAAGACCGATGAGGCGGCTCAGGCTGCTCACCGCCGGCGAGTCGCACGGCCCGGGGCTCGTCGGTGTGCTCGAGGGGCTGCCGGCGGGGATGCGCGTCTCGACCCGGCGCGTCGACCTCGACCTGAAGCGCCGCCAGCACGGGTACGGCAGCGGGCGGCGGATGCTCATCGAGCGCGACCGCGTGCGATGGATCGCCGGGATCCGCTACGGACGCACGCTGGGATCGCCGGTCGGCTACGCCGTCGACAACCGCGACTGGGTGAACTGGACCGATCGCATGTCGGTCGAGCCGATCCCCGACGAGCGCAAGCCGAAGCGGATCACCCGGGCCCGGCCGGGGCACATCGACCTGGCCGGCGCCCTGAAGTACGACACCGATGACGTGCGCAACGTCCTGGAGCGTGCCTCGGCCCGATCGACGACGGTCCGCGTCGTGGCCGGTTCGCTGGCGCGGCTGCTCCTGGCGAACGCCGGCGTGCGGATCTGGTCCTTCGTCGACCAGATCGGCCCGATTCGGGCCTTCCCCGATGCCGAGGATCCCCTCGCCTGCATCCCGCCCGACTGGCCCGACCGCGACCTGCGCGAGCCGTCGGCGCTGCGCTGCCCCGACCCCGAGGCCGAGGCGCGGATGCTGGCCGAGATCGACCGCATCAAGGAGGCGGGCGACTCGATCGGTGGCTCATTCGTCGTCGTTGCCGAGCGCGTGCCGATCGGCCTGGGCAGCTCGTCCGAGTGGGACACCCGCCTCGACGGGCTGCTGGCGGGCGCCGTCATGGCCATCCCCGGCGTGAAGGGCGTCGAGATCGGCCTCGGCTTCGGCGTCGTCGAGCGGGCCGGATCGGCGGTCCACGACGTCGTCGCCACGCCGGTCGCGGGCTGGCGGCGCGAGACGAACCGGGCCGGCGGCATCGAGGGCGGCATCAGCAACGGCGAGCCGATCGTGGTGCGGGCCGCCCAGAAGCCCGTCTCGACGCTGCGCAGGGCGCTGCCCAGCGTCGACATGACGACCGGGGAGTCCGGCCGCGCGCACATCGAGCGCAGCGACATCACGGTCCTGTCGCGCGCGGCGATCGTGGGCGAGGCGATGGTGGCGCTCGTCCTCGCCGACGAGCTGCTCTACTCGTTCGGCGGCGACACCATCGGCGAGCTGCGTGCCGCCGTGGCGCGCCGCCGGCGACGGACCGAACGCCAGCCGGGATGACCGACCGCGTCGTGCTGCTCGGCCATGGCATCGGCTACTCGGCCTCACCGGCCATGCACAACGCCGCCTTCGCGGCCGTCGGCATGGGCGCCCGGTACGAGCTGGCCGACGTTCCCCCGGATGGCCTGGCCGATGCCGTCGCCGCGCTCCGCGCTCCGGACCGGCTCGGCGCGAACGTCACGCAGCCGCACAAGGTGGCCGTGTGCGACCTCGTCGACCAGCTCGCGCCCGAGGTCGAACGGCTCGGCGCGGCGAACACGATCGTGCGCGCCGGCGATCGGCTCGTGGCCCACAACACCGACCTCGCGGCCGTGGCCGGGGCGCTTTCCGACCTCGGGAGCGGGTACCGAGCGGTCGTGCTCGGGGCCGGCGGCGCCTCGCGGGCGGTCCAGGCGGCGCTCGCCGACGTGGGCGCGACCGTCGAGGTCGTGAACCGCGCGCGCTGGCCCTCGCTTCGCTCGCTTCTCGCGGACGCGGACCTCGTGGTGAACTCCACGCCGATCGGCACCGGCTCCGATGAGACCCCCGTCCCACCGGACCTCCTGCGGTCCGACCTCGCCGTGCTCGACCTCGTGTACCGGCCGAGCCCGACGCGCCTGGTGCGCGAGGCGCGTGCTCGCGGCGCGTGGGCGGACGCGGGCGCCGGCGTGCTGCTCACGCAGGCCATGCTCAGCTTCGAGCTGTGGACCGCCTGCCCCGCGCCGGTCGACGTCATGGAAGCGGCCCTGCGGGCCGAGCTGGGAGCGGACGCCGGTGCCTGAGAGCGGAACCGGCATCGTCCTCGTCGGCATGCCGGGCAGCGGCAAGACGACCGTCGGCCGGCTCGTTGCCGACGGGCTCGAGCGGCCGTTCATCGACACCGACGCGCTGTTCGCGGAGCGGCTCGGCATCCCCGCCCCCGCGTATCTCGCCGAGCACGGCGAGCCGCGCTTCCGCGAGGTCGAGTCGGAGCTCGTGGCCGAGGCCTGCAACGTGCCCGGCGCGGTCATCGGCGTCGGCGGCGGGGCGATCCTCGACCCGCTGAACCGATGGGCGCTGTGGCATCACGGCGCGGTGGCCTGGCTCGACGCGACGCCCGAGACGCTCG
Organism: Candidatus Limnocylindria bacterium; assembly: GCA_036262075.1. GTDB lineage: Bacteria > Chloroflexota > Limnocylindria > QHBO01 > QHBO01 > JACDBZ01. Next base: position 135,955 of record DATAJO010000004.1, read on the forward strand.
TGGCGCGGCTCGAGGCCGATCCGGTCGACCGGCCGACGTTCCGGCCGTACTCGGCCGAGCGGCTCGCGTCGGTGCTGGAGGAGCGCGCGCCGTTCTACCGCGCCGCCGACGTCCGGCTCGACGCCGCCCGTGACCTCTCGGCCATCGCCCGCGACATCCTCCTCGCCTCGCGCGAGCCGCGGCCGGGCGTCCGCCTCCTCGATGCCGAGGTGCCGCGCCATCACCCGATCGGCCCGGAAACGGCGCGGGTGGTGCTCGGCACGGACCTCGACCTCACCTCGCTCCTGCCGCGCGGCGTGGCCGTCACCGACCGGCGGCTGCGCCTTCACGCGCCGGCCCGCGCACAGCTCGACCTGCCCGGCGGGGAGCGGGCGAAGCGCATCCGGACGCTCGAGCGGGTCCTCGACTGGCTTGCCGAGCAGCGCGTGGAGCGCGACGAGGCGCTCGTGGCGGTCGGCGGCGGGACGATCGGCGACCTCGCCGGCACCGCGGCCGCGCTGTTCAACCGCGGCCTGCCCCTGGTCCAGGTGCCGACGACGTGGATCGGCATGGCCGACAGCGCGATCGGCGGCAAGGTGGCGGTCGACCTGGCCGCGGCGAAGAACGCGGTCGGCGCCTTCTGGCCGCCCGTGGCGGTCATCGGCGACGTGGCGCACCTCCGGACGCTGCCGCGCACGCTGCGTCGCGAGGGCATGGCCGAGTCGGTGAAGGCGGCGCTCATCGGCGACCCGGCCCTGTGGCGGCTGCTCGAGGAGCGCGGCGCCGGCGCACTGAGCACCGACGAGGCGGCGCGCTACGCGATCCTCGAGCGCAGCGCGCGGCTCAAGCTCGGCGTCTGCGCCCGCGACCCGTTCGAGACCGGCGAGCGGCGCACGCTCAACCTCGGGCACACCGCCGGGCACGGGCTCGAGGTCGCCTCCGGCTACCGGCTGCGCCACGGCGCGGCGGTCGCGCTGGGCCTGCGCGTCGCGGCCGCCATTGCCACCGGCCGCGGCGCCGACCCGGAGCTCGCCCCGCGGCTCGACGCGCTCCTCCATCGGCTCGGCTTCCGGCTCACCCATGCCTTCGATCCACGGGTGGTGCGCGAGGCGATGGGCACCGACAAGAAGCGCCGTGCCGGCCGCCAGCGCTGGATCCTGCCGATGGAGATCGGCCGGGTGGACGAGGTCGACGACGTGACCGAGGCCGAGCTCGACCGGGCGCTGGCGGTGATCGCGGCATGACCCGCGTCGCGTACCAGGGCGAGCCCGGCGCCTTCGGCGAGGAGGCGGTCACCGGCTGGTTCGGCGATGACGTCCAGCCGCTGCCGGTCCCGACCTTCCCGGCGGTCATGCACGCGGTCGAGTCCGGCGAGGCCGATGCGGGCGTCCTGCCCCTCGAGAACTCGCTGGCCGGCACGGTCGGCGACGCCCTCGACGCGCTGGCCGATGGCGCGCTGCGGGTCGTCGGCGAGGTGCTCCTGCCCGTCCGCCACCAGCTGCTCGTCCGGCCGGGCACCGACCTCGGCGCCATCCGGCGCGTGCGGAGCCACTGGCAGGCCCTGGCCCAGTGCGAGCGCTTCCTCGCGCGCCACGGCTGGGAGATCGTGCCCGCGGCCGATACGGCGGGCGCCGCCCGCGAGCTCGCCGCGGACGGTGACGGCGACACCGCGGCGATCGCCTCGCGCCGGGCCGGCGAGCGCTACGGGCTCGAGGTCGCCGCGGCCGACATCCAGGACGCCGACCACAACATGACCCGCTTCGCGATCCTCGCCCCGGACGCTGCAACCGTGCGTCCCGCCGGCCGGCTGGCGCCGGGCGGCGCCGAGCGCGAGACGCTCCTCACGTTCGAGACCGGGCACCGACCGGGCGACCTGTACCGCGCGCTCGGCGTCCTGGCCGAGGCCGGCATCAACCTGTCGCGCATCGAGTCGCGCCCGTCGGGCGCCGGCCCGTGGCGCTATCGGTTCCTCGTCCAGGTCGCCGGCGACGCCGAGGACGACCCGCTGCGCACCGCCCTCATCGGCCTGGAGGAGCACACCAGCTCGATGCGCATCCTCGGGTCGTTCGACGCCGCGAGCGGGGGAGCGTAGGCCGATGCGGATCCTCCTCCTCAACGGCCCGAACCTGGGCAGCCTCGGCCGGCGGCAGCCCGAGGTCTACGGCTCGACGACCCTGGCCGAGATCGAGGAGTCGTGCCGCGCCCACGCCCTCGAGCGGGGCGCGCTGCTCGACGCGTTCCAGTCGAACCACGAGGGCGAGCTCATCGATCGGCTCGAGCAGCTCGACTACGACGCGGTGATCTGCAACTTCGGCGCGTACACCCACACCAGCTACGCCCTCCACGACGCGCTCGTCACCGCCGGAAAGCCGGCCGTCGAGGTCCACATCAGCGACATCAACGCCCGCGAGCCGTGGCGCCGGACCTCGGTCACCGCCCCGGCCACCCGGCACCAGGTCATCGGCCACGGGTGGCGCGGCTACCTCGAGGCGATCGACTGGCTGCTCGAGGACGCCACCCGCACCTGAGCCCTAGCCAGTGCGGGAGACGAGCCGATCCCCCGCTCGCTCGATCCGCAGCGGCGCGCCGAAGCAGGCGCTCATCGGCTCGTCGGTGACGACGTCGTCGATCGGCCCGGCGGCCAGGATCCGGCCGTCACGGACGAGCAGCGCGTGGGTGAAGCCGGGCGGGATGTCCTCCACCCGATGGAGCACGACGACGACCGCCCCGATCGGCCCGGCCGCGACCCGCGACAGCGTCGCCACCAGCGTCTCGCGGCCGCCGATGTCGAGCGAGGCCATCGGCTCGTCGAGGAGCAGCGCCGCGGGCTCGGTGACCAGGGCACGGGCGAGCTGGATGCGGAGCTGCTCGCCGGAGGAGAACGTGGCAAACGGGCGGGCGGGCGCATCGGCCATGCCGGCGGCAGCCAGCGCGTCCTCGGTGCGCCGCGCGTCGATCAGTGAGGGATCCACGTACCACGGCACGACCGCCCCGACCTGGGCGGCGCCCACGATCTGCCGCGGGGTGAGCTGCTCCGGGATCATGTGCGCCAGCGACGGGCTGAGGTAGCCGATGCGCGCGCGGAGCTCGGCGACGCTCGTGCGCCCGATCCGCTCGCCGAGCACCTCGACCGTCCCCGACGAGGCGACGTGGTACGTGCTCAGGATGCGGACGAGGGTCGTCTTGCCGGCGCCGTTCGGGCCGAGGACGACCCAGCGCTGGCGGTGATCGATCGTCCAGTCCACACCGGCGAGGATCGGGCGGCCATCGCGACGGAACCCGACGTCGCTCAGGCGAAAGACGGCCACCGCCCGGGCGGTCAGGCCGGGATGGTGCTGACGCGGGGCGGATGCTCCGCCTCGTACGCCGCGATCCGGTCCTCGAGCGACAGGAGGTAGCCGAGCTCGTCGGTTCCGTCGAGGATCATCCGGCGCGCGAAGGCGTCGACCTCGAAGCCGATCGTCGAGCCGTCCGGCAGCCGAAGCTCCTGCGCCTCGAGGTCGACGGTCAGCTCGGCATCGGGCGCCGCCTGGACGAGCGCGAACAGGCGCGACAGGACGTCCGGCGCGACGACGATCGGCAGGAGGCCGTTCTTCAGCGCGTTGTTGCGGAAGATGTCGGCGAAGCTGCTCGAGATGACCGCGCGGATGCCCCAGGCCATGAGCGCCCACGGCGCGTGCTCGCGCGACGAGCCGCACCCGAAGTTGTCGCCGGCGAGGAGGATCGCCCGACCGGCCATCGGCGGCTGGTTGAGCACGAACTCGGGGTTCGGCGTGCCGTCGGCGAGGTAGCGCCAGTCGTTGAACAGCTGATCGCCGAGGCCCGCGCGGTTCACCGTCTTCAGGAAGCGGGCCGGGATGATCTGGTCGGTGTCGACGTCGTTGCGCGGCAGCGGCACGACCGCCGAGGTGACGCTCGAGAACGGCTCGCGGGCCTGCGTCGCGGTGCTCACAGCAGCGCCCTCGGATCGGCCAGGCGACCGGTCACGGCCGAGGCGACCGCGGTCAGCGGCGAGGCGAGGAACGTGCGGCCGCCCTTGCCCTGCCGGCCCTCGAAGTTGCGGTTCGAGGTCGAGACGCTGTACTGGCCGGGCTCGAGCTGGTCGCCGTTCATGGCGATGCACATCGAGCAGCCCGCCTCGCGCCACTCGGCGCCCGCGGCGCGGAAGGCCTCGGCCAGGCCCTCGGCCTCGGCCTGGCGCTTCACCTCGGACGAGCCGGGCACGACCATCATCCGCACGCCATCGGCGACGCGGCGGCCGCGGAGCATGCGGGCCGCCTCGCGCAGGTCGCTGATCCGCGAGTTCGTGCACGAGCCGACGAAGACGACGTCGATCGGGCGGCCGAGGATCGGCTCGCCGGGGTTGAGGGCCATGTACTCGAGCGCCGCGCGCAGCGAGTCGCGCTGGGACGCATCGGCGACCGACGACGGGTCGGGGACGCGCGAGGTGATCGGGAAGCCCATGCCGGGGTTCGTGCCCCAGGTCACCATCGGCGTCAGATCCCCCGCGTCGAAGCTGATCGAGCGATCGAACGTCGCGTCCTCGTCGGTCGGGAGCCGCCGCCAGCCCTCGACGGCCGCGTCCCACGCGGCGCCCTGCGGGGCGTGGGGACGGCCGGCGACGTACTCGAACGTCGTGTCGTCGGGCGCGATCAGGCCGGCCCGGGCGCCGCCCTCGATGCTCATGTTGCAGATCGTCATCCGACCCTCCATCCCGAGCGACCGGATGGCCGAGCCGCGGTACTCGAAGACGTGGCCCGTGCCGCCGCCGACGCCGATGCGCGACAGCAGCGACAGGATGATGTCCTTGGCGGTGACGCCGGGGTGGAGCGTGCCGTCGACGCGCACCTCGAACGTCTTCGGCGGCCGCTGGAGGAGCGTCTGGGTGGCGAGCACGTGCTCGACCTCGGTCGTACCGATGCCGAACGCCAGCGCGCCGAACGCGCCGTGCGTGGCGGTGTGCGAGTCGCCGCACACGATCGTCATGCCCGGCTGCGTGAGCCCGAGCTCGGGACCGATGACGTGGACGATCCCCTGGTGCGGCGAGCCGATGCCGTGGAGCGGGATGCCGAACTCGCGGCAGTTCTCCTCGAGGCGGCTCACCTGGCGCGCGGCGATCTCGTCGACGATCGGGAGGCTGCGGTCGGTGGTCGGGATCGAATGGTCGACCGTCGCGACCGTCTGGCCGGGGCGTCGAACGCGGAGGCCGCGCTCACGGAGGCCGTCGAAGGCCTGTGGGCTCGTCACCTCGTGGACGAGGTGGAGGTCGATGCCCAGGACGTCGGGCGCGCCGTCGGTGCCGGGCACGACGACGTGCTCGTCCCAGATCTTCTCGACGATCGTCCTCGGTCGCGGGCGTGCGGAATTCGGGTCTGGTGCGCTCATCGGTGAGGCCGACCCTAGCCGATCCGTCAAGTCTCTGCCGATGGCTCGATCGGCCACGCTCGACCGGGGTCCTACACTGGCGCCGATGACGGAGCCGATGCAGCCCGAGCGCGGCGACAACGCCGAGTGGCGGTCGATCCTGCTGGGCGAGCACCCGGAGCTCCAGCGGATGCGGCGATTCTTCCGACACCTGCCGTCCGATCCCCGATGCAAGCTGTGCCTCGCCCCGCAGGCGGGCTTCGGCCCCATCGTCAGCCTGTTCGGGTTCGGCAGGTACCCCGCCAACCCGCAGCTCTGCAACGCCTGCTTCCGGTCGGCGCAGAAGCACCCCGGCGGCGCGACACTCGACATCGCCGCCCTCTTCGCCGACATCCGCGGCTCTACCGGCCTCGCCGAGTCGATGTCGCCCTCGGCGTACTCGGTGGCGGTCTCGGACTACCTGCGCTCCGCGAGCCGGGCGATCCGCGAGGGCGGCGGCCTGGTCGACAAGCTTCTCGGCGACGGGGTCATGGGCCTGTTCCTCCCGGGCTTCGCCGGCGAGCGGTACGTCAGCCGTGCCGTGGAGGCGGGCCGCGCCATCCTCGGCGAGGCACGCCTGCCCGTGGGCGTGGGCATCCACACCGGGCCGGCCTGGGTCGGCTTCGTCGGCGGCCTGGACGACGTCATGGACTTCACCGCCCTGGGCGACGCGGTCAACGTCGCCAGCCGCCTCGGCTCCGAGGCGGGCGGAGGCGAGATCCTCCTCAGCGCGGCGACCGTCGAGGCGGCGAAGATCCCGACCGAGGGACTCACCGCCCAGCGGCTCGAGCTGCGCGGTCGGGAGGAGGCGCTCGAGGCGTGGATCGAGCGCACGCCCGGCGCTGGTGCCACCGCGCGACCGTGAGCATCGGCCCGACGCTCGAGACGGAGCGCCTCATCCTGCGGCCGCCGGCGCCGGAGGACTTCGAGGCCTGGGCCGCGTTCGCCGCCGATCCGGAGGTCGCCCACTTCATCGGCGGCGTCCAGAACCGCGCCATGGCGTGGCGCGGCATCTGCCAGGTCAGCGGCGCCTGGCTCATCAACGGCTTCAGCATGTTCTCGGTCATCGAGAAGGCGACCGGCCGATGGGTCGGCCGGCTCGGGCCGTGGATGCCGGAGGGCTGGCCCGGCACCGAGGTCGGCTGGGGCCTCGCTCGCGAGGCGTGGGGCAGGGGCTACGCCGTCGAGGGCGCCACCGCGGCGATCGACTGGGCGTTCGACACCCTCGGCTGGAGCGAGGTCATCCACGCCATCGACCCGGTCAACACGCGATCGCAGAACGTCGCGCGCCGCCTCGGCTCGCGCGTCCTGCGCGACGCCGTCCTGCCGCCGCCGCTCGACGTGCCCGTCGAGATCTGGGGCCAGACGCGCGAGGAATGGCGGGCTCGACGCCGCTGACGTTGGTCTGCCGTTCGTCCCCCATCGGTCGCACCCATGGAACCACTCGCCAGGCCCGCCTCCGGCTGCCACCGTGCGCGCATGACACGCGCCGTCCGCATCCTCCTCGGCCTCGTGCTGCTCGCCACCTCCGGCGTGCTGCCACTGCCGGCGAGCGCCGCCGTGCCACCGTTCAGCGATATCGACGGCCACCCGTTCGAGGCCGACATCGAGTGGCTGCGCCAGCAGAGCATCACCGGCGGCTGCGGCGGCGGGCGGTTCTGCCCGGATTCGCCCGTCACGCGGGCGGCGATGGCGAGCTTCCTCGTCCGCGCCTTCGACCTCCCGCCCAGCGCGACCGACCCGTTCGTCGACGACGAGGGCCACCCCGCCGAGCCCGACATCAACGCGCTCGCGGCGGCCGGGGTGACCGGCGGCTGCGCTGCCGATCGGTTCTGCCCGTCCGCATCGGTCACCCGCCAGCAGATGGCGAGCTTCCTCGTCCGCGTCCTTGAATTGACCGATGCGAGCCGCGACTACTTCGCCGATGACGACCGATCGGTCCACCAGACCGACATCAACCGGCTGCGCGAGTCCGGCATCACCGGCGGCTGCGCCGAGCTGCGCTTCTGCATCGGCTCCCGGACGACGCGGGGCCAGATGGCGGCCTTCCTGCATCGGGCGCTGACCTGGACCGGCGGGCTGCCGGCGTGCTCCCTGTTCCCGTCGACGAACGTGTGGAACCGGCGCGTCGACAGCCTGCCGGTGGCGGCGAGCTCGGCGACGCTCATCGGCACGATCGGCGCGAGCGAGGACCTCCATCCCGACTTCGGCGAGTACCTCGGCTACGGCATCCCGATCAACGTCGTCGATGCGTCGACCCCGAAGCGCTGGGTGACGTTCCAGTACGACGACGAGTCCGATCCCGGCCCGTACCCGATCCCGCCCGCGCCGCGCATCGAGGGCGGCTCCGACCGGCACATCCTGATGTGGGAGATCGAGTCCTGCCGCCTGTACGAGCTGTTCGCCGCGACCCTGACCTCGTCCGGCTGGCAGGCGGGCTCGGGCGCGATCTGGGACCTCGAGTCGAACGCCCTCCGACCGGACGGCTGGACGAGCGCCGACGCGGCCGGCCTGCCGATCCTCCCCGGCCTCGTCCGTTACGAGGAGGTCGCCGCCGGCGAGATCGCCCACGCCATCCGCTTCACCGCCCCGGTGACGCGCGACGCGCACCTCTACCCGGCACGTCATCACGCCGGCGATGGCTCGTCGGCCTCGCTTCCGCCGATGGGCCTGCGGGTCCGCCTCAAGGCCTCGTTCGACATCAGCGGCTTCGGCCCGCAGGCCCAGGTCATCCTCACCGCCATGAAGCGCTACGGGATGATCCTGGCCGACAACGGGTCGCCCTGGTATTTCACCGGCTCCTCCGACATCCGCTGGGACGATGACCAGCTCAACGAGCTGAAGTCGCTGCGGGGCTCGGACTTCGAGGTCGTCGACACGACGGGCTTCGTCAACGGGCCCTAGGTCCGCGCCGGGGGCCGCTTGCGGTGGCTGCAAGCCGACGCCGCTTGCGGCAGTTGCAAGCGCCGACCGCGGCGCTCGGTATAGTCGGAGTCATGAGCGACCCGAGCGATCCCGCCACCCACACCTATGACCCGCGCGAGCACTCGCGCGTCATGCTCGACGGCCCCGATCGGGCCGCCGCCCGCGCGATGCTCAAGGGCATCGGCTTCACCGACGAAGACCTCGCGAAGCCGATCATCGGCGTCGGCACGACCTGGATCGAGACGATGCCCTGCAACTACAACCAGCGCGAGCTGGCGGTGAAGGTCAAGGAGGGCATCCGGGCGGCGGGCGGGACGCCGATGGAGTTCAACACCGTCGCGGTGTCCGACGGCGTGAGCATGGGCACCGAGGGCATGAAGGCCTCGCTCGTGTCGCGCGACCTCATCGCCGACTCGATCGAGCTCGTGGCGCGCGGCCACATGTTCGACGGCCTCGTGTGCATCGTGGGGTGTGACAAGACGCTCCCCGGCGCCGCGATGGCGCTCGCCCGGCTCGATCTGCCGGGCCTGGCCCTGTACAGCGGCACGATCAACCCCGGCGTCCTGCGTGGCAAGCGCGATGCGACGGTGGTGACCGTGTTCGAGGCCATCGGCGCCTATCGGGCCGGGAAGATCAGCCTCGAGGAGCTGCGCGAGATCGAGGACCTGTCGTGCCCGGGGCCGGGCGCCTGCGGCGGGCAGTTCACGGCGAACACGATGAGCACCGCCTTCGAGTTCCTCGGCATCAGCCCCGGCGGCCTGAACGGCATCCCGGCCACCGATCCCGCCAAGCTCGACGCGGCGTACCGGGCCGGCGAGCTCGCCATGGAGCTCGTCAACGGCGGCGTGCGGCCCTCGCAGATCATGACCCGCGCGGCGATCGACAACGCGATCGCCTCGATCGCGGCCACCGGCGGCAGCACGAACGGCGTGCTCCATTTCCTCGCCATCGCCCACGAGCTCGGCATTCCGCTCGAGCTCGAGGACTTCGACCGCATCGCGGAGCGGACGCCGATCGTCGCCTCGCTCATGCCCGGCGGCCGCTACACGGCGCTCGACATCCACGAGGCCGGCGGCGTGGGCCTCGTCGCGCGCGAGCTGCTGAAGAAGGGGCTCGTGGACGGCTCGACGCGCAACGTCGACGGACGCACCCTCGCCGAGATCGCCGAGGCGGCGGTCGAGACGCCGGGCCAGGAGGTCGTGGTCTCGATCGACCATCCGATCAAGCCGGTCGGCGGGCTGGCGATCCTGCGCGGGTCGCTGGCGCCTGACGGCTGTGTCATCAAGCTCGCCGGCCACGAGATGCGACGGTTCCGCGGTCCCGCCCGGGTCTTCGACTCCGAGGCCGCCTGCTACGACGCGGTGCGCGCGCAGCGCATCGGCCCCGGCGACGTGATCGTCATCCGCTATGAGGGGCCCGTGGGCGGACCGGGGATGCAGGAGATGCTGTCGGTCACCGCCGCGCTCGTCGGCGAGGGGCTCGGCGGGGACGTCGCGCTCATCACCGATGGCCGGTTCAGCGGCGGCACCCACGGCCTGATGATCGGGCACGTGGCGCCGGAGGCGGCGCTCGGCGGACCGATCGCGCTCGTCGAGGAGGGCGACGAGATCGAGATCGACGTCGACGCGCGACGGCTCGACCTGCTCGTCGATCCGGCCGACCTCGAGCGTCGCTGGACGCGTTGGACGCCGCCGCAGCCGCGCTACACGAGCGGCGTGCTGGCGAAGTACGCGGCGCTCGTGTCATCGGCCTCGGAGGGAGCGGTCACGACCGGTGCGCGGATGACGGCGAACCTCCGCCAGCGGCGCTAGTGGCGCGAAGTCGCCGTTTTCGTGCGTGCAACCCGCCGTCCGAGCGTGGTTTCGGTGAGGGGTTGACAATCCTGCTAGGGTTCCAGCCATGTCAGAGGACCGCGGCATGAACGCCGCCCGCGAGCGCCTGCGCCCGGCCCCGTCCGGGTTGCTCGGCCTGCTCCTCGTACTCGCGATTCTTCGGCTCGTCATCCTCCTTGGATGGCGGGATGGAGGACGCGCCTAGGACCAGCCGAGAGGCCCCGGAACCACGCGAAGCCCGAATCCCGCCAGCCATGAGGCCGGCGGGATTGTTGTTTGTCCCCGCTAAGGAACGACCAGACCGATGACAGCCCTCAGACTCCCGGACACCCAGGCCACCGCATCCGCGGCCGGCCGCGCCGTTGCCCCGCGCATCGGTGCGCGCGCCGTATGCGAGGCGCTCGTGCGCGAGGGCGTCACCACCGTCTTCGGGTATCCCGGCGGCACGGTCCTGCCGATCTACGACGTCCTGCGCGAGTTCCCGCTGCGGCACATCCTCGTCCGCCACGAGCAGGGCGGGGCGCATGCCGCGGACGGATTCTCGCGCGCCACCGGTGGCGTGGGCGTCGCCATGGCGACGAGCGGTCCCGGGGCGATCAACCTCGTGACGGGCCTGGCGACCGCGATGATGGACTCGGTGCCGATGGTCGCCATCACCGGCAACGTGCCGCGGGCGCTGCTCGGCAAGGACGCGTTCCAGGAGACCGATATCGTCGGCATCGCGCTGCCGGTCACGAAGTACGCGACCGTGGTCATGGACCCCGACGAGGTCCCGCTCGCGGTCGCCGAGGCGTTCGAGATCGCCCGCTCGGGCCGCCCGGGGCCGGTCCTGCTCGACTTTCCGAAGGACGTCCTCCAGGTGGAGACGAGCGCACCGCACCCGGAGCCATACGAGCTGCGCCTGCCCGGCCTCCTGCGCCCGCAGCGCGGGGACGTCCCCGAGGCCGACGAGCTGGCCGAGCTCATCGCGCAGTCCGAGCGGCCGCTCATCCTCGCCGGCCACGGCGTGCAGATCGCCGAGGCGACCGACCTGCTGCGCGAGGTCGCCGAGCGGGCCGAGATCCCGGTGGCGCACACGCTGCTCGGCGTCGGGAACATGGACGAGGCGCATCGGCTCAGCGCCGGCTACGCCGGCATGCACGGCTGGATGCACGTGAACAAGGCGATCCAGCAGTGCGACCTGCTCATCGGCATCGGCTGCCGCTACGACGATCGGATCACCGGCAAGACGAGCACGTTCGCGCCGAATGCGACGCTCGTCCACGTCGACGTCGACCGCTCCGAGATCGGCAAGAACGTCCGGACGGACCTCGGCATCGTCGCCGATGCCGGCGACCTGCTCGCCGCCCTGCTGCGCCGCCTGCCGCAGTCCGAGCCACGGACCGCGTGGCTGGAGCAGATCGCCGAGTGGCGGAAGGTCTCGGAGAGCCGCAGCTGGCACGGCTCGGGCGCCTGGCGCGAGGGCCGGCTCTCCGCCGATTACGTGATCGACCGCATCGGCGCGGCGACGGACCACGAGGCGATCCTCGTGAGCGACGTCGGCCAGAACCAGATGTGGGCGGCCCGCTACTTCGGCTTCCGCCATCCGTTCCGGCACCTGTCCTCGGGCGGCCTGGGGACGATGGGCTACTCCGTGCCGGCGGCCATGGGCGCCGCGCTCGGCGCGCCGGAGCGCGAGGTCTGGTCGGTCGTCGGCGACGGCGGCTTCCAGATGACGATGCAGGAGCTGGCGACGCTGGTGCAGGACCAGATCCCGGTGCGGATCGCGGTCCTCAACAACCATCGGCTCGGGATGATCCGCCAGTGGCAGGAAATCATCTACGACGAGAACTACCACTCCGCCGAGCTGCTCGGCCCCGACCTCGTCCGGCTGTGCGAGGCCTACGGCATCCCCGCCTGGCGCGCCACGACGCCCGATGAGGTCGACCACGTCATCGCCGAGGCGCGCAGGGCACCCGGCCCGTCGCTCATCGACTTCCACCTTGACGAGGCACAGAACGTCTACCCGATGATGCTCCCCGGCAAGGGCCTGTCGGACATGGTCGAGGGCGCCGACGACGAGGTGGAGGCGTGACGATCGCGGCCCGTCCCCGCCCGGCGACGATCCCGCCGGGCGAGCCCGACCAGGAGCACCGCCGCCATGTCGTGTCGGCGCTCGTCGTCGACCGTCCCGGCACGCTGAACCGGGTGAGCGGCCTGCTCCGCGCGCGGAGCTTCAACATCGAGTCGCTCACCGTCGGCACGACCCACGAGCCGGGCCGCTCGCGGATGACGATCGCCATCCGCGGCGACGACGGCCACCTGCGCCAGGTGCTCGCCCAGCTCGAGCGGGTCATCGACGTGCTCGAGGTCCGGGACCTCACGACCGCCCCGCACGTCGAGCTCGAGCTCGCGCTCGTCGAGGTCCAGCCACCGGCCGATGCGGACGCCGAGGCCCGCCTGCGCGACGCGCTCGACGCCGCCGGCGGCGTGCGGCTCTCGACCACCGATGCCACCTGGCGCGCCAGCCTGACCGCCACGCCGGCCGAGATCGACGCCGCGCTCGAGGCGCTGCGACCGCTCGGACTGCGTCGCCTCGTGCGGGCGGGCGCCGTGGCCATGACGACGGAACCGCCGGAGGTATCCGGCACCGACCCCAGCGAAGACGGAGAGACCCAGGAATGACGAAGCTCATCTACGACGCCGATATCGACGCGTCGGCGCTCGAGGGCCAGACCGTGGCCGTCATCGGCTATGGCAGCCAGGGGGAGGCCCACGCGCGCAACCTGTTCGAGTCGGGCGTCGACGTCGTGGTCGGGCTTCGACCCGAGTCGGCATCGGCCGAGCGCGCCCGCGAGGCGGGCCTGCGGGTCACCGACGCGGGATCGGCGACCGCAGGGGCGAAGGTCGTCATGGTGCTCGTGCCCGACACCGCCGCGCCGGCGGTGTATCGGTCCGAGATCGAGCCGAACCTGGCGGACGGCACGCTCCTCATGTTCGCCCACGGCTTCAATATCCATTTCGGCGAGGTCGACCCCCCGGGTGGCATCGACGTCGGGATGGTGGCGCCGAAGGGGCCCGGACACCTCGTCCGCAGCCTGTACGAGCAGGGCGGCGGCGTCCCGGCGCTGTTCGCCGTCCACCGCGACGCCACCGGAACGGCCCGGCAGCGGACACTGGCGTACGCGCGCGGCATCGGCGCCGGACGTGCCGGCATCCTCGAGACGACGTTCGCCGAGGAGACCGAGACCGACCTGTTCGGCGAGCAGGCCGTCCTGTGCGGCGGCACGACGGCGCTCGTGCAGGCCGGCTTCGAGACGCTGGTCGAGGCCGGGTACCAGCCCGAGCTCGCCTACTTCGAGACGATGCACGAGCTCAAGCTCATCGTGGACCTCATGTACCGCGGCGGGCTCCAGTACATGCGCTACTCGATCAGCGACACCGCCGAGTACGGCGACTACGTCAGCGGGCCGCGGATCGTCAACGAGCAGGTGCGCGCCGAGATGAAGCGGATCCTGGGGGAGATCCAGGACGGCTCGTTCGCGCGCCGCTGGATCGAGGAGGGCAAGCGCGGCGCGCCCGAGTTCCGGCGCCTGCGGGCCGAGAACGCCAGGGCGCCGATCGAGGAGGTCGGCGCCGAGCTCCGCTCGCACATGGCCTTCCTCGACCCGACCTCGGCGCCGGCCGGCTGGGCCGAGGGCGAGACGGCGAAGGCCGACGTACGGCCCGGCGAAGGGGTGGCGTAGATGGCGCGACGCATCAGGGTCTTCGACACCACCCTGCGCGACGGAGAGCAGACGCCCGGCGCCGCGCTCACCGTCGACGAGAAGGTCACCGTCGCCAAGCAGCTCGCGCGGCTGCGGGTCGACGTCATCGAGGCCGGCTTCCCGGCCGCCTCGCCCGGCGAGGCCGAGGCGGTCCGCCGCATCGCCGAGGAGGTGGGCGGCCAGCGCGGCGCGCCGGCCATCGCCGCGCTCGCCCGCTGCGTCCCGGCCGACGTGACCGTCGCCGCGGCGGCGCTCGAGCCGGCTCGGAAGCGGCAGCTTCACGTCTTCATCGCGACCTCCGACATCCACATCACCCACAAGCTGCGCTCGACCCGCCCCGAGGTCCTCGAGCGGATCCGGTCGTGCGTGGCCCAGGCGCGGCGCATGGTCGGCGACGGCCACGACGTCGAGTTCAGCGCCGAGGACGCGTCGCGCACCGAGCTCGCGTTCCTGCTCGAGGCCTACGCGGCCGCCATCGAGGCGGGCGCATCGGTCATCAACGTGCCGGACACCGTCGGCTACGCCGAGCCGAAGGAGTTCGCGAGCGTCATCAAGCAGGTCGTGAAGCTGTGCGGCCGGCGCGCGATCGTGTCGACCCACTGCCACAACGACCTCGGCCTGGCGACCGCGAACACGCTGGCCGGCATCCAGGCGGGGGCTCGGCAGGTCGAGGTCACCGTCAACGGCCTCGGCGAGCGGGCCGGGAACGCGTCGATCGAGGAGGTCGTCATGGCCCTCCGCACGCGCCCCACCGAGTTCAAGGGTGCGACGACGAACGTGGTGACCGACCAGCTGACGCCCACGAGCCGGCTGGTGAGCTACCTGACCGGCATCGGGGTCCAGCCGAACCGGCCGATCGTCGGCGCCAACGCGTTCGCCCACGAGTCCGGCATCCACCAGGACGGCTTTCTGAAGAACCCGTTGACGTACGAGATCATGACCCCCGAGTCGGTCGGCCTGTCCGGCTCGACGCTGACGCTCGGCAAGCTCTCGGGCCGTGCCGGCTTCGAGGAGCGGCTCCGCCAGCTCGGGATCCACGTCGACCCCGAGGAGCTCGACCTCCTCTACGCCGAGGCGATCAACCTCGCGGACCACAAGAAGCAGGTGACCGATGCGGACCTGCTCGCCATCGCCGAGCAGCACGCCGACCCGGTCCCGCAGCTCGTCGGGATCGAGCACTGGGCGGCCGCCTCCCGCCAGGGCGAGTCGAGCTCCGGCAACGTGTCGCTGTTCTACGAGGGCAAGACGTTCCGTGCCTTCGCCGGCGGCAACGGGCCGGTCGACGCGCTGCTGACCGCGGTCGACAACGCGCTCGAGCAGATCATCGGCGGCCGGCCCCGGCTCACCGACTACCAGCTGAAGAGCGTCGGCCAGGGCGAGGACGCCCAGGGCGAGGCGACGGTGAAGATCGCCGCTCCCACGTCGAACGGCGACGTGCCGCGCGTCTACACCGGCCATGGCCTGTCGACGAACGTCGTCGAGGCCAGCCTGCGGGCCTACCTGGCGGCGGTGAACAAGCTCATCGCCGAGCACCCGGTGGCGGCCGAGGCCGTGGCCGCGGCGCGCGAGCGCCGCGCGGCGCAGCGAGCGGCGTCGGGACGCGCCTCGTGAGCCGGTCGTACACCGTCGCATCGCTGCCCGGCGACGGGATCGGTCCGGAGGTCTGCGCCGTGGCACGTCGCGTCGTCGACGCCGCCGGCTCGCGCTTCGGCTTCGGCGTTGTCTGGGACGAGCAGCGGGTCGGCGGGGCCGCGATCGACGCCGACGCCACGCCGCTGCCCGACGCGACGCTCGAGGCCTGCCGCGGTGCCGATGCCGTCCTGCTCGGGGCGGTCGGCGGTCCGCGCTGGGACGACCCGTCGGCGGCGCATCGGCCTGAGGACGCGCTCCTCGGGCTGCGGTCGGCGCTCGAGCTGTTCGCCAACCTGCGCCCGGTCCGGGCGCACGCGGCGCTGGCATCGGCCTCGCCACTGCGACCCGAGGTGCGCGAGGGGGCCGACATCCTCATCCTGCGTGAGCTGACCGGCGGCCTCTACTTCGGCAGGCCGCAGGGCCGCTCGCGCGAGGGCGACACCGAGGTCGTGGTCGACACGCTGCGCTACACGCGGCCGGAGATCGAGCGCATCGTCGAGCTCGGCTTCACCTTGGCCGAGAGCCGGCGCGGGCACCTGACGAGCGTCGACAAGGCGAACGTCCTCGCCTCGAGCCGGCTGTGGCGCGAGGTCGTCGACTCGGTGGCGTTGCGCCATCCGGACGTCACCGTCGAGCACGCGCTCGTCGACTCCACCGCGTACCTCATCCTCACCGACCCGCGGCGCTACGACGTCATCGTCACCGAGAACCTGTTCGGCGACATCCTGTCGGACGAGGCGGCGGCCATCGCCGGCTCGCTCGGGCTGCTGCCCTCGGCCTCGCTCGGCACGCGCGAGACGGCCACCGGCCGCTTCGGCCTGTACGAGCCGGTCCACGGCTCGGCGCCGCAGATCGCGGGGCAGGGCGTGGCCAACCCGCTCGCCACCGTGGCGAGCGCGGCGATGCTCCTGCGCTGGTCGCTCGGCGAGACGGCCGCGGCCGACGCCCTCGACGCCGCCGTCGACGCAGCCGTGGCCGAGGGCCCGCGCACGCCGGACCTCGGCGGCTCGGCTCGGACCGAGGAGGTCACCCGGTTCCTGCTGGAGCGCATCGGCTCCACCGCGGAGGTGGCGGCATGAGCGCGCCGGTGATCCTGTACGACACGACGCTGCGCGACGGAACCCAGCGCGAGGGGCTCGTCCTGAGCCTCGCCGACAAGCTGAAGATCGCGCGACGGCTCGACGAGGCCGGCTTCCCGTACATCGAGGGCGGCTGGCCGGGCTCGAACCCGAAGGACGAGGAGTTCTTCGCCGCCGCGCGCGGCATGACGTTCCGCCACGCGAAGCTCGCCGCCTTCGGCTCGACGCGGCATCGCGCCAACCGGGCCGAGGACGACCCGAACCTGCGGGCCCTGCTCGCGGCCGAGACGCCGGTGACGACGATCTTCGGCAAGAGCTGGCTCCTCCATGTCACCGACGTTTTGGGCGCCACGCCGGAGGAGAACCTGGCGATGATCCGCGAGTCGGTCGCCCACCTGCGGGCGGCCGGGCGCGAGGTCGTCTACGACGCCGAACATTTCTTCGACGGCTACAAGGCCGATGCGGCCTACGCCCTCGCCACCCTGCGCGCGGCCATCGAGGCCGGCGCGTCGACGGTGGTCCTGTGCGACACGAACGGCGGCTGCCTCACCGACGAGGTTGCCGCGATCACGCGGAACGTGGATGCCGACCAGCACCGGGGCGACGTCGCCCTGGGCATCCACGTTCACGATGACGCTGGCCTGGCGGTGGCTACCTCCCTCGCCGCCGTCCAGGCCGGCGTGACTCACGTCCAGGGGACGATCAACGGCTACGGCGAGCGCTGCGGCAACGCGAACCTCGTCACGATCTGGGCGAACCTGGCGCTCAAGATGGGCCGCGAGACCGTCCCCTCCGGCGCCGACCTCACCCACCTGCCGGAGCTGTCCCACTTCGTGGCCGAGGTCGCGAACATCGCGCCCGATGCGCACGCGCCGTACGTCGGCACGAGCGCGTTCGCCCACAAGGGCGGCGTCCACGGCGCGGCGACCGTCCGGGTCGAGCAGTCGTACCAGCACGTCGACCCCGCGCTCGTCGGCGGCACGTCGCGGCTCGTCGTCAGCGAGCTCGGCGGCAAGGCGAACGCCGGCTGGCGGGTGCGCCAGCTCGGGTCCGTGGCGACCGAGGGCCTCGATCCGGCCGAGCTGTCGCGGCTCGTGAAGCAGCTCGAGGCCGAGGGCGCCTCGTTCGAGGGCGCCGACGCGTCGTTCGAGCTGCTCGTCCGGCGTCACCATCCCGACTACGTCGCCCCGTTCCGGGTCGTCGACTTCACGGTCATCGTCGAGCGTCGCAACGGCGCCGCGCCACGGGCCGAGGCGAGCGTCAAGGTCGAGGTCGACGGCGAGGTCCTCCACACCGCGGCCGACGGCAACGGCCCGGTGAACGCGCTCGACCTCGCCATGCGCAAGGCGCTCGCCGCGTTCTACCCGGCCCTCGACTCGGTGCACCTCGTCGACTACAAGGTGCGGATCGTCGACGGCGAGGCGGCGACCGCGGCACGGACCCGGGTGATCATCGAGACCGGCCACGAGTCGGGGACGTGGATCACCGCCGGGGCCGATGCGAACATCATCGCCGCCTCGCTCGCCGCGCTCCACGACTCGCTCGAGTACGCCATCTGGCGGCTCGACGCGCGTCCCGAGCGGCGCGACGAGCGCACGGCCCACCACGCGGCGACCCGGCGACGGATCGACGAGCCGGCGCCGGCGGGAGAGGCGTCATGACCGCCACCCAACCGCGCGAGGCACGCCGGGCGCGCAGGACGAGCGCCGAGCGAGCGGCCGCGGCCGGCATCGGCGCCTTCGCGTATTTCGAGGGCGAGATCGTGCCGATCGAGGAGGCATCGGTCTCGATCGCCACCCATGCGCTCAACTACGGGACGAGCGTGTTCGAGGGCATCCGCGCCTACGTCCAGGAGGATGGCTCGACCGCGCTCCTGTTCGGTCGCGAGCACTACGAGCGGATGCTGCGCAACGCGCGGCTGCTGCGAGCATCGGTGCCGGAGTCGGCCGAGACGCTGATGGACATCACGCTCGAGCTGCTCCGCTGCAACGCGCACGGCTCGGACGCGTACATCCGGCCGATCATCTACAAGTCGGCGCCGAGCATCCGGCCGCGGCTCACCGGCCTCGAGGATCGGATCGCGATCTTCACGCTGCCGCTCGGCGACTACCTGCCGACGGCCGGCATCCGGGTCACCGTCTCGGGCTGGCAGCGCGTGCCGGACAACGTCATCCCGGCCCGCGGCAAGATCGCCGGGGCGTACGTGAACTCGGCGCTCGCCTCCGAGGACGCCCATGCGGGCGGCTACGACGACGCGATCATGCTGACCGCCGATGGCCACGTCGCCGAGGCCACCGCCGCGAACGTGTTCGTCGTCACCGGCCGCGAGGTCGCCACCCCGCCGCTCGTCGAGGACGTGCTGCCCGGCATCACCCGCGGCGCGATCATCGAGATCGCCCGCGACGCGGGCTACGACGTCGTCGAGCGGCGCATCGATCGGTCGGAGCTGTACGTCGCCGACGAGGTGTTCCTCACCGGCACCGGCGTGCAGGTGGCGCCGATCGCATCGGTCGACGATCGGCCGGTCGGCAGCGACGGATTCCCCGTGGCGCTCGACATCCAGCGTCGCTACTTCGCCGCGGTGCGCGGGGCCGACCCGCGCTACGCGTCGTGGCTCACCCCGGTTCCCTAGAGAGGTTTCACCCGATGACCCTGTCCCCCACCGATACGCGTCCCAGCACCGCGGGTGAGCTGCACCTCGAGCGCTGGGCCGCCTCCTCCGGCAGCGAGCGGGGCTCGCGCGCCAATCTCGTCCTGGCCGGCGGCGGCCACCGCTGGCGCGCGAACGCCGAGGGCAACGGCGCAATCGACGCGCTCATGCGCGCCGTCGACAACGCGCTCGCGCCGCTCCTCGGCGAGGGGGTCGAGCTCGCCGCGTTCGAGGTCCGCGCCGCGGGCGCCGGGCACGACGCCCAGGCCGACGTCCGCGTCGGCGTCCAGCGCCGCAACCAGCCGGGCGCGGCGACGTACACCGGCGGCGCCGTCGACGACAACGTCCTCCAGGCCAGCGTCGTGGCGTACATCGACGCGGTGAACGCGCTCCTCGCGGCCGAGGGCATCGACGTCGCCTCGTCCGTGCCGTCGCCCGGCGAGACGCCGACGCACGACACCGATCCCGAGCACACCCGGTCCGTCTCGAAGGACCGGATCATGTCCGCCTACAACAGCTAGGGACGGCCGGGGCCCTTCGCCAGGACGTCGGCGGCGACCCGCAGGTCGGCGACCAGTCCGGCGTACATCGCGTCGCGCGAGTCGGGGTCGCGCAGGACGGCCGAGGGGTGGATCGTGGCCAGCACGGGCCCGAGGTCGGAGGGCAGCACCTGCCCGCGCTGGCGGGTGATGCGGAAGCCGCTGCCGAGGATCGCCTGGGCGGCGGTCGCGCCGAGCAGGACGACGAGCTCGGGCCCGACCCGCGCCACCTCGGCCTCGAGCCACGGCCGGCAGGCCTCGACCTCGCCCCGGGTGGGCCGGTCGTGGATGCGGCGCTTGCCGGTTCGCGCCCGCTTCCACTTGAAGTGCTTCACGACGTTCGTGACGTACACCGCCTCGCGGTCGATGCCGGCGTCGACCAGCGCGCGGTCGAGGAGCCGGCCCGCCGGCCCGACGAACGGCGCGCCCTCGAGATCCTCGCTATTGCCCGGCTGCTCGCCGACGAGCATGAGCCGCGCGCCGACGCTGCCCTCCCCGAAGACGGTCTGCGTGGCCCGCGCCCACAGGTCGCAGGCGCGGCACGCGACGGCCAGGCGACGGAGCTCGTCGAGCGGTGGCTCCTGCGCGAGGACCGCGTCGCGCCGTTCGCGATCGAGCGGTTCGGTCATGGGCCATATCGGTGCATGGGCCGTAGCGGTGCACGGGTGGGGCCAGATCGGCCCGCATCGTGCATTGGATCGCGGCATGGACGCTGACAAGACGATCTCCGATCGACCGATGGACGACGAGACCCCGCGCGCGGCCGATACGCCCGAGCGCGAGGGAGGCGCCTGGATCGGGCAGCACCCGGACCCGAACACCGAGAAGGTGCGCGAGGACCTCGATCCCGGTGCCGAGCGCGTGGCCGTGACGGACAACGAGTCCGGCGACGTCCCGGCCGACGATCGCTGGCCGCAGGGCCACCGCCAGGGTGACCACGCCGGCGACGACGACCTGCGGCGCGCCGGCGAGAACGCCTGACCCCGAGGAGGACCGATGGACGACGAGCGCACCACCCGCGATCGGCCGAGCGACGAGGACGCGACGAGCGTCAACCAGCCGCCGGGCAGCCCGCCCGACGAGGGCAAGGCCTACGACCCGGCAATGACCGATACCGACGAGGCGAACATCCCGCCCGACTCGGCAGCCGATCCGACGTCGAGCGAGCCGGCTCCGACCGGCTGACCGCTCCACCGCTACCATCGGCGCATGGCGCAGCCGATGGTGATGACCGTGACCGGGCCGGTGCCGGCCACGGCGCTGGGCGTCACCGACGCGCACGAGCACCTCTTCCTGCGCACGCCCGAGACGCCCGGGCAGGAGCTGGACGACCTCGACCGCGCTTCGGCGGAGGTGCGTGAGGCGCAGTCCGCCGGCCTGGCGTCGATCGTCGAGATGACGCCCATCGGCCTCGGCCGTCGGCCCGACCTGCTGCGTGCCGTGTCGGAGGCGACCGGCGTGCCGATCATCGGCGCCACCGGCTTCCACCGCGACGTCCACTACCCGGCCGGCCACCCGGTGCTCGAGGCGTCGGTCGAGACGCTCGCCGAATGGGTCGTGACCGACCTCGAGCGCGGCATGCATCCATCCGACTGGGACGATCTTGCGACGCCACTCGACCCGGCGCGCGCCGGCGCGATCAAGGCCGGGGCGTCGTACCACCACGTCTCGGCGGCCGAGGCACGGCGGCTCGAGGCCGTCGCCATCGGCAGCGTACGGACGGGCGCCGCGATCCTCGTCCACTGCGAGATCGGGACGGCAGCCCACGAGATCGTCGACCGGCTCACGTCACACGGCGTCGCCACCGACCGGATGGCGCTGGCCCACATGGACCGCAACCCGGACCCCGAGCTCCATGCCGAGATCGCGGCACGCGGCGTGACGCTCGAGTACGACACCGCCGGGCGGACGAAATACCACCCCGACAGCGTCGTCCTCGACCTCGTCGAGGCGATGCTCGCGGCCGGCCACGGCGATCGCCTCATGCTCGGCGGCGACCTCGGCCGGCGCGACTACTTCCGCTCCCACGGCGGCGGCCCGGGCCTCGCCTACCTGTTCGCCACGTTCGTGCCGCGGCTGCGCCGTCGGATCGGCGACCAGGCCACCGATGCGATCCTCGTCGCCACCCCGGCGCGCTTCTACGCAATGCCGGTACCGTCATGAGCGACCGCTACGACGTCGTCGTCGTCGGGTCCGGCTCGGCGGGATCGTCGGCGGCGATCACGGCCGCGCGCCAGGGCGCGCGCACGCTGCTGGTGGATCGGCTCGCCTTCATGGGCGGCACCTCGACCGCCGTCCTCGACACGTTCTACGCGTTCTACACGCCCGGCGAGCGGCCGCGTCGGGTGGTCGGCGGCATCGGCTGGGAGGTCGTCGGACACCTTCGTGCCGAGGGCGTCGCCTTCGAGCGGCCGAACACGTACGGAGCCGGCACGGGGGTCACGTACGACCAGGAGACGCTCAAGGTGGTGTGGGAGCGGCTGGCCGAGGAGGCCGGGGTCGAGATCCTCCTCCACAGCTGGGCTACCGGCGTGCGCGTGACCGATGGACGCATCGAGGCGGTGCGGCTCTGGAACAAGGGCGGCGAGCGCTGGGTGGAGGCCGATGCGGTCGTGGACGCCTCGGGCGACGCCGACCTCGTGGCCCTGGCCGGGCTCGAGTACGACAACGCCGCCAGGCAGGGCCGCGTGCAGTCGCTCTCGACGCTGTTCAAGCTCGCGAACGTCGACGTCGAGCGCGCCGCATCGGTGAAGAAGGCCGAGCTGTGGGAGCGCATGCGCCAGGCGGCCGAATCCGGCGCGTACGCGCTGCCGCGGATCGAGGGCTCGTGGCATCGGACGCCGTTCCCCGGCGTGGTGCTCGTGCATATGACCCGCATCCCGAACGTCGACGCCACCGACCCGGCGCAGCTGACCCGCGCCGAGATCGACGGGCGGCGCCAGGTGCGCGAGTACGCGCGCTTCCTGCGTGACTGCGTGCCGGGCTTCGAGTCGTCCGTGGTCGTCGCGACCTCACCGGCGATCGGCGTGCGCGAGTCGCGCCGGGTCCACGGTGACTACGTGCTCACGCGCTCCGACGTGCTCGAGGCGAGGCGCTTCGACGACGAGATCGCGCTGTGCGGGGCGCCGATCGAGGACCACCACGCCGGTGGCGACACGGAATGGACGTACGTCGCCGAGGGCGGCGTGTACGGCATCCCCTACCGCGCGCTGCTGCCCGCCGGCATCGAGGGCCTGCTCGTCGCGGGCCGATGCTTCAGTGCCAGCCACGACGCCCACGCCTCCGCGCGCTCGATGGCGACCTGCATGGCCATGGGCCAGGCGGCCGGCACCGCGGCCGCGATGGCCGTCCGAGCCGGCGTCACGCCCCGGGCCGTCGATCCAGCCGCGCTCCGCGAGCGGCTGGCGGCCGACGGCGCGCTCCTCGAGCCGGTGGCCGTCTCGTCATGAGCGCCGGGGAGCTTCGGAACGGCGAGGTCGCCGCGCGCATCCGCGCGCATCGGCTCGTCGTCGTCCTGCGCCGGGTTGAGCCGCGGGACCGGCTGCTCGCCCTGGTCGACGAGCTCGTCGAGGCCGGCGCCGGGATCTTCGAGATCACGATGGACGCGCCCGAGGCAGCGGACGACGTGCGGGCAGTGCGCCGGCACCTCGGCGATCGCGCGCTCGTGGGCGCCGGCACGATCCTCACCCCAGACGAGCTCGACGCTGCTCGCGAGGCGGGCGCCGCCTTCGGCGTGTCGCCGCTGCTCGACCGCGAGATCGTCCTGCGCGCCATTGCCGGCGGCCTGCCCTTCGTCCCCGGCGCGATGACGCCGACCGAGATCACGGCCGCCCGGGACGCCGGCGCGACGTTCGTGAAGCTCTTCCCCGCCTCGGCCGTCGGGCCGTCGCTCGTCCGCGAGCTGCGCGGCCCCCTGCCCGGGGTCGAGCTCATCCCGACCGGCGGCGTCGACGCCTCGAACGCCCGGGCCTTCCTCGATGCCGGGGCGGTGGCGGTCGGCATCGGCGGCGCGATCGTCCGCGCCGATCCGGCCGAGCGACGCGCGCTCGTGGCGTCGCTCGTCGCCGAGGGGTCGGCCGCATGAGCCGCTTCGCCGATCGCGTCGTCTTCGTGTCCGGCTCGACCGGGATGGCGGCGTCGGCGGCCCGTGCCCTCGCCGCCGAGGGCGCGCGCGTCTTCGTCGCCTCGCACACCGAGGACCACGCCCGCGGCCTGGCCGAGGAGATCGGCGGCAGCGCGGCCTGGGCCACCGCGGACCTCGGCGTCGAGGCCGACGTCGAGACCGCGTTCGAGCGGTGCGTCGCGCAGTTCGGGCGGCTCGACGGCCTCTACCACGTGGCCGGCATCAGCGGCCGCCGCTTCGGCGACGGCCTCGCCCACGAGGCGACTCTCACCGGCTGGGAGACGGTGCTGCGCACGAACGCGACGAGCGCCTTCCTCGCCACCCGTGCCGCGCTGCGCCGGATGCTCTCCCAGGAGCCCGATGCCGGCGGGAGCCGCGGCTCGATCGTGCTCATGTCGAGCGTCCTCGCCCGCCATCCGTCGCCGGAGCTCTTCGGGACGCATGCCTACGCCGCGAGCAAGGGCGCGATCGAGGCCTTCACGCGCGCCACGGCGGCCGCGTACGCCGGCGACGGCATCCGGATCAACGCCGTCGCGCCGGCGCTCGTCGCCACGCCGATGAGCCGCCGCGCGCAGGACGACCCCGCGATCGTCGCCTACCTTCGCGAGAAGCAGCCGCTGGCCGGCGGACCCGTCGAGGCCGATGCGGTCACCCCGCTCGTCCTCGCCCTCTTGGGCCCGGAGACGAGCATGGTCACCGGGCAGGTCATCGACGTCGACGGCGGATGGGGCGTCAGCGAGCCTCGGCCTCGGGACTGATCGGCACCGGCAGGTCGGGGACCTCGAAGCGCACGTCGATCGCGTAGCGCGCCGCGGCGTAGCGCGACTCCGTCGCCTCCACCGGCTTCCCCGCGCCGTCGAGGATGACCCGGCGCTCGACGAGCATCGGCTCACCGCGCGCCACGCGGAGGTGCCGCGCGTCGGCCGCGGTGGCCGCCTCGGCGCTCACGGTCGCCGTGCCGCGCCGCAGCAGCCAGCCGGCAGCGGCGAGCACCGCGTGCAGCGACTCGACGCGCAGGTCGGCGGCCATGACCGCCGGCGAGGTGCCGCCGACGAGCTGGGCGCGCTCGAGGGCGATCGGCTGCCCATCCGCGCAGCGCACGCGCTGGAGGAGGACGACCGGCTGACCGATGAGCAGGCCGAGGAGGCCTGCCGCCGCGGCATCGGCCGGGCGGATCTCGCGGGTCAGCACGATCGACGAGGGCACGCGCCCCTGGCGACGGATCTCCTCGCTGAAGCTCATGAGCCGATCCGCCCGGCGGTGGGCCGCCGGCTCGGCCACGTAGCTGCCGCGCCCGGGGACCCGCGAGACGAGCCCCTCCTCGGCCAGCCGGTGCATCGCCTCGCGCGCCGTCATGCGGCTGACCCCGAACTCGAGGCACAGCTCGGCCTCCGACGGCAGGCGGTCGCCGGGTCGCAGCGTCGCGATCCGGCCGCGCAGGGCGCGCTCGATCTCGCGATAGCGTGGGCCGGTGGACGCGCTCACGAGGCGAGGCGCGAGGGCGTGACGGCGGCCACCGAGGCGCCGTGCACGCCGGCGCCGATCGCCCCGGCCCACGGCCCGAGCTCGGCCGGCACGATCTCGAGCTGCGCAAGGTCGGTGACATGGACGCGTCGCCGCACCTCGGCCCGCACCGGCTCGAGGAGCAGGTCGCCGGCCTGCGCCACGCCGCCGCCGATCACGACCCGCTCGGGGGTGAGTGTCACCGCCACGTTCGCGACCGCGATGCCCAGCCACGACCCGATCCGGGCCAGCCCGGCGATCGCGGTCTCGTCGCCGGCGCGTGCCGCGCGCACGGCCTCCTCGGGCGTATCGGTGCCGCAGGCGGCGGCGATTCGATCGGCCCGGGCGAACGCCTCCAGGCAGCCACGGTTGCCGCAGGTGCACGGTGGCCCATCCGGCAGGAGCGTCTGGTGCCCCAGCTCGCCGCCGGTGCCGTCGTGGCCGAAATGGACGTGCCCGTCGACGACGACGACGCCGCCGACCCCGGTGCCGAGCACGAAGCCCGCCATCGTCCGGCAGCCGCGACCGGCACCGAGCCACAGCTCGGCCAGGCCGAAGGCACGCGCGTCGTTGACGAGGCGCACCGGCATCCCGACCCGCCGTCCGAGCTCGGCCACGACCGGCAGGTTCGTCCATTCCGGCGGCAGGTTGGGCAGGAACGTCGTCGTGCCGCGCTCCGCGTCGTACAGGCCCGGGACGCCGACCCCGACCGTCCCCGGTGCATCGGCTCCGGCGGACGCCTCGCCGACGAGCGCAGCCATGCGGTCGAGGACCGCATCGGCCCCTTCGTCAGCCCCGGTGGGGGTCTGCCCGCGATCCCGGATGCTCCACGCGTCGCCCCGCCGCTCGAGGAGCGCCCATT
The DNA here is from genome assembly GCA_036262075.1 of Candidatus Limnocylindria bacterium. Classification (GTDB taxonomy): domain Bacteria; phylum Chloroflexota; class Limnocylindria; order QHBO01; family QHBO01; genus JACDBZ01. The sequence goes on from DATAJO010000004.1 coordinate 162,228, forward strand.
TCAGGTTCGTGGCGCCGAGGTCGAGGCCGAGGTGGCGGGACGCGTCCATCGCCACGCTCAGGAGTCGGCGGTGATGCGCGTGTACGCCGCCGCCACGGCCAGGATGATGGCGCCGAACAGGATCTGCCGCACCGGCTCCGGCGCGTCGAGCACGCTGAGGAGGGTCGTCAGGACGGTGAGGATGATCGCGCCCAGGATCGAGCCCGCGTACCCGCCGCGACCGCCGAAGATCGACGTCCCGCCGACGACCGCGGCCGCGACGGACGGGAGCAGGTAGGGATCGACGAGGCGCGGGGTGGCGCTGCCGATGACGCCCGCGTAGATGAGGCCGGCGATCCCGGCCAGGACCGCGGACAGGACGTACAGGACGACGAGCACCCACCCGACCCGAACGCCGGCCAGCCGTGCCGCGACCTCGTTGTCGCCGACGGCGTACAGCAGCCGGCCGTACCCCGAGCCGCGGAGGCCGAGGAGGACGAGGATCGCCAGCGGCACGAACAGGACGAGGCTGTTCGGCAGGAACCCGAACAGCGTCTGCCCGCCGAGCTCGCGAATCTCGGGTGGGACGCGCGTGCCGCCCGCGATATTCGCGCGCTGGTAGACGTTCACCGCGCCCGACACGATCAGGCTCATGCTGATCGTCATGATCAGCGGGTGGACGCGGAAGAGGCCGATGCCGATGCCGTTCACCAGCCCGACCAGCGCGGCCGGCACGAGGGCGATGAGCGAGGCGTTGAGCCACCCCACGTCGCCGACGAAGGTGGCCATGACGTACGAGGCCATCGACGCCACCACGGCCACCGACAGGTCGATGCCGCCGGTCAGCATCGTCAGCGTCTGGCAGGCGGCGAGGATGGCGAGCGGGACCGCGAAGCGGAGCGTGCTCGAGGCCCAGCTGGCGGTGACGATGCCGGGCTGCACGATCTGCAGCACGAGGACGAGGAGGCCGAGCAGGATGAGGAGCGGCACGATCGGGCGGTCCCGGAGCCAGGACCTGGCATCGCCGAACGCCGAGCGGCGCGGGACCGCCGCGTCCGCCGTCATGTCGCCCTCCGCCGCCGGAGCGTGAGGTAGGCGCCGATCATCACGACCGCGACCATGATCACGCCCTGCACCACGGTCGAGAAGGCCGGCTCCACGCCGAGGAAGGTCAGGTCGGCGCGGATGAGGCCGAGGATGTAGATGCCGACGATCGGCCCCAGCAGCCCGCCCCGCCCACCGGCCAGGCTCACGCCGCCGAGGACGATGGCCGCCACGCTGAGCAGGAGGTACGGCCCGGGGATCGGCGTGCCGATGCCCGTGCTCGCCGTGAGCGACAGCCCGCCGAGCGACGCGAACAGCCCGGTCAGGGCGTAGGCCGCGATCTTCGTGCGGGCGATGTCGACGCCGCTCCGGAACGCCGCCAGCTGGTCGGAGCCGATGGCGTAGATCGACAGCCCGAGACGCGATCGGCGCAGCGGGATCCAGATGGCGAAGACGATGACCAGGAGCAGGACGAGCGCCATCGGCAGGTAGTCGACGACCAGCCCGCCCTTGATGGCATCGTTCAGCCAGTCCACCGAGCCACCGCCGGGCGTGCCGAGGACGAGGAGCGCGGCGCCGGCCCACACGAACAGCATGGCCAGCGTGACGACGATGTCGGGCACCCGGCTCAGGACGACGAGCGCGCCGTTCACCGTCCCGATCGCCAGGCCGATGACGAGGACGAGGAGCACGATCGGCACCGCCAGCTCCGGATAGCTCTCCAGCAGGACGGCGGCGATGACGTTGGTCAGCGCCATGACCGAGCCGACGGACAGGTCGATGCCGCCCGAGATGACGACGATCGCCTGGCCGACCGCGGCGAACGCGACCGGCAGCGACGCGATGGCGAGGGCATCGAGCCGGTAGTTCTCACGGAGGAGGACGGTGAAGACGTACAGGGCCACGAAGATGACGATGAGCGCCACCGTCCAGACGTCGCTCTGGATCAGACGGGCGATTGCGCCGCGCGCCGAGGCGCGCTCGAGCCGGCTCGAGTCGGCGGTCATGCGGCACTTCCCGCGGGTCGCGATTCGAGGCCATGCGCCGCGCGCAGCAGCGTCGGCTCGTCGGCCGCGGCGGCGGCTAGCTCATGCACCACGCGCCCGCCGAAGATGACGATGGCCCGGTCGCAGACCCGATGGATCTCGTCGAGCTCCGAGGTGAACAGCAGCACGGCCGCGCCGCCCTCCGCGAGCTCGCGCGTCAGGGCGTAGATCTCCCGCTTCGTCCGGATGTCGATGCCGCGCGTCGGGTCGTAGAACAGGTACGTCCGCACGCCCGCGTCGAGCCAGCGGGCGATCGTCACCTTCTGCTGGTTGCCGCCCGACAGCCGCCGCACCTCCGACTGGGCGCGCGTGTCGATCTGGAGCCGCTCGATGGCCCGGCGCACGATCGCCCGTTCACGGCGCGGGTTGATCGGCCCCCACCGGCTGGGGCGCGCGACCCGCGGCAGCGTGACGTTCTCGGCCACCGGGCGCTGCATGAGGAGGGCGGCGGAGCGATCGGCGGGGACGAGCACGATGCCGGCACGAATGGCATCGGCAGGATGGCCGAACCGGGCGGGCGCGCCATCGACGAGCAGCTCGCCGGCCGCCGGACGGCGTTGGCCCGAGAGGACCTCGAACAGCTCGTCCTGGCCCTGGCCCTCGAGCGCCACGAGGCCGAGGACCTCCCCGGCGTGGAGGTCGAAGGAGACGTCCTGCAGCTGCCTGCCGGCCGCGACGCCCTGGACCGCCAGCCGCGGTGGAGCGTCGCCGACGCGCGACGGCATCGGGGTCCTCGTCACGGCGGTGGGATCCCCGGGCGCTCGTGGCTCGTCGGATCCCGGCCCGAGCATCAGCGACACGATGTCGTCCGCGGCGCCGGGCGTGACGTCGACCACGCCGACGGTGGCGCCGTTGCGCAGCACCGTCGCCCGGTCGCACAGGCCGGCGACCTCGAGCATCCGGTGCGAGATGAAGATCACGGATCGGTCGGTGCCCCGGAAGCGTTTGATGGCCTCGATGACGCCCGCCGTCAGGTCCGCCGGCAATGCCGCCGTCATCTCGTCGAGGAGCAGGACGTCCGGCTCGATCGCCAGCGCGCGGGCGAAGTCGATGACGCGCAGCGTGGCCAGTGGCAGTGTTCCGGCCATCGCCCGCAGGTCGAGCCTGCCGATGCCGAGCGGCTCGAGCTGGGCCCGAAAGGCGTCGACCGGGGTCTCGGTGAGCGCCAGGTTCTCGAGCACGGTGAGATCCGGGACGATCGCCGGCTCCTGGTAGACCGATACGAGCCCGCTGCGACGAGCCTCGGCCGGCGAGTGCGCCCGCCGCCGCTCGCCCTTGAGGACGATATCGCCGCCATCGGGCGGCACGGCGCCGGTCAGGACCTTGACGAGCGTGCTCTTGCCGGCCCCGTTCGCTCCCATGAGGGCGTGGATCTCGCCGGGGCGGATCGCGAGTGATGCATCGCGCAGCGCCACGACGGAGCCATATCGCTTGACGACGCCGTTGGCCTCGAGGAGCAGGTCGCTCATCGCATCGGTCTCTGCTGGATGGAGATGGAGGAAGCGGGATGCCGGCGCGGACGCCGGCACCCCGCGAGGAGAGGTCAGGTGTGCGCGAAGGTCAGGTTACGGCCCTTCGCAGGCGAGGATGTCGTCCTTCGAGTAATCGGTCCAGCCCTCGATGCTGATCCCGAGCGGCCACGTCGGATCGATGTCCGGGTCGTTCGCCGCCTCGAGGTCCGCCATCCCCTCCTCGGTGTCGTTGGCCCACAGGACGGGCTCCATGAGGACCTCCTGGCTCTCCGGCTCCTCGCCGTTGAGCAGCTGGAGGGCGAGCGTGACGCCCGCGCCGCCGACCGATGCCGGGTTCGTAACCGCGGCACCGACCAGGCCGTCGACCTCGATCAGCTGCTGGACGAAGCCGGCGTTGTCCGCGCCGACGATCGGCACGAGCTCGGCATCGGCCGCCACGAGCGCATCGACGATGACGTTGTCGATGCCCGAGGTCCAGATCCCGTCGTAGTTCTGGCCCGTGGCCAGGAAGTCGTTGATCTGCTGCGTGCCCGTGGCCTGGTCCCAACCGGTGTGGACCTCGTGCACGACGTTGATGTCCGGGTGCTCGTCGAGCGCCCGCTGGAACCCGACGTCGCGGTCGTCATCGGCCGGATGGCCGGCGAAGCCACGCATGTAGACGACGTCGCCGGAGCCGCCCATCGCCTCGAACAGCCACGTGGCGCCGAGGTAGGCGTACTCCTCCTGGTTGTTGGCGATGAGGTAGGCGCTCTCCTCGGTGACCGCCTGGTCGACCGAGATGACCGGGATGCCGGCCTCGTTCGCCTCGGCCAGGGCCTCGTTCACCGCGTCCGGGCTGACCGGGTTGACGATGATCGCGTCCACGCCCTCGGCGATGAGGTTGCGGAGGTCCTCGAGCTGCCCGGCCGCGTCGGTGTCGCGGTGGAAGACGGTCAGCTCGCTGACGTCACCCGAGGCGGCCGCCTGCGCGTTGATCGAGCAGATCATCTCCTCGCGCCAGCCGTTGTTCGTGAGCGTGTTCGACACGCCGATGTGGTAGCCCTCGCCACCACCGCCGCCGCTCGCCGCGGCGCTCGCGCCGGCCGACGCGCCGCTGCCACCGCCGGTGCAGGCGGCGAGCGCGACGAGGCCGACGATGCCCACGACGAGGGCTCGGCTTCGCTTGAATGGGTTCATTCGCGTGGTCACTCCTTTGCTCCGATGCGCCGGCCCCACGGCGGAGTCCCGGCGGTCATGCGTGGAAGAGACGTCCCGTCCCGATCTGCGATGCGTGTCACTCACCTCCTGCTCGTTGGGCGATGGCACGGGCCACGCGCCGCGCATGCTCCCGATAGGCCTGGTCGAACAGCTCGTTCGAGCGTTCCTCTCCGACGACCGATGCGCGCGTGATGACCGGGACCATGGCGCCCCGCTCCACGAGCAGCTCGGCCGCGCGGACCTTGATGGCGTTGACGATGGCGACCGCGGTGATCGTCGATCCGGGGCCGACCGGCGTGTCGAGGCCCGGGACGCTGCACAGCGCGTCGGCGTGGGGGGTGCACAGGTCGATGACGAGGTCGGCCTCGTCCAGCAGCCGCGTCCCCGGCTCGGCGGGAGGCTCGCCGGACATCGACTGCGCCACGGAGGTCACGGCCACGACCCGGATGCCGCGCTTCCGCGCGCCGCGGGCCATCTCGATCGGCACGGCGGTCAGCCCCGAGGCCGAGAAGACGATCATCACGTCGCTCGGGCCGAGGCTGAAATTGTCGAGGATCACCTCGGCGAGGCCGGGCGTGCGCTCGATGAACATCGCCTGGCGCTGGCCGTTGGCGCCCACCACCTGGGTGTGGAACGTCATCGACAGCTCGACGATCGGGTTGAAGCCGGGGTACGAGCCGTAGCGCGGGAACATCTCCTCGACCGGGATGCGCGAGTGGCCGGTGCCGAAGAGATGGACCAGCCCGTCGGCGGCGATCGCGTCCGCGCACCACCGGCTGGCCCGCTCGATCGCATCGCCCTGCGTGGCGGCCAGCCGCTCGAGCAGCGTCGATGCCTCCGAGATCCAGCGCAGCGCGGGCGCCGCGGTCGAGGTCACGATCAGTACTCGCCTCCCTGGTCCGTGGCCGGGGTGGCGCTCGAGGCGCCGGCGCGCCGGGCGCGGTACGCGTCGAGGATCGGCTTCGTCTGGGTCGCGCCGATGCGGGTCACGCCGAGGTTCATGACCCGCAGCAGGTCGTCGAGCGTCCGCACGCCGCCGGCGGCCTTGACCTGGACGCGGGCCGAGGTGACGCGGCGCATGAGCGCCAGGTCCTCGTCGGTGGCGCCCGACGGCGCGAAGCCGGTCGAGGTCTTCACGAAGTCGGCACCGGCCGCCTCGACGAGGCGCGAGCCGCGCTCCTTCTCGTCGTCGGTGAGGTAGGCGTTCTCGAGGATGACCTTGACCAGCGCCCCGGCCTCGTGGGCGACCTGCACCACGGCCGCGATGTCGTCGCGCACGTCCTGGTCGCGGCCGGAGCGCAGCGCGCCGATGGGGATGACCATGTCGAGCTCGGTCGCCCCGTTGGCCAGCGCGTCGCGGGCCTCGAACACCTTCGTCGCCGTCGTCGACGAGCCGTGCGGGAAGCCGACGACGGTGCCGACCGCGACGTCGGTGCCGTCGAGGATGGCGACGGCGCGCTTGACGTCGGCCGGCCGGACGCAGACCGAGGCGACGTCGTACTCGGCCGCCAGCCGGCAGCCTGCCTCGATGAACGCGTCGTCGAGCTCCGGCTTGAGGAGCGAGTGGTCGATCGTCTTCGCCAGCTGGCGCTCCGTGACGGTCTCGATCGTGTACGTCGGGGTGGTGGTCGTCATCGGCTCATTCGCTCAGGCTCACTTCGGTCAGGGTCACTTCGGTCAGGGTCACTTGATGTACGGGCGCAGGACGTCGCGGGCGAGGAGGAACCCGCGCTTGATGAGGTCGTCGGTCCTCTCGAAGTCGTGGTCCTCGTGCTCGATGATCACGTCGCCGTCGTAGCCGGCCCGCCACAGCGCCGCGAAGATCCGGTTCCAGGGCGCCTCGCCGAGGCCCGGCAGGCGCGGGATCTGCCAGCCGATGCCGCCCGACAGCACGCCGCGCTCGTACAGGCCGTCGCGGTCGATCTCGACGTCCTTGGCCTGCACGTGCCAGATATGCGGCCCGAACTCCCGGATGAAGCGCTCCTGGTCGATCATCAGCCACACGAGGTGGCTGGGGTCGTAGTTCAGGCCGATCGTGTCGCCCCAGGTGTCGATGATCCGGCGCCAGATGTACGGCGACCAGGCGATGTTGTTGCCCGCCGGCCACTCGTCGTAGCTGAAGATCATCGGGCAGTTCTCGATCGTGATCCGCACGCCGTTCGCCTTCGCGTGCTCGACGATCGGCGGCCAGATCTCGAGCGCCCGCTCCCAGTTGGCGTCGACGTGGAGCTTCGAGTCGCCGCCCATGAACGTGTTGAAGAACGGAACGCCCATCTTCGCGCACGCCTCGATGACGAGCTTCTGGTGCGCGATCGCCGCCTCGCGGACCTCGGGGTCGGGGTGCATCGGATTCGGGTAGAAGCCGAGCCCGGAGATCGTCAGGCCGTGCGAGGCGACCATGTCGACGATCTCCGAGGCGCGCGACTCTGACAGGTCGGTGACGTCGATATGGCTCGTGCCCGCGTAGCGCCGCGTCTCCCCCGTCGACGGCGGCCAGCAGGCGATCTCGAGGCTCTCGAAGCCGTTCGCGCCGGCCCACTCGGCCACCTCGGTGAGCGGGGTGTTCGGGAACGGAGCGGTCAGGAAGCCGAGCTTCATCCAGCGGTTCCTCCAGCGGCATGCATCGGTGTGGTGTCGGCGCTCTCACGGGCCACGCGCGTCCAGCGGCCCTCGCGGGCACTGGCGGCCACGGCGTCGCCGACGAGCATCTCGTCGTGGCCGTCGGCGAACGTCGGATAGGCCGGACGCTCGCTCGGGGAGCCGTTGCCGACATCGTCGTAGATCGCGGCGAAGAGCGCGCGGAACGTATCGGCGAAGCCCTCGACGTGCCCGCCGGGCAGGTGGGCGGCGGCCCGCCCCGCGGGGCCCATGAGGGCCGGGTTGCGAATGAGGATCTCGTTCGGCTGCTCGCGATGGCCGACCCACAGCTGGTCGGGCTGCTCCGAGTCCCAGGCCACCGCACCGGTCGAGCCGTCGATCTCGTACTCGAGCGAGTTCTTGCGGCCGGCGCTCAGCTGGCTGATGGCCACGGTCCCGCGCGCGCCGTTCTCGAAGCGCAGCAGGATGACGGCCGTGTCCTCGGTGCCGATCTCGCGCGGCACGGTCTCGGAGGAGCGCTCGGTCGAGAACGTCTCGACCGGCCCGGCCGGCTGCTTCCGGGTGCCGATGAACGTCGCCAGGTCGGCCATGACCTCGACGATGCGCAGGCCGGTCATGAAGGTCACGAGGTCGAGCCAGTGCGAGCCGATGTCGCCCACCGCCCGCAGCGCCCCGCCGAGCTGCGGCTCGAGCCGCCAGTTCCAGTCGGTCTCGAGCAGGAGCCAGTCCTGGAAGTAGTGGCCACTGACGAGCCGCACCTCGCCGATGCCGCCGCCGGAGACGAGCTCGTGGACGTGCTGGTTGAGCGGGTAGAAGCGGATATTGAAGTTCACCGCGTTCACCAGGCCCGACCGCGCGGCGAGCCGCACGAGCTCGCCCGACTCTTCGGAGGTCATGGCCAGCGGCTTCTCGCACACGACGTGGCGGCCGGCGGCGAGGATCCGCCTGACCTGCGGGTGGTGGAGGTGGTTCGGCGAGGTGACGTGGACGACCTCGACCCGATCGTCGGCGAGGAGCTCGTCGAGGCTGGCGTAGGCGCGCGGGACGCCGAGCCGCTCGGCGCTCGCCTCACCGCGCTCGGGGGTCGACCCGAGGAGGCCGTGGACCTGCACGCCGTGGCGGCGGAGGGCCTCGATGTGCACCGTGCCGATGAACCCGGCACCGATGACCGCGGCCCCGATCTCGCTCGGCCGCCTCACGCCCGCGTTCCCACCGGCGCGAACTGTCTAGACAGCCTTGCCGGGCGCTCCCCGAAACCAGTCGACGTCATCGGCACCGTTCGATCGTACTTTCGCCTGTCAATAGCAAAAGTATGGTCGGCCGCGGCGATTCGGCCGTATGATCGCTGGCGTGCTCGACGATGAGCGGCCCGCACCGGGCGCATCCGCATCCGATGACGTGCTCGACGCGAGCGTGGCGATCCTCCACGAGATCCGGTCGGCGAGGTCGCGCTCACGCTCGGAGCTCGCCGCGCGCACCGGCCTGTCGCGCGGCACGGTGGCCCAGCGCGTCGCCGAGCTGATCGAGCTCGGCCTCATCGTCGAGACCGACCCGGGCCCGAGCACCGGCGGCCGCCCGCCGCGGCGGATGAGCTTCCGCGCCGACGCGGGCCACGTCCTCGTCGCCGACCTCGGGGCCACGAGCATCGACGTGGCGGTGACCGACCTCGACGGCCGCATCCTCGGCCATCGCGACGAGCCCGCCGACGTGGCGGCCGGGCCGGAGCGCTGCCTCGCCCGCGTCGACGAGCTGTTCGACGAGCTCACGTCCGCCACCCGCGACCTGCCGGGGCGCCTGTGGGGCATCGGCATCGGCGTGCCCGGTCCCGTCGAGTTCCGCTCCGGGCGGCCGATCAGCCCGCCGATCATGCCGGGCTGGGACGGCTACCCGGTGCGCGAGCGCTTCGCCGAGCGCCACGGCGCGCCGGTGTGGGTCGACAACGACGTGAACATCCTGGCCCTCGGGGAGTGGCGCTCGGGCATCGCCGTCGGCCACGACAACGCGATCGTGGTGAAGATCGGCACCGGCATCGGCGCCGGGATCATCTCGAACGGGCGCATCCACCGTGGCGCGCAGGGCGCGGCGGGCGACATCGGCCATATCCAGGTCATCGACGACGCGTCGATCGTGTGCCGCTGCGGGAACGTCGGCTGCCTGGAGGCGCTCGCCGGTGGGGCGGCGCTCGGCCGCGAGGGCGAGGCCGTGGCCGTCGCCGGGCGCAGCGACCGGATGCGCGTGGCGCTCGACCAGCACGGCCGGGTCACGGCCGAGGACGTCGCGCGGGCGGCGTCGTTCGGCGACCCGGTCGCCGTCTCGATGCTGCTGGCCGCCGGCCACCGCGTCGGGCTCGTGCTCGCCGGCCTGGTGAACTTCTTCAACCCCGGCGTCGTGGTCGTGGGCGGCGGCGTCGCCCAGTCAGGCGACCAGCTGCTGGCCGCGATCCGCGAGACGGTCTATCGGCGCTCGCTGCCGCTGGCCACGCGCGACCTCAGCATCCAGCGCTCGTCGCTCGGCGCGCTGGCCGGGGTCATCGGCGCCTCGACGATGGTCATCGAGGAGCTCTTCTCGCGCGAGGTGCTCGCCGCCTGGCTGGGATCGGACCGGCCCAGCGCCAGGCTGCCGGTGCCCGCCGCCCGGCTCTAGCACGGCCGCCCGGAGGGTCAGCCGCCGGCGACGACGACGTCGCTGAAGTCGCCCGAGGCCGGGTCCTTGAGGATCATCTTCACGCGTCCGTCCGGCAGGACCTCGCGCTTGATGACGACCTTGCCCTCGTACTCGTCGTGGGTGCCCGAGATGCGCGGCGTGACGCCACCGCGCCACTCGAACAGGTCGACCGGCTCCCAGGTCCGCGACTTCGCCGATCGGTAGCAGGCGTCCATGACGGCGTTCACGACGTAGCCGTCGTAGAACGTCTCCATCGGCTGCCGGCCGGAGTCGATCGCGTCGAACATGTCGCGGAACATGTCCACGTAGCCGAGCTCGGAGACCTCGTCGCCGACCGGGAACAGCCAGCCGGCGCTCGTCTCGGCCTTCTCGGCCACGTAGCCGCCCGATCCGCCGGCGGTGAACATCTCGAAGCCGGTGCGCAGGAAGTGGTTCGTCCAGATCGTGCCGTGCGTGCCCGCCACCTCGTCGCGCAGGTCCATGCCGCCGCGGAACGTCCAGCTCACCTCGAACTGGCCGATGGCGCCCGACTCGAAGCGGATGAGCGCGATCGCGTTGTCCTCGTCGTCGATGGGGTGGACGAGCGTGTCGGTGTGGCACAGGACCTCGACCGGCCGGTTGCCCTTGCCGGCGTAGTTGCGCGCGATCTCGATGCAGTGGCAGCCGAGGTCGATGATCGCGCCGCCGCCGGTCAGCCGGCCGTCCCAGAACCACGCCGAGTGCGGCCCGGGGTGGGTCTCGCGCGAGCGGACCCAGGTGACGTCGCCGATGGCGCCCTCGCGAACCGCCTTCACGCCCTTGAGCGTCTTCGGCGTGTAGACGAGGTCCTCGAGGTAGCCGCCGAAGACGCCGGCCGACTCGACCGCCTCGAGCATGCGGCGCGCCTCATCGGCGGTGCGACCCAGCGGCTTCGTGCACAGCACCGCCTTGCCGGCCTTCGCGACGGCGGTCACGGCCTGCTCGTGGAGGTGGTTCGGCAGGCCGACGACCACGACGTCGGTGTCGGGATGGTTGATCGCCGCCTCGAGGTCGGTCGTGTGCTCCTCGATCCCCCACCGCTCGCCGAACGCGCGCCCGCGCTCCTCGGTCCTCGAGTACACCACCCGCACGCGGTCGCGTCCGCGCTGGCCGTGCAGCGTGGCGGTGTAGAAGTCGCCGATGAGCCCGGTGCCGAGCATCGTGATCTGGTGCGCGCGCATTCCCGTGGAATCCCTCCGTTCGGTGCGAGGAGCCGATGGTGGCCGATGGGCTTCCGATTCTAGTCAGGTGGCCCGGCCCAATCGGTTCAGCCGCTCGGCGGCCTCGGCCAGGGTCTCCGCGCGCTTCGGGAACGCGAACCGGATCTTCGTCCGGCCGAGCTCGGGCCGCGAGTAGAACGACGAGCCGGGGACGACCGCGATGCCCGGATCGGCGACGATGCGGCGCGCGAACGTGACGTCGTCCTCGTCGGTGACCTCGCCGATGTCGGCCATGACGTAGTACGCGCCGTCGGGCACGAAGGGGCGCAGCGGCGACGCGGCCAGGGCCTCGAGCAGGGTGTCGCGGCGCACGCGGTACGCATCGGCCAGGTCGCGGTAGTAGGCGTCCGGCAGGCCGAGGGCCACCGCGCCGGCGGCCTGGAGCGGGGCGGCGGCACCGACGGTGAGGAAGTCGTGGACCTTGCGGATCCCGGCGGTCAACGGCGGCGGCGCGATGATCCAGCCCACCCGCCAGCCGGTGACCGAGTACGTCTTCGACAGCGAGTTCACGGCCACCGTCCGCTCGGCCATGCCGGGCAGCGTGGCGAGCGGGACGTGCTCGCCGGCGTAGACGATGTGCTCGTAGATGTCGTCGGTGAAGGCGACGACGTCGTGCTCGACGCACAGCTCGGCGATCAGCTCGAGCTCCGAGCGGGTGAAGACCTTGCCGGTCGGGTTGTGGGGCGAGCACAGCACGAGGCCGCGGGTGCGCGGCCCGAACGCGGCGCGCAGCTCGTCGGGGTCGATCGACCAGTCCGGCTCGTGGAGCGTGACGTAGCGCGGCACGGCGCCGGCGAGGATCGCGTCGGGGCCGTAGTTCTCGTAGAACGGCTCGAACACGACGACCTCGTCCCCCGGGTCGAGGATGGCGAGCATGGCCGCGATCATCCCCTCGGTCGCGCCGCACACCACCGTCACGTCGGTCTCGGGGTCGACCCGCCAGCCGGGCTGGAACCGCGTCGTCTTGGCCGCGATCGCCTGGCGGAAGTCGCGGGCGCCCCAGGTGATGGCGTACTGGTTGATATCGGCGTCGATCGCCGCCTTGGCCGCCTCCTTCAGCGCGGTCGGTGCCGCGAAGTCCGGGAAGCCCTGGGCCAGGTTGACCGCGTCGTGCGCGAGCGCGAGGCGCGTCATCTCGCGGATGACCGACTCGGTGAAGGTCTGGGCCTTGCGCGATATCGTCCGCATCGGCTCATCTTCGCCGATGTCAGCCTGCGGCGGCGTCTTGTCGCACCAGTGTCGACTTCGCCATACTGTGGTGTACAACGAGATCGGAGGGCGCATGAGCGGGAACTTCCGCGCCGTCACTCGCTACGAGTCGACGGACTTCTACTCCGCGTGGGTGCAGCAGAGCGAGCAGAACGAGCTGGCCGTGAACAGCTCCCCGGTCGTCGCCCGCGGTCGCGACCTGGCCTGGATCGAGACGCCGAACGAGCACCGCATCGCCATGCTCATCGGCCGCCAGGTCGGCTTCCCGACGCAGGGCACGAACCTGTGCAAGGTCGTCATCCCCGCGGGCCAGCACACCGGCCGGCAGCGCCACGGCGAGGAGGCGATCCACGTCCTGTCCGGCAGCGGCGCCATCGTCGTCGACGGCCGGCGCTACGACTTCCACGCGGGCACGACGATCCACGTGCCGTACATGTCCGAGCACCAGCTCTTCAACCTGGGCTCGGGCGACGTCGAGTACGTGACCGCATCGGCCATCGACCTCGACCTGTACACGATGCTCGGCCGCCTCGAGCAGATCGAGCCGAAGGGCCCGAACGACCCGGACATCGAGCAGCAGCTGCCGGCCGAGGACGGCCAGCTCGACGAGCTCGGCCGGCGGATCGCGCTGCATCTCGAGGACGCCCCGGACGAGCAGAAGCGGCGCGAGGAGGCCCGGCGCTTGGCGGCCGAGCGCGGCGAGGCCGATGCGCACGCCCACGGGCACGGCCACGGCGACGGGCACGGCCACGGGGACGGGCATGGCCATGGCGACGGGCACGGCCACGGTCACGGCGGCGGCCTGGGCGGCGGCCATCGGCGGGGCCGGAACAAGGCCGAGAACCCGCATCGGCACGGCGCGATCTACATCCTCATGGGCGGCGGCGAGTCGCCGAGCGAGGAGCGCAACGGCTTCACCGCCGTCTCGGTGGCGATGACGAACATCTTCGAGGAGGTCCCGCACACCTCGAGCCACTGCCACTCGCACACCGAGGCCGTGCTCTACGTGCTCGAGGGCGTCGGCTTCAGCGAGATCGACTACGAGCACTACGACTGGGAGGCGGGCGACGCCGTCCACGTGCCGCCGAAGATGACGCGCCACGAGCACTTCAACCCGTCGGACAAGCGGACGCGCACGCTGCGCATCGAGTACGGCATCCGCTACTTCTACGAGCCGCTGTGGCAGGGCTACGAGAAGGTCGAGCACCGCGAGGAGGCGATTGCCCGCCCGTAACGCCATGAACGCCGCGTCCCCGGCCCGCGTTGGGGGAGACCGAAGGAGAGCCGATGCGCTGCGTCCAGGCGCGTGACTTCACCGTCGCCAAGGCGCTCGCCTGGCGCAGCGCGATCGCCGACGACCCGCCGTACCAGCGCGAGAGCTCGGTCTGGTCGACCGAGAAGCAGCAGCTGTTCGTCGACTCGCTGCTGAACGGCTACGACGTCCCGAAGATCTACCTCCACGACCTGCGTGGCAAGCACCCGACCCGGGTCTACGCCGTCGTCGACGGCAAGCAGCGCCTGAGCACGATCTGGCGCTTCCTGACCGATGAGCTGCCGCTGGCCGATGACTTCCGCATCGAGACGGCGAACCTGCCCGACCTGCCGGAGGGCGTGACCCATCCGCGGGCCGGCGAGCGCTTCAGCCAGCTCCATCCCGAATGGCAGCGCGTGCTGCGCCAGACGTACCTCGCCGTCGTCCTCATCCAGAACGCCACCGAGGCCGATATCGAGGACCTGTTCTCGCGCCTGAACAACGGCGAGCCGCTGAACGCCGCCGAGAAGCGCAACGCCGTCGGCGGCGACGCCGTGCGGCTGGTGCGGACGATCGCGGCGCATCGGTTCTTCCGCGACAGGGTCCGCTTTCCGCACCTGCGCTACCAGCACCACGACGCCGCCGCGCGGCTGCTCGTCATCGAGGACGCGCTCCTCCGCGGCCGGACGGACCTCCCCGACCTCACCGGACGGACGCTCGACCGATTCGCGCGTGACAGCCGGCGCATCGCGCCGGCGCATCGGCGGCTGCTGCGCGAGCGGGTGGTGGCCGTCCTCGACCGCCTGGCCGATGCGTTCGAGGCGCACGACCCGCTCCTCGCCTCCCAGGGCGCGGTGCTGCCGCTCTACCTCGTTGCGCGCTCGCTGCCGGACGACCTGCCGGACGGGTGGGCGCCGGCGCTGCGCGCCGCGTACGGCCGCTTCCACGAGGACCGCCGCGCGTCGCTCGGCCGGCCCGAGGCGGAGCAGGAGCCCGACCTGCGCGAGTTCACGCGCCTGCTCCACACCGCGGCCAACGACGGCCGCAACGTCGGGGCGCGGCATCGGCTGCTCGTCGCGCGCCTGCGGCGAGAGGACCCGCTGCTGGCTTCCCTGCTGCCATCGGTAGACTCAACCTCCCGATGAGCACCGATGACCGCCTGCCGCCCGAGCTGAGCATCGACTGGATCGCCGATCGCTACCGCGAGCACGGCTACGTCGCCGATCGCCCGCTGGCCGCGGCCCTGTTCCTCGCCCTGCGGCTCCAGCGGCCGCTCCTGCTCGAGGGCGAGGCGGGCGTCGGCAAGACCGAGGTCGCCAAGGTCCTCGCCGCCGTCCTCGGGACGCGGCTCATCCGGCTCCAGTGCTACGAGGGCCTCGACGTCAGCACCGCGGTGTACGAGTGGAACTACCCGCGCCAGATGCTCGAGATCCGGCTCATGGAGGCACGCGGCGAGATCCGCGACGCGGCCGAGTCGGACATCTTCACCGAGCGCTTCCTCATCCGGCGGCCGCTGCTCCAGGCCATCGAGAGCCAGGACGGCGTGCCGCCGGTGCTGCTCATCGACGAGGTCGACCGCGCCGACGAGGAGTTCGAGGCCTACCTGCTCGAGCTGCTGGCCGAGTACCAGGTCACCGTCCCGGAGCTCGGCTCGCTGCGCGCCGACCATCCGCCGCGCGTGATCCTGACCTCGAACCGCACGCGCGAGGTGCACGACGCGCTGAAGCGCCGCTGCCTCTACCACTGGATCGACTACCCGTCGTTCGAGAAGGAGCTGGCCATCGTGCGAGCCCGGATCCCGGACGTCGACGAGGAGCTCGCCGCCCGGGTCGTGGGCGTGGCGCAGCGGCTGCGGCGCATCGACCTCGTCAAGGCGCCCGGCGTGGCCGAGACGATCGAGTGGATGAGCGCCATCCTCGCCCTCGGCGCGCGCGAGCTGACGCCCGAGGTGCTCGAGGCCACGTTCGGCGTGATCGTGAAGTACGAGGAGGACCTCCACCGCCTCCGCTCCCTCGTCGGCGAGCTCCTTCGACCGCCGGCCGGCGCCGATGCCCACGACGCACCATCCGCCTGAGCCGATCGCCGTCGCGGCGTCGGGGACCGCGGCGGCCGCCGTCCGCTTCGCCTCCGCGCTGCGCGGCGCCGGGCTGCGCGCCGACATGGGCGCCGTGCTCGGCTTCGCCCGGGCGCTCACCGTCCTCGACTCGCTGGGCGAGGACGACGTCCGCGCCGCGGGCGCCGTCGTCTTCGTCAACCGGCCCGAGGAGCGCGCGCGCTACGACGCCGCGTTCGACGCGTTCTGGCTCGATCGGCGCCGGAGCGACCTCGGTCCCGACACGCATTCGGCCGGCGGTGGCGGCTCCGGGACGCCGCGCGACGCCGCCGACGACGTGCCCTCCACGCCCGGCACGGTCGCGGGCTCGGGGGCCGGCGAGGAGCTCGTGGCCGACGAGCCGCCCGAGGCGGAGGGCGCCTCGCCCGACGCCGCCGACGTGTCGTCGGCCATGGCCTACAGCGCCGCCGAGGCGCTCCGCGCGCGCTCGTTCGACGCCATGTCGCACGAGGAGCTGCGCGACGCCGCCCGGCTCGTCGACGAGATCCGGCCGCGGCTCGAGCGGCGCCGGACACGGCGCTATCGGCTCCACGACGAGGGCAGCCTCCTCGCGCCGCGACACATGATGCGACGCAGCCTGAGCACGCTCGGCGACCCGCTGACCTGGGTCTGGCGGCGGCGCCGGACGCGCCCGCGGCCGATCGTCGCGATCTGCGACGTGAGCGGCTCGATGGAGCGCCACTCCCGCTTCGCGCTGCGCTTCGTCCACGCCCTGACCCGCATGGACGTGCGCACCGAGTCGTTCGTGTTCGGCACGCGCCTGACCCGGATCACGCCGCACCTCCGCCACCGCGACGCGGACCGCGCCCTGCGCGAGGTGGCGGCCGCCGTCCGCGACTGGGCCGGCGGCACCCAGATCGGCGCCGCGCTCCACGTCTTCAACCGGGCGTGGGGCCGCCGCGTGCTGCGCAGCAGCGCGGTGGTGATGATCGTGAGCGACGGCTGGGACCGCGGCGAACCGGGCATCGTGTCGGCCGAGATGGACCTCCTGCGCCGCCGATGCCATCGCATCATCTGGCTCAACCCGCTGGCCGCCACGGCCGGCTACGAGCCGCGCACCGCCGGGATGGTGGCCGCCCTGCCGTACGTCGACGAGTTCCTGCCCATCGGCTCGGTGGCGAGCCTCGAGGAGCTCGGCCGGCTGCTCGGCTCGGAGGAGGGACGGCGGCCGATCAGCCCCGCGCGAGGAGCGCTCGCCGCACCCGCTCGGCGGTGAGCGGCAGCTCGAACAGCCGCACGCCGACGGCGTCGTGGATCGCGTTGGCGATCGCCGGCGCGACCGCGGTGTTCGACAGCTCCCCGGCCATCTTCGTCCCGAACGCGCCGGGACCGATGGTCGTCGGCAGCAGGATCACCCGCAGCGGCGGGACGTCCATCGCGGTCGGCAGCTTGTAGTCGCCGAGGTTGAGCGTCGTCACCCGCCCGGACTCGTCGGTGCCCAGCTCCTCGAGCACCGCGCCGCCGAAGCCGAACGCGAAGCCGCCGACGAGCTGGCCCTGGTGCGCGACCGGGTTGACGACCGTGCCGACGTCGGCGACGAGGACCGCGTCGACGACCGTGACCGTCCCGGTCTCGGGATCGACCTCGACCTCGACCGCGTAGGCGCCGTAGTCGTAGTCCCCCGGCTCGTCGTGCCCGTGGGCCCCGGCCTCGAACCGGCCGTCGACCTCGATCGCGCCCGCCTCGCCGACGAGCGACGCCGCCGCCTCGCCGAGCGAGACCCGGTTGCGGCCGTCCTCGCCCACGAGCCAGTCGTCGACGAGCGCGATCCGCTCGGTCCCCTCGCCGAGCGTCCGGGCCGCCGCGTCCTCGAGCGCCTGCCTGAGCGCGATCCCGGCGCGGGCCGCCGCCTGCGATCCGACGTGGGTCGTGCGCGAGCCACCGACGCCCGAGTCGAACGGCGCGCTCGCCGTCGATCGGCGCTCGACCCGGATCCGTTCCGGCGAGACCGACGCGGTCGCGGCCAGGACGCGCTGGATGACCGTGTGCCCGCCGCCGCCCTGGTCGGGGAGGCCGGTGACGACGGTGATCGTCCCGCCGGCATCGAAGCGCACCGAGAGGTTGACCTTCCCCGTGCCGACGTGGCGCAGGCCGATCGCCATGCCCCGGCCGCGGTTCGGCGGCCGCGTTCCGTCCCACGAGGTGGCCGACGCGATGGCGTCGAGCAGCTCCGGCCCGCGGGCCTCGCGCGGTCGGTCGCCGGTGGCCCCGACCTCGCCGGGCCGGACGAGGTTCCGTCGCCGCAGCTCGATCGGATCGATGCCGAGCTCGCGGGCGATGAGGTCGACGTGCGACTCGCCGGCGAACAGCGCCTGCACCTCGCCCGGCGCACGCATGTGGCCGGCGGGCGCCATGGTGGTGTAGACGCTGGTGACCTCGATGCGGACCGCCGGCACGCGGTACGGCGCGAGCGTCTGCGAGCCGCCGGCCAGGTTGAGCTGCGGGAGCGGCTTCGCCGCCGCGTACGCTCCCCCGTCGAACAGCGTCCGCGCCTCGTGCGCGAGGAAGCGACCGTCGGCATCGGTCGCGGTCCGCAGCCGGACCACCGCGGCGTGGCGCGGGTTCGCCGCCGCGAGCTCCTCGACGTACGACATCACCGCCTTCACCGGCCGGCCGGTCACCCGCGCCAGGAAGTAGCAGGGGTACTCGTCGGGCGAGTAGCCCTTGCCGCCGAAGTCGCCGCCGATGAAGGCCGCGTCGACGTCGATCCGGGCCGCGGGCAGCCCGAGCACCTCCGACATCTGGTTGCGGAGCGTGAACGGCGCCTTGTTCGTCGTCACGACGTGGACGACGTCGTCCTCGCCGATCCACACCAGGCTGGCGTGTGGCTCGATATAGCCGTGGTGCTGCCGCGGCGTGCGGAACGTGTGCTCGAAGACGTGCGGGGCCTCGGCGAAGATCCGCTCGAGCTGGTCGTCGTCGTGGGCGACGACCCGGTGGCCCTGGACGTTCGGGTGCGGCACCGGTGGCCGATCGCCGCCGAGATAGACGTAGCTCGCCGCCTCGGGATGGAGGATCGGCGCGTCGTCGCGCAGCGCCTCCTCGATCGAGGTCACCGCCGGCAGCTCCTCGTACTCCACCTCGATGAGCTGGGCCGCCTCCTCGGCGATCTCGCGCGTCTCGGCCGCGACCGCCGCGACCCGCTCGCCGACGAAGCGGACGACGTCGGTGGCGAGGATCGGCTGGTCCAGCAGCCGCCGGCCGAAGCGGACGCCGCCGATATCGGCGCCGGTCAGGACGGCATGGACGCCCGGCAGCGCCTTCGCGGCGCTGACGTCGATCGAGACGATCCGCGCGTGGGCCGCGTCGCTGCGCCGGAACGCAGCCCACAGCATGCCGGGCATCGTGCGATCGGCGACGTAGCGGGCGGCGCCGGTGACCTTGTCCGTGCCCTCGACCCGCCACTCCGGCGCGGCGAACGACGCCGGCGCCGGGCCGAGGTCGAGCTCGTCGTCGTGGCTCATCGGCCCGCACCGGCGGCCAGGCGCTCGAGCGCGCGGCGCACCCAGACGACCGCCATGTCGCGCTTGTAGCCGGCCGAGCCGCGAGTGTCGTCGAGCGGGTCGACCGCATCGGCGACCGTGGCGGCGGCATCGGCCAAGGCTCGGTCGTCGGGCGTTGTGCCCTCGAGGGCCGCCTCGGCGTCGCGCATGCGCAGCGGCACCGGGCCGACCGCGCCGCACGCGATCCGGACGTTGCGCCAGCCGTCCTCGGCGATCGTCGCCGACGCGGCCACCGACACCGTGGCGTAGTCGTCGCGCGAGCCGGGCAGGAACTTCACGTAGATGGCCCGCGCCGAGGGTTCGCGCGGCGGGAGCTCGACGGCGGTGATGATCTCGCCGGGCTCGAGCGAGGTCTCGAACAGGTCGACGAACAGGTCGGCGACCGGGATGCGTCGCTCGCCCGACGGGCCGGCGACGGACACCGATGCGTCGAGGGCCATGAGGATCGGCGGCGGGTCCTGGGCCGGGTCGGCGTGGGCGAGGTTGCCGCCCACCGTCCCCTGGTTGCGGATGCGGACGGTGGCGATGTGCCCGAACGCCTCGGCCAGGGCCGGCGCATGGGCGACGGCCGCCGGCGAGCGCTCGATCTGCCGATGGGTCGTGGTGGCGCCGATCCGCAGCGACCCGTCGTCGCGCGCCTCGATGCCGCGCAGCGCCTCGACGCGCCGCAGCCCGACGAGCACCGAGGGGGCGATGAGCTGCTGGTGGAGCATGACGACGAGCGAGGCCCCGCCGGCGATGAGGTGCGCGTCCTCGCCGTGCGTCGCCAGGGACTCGAGGGCCTCATCGAGCGTCAGTGGCTCGACGTAGTCGTAGCCGATCACCCCGACTGCTCGGCGGCCGCGAGGACGGACGCCACGATGCCCTCGTAGCCGGTGCAGCGGCAGAGGTTGCCCATCATCCACTGGCGCACGGTGGCCTCGGTCGGCGCCTCCACCTCGGCGAGGAGGGCGGTGGCCGAGATCAGCTGGCCGGGGGTGCAGATCCCGCACTGGAAGCCGCCGTGGCGGATGAAGGCATCCTGGACGGGCGTCAGCCGGCCGTCGGTGGCGAGTCCCTCGACGGTCGTGACGCGGCGATCGTCCACGAAGACGGCGGGGAGGATGCACGACGAGAGCAGCTCGCCGTCGAGGAGCACGCTGCAGGCGCCACACACGCCGACCGAGCAGCCCTCCTTCGTCCCCGTCAGGCCGAGGTCGGTGCGCAGGAGGTCTAGGAGCGTGCGGTCGGCCGGCACGGTGGCGGTCACGGGCGTCCCGTTCAGCTCGAAACGGATCGTGTGCTCGCTCACCTGGCCTCCCAGTCGGCTCGTCGGGGACCTATGTATACCATAGCGTGCCGACCGATCGTGGACCCCTGGGAGGTGGCCGCCGATGACCGACGAGATCCAGCAACGCAAGGCCGATCACCTGCGCATGGCCGCCGCCGCGTCGGTCGAGAGCGGCCGGAGCGCGGGGTTCGCCGACGTCCATCTCCTCCACTCGGCGCTGCCCGAGGTCGACCTCGACGAGGTCGACACCTCGACCGAGCTCCTCGGCCGCCGGCTGCGCCTCCCGCTCGTCATCTCGGCCATGACCGGCGGCCACGACGAGGGCGGCCGGGTCAACGCCGTCCTCGGGCGCGCGGCGGAGCGCTTCGGGATCGCCATGGGCATCGGCAGCCAGCGGGCGGCGCTCATCGACCCGGCGCTGCGCGGCACGTACGCCGTCACCCGCGAGCGGGCCCCGACCGCGTTCCTCGTCGCCAATATCGGCGCCACGCAGCTCGTCGGCCAGCGCGACAGCGAGCCGATCACCCCCGACGAGGTCCGCGGCCTGCTGGCCACGATCCGGGCCGATGCGCTCGCCGTCCACCTCAACCCGCTCCAGGAGCTCGTCCAGACCGAGGGCCAGCGCGACGCGCGCGGGCACCTGGATGCGATCCGCGCCCTGGCCGCCTCGCTCGACGTGCCGGTGATCGCCAAGGAGACCGGCGGCGGGATGCGGGCCGATGTCGCCCGCGCGCTCGCCGGGGCCGGCGTGGCGGCGATCGACGTCGGCGGGGTCGGCGGCACGAGCTTCGCCGCCATCGAGGCGCTGCGCGCCGAGGAGCGCGGCGACGAGCGCGGCGTCCGGCTCGGCACGCTGCTGCGCGACTGGGGCATCCCGACCGTGGTGAGCATCGGCCTGGCGCACGAGGCCGGCATCCCGGTCATCGCCACCGGCGGGATCCGTTCCGGCCTCGACGCCGCGAAGGCGATCGCCATGGGCGCGACGGCCGTCGGCGTGGCTCGCCCCTTGCTCCAGGCGGCCCTCGAGGGCGACGATGCGGTCGCCACCTGGATCGAGCGCTTCGCGGAGGAGCTGCGCGCGGCGATGTTCCTCACCGGAGCACCCGACGTGCCGGCCCTGCGCGCGCAGCGGCCGGTGGTGGTCGGCGAGACGGCGGCGTGGCTCGCGGCCGCACGATCGGCCGCACAGGATGGAGGTCAGCGGTGACGACGTACGCGCGCGACGAGCTCCAGCGGCTCTACCACGACGGGGTCATCGACGGAGTGGCGCTCGTCGCGGCCGACGCGACGGCCTGCGCGACCTGCGACGCGGTGGCGGACACGACGTACGTGCCGTCGCAGCTGCCGGACGTCCCGGTCGCCGGCTGCACGCGCCCCGGCGGCTGTCGCTGCCGGCACGAGCCGTCGTTCACCGTCTACGAGTAACCGGTCAGCCGCCCGACGGGTCAGCCGCCCGACGGGTCAGCCGCCGCTCGCGCCGTCGCTCTTCAGCACGCCCCCGACGGCCAGGCTGTCGGGCTCGACCTCCTCGAAGCGGACGCTGACGACCTCCGGCTTCACGCCGTAGACCTCGACGGTCGCATCGGTGATGCGCTTCGCGAGCTCGCGCTTCTGCTCGACGGCTCGGCCGCGGAGCGCCTTGATGATGATGTAGGGCATCGGTCTCCTCTCAGGGCTGGGGTGCGTGGGCGGCCGCGGCGAAGCGGCCGGGCCGATAGTCGTCGAGGGTGGGGTCGCTGAGGTCGTCGAGCAGCTCGCGCGCGACCAGCTGGCCCAGGTGCGGGGCCAGCGTGACGCCGCTGTGGGTGACCGCGAGGTAGGCGCCGTCGGTCCCGGGGACCGGGCCGACCGCCGGGTAGCCGTCGGCGGTGAGCGCTCGGCGGCCGATGCGGAGCGCCTCGAAGCCGATGCCGTCGAGCCCGCTGATCGCGCGGCGCGTCCGGGCCAGCAGCTCGTCGGCGGCGGCGTCGACCGACAGCGGACCGCCCGCCACGTCGAGCTGCTTGTCGACGCTGTCGGCGGCGAGCAGCAATCGGCCGGCGCCGTCGGGGCGGAACGAGATGCCCGGCGCGTGGATGATCCGGCCCACCGGCACCGCGACCGGCTCGGTCACCGCCATCAGGCCCGGCGCATGGCGCATCGGAAGGTCGAGCCCGAGCGGCGCGAGGAGCTCGGCGGCATCGGGTCCCGTGGCGACCACGACGAAATCGGCGGCGATGCGCCGGCCGTCGGCCAGGGCGACGCCGGTCGCCCGGCCGCCATCGGTCGCGATGGCCGTCACGCGGGTGCCGAGAAGGGTCGTGATGCGCGGGTCGTCGAGGAGGCGCGCGACGAGGAGGACGGGGTCGACCCAGGCGTCGTCGGCGGAGAAGGCGACGCCGTCGTCGGGGCCGATGCGGGCGGCGGGCTCGAGGCGCCGCGCCTCGGCGGCGTCGATCGTCTCGACCGCGTAGCCCCACTCCCGGTGGCGCGTTGCCCGCTCCGTCACCGCGTCCGCCGGCCCCCACTCGAGGTTGCCGCCGGCGTGGTACCACTCCCCGCCGCCGAGGCGCTCGACGAGCTCGCGGTGCGCGGCGATGCCCGCCACGTTCAGGTCGAAGTACGCGCGCGGCTGCTTGCCCGCGGCGTTGACCCAGGCGAAGGTGGCGAGCGACGTGCCGCCCGCCGGTCGCGCGGCGTCGACGACGGTGACCGCGGCACCCCGCTCGGCGGCGAAGCGGGCGATCGAGGCGCCGATGATGCCGGCGCCGACGACGACGACCTCAGGCATCGGCCGGCACGGCGTCGTGGCGGGCGGTCCACTCGACGAGGGTCCGCACCGTCTCCTCGGGATGGCTCCAGAAGAACCCGTGCTTGGCCCCGGCGATCACGCGCTGCTCGGCGCCGGCGATGGTCGACGCGAGGTACTGCGACTGCTCCCAGTGCGAGCCGGTGCCGCCGACGTGGGTGTCCTGGTCGCCGATGACGACGAGGGTCGGCCGGCGGATCTCGCCCAGCCGATCGGTGGTCCGATGCGCCTGGCGGGCGGCGACGTGCTTCAGGTAGTCCTCGATCGACGGCCGCCCGGCCCAGAACGCCTCGACCAGCCAGCCGACCCGATCGGGATGCGCCTCGGCGTAGCCGGCGGTGAAGAAGCTGGTCGTGATCTGCCGGCGCATATAGCCCTCGTAGCCGAGCTCGATGAGCCCGAGGGCGGTGGGCACCGGGATGCCGGTCGTCTGGGCGTGCGCGTCGCTGAACTGGCCCGGGCCCGAGGCGGCCAGGATGAGGCTGCGGACGAGCGACGGGTGATCGAGGACGAGCCACTGGGCGACGCGGCCGCCCATCGAGTGCCCGAGGACGTGGGCCGGGCCGAGGCCGAGTCCCTCGAGCAGCCCGGCGAGGTCGGAGGCGAAGAGGCGGGTCGAGTACGGGCCGGGGGTCCCCGGCGTGGCGCCGGTGCCGCGGTGGTCGAAGGTGATGACCGGACGGTATGCAGCCAGCGCGTCGACGAGCTCGGGGTGCCAGGTGCGGCCCGGATAGCCCGTGCCGGTGACGAGGACGATCGGCGCGCCGGGACCGTCACCGTGGACCTCGTGGGCCAGCGGAACGCGTTCGGTGAGCTCGGGAGGGGCCTCCGACACGGGTGACGCTCCTTCTCGCAGGGGCTTGCGGCGAACGCTCGCCGACCCGGATGGGCTTGATGTATACGCTACCATACAATGAAGCATCTCGAGGGCCCCGTGACGACACGAACTGTCCGCCCGAGCATCCACGGGAGCGGCTCGCAGCCGCCGAACGCAGCGCCCACGCATCGATGATCCGCGTCTCCGAGCTCGTCAAGATCTACCAGACGGGGGGCGTGCGGGCCGTCGACGACGTCTCGTTCACGGTCGAGGAGGGCGAGTTCTACACGCTCCTCGGCCCGAGCGGCTGCGGCAAGACCACCACCCTGCGCTGCATCGCCGGCCTCGAGCGGGCGAACGGCGGCACGATCGAGCTGGGCGACACGGTCGTCGTATCGGATCGTGTCTACGTCCCGCCCTACCGCCGCGACATCGGCATGGTGTTTCAGAGCTACGCGGTCTGGCCGCACATGACGGTCTTCGAGAACGTCGCCTTCCCGCTGCGGGTCGGCAGGGATCGGCCCTCCGGCTCCAGCGTCAAGGAGAAGGTCGAGACGGCCCTCGGCCTCGTCGGCCTGGGGAGCTACGAGGACCGCATGGCCACCCAGCTGTCCGGCGGCCAGCAGCAGCGCCTGTCGCTGGCCCGCGCGATCGTGCGCGAGCCGAAGGTCCTGCTCCTGGACGAGCCGCTCTCGAACCTCGACGCGCGGCTGCGCGAGCGGATGCGCGGCGAGCTGACCGCCATCCAGCGGCGGCTCGGCGTCACCACCCTGTTCGTGACCCACGACCAGATCGAGGCGCTCTCCATGTCCGATCGGATCGCGGTCATGGACGGCGGCAGGATCGTGCAGGAGGGCACGCCCGAGCAGATCTACCACGAGCCGGTCAACGAGTTCGTGGCCAGCTTCATCGGCTCGACGAACCTGTTCCTCGGCACGTTCGTCGCCCGCAACGAGGGCGCGCGGACGGTGACCGTCGACCTCGCCTTCGGCCGCCTCGACGTCGAGGACCCCGAGGTGCCGGTCGAGCCGGGCGGCCAGGTCATCGTTGCCATCCGTCCGGAGAACGTCGTGCTCCATCACGACGGGCACGACGCGGTCGGGGACCGGCCGAACGTCGTCGACGCGCGCATCGGCATCGGCCTGTTCACCGGGAACTCGATGGAGTACTACATCGAGGTCGAGGGCAACCTCGTCCAGGTCCGGGCCGACTCGCGCCTCAAGCTCGATCGCGGCGACCCGGTCAAGGTCGAGATGCGGCCGTTCGACTGTCGCATCTTCCCCGTCCACGGGCAGCCGCTGGTGCGGGTCGGGAGCCGCCGGCTCTCGGCGCTCGCCCGGGTCGACGCGTGACGGCCGCCTCCGAGGCACGCGCACCCGAGGTCCGGGAGCCGAGCCCCGGACCCTTCGCCCGCCTCGTCGAGCGGGCGCGGAACGTCCAGGCCCGCACGCTGGCGATCATCGGCATCGTCGGCGTCCTCATCTGGCTCGTCGTCGGCCCGGTGACGATGCTGGTGCTGACCAGCTTCCGGGCGACCGAGGGCCGGCTGCCGATCAGCCCCGGCGTCGAATGGACGCTCGACAACTACATCACGGTCCTGACCAACCCGTCGACCTACACCGTGCTGTGGAACACGTTCCTCTTCGCCGGCGGCGCGCTCGTCGTCTCGTTCGCGCTCAGCATCACGTTCGCCTGGCTCATCGAGCGCACCGACCTGCCGTTCCGCGGCCTGCTGTTCGTCGTCATCATCGCCTCCATCGGCCTGCCGAACGTCATCGCCGGCATCGCCTACGCCCTGCTCCTCAACCCGTCGAACGGCCTGCTGAACATCCCGCTCCGCGCGGTGCTCGGCATGGATCCCAACGCCCAGGGGCCGCTCAACGCCTACACCCTGCCGGGCATGATCTTCGTCCAGGGCATCACCCTGGTGCCGGTCACCTACCTGCTCGTGGCGGCCGCGTTTCGCGCCATGGACACGGCCATGGAGGACGCGGCGGCGACGTCCGGCGCGCCGTACCGGACGGTGATGCGCCGCATCACCCTGCCGCTGCTGACCCCGGCACTGCTGGCGGCGCTCGTCTACCAGTTCGTCAGCGTCATCGAGTCGTTCGACATCCCGCTCGTGCTCGGGCTGCGCGGCGGCGTGCCGGTGCTGAGCACGACCGTGTTCGTCGAGACCCAGCCGTCGGGCGGCCTGCCGAACTACGGCCTCGCCAGCTCGTACGCCATCCTCCTGCTGCTCATCGCCATCGGCCCGCTGCTCGTCTACAACCGCGTGCTCGGGCGCGGCGACCGGTACGCGACGATCACCGGGCACAGCTACCTGCCGCGGCGGATCCGGCTCGGGGCGTGGAAGGTCCCGGCCCTGGTCCTGTCGCTGTCGTTCATCGTCATCAGCTTCGTGCTGCCGGCGCTCGTCATGCTGTGGACCAGCCTCCAGCCGTTCTACGCGGTGCCGAGCCCGGAGTCGTTCAGCCGCATCACCCTCGATGCGTACGGCGAGGTGCTGTCGTCGCCACGCCTCCAGCGCGCGGTCATCAACACGCTCATCCTCGGCGTGGCGACCGGGCTCGGCGCCATGGTCGTCGGCCTGCTCGTGTCGTGGATCCTCGTCCGCACCCGGTCGCGGCTGCGGTTCGTGCTCGACGTCCTGGCCTTCACCCCGCACGCCATGCCCGGCGTCCTCATCGGCCTGAGCATCCTGCTCATCTACCTCGTCCTGCCGCTGCCGGTGTACGGGACGATCTGGATCATCGTCATCGCGCTCGGGACGCAGTACATCAGCATCTCGACGCGCCTGATGAGCTCGGGCATCGCCCAGATCCGGAACGAGCTCGAGGAGGCGGGGGCCGTCAGCGGCGCCGCGTGGGGCGCGGTCATCCGGCGCATCGTGCTGCCCCTCGTCCTGCCGGCCTTCCTCAACGGCTTCCTGCTCGTCTTCCTGCTCGCCATCAAGAACCTCACCCTCGCGCTGATCCTCTTCACCCCGGAGAGCATCGTCATGTCGACGCTCGTCTGGAACTACTGGGACATCGGCGCCGATACGGCCGAGACGGCCGTGGTCGGGATGCTGATGGTCGTCATCACGCTGGTCCTCTCGGTCATCGTGCGCAGGCTCAATCGCGAGACGGCGCAGCTGACCTGAGCGCAGCTCATCGGAGAAGGAGGTGGAGGCACCCTGAGTCGCAGCCCTGAGCCCCTCGTCAGCGACCCCACGTCCGGCGACCCCTCGGTCAGCGACCCATCGGTCCGCCGATCCATCGGTCAGCCGCTCGGGGTCGACGCCTCCTGACGAGCCGGCGATCCGGTCCACCCAAGGAGGAATGGTGATGAGAAACACCCCATCCATCGTGTCGCCGGCGCTGCGGCTGCTGGCGATGCTCGCGATTCCCGCGCTCGTCCTGGCGGCCTGCGGCGGCGGTGGTTCCGCCTCGGCCGGCGCCAGCGGTGGCGGCGGCGGCACGGCGGCCTCGTACGAGGAGGCCTGCGAGGCAGGCGCCGAGGAAGGCAGCCTCGTCCACTGGCACAACCATTCGGACGGCATCAACGACGTCTACGCGGCGTTCAACGAGGAGCACCCCGACATCACCGTCGAGGGCCTCGAGATGACGCCCGATGACGCGGCCCAGCGCGTGCTCACCGAGGTGGGCGCCGGCCGCGACGTCAGCGTCGACATCATCGCCGGCCAGGCCGACGTGTTCCAGGAGATCATCAACCAGGATCTCCAGAACACCGATATCGACTGGGTCGCCAACGGCGTGCCGGAGGACCTCGTCCACGACACGAACATGGTGCGGATCCACCGCATCGCCATCGGCCTCGGCTACAACACCGAGTCGCTCAGCCCGGAGGATCTTCCCAACACGTGGGAGGAGCTCATCGACGAGCAGTGGCTCGGCGAGGTCGTCGTCGACCCGCGCGGCCGGCCGTTCGACCAGCTGTCCCTCGTCTGGGGCGAGGACGAGGCGCTCGACTACGTCCAGCGGCTGCATGACGTCGTCCAGCCGCTCGTCATCGAGGGCGGCACGGACGGGCTCCTCGCCGTCGCCGGTGGCGAGGCCGAGATCACGACCGGCGGCCGCACCGCCGAGACGCTCGAGCAGCAGGCCGAGGGCGCGCCGCTCGAGCTGAAGTTCCTCGACTTCGTCCCGACCATCGACAACTACAACCTCGTCCTCGCGGACGCTCCGCACCCGAACGCGGCGCTGTGCTACGCCCTGTGGTTCAGCGCCCACGGCGGGCAGGAGGTCTACAACGAGGCCGAGTTCAAGTCGAACGACACGGTTCCCGCCGGTGCCCCCGAGGACGCCGAGATCGTGACGGTCGAGACCCTCGAGGAGGCCGAGCAGGTCTCCAACGTCGGCCGCGAGATGGGCCGCATCTGGACCGGCCAGTAGCCGATGCGCCCCGGCGCCCGCTCCGGCGGGCCGTCGGGGCCAGCGATCAGGCCGCCCCCGCGTCCGCGCGACGTGGGGGCGGTTCGGTGTCCAGCGGAGCGCGATAGCCGATGATCGCGCCGCCGAACAGGAGCACGGCAACGAGCCAGAAGACGAGGCTCACGCCCGTCACCCCGGCCACGGCGCCGGCGAGGATCGGCACCACGATGAGCGCGGTCCGGTTGCCGGTGAGCCGCACGCCGAGCGCGGTCCCGCGCTCGGCCCGCGGGGAGCGGTTCGCGATCCAGGCCATCGTCATCGGCTGGCCGATGCCGAGCCCCAGGCCGATGAGGACCATGAGCGCGCCGAGGACGACGGTGTCCTCGACGAACGGCAGGAGCGCGAGGCCGAGCGCCGCCCCGGACATGCTGATCGCCAGCAGCTTGTTGCGGCCCAGCCGATCGATGAGCACGCCCATGAAGATGCGGCACAGCATCGAGGCGCCGGCCCGGATGGCGAGGAGGACGCCGATGGCGCTGACCGAGATGCCGCGCACCTCGCCGTACAGCGGCAGGTAGGCGATGAGCAGGTCGACCGACGACACGACGATCATGCTCACCAGCATCGCGAACGGCATTCCCGGCCGGCGCATGACCCGCGCCGCCGAGGTCAGGATCCCGGGCCGCTCCTCCTCGGCGGCCTCGGCGCCGTGGGCCGGCCGCAGCCAGGGGAGGAACCACGCCAGCCCGAAGGCGATGAGCGTCAGCGTTCCCGCGGCGATGAACGCGGGCGCCTGCGGGTTGGCGGCGGCGATCGCGCCCGGCTCGGGACCGAGCGCGAAGCGCGTGACGAGCGTCGTGCCGATGAGCGGGCCGAGGAGGTGGCCGAGCGAGCCCATGGTCGAGTAGTAGCCGTAGCGATGGTCGCGCCGCGACCGGCCGCCGCGGTTGGCCACGAGCGCCTGGCCGGCGATGAGGTTCGTCACGTGGCCGAGGCCGGTCAGCGTCTGGCTCAGGGCGAGGAGCCACAGCGAGTCGACGATGACCGCCAGCGCGGCGCCGAGCGTCATCGACACCAGCGCGCTGCGGATGAACCACACCTCGCCGATGCGATCGATGGCCCGTCCGACCGCCACGGCCAGGAGCGCCGGCGCGACCGAGAACACCGCGGCCACGAGGCCGACCTCGAACGGACCGGCGCCGAGCCCGAGGGCGCGGTAGGTGACCATCGGGCGGATGGCGTTGACCGCGGTCGTGGCCAGTGCCACGACGACGAGCTGGAGCAGGAACGTGCCGTCCGGACCGCCGGCAGTCGCGGCCGTGGTGGCCTTCGCCGCCCGCTCCTCGCCCTCCGTCACGCCCGTGTCCTCACCTGCTGTGCCGCCCGGCATGGCACGCCATCGCATACACGATTGTCCCCACAGCGACCCGGCTTCCCCGCTCGTGAGCGGTGTGTCGGGGCGGCGGCGCGGTATACAATGCGGGCCTAACGCCTGCGCCCGCAGGTGACGCATGCCGGAAGCGAGCGCCATTGTACGCGCCAGCACACCCGCCGCGGCTCTGGTACCGGGAGGTCGGAGACGGGCCGCCCGTCGTGCTGCTCCATGGGCTGGCCGACACCCACGACCTGTGGCGGCATCAGCTCGGCCCGCTCTCGCGCCGGCATCGGCTCATCGCCGTCGACCTGCGCGGCCACGGACGCAGCCCGTACGACGACAGCGACTACTCCCTCGAGGACGCCGCCGACGACGTGCGGTCGACGATGGCGGAGGCCGGGATCGAGCGCGCGGTCGTCATCGGCCTGTCGATGGGAGGCGGGGTGGCCCAGATGCTGGCCATCACGCACCCCGAGCGCGTGCGGGCGCTCGTCCTCGTCTCGACCAGCAGCGAGTTCCCGATGGCGACCCGCGAGCGGTTCCTGGTCCGCGCCGCCCGTGCCGAGGCCGAGGGCATGGCGGCGGTCGTCGACGCCACCGTGCCGCGCTGGTTCACCCCGGCCTTCGCCGATGCGCATCCGGAGGAGGTCGAGCGCACCCGGCGCTCGGTCCTCGACATCGACCCGCGCGCCTTCGCCGCCGCCAGCCGGGCGAACGCCATCCGCGACCTCACCCGCCAGCTGCGGTCGATCGCCTGCCCCGTCGCGTTCGTCGGCGGGGCCGATGACCCGGCGCGCCCGCAGCGCGCCCTCGAGATCTACCGCCGCGAGCTGCCGGACCTACGCACCGCCGAGATCCTCGACGGCGCCTCGCACCTCGTCCCGGTCGAGGCGCCGGACCGCTTCAACGACCTCGTGCTCCGCTTCCTGGCGGAGCTCGAACCCGACACGAAGGAGACGTAGATGACGTACTGGATCGGTCGCATCGAGCCGAGCATGTGGTTCGAGGGCCAGTGGTGGCAGGAAATCCTGCCGGACGACGTGCGCCTCGCCGTCCTGTCGCTCGGCGTCCAGCGGCTCGTCGACGAGGACCTCGAGCGCGCCCATGCCGCCATCCTCGAGAAGGTCGAGATGCTCGACCGCGAGGGCGTCGACGTCATCAACGTCGGCGGCAGCCCGGTCGTCTCGGTCTACGGCCGGGCCGGCCACGAGCGCCTGCTGGCCGATATCGGCCGCATCACCTCGCGACCGTACGTCACCTCGCTCCAGGCCGAGGTCGAGGGGCTCCGGGCGGCGGGCGCCGGGAAGGTCGCCATCGCCAGCCCGTACCCGGTGAAGCAGACCGAGAAGCGCGTCACCGTCCTCAGCGAGGAGGGCTTCGAGGTCGTCGGGCATGACAGCCTCGACATCGAGCGCACCCGGATCATCGCCCAGCTCGACCCGGCGCGGGTCCGCGACCAGGCGATCGCCCTCGCCGCCGCCCACCCCGACGCCGACGTCATCTACATGCCCTGCGGCTCGCTGCCGGTGACCGGGGTCATCGACGAGATCGAGCGCGCGACGGGCCGGCCGGTGGTGACGAACGTCCAGGCCCAGGTGGCGGCCAACCTCCGGCGGCTCGGCTACCCGTCGCCGATCCGCGGCTACGGCCGGCTGCTGGAGGAGATCGCTCCCGCCGCGTAGGCCGGGCCGGTCACGACAGGCGATCGCCGACCGGGCGGCCGCCGCCCTCCTCGGCGAGGACGCGGCCGTCGCGCGCGACCACCGCTCCGCGCAGGATGGTGAGCAGCGGCGCGCCGGTGACCTCGCGGCCGTCGAGGATGGTCCAGCCGCATTTCGACAGGACGTCGCCCTCGGCGATCGTCGTCGTGCGCTCGAGGTCGACGACGACGAGGTCCGCATCGGCTCCGACGGCGATCGAGCCCTTCATGCCGGCGAGGCCGATGAGCCGCGCCGGCGCCGTGGCGCACAGCTCCACGATCCGCTCGAGCGAGATGCGGCCGCGGGCGACCTCGGTGAGCAGCAGCGAGAGGTAGTGCTGGATCGTCGGGCTGCCGCCCGGCGTGGCGAACATGTCGTCCCAGCCCGACGCCTTCTCCTCCCGGGCGTGGGGCGTGTGATCGGAGCCGATGACGTCGGCGGTGCCGTCGAGGACGGCCGACCAGGTCGCCTCGGCGTGCGCCTCGGGGATCCAGCTGCCGAGCGCGAACGGTCCCCAGCGCTCGATCGTGTCCCAGTCGTTCACGACGCTCAGATGGAACGGGTTGACCTCGGCGGTCACCGGCCGCCCGGCGGCCTTCGCCATCCGGACGAGCTCCCACGCGCCGGGCGTCGAGACGTGGAGCAGGTGGAGCCGGACGCCGGTCGCCCGCTGGAGGGCGAGCATCGTGGCCATCCCGACATCGATCGTCACGCCGTCCCCGGCCCGCAGGGCGCGAGCGTAGGCCCGGAAGCCGCGGCCCTCGCTCTCCCAGGCCCGGCGCGCGAACAGCTCGGCCAGCGCCTGGTCGTCGGGATGGACGAGGAGCGGTCGGCCGGTCGCCGCCACCGCCTCGCAGATCTCGTACAGGCGCGCGTGGTCGTCGACCGCCGTGCCCGGCATGTGCGGGTAGGAGCGCGCCACGTCGCGCTTCATGAAGACCTTGAACCCGACGGCGCCGGCGGCGGCCATCCCCGCGATCTCCGACGGCATCGTGCCGGCGGCGTGGTGGCCGAAGTCGACGACCGCCTGCCGCGCCGCGTTGGCCGTGTGCGCCGCGTAGCGCTCGGCGGTCGACGGCGGCGGCTCGACGTTCGGCATGTCGATCACGGTCGTCACGCCGCCGGCGGCCGCGGCCCGCGAGCCGTGGGCCCAGTCCTCCTTGTGGGTGAAGCCCGGGTCGCGCATATGGGCGTGGGTGTCGACCAGGCCCGGGATGACCGTCATGTCGCCGACGTCGAGGGAGCCCGGCCCGTCCTCGAGCGGACCGCGACGCGCGCGCAGGGCCGCAATCCGTCCGTCGGCGATCTCGATCGTGCCGTCCAACCAGCCGTCGGCGGTGAGGATGCGGCGGCCGTGGACGAACCGGACCGCCTCACCGTCCATCGGCCCGGCGACGACCGCCCTAGAAGGCGCGCGGGAAGACGGCGAGCAGTCCCCCGTCGCAGACGAGGTCGGCGCCGGTCACGAACGACGCCTCGTCCGAGGCGAGGAAGAGCGCCGCGTTGGCCTGCTCCGGCGGGCGGCCGAAGCGGCCGAGCGGGATGCCGCCGGGCTTGATGCCACGATCAGGCACGTCGTCGTCCTGGCCGACCGGGCTGCCGGTCTGGGTCGGGGTCAGGGTGTTGACCCGGATGCCATGCTCGGCGAGGTCGACGGCGGCGGACCGGGTGAGGTTGTTCACGCCCGCCTTGGCGACGGCGTAGACGAACTTGCCCTTCGCCCCGCGGTGGCCGCTCGTCGAGCCGACGTTGACGATCGAGCCGCCGTTGCCCGCCTCGATCATCGCCCGTGCGCCGTGCTTGATGCCGAGGAACGCCGAGCGCAGGGTGACGTTCATCACCAGCTCCCACTCCTCGATCGTGGTGTCGAGGATCGGCTTGTTCACCGTGACCGCCACGTTGTTGACGAGGACGTCGAGCCGGCCGTACCTCTCGACCGCGGTGGCGACCATGCGCGCCACGTCGTCCTCGCGCGTGACGTCGACCACGACGGCGATCGCCTCCCCACCGGCGGCGCGGATGCCGTCGACGACGGCCGTCGCCCGGCCGTCGTGGTTGTCGGCAACGACGACCCGGGCACCTTCGGCGGCGAAGCGCTCGGCCATCGCCCTTCCGATGTTCCGCCCCGCCCCGGTGATGATCGCCACCTTGCCGGCGAGGCGTCCGCCGCTGCCTCCGCTCATCGCAGTCCGCGCTGCGTCTCGGGCAGCCAGCTCGTCGCGCGACGGTCGATGAACATGATCACCCGCACCACGATGAACGCGATGAACAGGGTCAGGACGAGGACCGCCAGGACGGTCGTCGCGTCGAAGCGGGCGCCGGCCCGCGAGATCACCGCGCCGAGGCCGACGGCGGCGATGAACAGCTCGCCGTTCACCATGCCCTCGACGGCGCGGGCGCCCGCCAGGCGGAGGCCGGCCATGATCATCGGCAGTGCCGACGGCAGGATGATGCGCCAGAAGATCTGCCGGTCGTTGGCGCAGTACGAGCGGCCCATCTCGATCAGCGTGCGCGGCACGGTCTGCACCGCCGACGCCGTGTTGATGATGATGATGAAGACGGTGTAGATGATGATCACGCCGATGATCGGCTCCGGCCCGAGGCCGAAGATCGAGAACATGATCGGCGCGAACACGAGCGAGGGCGCGGTCAGCAGCGCGTAGACGTAGACGTCCAGCGCCACCTCGACCCGCTTGTAGGCGCCCATCAGCAGCCCGACGACGATGCCGACGACGACCGAGATGCTGAACCCGATGGCGAGGTTCTGGAGGCTGCCCATGAGCGGCGGCAGGATCTCCCCGTTGCCGATCATCTCGAACAGCCGCGCGACGACCGCGCTGAACGGCGGGAAGAAGCGGAAGCCGGCCAGCTGGCCGACGGCCTCCCAGAAGCCGATGCCGACGAGGAGCGCGATGGTCGTCGGTCCCGCGCCGGTCGCCCAGCTGAGCCCGACCCACGGCGGTCGCGGGTGTCGTTGGCTGACGCGAGGCGAAACCATGGCGTTGCCGCTCATTTCCTCGCCCGTCCCCTAGCTCGCCGCCGCCACGCCGCGCGCCTTGCCCACGTCGACCTGCCACTCGCGCAGCC
This sequence comes from Candidatus Limnocylindria bacterium, assembly GCA_036262075.1. Lineage (GTDB taxonomy): Bacteria > Chloroflexota > Limnocylindria > QHBO01 > QHBO01 > JACDBZ01. Next base: position 196,956 of record DATAJO010000004.1, read on the forward strand.
GTCCCCACAGCTGCTGCGTGATGCGATGCATGTCCGCGGAGCCCTCGACCGTGTCGATGTGCTCGGAGCGGGGACGCGGCATCGGGACCGGCACGATCTCCTCGATCTTCCCCGGGCGGGCGCTCATGAGGACGACGCGGTCGCCGAGGAGGACGGCCTCCTCCATCGAGTGGGTGATGAACACCACCGTCGTGCGGCGGTGCTCCCAGATCTGGAGCAGCTCCTCCTGGAGGAGGCGCCGGGTCTGCTCGTCGAGCGCCCCGAACGGCTCGTCCATGAGCAGCACCTGCGGCTCCACGGCCAGGGCGCGCGCCAGGCCGACGCGCTGCTGCATGCCGCCCGACAGCTCGAACGGCATGGCGGTCTCGAAGCCCTTGAGGCCGACGAGCTCGATGAGCTCGCGCGCGCGGGGCTCGGCCTGCGATCGGCTGACGCCGCGCAGCTCGAGGCCGAAGGTGACGTTGCGCAGGATCGTGGCCCACGGCATGAGCGCGATGCTCTGGAACACCATCGCCCGCTCCGGCCCGGGGCCGCGGATCTGCTTGCCGTCGATGAGGATCTCGCCCTCGTCCCACGACACGAGCCCGGCGATACACCGCAGCAGTGTCGTCTTGCCGCATCCGCTCGGGCCGAGGACGGTGAGGAACTCGTTGTCCTCGATGGTGAGGTTCACGTCCTCGAGCGCCTGGACGCCGGAGCGCCCGCGGCGTCTCCCCGCGAACGACTTGCTCAGGCCACGGATCTCGATCACTCGCTAGCCACCCTTTGCTGGTGTCGGGCCTATGACTGTGACAGCGCGCCCTCGCTCGCCCACGGCACGAGACGGCGCTCGAGCCAGCGGGCGACCGTGATGAGCACGAGCGCCTCGAAGACGACGAAGACGACGACCGCGTACAGCCCCTCGGCGTTGAACTGGCCGCGGAAGTTGATGATCAGTCCGCCGAGCCCGACCGCGACGAGGAGGAGCTCGATGACGACCATGGCCGTCAGGGATCGGCTGAGGCCGATGCGGATGCCGGTCATGACCGCCGGCATGGCGCCGGGCAGGAGGATGCGCCACCAGACCGAGCGCTCGGTGGCGCCGAAGCTCTGCGCCATCTCGATGAGCGTCGGGTCGACCTGGCGGACGCCGGCGCGGCAGTTCACGATCACCATCGGGATGGCGAACAGGACGACGAGGAGCACGCGCGCTTCGAGGCCGAAGCCGATCGCCATGATGATGAGCGGGATGATCGCCGCCATCGGCGTCACGAGCAGGATGTTGATGTAGACGTCGGTGAAGGCTTCCGCCGCACGGTATCGGCCCATGAGCAGGCCGAGCGGGATGCCGGCCAGGATGGTGAACGCGAAGCCGATCACCATCGACTGGTTGCTGACCCAGACGGCCTCCCAGAACTCCGGGTCGACGAACAGCTCGAAGAAGGCCACGACGGTGCCGTCGAACGTCGGGATCAGCAGCGCGTTCGCGGACACCGCGTACCACTGCCAGATGGCGGCGACGATCGCCAGCGTCAGCAGACGCAGGAAGAGCTTGGAGTCGAGCACCCGAGACAGGAAGGGGCGGCCGGCCCTCTGCCGGCCGCCCCCGGTGCCCAGGGGCTGGACGTCAGCCGCCGAGCTCATCCAGCACGTTCTGGAGGTACGACAGGTCCGCGACCTGGTCGGGACTCAGGACCTCCTCGATGTCACCGGTGCCATCGGGGCCGAAGAAGCCGATCGTGTATTCGACCGCCTCGTCGTCCAGGCCACCGTCGTCGGGGAAGAGGCCCGCGTCGACGTACGCCTGCACGATGGCCTCGGCGTTCTCACCGGACGCCTCCTCGGGGAGGTACTCGGTGAACAGCTCCATGAGGTAGCCGTCCTCCGAGTTGATCAGCCGGTGCTGCTCGAGGAGCGCCCTGATGAGCGCCTCGACTGCGCCCGGGTTCTCCGCCATCCAGTCCGCGTTGCCGTAGACCGAGGTCGGATGCAGGCCGGGCAGGTCGGCGGCGAAGCTCACGACGCGCGCGAAGCCACCCTCGTTCTCGAGGATGAGCGCGTCACCGAACTCCACCGGGGACGTATCGATCTGGTCCGCCAGGAGCGCCGCGAGGCGGTTCTGCGAACCCTCGATGATCAGCGGCTCGTAGGACGCGGCCACGTCCTCCGGGCAGTTGTTGTTGATCCAGTCACGCAGCATCGCGCCGCTGACCGAGCCGGGGCTGTGGATGGCCACGCGACTGGCGACCACGTCCTCGCAGGACTCGACGCCCTCGCGGGAGTAGACCTGCCACTCGTTCAGGCTGCGGTCGACGATCCAGCGCACCGGGGCACCCTGCGCGATCGCCGCGAGGGAGCTGTTGTTCGCGCCCGAGCCGAACTGGAACTCGCCCTGGGCCACGCCCTCGGTCACGAGCTCGGACTCGGCGATCTCCGGGGTCTCGATCTCGTAGCCCTGCTCGCGCAGGTCGTCGATCGCGGCCAGGAGCGGCACGCTGCCGATGCCGATGGAGGTGAACGCGACGGTGAACGGCACCGGTGCCGGCGCCTCCTCCGACGGTGCGGTCGACTCCTCGGCCGGCTCCGACGCCGGAGCCTCCGACGGCTCGTCGGCCTCGGACGGTGCGGCAGACGAGCCGCCGCCGCCACAGGCCGCGAGCACCAGGAGCAGGACCAGTGGGAGCGCCATGCCACGGAAGATGGTCAAACCCTTCATCCCAGGTGTCTCCTCTCCTCCCCGTTCTGAAGTCCACGCCGATGGGTGTATACCATCGCCTACTGGTCAATACCTGACGGGGTTCAGGCGCGAGGATCGAAACGGGCCGGAGGCCGCCGGAGCGGCCACCGGCCCCCGTGTTCAGCTGGCAGCGCCGACGAGGTCGACGACGCCCTTGCCCTCCTCTGCGAGGGCGTTCGGACGGACCATGCGCCCGGCCGGCGTGCCGACGAGCTCGCCGTCCCGGAAGATGATCTGGCCGCGAACGATGGTGGCGACCGGCATGCCCTTCACCGGATCGCCGTCGAACGGAGTGACGGCGTTCTTGCTGTGGAGCTCCTCGTCCCGGATCACGCCCTCCTTGTTCAGGTCGACGATCGTCAGGTCGCCGTCCGACCCGATCCGGATCGCGCCCTTCTGCGGGTACATGTCCCAGGTCTTGGCCGGACCCTCGGAGGTCGCCCGCACGAACTCGCGGAGCGACATGCGGCCGGCGTTGACGCCGTAGGTCAGGAAGTACGAGACGCTGGTCTCGACGCCGGGGAAGCCGCTGATCGCCGTCCAGATGTCGCCGGTCAGCTTCTCCTCCTTCGTGTGCGGCGAGTGGTCGGTGGCGATCTGGCTCACGCGGCCGTCACGCAGGCCCTGGAGCAGGTAGTCGCCGTGCCCCTCGTGGCCCCAGCGGACCGGCGGGTTCATCCGGAGCCGGACGCCCGTCTCGTCCATGTCCTCGGCCTTCTTGAACACGTAGTGCGCGCCGGTCTCGCAGGTGATGTCGACGCCCCTGGCGCGCCACTCCTCGATCATGTCGAGGCCGTCGCGCGACGACAGGTGGAAGATGTGGATCTTCGTGCCGCAGTGCCGGGCGTAGAGGCCCATGCGCTGGATCGACTCGACCTCGGCCAGCGGCGGCCGGGAGTCGACGTGCGCCTGCGGATCGCTGCGGCCCTCTTCCTTGAACTTGCGGATGAGGTGCTGCATGATCTCGTTGTTCTCGGCGTGGAAGCCGATGCGCAGGCCGGTGGCGGCGATCTCGCGCAGGCCGTCGAGCATCATCCCGTCGTCGGGCGCCGGGATCTTCCCGATCGTCTCGCCCAGGAAGCACTTGTAGCCGACGACGCCGGCCTCGGCGAGGGAGCGGAGCGCCGGCACGCTGTCCTGGACGAGCAGGCCGATGATGCCGAAGTCGACGTACGACTTCTCCTCGGCCAGTCGCCGCTTGATCTCGACGCCCTCGACCGTATCGGTCTTCGGGTTCGTGTTCGGCATCTCGACGACGGTGGTCACACCGCCGTATGCCGCGGCGGTCGACCCCGTCCGCCAGTCCTCCTTGTACTCGAGGCCCGGCTCCCGGAAGTGCACGTGGCCGTCGATGACGCCGGGAAGGACGTGCTTGCCGGTGGCGTCGTACTCCTCGGCGGCGTCGACGTTCAGCTCGCCCCGTGGCGCGATCGCCACGAACTTGCCGTCGCTGATGGCGATATCGGCCTCGGCCTCGCTTTCGGGCGTGACCACCGTGCCGTTCCGAACGACGAGGTCAACCTTGTCTACCATGCTGTCTCCTTGAGTTGATGTGTGCCGCGTTACGCTCGTGGGGCCGAGGCCTCACGTCCGTGGATCGTCTGCCGTCGAGTCGAGAATCCACCCCCATTGCTCGCGGGTCGCGCGGGACCCGTCCTTGGTGATCACCGGCTCGGCGAAGCGGTCCTTCCACTCCCACGGCTTCGTCGCGTCGATGAGCAGGCGCGAGTTCAGGCCGCGGAAGTCCGGATGCGTCGCCGGGTTGAGTCGTGAGCTCCAGGCGCGATCGATGATCTTCACGTCCCGGATCGGGTCGCAGCGCGTCTGGATGGCCCACATCACGTCGTTCATGTCGTGGATGTCGATGTCCTCGTCGACGACCACGACGAGCTTCCCGTCGTAGGCCGATGCGCCGCACTGGCCGGCAACGAGCAGCGCCTGGGTCGCGTGGCCCGGGTACGCCTGCTCGATCGAGACGACGGTCATCATCCGGTTCGCCGCCTCCGGCGGCAGCCAGGCGCCGACGACCTTGGGCACGCCGGCCGCGCGCAGCTGCTTCTCGAGGATCGCCGACTTCAGGTAGGCGAGGAACCGGTTGTCCTCGTGCGGCGGCTTGCCCTGCGGGCAGCCGAGGAGGATCGGGTCGTTGCGGTGGTAGATGGCCGTGATGCGGATGACCGGCGAGTCGCCGTGGCCGCCGGCGTAGTAGCCCATCCACTCGCCGTACGGGCCCTCGTTGTGCTCGTCCCCGGGCTCGACGAAGCCCTCGATCGCGATCTCCGCGTTCGCCGGGAACGGGATGCCGGTGTGGCGGCCGCGGACGACGTCGATCGCCTCGCCGCGCACGCCGCCGGCCCAGGCCATCTCGTCCTCGCCGTAGCCGATGCCCTCGGCGCAGGCGGCCATGAACAGGAGCGGATCGGCGCCGACCACGACGACGATGGGGCACTTCTCACCGCGCTCGAAGTACTTGTTGCGGATGAGCAGGCCGTGCTTGCCGGGACTGATGTAGATCCCCATCGAGTCCTTCGAGTGGATCTGGTTGCGGTACGTCCCGACGTTGACCCAGTCGGAGTCCGGGTCCTTCATGATGTTCATCGAGGCGGTGCCGATGAAGCGGCCACCGTCCTTGGGGTGCCACATCGGCGTCGGGAACGCGTACAGGTCGATGTCGTCGCCCTCGAGCACGTTCTCGAACACCGGCCCGGTCTCGACCTCGCGCGGCGGGATCGGCTGGAACCCGTCGAGGACGCCGGACCAGAAGGCCTTGAGCCCGTCGTGGGTCCCCGCCTCCGGCGCGAGGTTGAGGGTGATCGCCTGGCGCGCCGGGTTGCCCGAGCAGTTCACGATCACCCGCCGGCCGGCCGGGTAGCCGGGGATCTCGTCGAACACGACGCACGGCGAGTTTTCGGCGTGATCGAGCATCTCGGTGATCGCGCCGATCTCCTCCTGCCAGCTCGCGCCCTTGACGACGCGGAGCTCCCCGGCGGCCGTGGCGCGCTCGATCCACTCGCGGGTGTCGCGCCACGGCGTCGTCCGCGCGATGCCGCCGGTCGGCGGCCGCTGCGTCGCGGTCACTGCCCGCTCCCGCCGGTGCGCCGGGCCGCGAGCCGATCGCGCGCGTCGAGCACCGAGTCCATGATCTTCACGTAGCTGCCGCAGCGGCACAGGTTGCCGGCGAGGTACTCGCGCGCCTCGTCGGCGGTGACGTCCGGCTTCTCCTCGAGCAGCGCCGTGGTGGCCAGGATGAATCCGGGCGTGCAGTACGAGCACTGGAAGCCGGTGTGGTCGACGAACGACTGCTGCACGACGTGGAGCTCGCCCTCCGGCGACTCGAGGCCCTCGATGGTCGTGATCTCGTGCCCGACCGCCTGCGGGGCGAGGAGGAGGCAGCCGCTCACCGGCCTGCCGTCGAGGAGGATGGTGCAGGCGCCGCACATCCCGATCCCGCAGCCCTCGCGCACGCCGTACAGGTTCAGCTCGTCGCGCAGGACCTGGAGGATGGTGTGGTGCGCCCGCGCCTCGACGCGCTCGGTCCTGCCGTTCACGCGGAGCGTGAGCGTCAGCTTGCCGTCCTCGTCGGTCGGGAGCGGCGCCGGCCCGTTGGCGCCGTCGGTGGCGAGCGTCATCGGATGGGGACCTCCTCTGCGGTGGCGCGTCGGGCGTCGAGCTCGCGCAGCCCGCGCAGGATCTTCTCGGGGGTGATCGGCAGGTCGACGATCCGGACGCCGGTGGCGCGCGCCACGGCGTTGCCGATGGCCGGCATGACCGGCGGGAGCGACGTCTCGCCGATGCCGTGGATCTCGTCCGCCGGGAGGTACTCGAGGACGTTGATGTCCACCTCTCTGGGCAGGTCCTCGAAGCTCGGGATCATGTAGTCGCCGAGGTTGCCGTTCTGGAGCTGCCCGTTGTCGAAGAGCATCTCCTCGTACAGCGCCTGGCCGATGCCGAAGGCGAGGTTGCCCTCGGTCTGGAGCTCGGCCTGGACCGGGTTGATGATGCGGCCGGCGTACACGCCGCCGTGGTAGCGCAGCAGGGTGACCTTGCCGGTCTCGGTGTCGACCTCGACCTCGGCGGCCGCGGCCGCCTGGTGCCAGTGGACGGAGCCGATGCCCTGGCCGGTCTCCGGGTCGAGGCCGCCCTCGGTGCGGTACGTCGCCTCGCCGACGATGTTCCCGCTCCGCGTCTTGCGCACGATGGCGCCGAAGTCGAGCGCCCGCTCGGGCACGCCCTTGACCACGACCGCGCCATCGGCGATCTCCAGGTCGTCGACCGACACCTCGAGCAGCTCCGAGGCATGCTCGAACAGCTTGCGGCGGATCTCGCGCACGGCGCGCTGGACGGCGGTGCCCATCGCGTACGTCGATCGCGACGAGCTCGACTGCTGGTCGTACGGGGTGACGTCGGTGTCCGGCGTCGAGACGTTGACCCGGTCGACCCCGATGCCGAGCGGCTCCCCGCCGAGGATGGCGAGGGCGGTGAGCAGGCCCTGGCCCATCTCGACCGAGCTGGTGAGGATGTCGAGCGAGCCGTCCTCGTTGAGCTTCGCCGCCGCCGTCGAGGTCGACGGCGTGACCGTGCCCTTGATGATGCAGCTGAAGCCCTTGGCCCGGACCTTCGAGCCGTCGCGGACGGGCTCGTGGTCCTCCGGCGTCCAGCCGATGTAGCTGGTCGCGTCGGCCAGGAGCTCCTTGAAGTGCGCGTCCTCCATCGGCTCACCGGTCATCACCGTGTCGCCGTCATCGAGGAGGTTCTTCATCCGCAGCTCGAGCGGGTCGATGCCCATGCGCTCGGCGATCATGTCCATCTGGGTCTCGTAGGCCCAGGCGGCCTGGCTGATGCCGTAGCCGCGGAACGCGCCGGCCGGGACGATGTTCGTGTACACCGCGTGCGAGTCGACCGCCACGTGCGGGATGCGGTGCGGTCCGCCGGTGCCGTAGCCGCCGTTCTTGATGAGCCGGGGGCCGATGTCGGCGTAGGCGCCGGTGTTGAAGTGGCACAGGCTCTGGCGGGCGACGATCGTGCCGTCCTTCTTCAGGCCGGTCTTGAGCCGGATCCGGACGCCGTGCTTCGTGATGGTGAGGAACTCCTCCTCACGGGTGAGGTGGAAGCGGACCGGCCGCCGCGTCACGAGCGACAGCGCCGCGGTGAGCGGCTCGATCTTCGGGTAGCACTTCGCGCCGTAGCCGCCGCCGAGGGTCGGGATGATGACCCGTACCTTGCTCTGCGGCAGGCGGAAGATCTCGGCCAGCTGGGTGCGGATGACGAACGGGATCTGGGTCGACGACCAGACCGTCACGCGCCCGCCCGACACGTCGGCGATGCAGGCGTGCGTCTCCATCGGCACGTGCTGGACCGGCGGGCTGGTGAAGACGTCCTCGAAGACCTCGTCCGACTCGGCGAAGCCGACCTCGATGTCGCCCTTGCGCAGCCGGAAGCTGTTGCAGATGTTCGTCCCGGCCGTCGGCTTGACGATGACGTCGGCGAACGTCTCGCCGGTGCGCGGCGGCCCCTCGTGGACGAGCGACGCGCCCTCGGCCAGCGCCTCGTCGATGGTGAAGACGGCCGGGAGTTCCTCGTACTCGACCTCGATGAGGTCGACCGCCTCGCGCGCCGCGTCGAGGTCGACGGCCGCCACCGCGGCGACCGGGTCGCCGACGAAGCGGACCTTGTCGATGGCGAGGATCGGCTGGTCGCGGTAGACCGGCCCGAAGTACGGCTGGAGGTCGCCGCGGTTGACGAGGTCGGCGCCGGTGAGCACGGCGACGACGCCGGGCACCTGGCGCGCGCGGCTGACGTCGATGCGCTTGATGCGGGCATGGGCCGACGTGCTGCGCAGCACCTTGGCGTGGAGCATGGCGGGCAGGGTGAGGTCGATCGTGTAGCCGACGTCACCGGTGACGCGCTGCCGCGCGTCGACCATGCCCGAAAACCGCTCGGTGACCACCGGGTCGTTCGCGCCCTCCCCCCTCATGCCGCGGCTCCCGCGGCGGCGCCGGCGCCGAGGATGGCGCGGCGGGCCCAGACGTTGATCATCTCTCTCCGGTACCAATCGGAGCCGCGCATGTCGCTGAGCGGGTCGATCCGCTCCGCGTACGCGGCGGCAATCTCGGTGGCGAGTCCCTCGTCGAGGGCCCGGCCGACGGCCGAGGCCTCGACCTCCTCGAAGCGCTGCGGGACCTCGGCCGCGGCGCCCACCGCGACCCGGACCTCGGCGCAGGTGCGCCGATCGGCCTCGAGCCGCACGACCGCGGCGACGCCGACGCAGGGGCGGTCCTCCGAGGACCGCGTCGTGAACTTCTCGTAAACCGCGCCCGCGTCCTGTGGGAGGAGCGGGACGCGGACGCGGGTGACGATCTCGGCCTCGTCGAGGGCGGTCTCGTAGAAGCCGAGCAGGAAATCGGCGATGGGGATGCTGCGGTCGCCGCTCGGGCCGGTCACGTCGACCTCGGCATCGAGCGCGCGCAGGACGGCCGGCGGGTCGGAGGCGTAGTCGGCCTCGGCCACGACGCCGCCGACGGTGGCGGCATTCCGGACGCGGACGTTGGCCACGACGCCGAAGGCGTGCGACAGGACGGGGATGGACTGCTGGACCGTGGACGACAGCTCGACCGCGCGATGGGTGGTCAGCGCGCCGATATGGAGCTGGCCGTCGACCTGCTCGATCCGGTCGAGCCCGCCGATGCGCCCGATGCTGACGATCGCCCGGGGCTCGATGAGACCCTGCTGGAGCATGATCGTGACGGCGGTCGAGCCCGCGATGACCTTCGCGTCATCGCCATACCGCTCGAGCGCGGCGATCGCCTCGGGGATCGATTCGGCGACGAGGAACTCCGGCGATTTCGGCATCCAGCCCTCTCACAGTCTCGGTCGATGGATCGCCTCTGCCCGGCGCGCGGGTGGGCATTTGTATACACCGGCATTCTACAGAGCGCCGCAGCGCGCGGTCAACGAGAACGCGTGGTCCGGCGCCCCTGGCCTAGTGGGTGGCCCCGTTGCCGCTGACGCCCGTCTCGGCGCGGCGCGTCGGGCCCTCCCAGCGGGTCGACAGCTCGTGCGGCAGCTCGATCTCGAGCAGGTCGAGGATCCGGCTCAGGGTGTGGTCGACGATCTGGCCGATCGTCTGCGGACGCTGATAGAAGGCCGGCACCGGCGGGCAGACGATGGCCCCGATCTCGGCGACCTGGACGAGGAGGCGCAGGTGGCCGAGGTGGAGCGGCGTCTCGCGCGGGACGATGATCAGGCGCCGGTGCTCCTTGAGGGTCACGTCCGCGGCCCGGGCCAGGAGGTTGTCGCTCGACGAGATGGCGATGTCCGACAGCGTGCCCATCGAGCACGGGATGACGACCATGCCCATCGTCGTGAACGAGCCGCTCGACAGGGCGGCGGCGATGTCGCCCGGCTTGTACACGACGTCGGCCAGGGCCTCGACCTGCGCGACGCTGGAGTCGGTCTCGAGGACGATCGTCTGGCGGCCGGCGGCGCTGAGGATGAGGTGCGTCTCGACGTCGGGGACGTCGCGCAGGACCTCGAGCAGCCGGATGCCGTAGACGACCCCGCTCGCTCCGCTGATGCCGACGACGAGCCGGCGCGTCATCCGACGGCCCCGCTCACCGGCGCCTCCTCCGGGATCGGGCCGGCGTCGGCCGGGATGCCCGAGGACTCGTGGACGGGCAGCGGCAGCAGCGGCCGCGGCAGGTTCGGCTCGAGCGCCTCGACCCGTCGGATGAGCCGATGGATGGCGATGCCGCGCAGCGGACCGGTGACGTACTGCCACATCGGCGCCAGCCAGACCGCGCTGCCCAGGCTGACCGCATCGGCCCCGGCCCAGAAGAACTCGCGGCAGTCGTCGTAGGTGCTGATGCCGGCGGTGGCGATGATCGGCAGGCGGATGCCCGCGTCACGCAGCTCGGCCACGACCCGCAGGCCGATCGGCTTGATCGCGCGTCCCGACAGGCTGCCGTATCGGTTCTTCATGTGCGGCCGGCCGGTCTCGGGGTCGAGCGAGAGCGCCTTCACGGCGTTGATGGCGGTCAGGGCGGCCACGCCGTGACGCTCGGCGAGCTTCGCCTGCGCGATGTAGTCGACGTCGGGCGAGAGCTTGAGGATGACCGGGTGCCGGCTGCGCGGGACGGCCCGGGCCAGCACGTCGTCGAGGATCTCCTCGAACGGGAAGTTCACGTTGTGGCACGAGACGTTGAACTCGACCGCGGCGATGTCGCCGGGGCGGGCGCGCTCGTTGACCGTCTCCACCAGGCGGACGAGCTCGTCGGCCGAGAAGCCGCCGACCGAGACGATCCGGTTCAGGTTGGCGGTGCGCGGGTAGTACTCGTCGAAGTAGGCGTCGATGCCGATGTTGCACCAGCCGAAGGCGTTGATCCATCCGCCGTTCACGCGGTGCAGCGCCTGGCCGTAGCGCCGGAGCATGTCCGGGAACTCGGTGAGCGCCCAGTCCTCGCGGAGGCTGAAATGGCCCTCCCGCGGGTCGACGGTCAGGGTGCGGGTGGTGACGGCCCCGAAGCGCTCGAGGCGGACCCACTGCGCGATCGGGCTCAGCCCGTAGAGGATGAGGCGCTTCTTCGACGCCCCGTAGCCGAGCAGGCTGGCCGAGGTGACGACGCGGTTCCGGAGCCGGACCCCGTTGAGGTCGATCACCACGCCGTCCGGCGCATCAGCCGCCGGCCTCGATCTTGTTCGCCATGTTCTGGGCGAACTCCTTCATGATCTGATCCGCCTTGCGACGCATGATCGCCTGGCCGAACTCGCCGAGCTTGCCGAGGATCGCGGCGTCGGTGTGGACCGACAGCTCGGTCGTCCCATCGTCGAGCGGCGCGAGCGTCATCGTGGAGGTCGCGTTCACCGCGCCCTTGATCCGCCGGTCCGCGGCCTCCACCTTCATCGCGGCACGATGCTCGTCGGCGTTGCGCTCGACCACGGTCACCTTGCCCTCGAGGCGAACCCCGATCGGCCCGACGCGCACCTTGAGCGCGCCGAGGTACTCGTCCTCGCCGAGCTGCTCGACCGATTCCACGCCGGGGACGCACTCGGCGACGCGCGGGACGTCCATGACGAACTCCCACACCCGCTCGACGGGGGCCGGGACGGTGACCTTCTGATCGACGATCATGTCGGCTCCTCAGCTGCGCCAGTCGGCGACGATGCGCGGCGGGAGGGACGTCGACTCCT
>DATAJO010000005.1:0-102245 GCA_036262075.1 Candidatus Limnocylindria bacterium
CCTTCCACGACAGCGCCGCCCGCGCCGCGGCGCTGCCCGCCTTCGTCGACTTCTACAATCGGCGTCGACCGCACTGGTCACTCAACGGCCAGCCGCCGGTGAGTCGCGTCCCACCCGTCAACAACCTGATGGGGAAGAACAGCTAGTCGGGGGTCACGAGGCTGTCGGTCGCGAGAGCCGCGCCGAAATAGCGCGCCGCGGGATCGACGACGACCCTCGAGGACGTGTCGCCACGCTCGGCGAGGACGTCGCGTGCCAGCTGCTCGAACGTGATCTTCCGCGGGCCGCCCACCAGCACGACGTCGTCGATCGCGTCGGAGGTGGCCGCGCGCGCGACCGCCGCCGCAGCCTCGTCCGCGGGGACGGGCTGGATGAGCGCGTCGGGTACGCGGACCTCCACGCCGGAGAGCATCGAGTCGACGATCGCGCCGGCGAACTCCACGAACTGCGTGGCGCGCACGATCGTGTACGGCACGCCCGATCCGCGGATGATCACCTCCTGCGCGACCTTGGCGCGCATGTACGGGCTGTCCGGCAGGCCCTCGACGCCGACGATCGACAGCACCACGTAGTGGCCGACGCCCGCCTCCCGCGCCGCGCCGGTGAGGCGAGTTGCCGCGGTCGTGAAGAAGCGCATGACCGCATCGGCCTCGAAGTCGGGAGCGTTGGTGACGTCGACGAGCGCGTCCGCGCCGGCAAGTGCATCGGCCAGGCCGTCGCCGATGAGGACGTCGAGCCCGGTGGATCGCGATGCGGCCACGACGTCGTGCCCCTGGTCCTCGAGGAGCGCCACGACCTTGGAGCCGATGAGCCCGCTGGCGCCGATGACCGTGATCCGCATCGAGGGGAGGCTCCGGGGCTAGTAGCGCCGCTTGGCGCGCTCGATGGCCTCGAGCAGCTCCACGCGGGCCACGCGCAGGCGATCGCGCATCGTGGCGGCCTCGGGAGCGTCGCCGTCACGCTCGAGGCGAGCGTCGACGGACCGGCGGCCGCGGACGTAGGCCTGCACCGCGTCGTTCGCGGTCCGGGTGATCCGGTTCGTCGTCTCGCGCAGCAGCCGGAGGCGCTCCGCGGGGTTCCGCTCGGTGAGGAGGCGCCGGTCGAGGTCCGCCCCGAGGTCGTCGATGAGCGCCCGTGCCCGCTCCATGATGAGGAGATCCGACCGTGCGAGGCGCGACGCGCCGGCGCTCGACACGCGTGGGTGATGGGGCAGGGAAGTCGTCACGTCAGCCGGAGCCTCGTCTGAAATGGAGATGCGCCGGGGCGGTGGCCCCGGCGCACGTCGTCATCGGGCTAGGACGTCTGGACCTGGACCGCGCGCGGGCCCTTCGGGCCGGACTCGACCTCGAAGGAGACCGACTCCCCGCCGACGAGGCGGTCGAAGTCGACGGAGGCCGCAAGGCCGTCCCGATGGAAGAAGTACTCCTTGCCGTCAGGCCCGACGATGAAGCCGAAGCCGCGGTCGGAGATGACGCGCTTGATGGTGCCGGTGGTCACGTGTGAACTCCACGTCTCTTCTCGAACTGGGGGAATACGGCGCAGGGCCGGTCCGAGAAGACCATCGACCAGGCGGAGGTTGCCGAAAGCGGCAGGGATGAAGGGTACCACGGGCGCCCGGCGGCCGGCCCCGCCGGGGCGTCCGCCACGTTCAGCGTGGCTCGAGCACCACGACGGCCGTCGTCCGGGACCGATGCGCGGCGAGCGCCTCGACATCGCCCCAGCCGGGGAATCGGTCGAATCGCTCCCAGAGCCGATCGCGCTCGCTGCCGATCGCCTCGCGGGCGCGCACTGGCCGGCGCCCGCCATCGGCCAGCTCGACCGTGGCGTCCGGCCGGGCCTGGAGGTTGAGCCACCACGCCGGCTCCGCCTCGCCCCAGCCGTTCATCGCCAGCGTGACGAGGTTCTCACCGTCGGGATAGAAGCCGACCATGACCTGCCGCTGCTGGCCTGAGCGCCGGCCGACGGTGGTCAGGCGCAGCATCCCGAACTTCTTTCCCTCCCGCGGCTGCGAAAGGCCGATGCGGCCACCGGTGCCTCGGTAGATCGCGCGGTGCAGCGCCCAGAAGATCCGCAGCAGGAACCGCGGCGCGGGCTTCGCCCGCTGGGTGGCCGTCGCGGTCATGCCGCACCCCCGGTGGCCATCGCCGGCTGGGCAGTGGTGGCGCGGGCGGCATCGGTGAGCAGGGGAGCATCGGCCCGGAAGCCCTTGAAGGTCATGTACAGGCCGACCGAGAGCTCCCAGAAGAAGATCGGCATGGTGGCCAGGCCCGTGAAGGCCGATTGGGTGTCGTTGACGCCGAACATCGTGCCGATCGTCGAGGCGAACAGGATCGGTGCGCCGATGAGCCCGACGGTCGGGATGATCCGCGGCACGAGCCCGGATCGGTACATGAGCGTGCCGAGCAGCAGGGCGTTGAGGACCGGCATGAGGCCGGGGCCGAACAGGAACGTCCAGTCGCGGACCTTGACGAGCGCGCCCTGGAGCGCCGTGAGAGCGGTGGCCTCGGCTCCCGTCGCGCCCTCGGTCCGAATCCCTACGACGGCGAGGAGCGCGACGGTGCTGACGACGATGATCGCGCCCTCCATGACGCGGGTGGTGACGAAGCCGAGCGCGAGCCCCTCGTGCTGGCGCCGGACGACCGAGTACAGGGCGACCGCGGTGCCGATGCCGGCGAAGGCGGTGACGAGGTCGAGGAAGCTGCCGGCGATGATCCGGGTGTCGGCGCCGGCGCCGATGACGTAGTCGGGGTTCGTCAGCAGCGGCTCCTGGAGGAACCAGGCCGGGATCGAGCCGACGAACGTGAGCAGGTAGCAGATGCCCGCGACGAGCGCGGCCTTGCGAGTCGAGTCCATCGTGTCCCTCCCTCGGTTCAGGCGGCCGAGGCCGCTTCGGGCGTCGTGGTGGTGATCGGCTGGGGCTCCGTCGCGCGCGTCCGACCGTCGGCCCACAGCGAGTAGCCGAGCCAGGCGAGGCCGATCCCGATCGGCACGGCACCCACCCGTGGCGTGCCGAGCAGGCCGGCGACGGGCGCCATCGCGAACAGCCCAACCGCGAAGACGGCGGCCGCCGGGCGAGACAGGATTCCGGCTCGGAACGTGGCGAACCCGAAGAGGAGCGTGCCGCCCATGAAGCCGATGCTGGCCGCGTTCCAGAGCATTGGGATCGCCCCGAGGTCGGTCTCGATCGGGTGGCCGTGGACCATGGCCAGCATGCCCTCGACGAAGGCCGGATCCGTTCCGGCGATCAGTGGCTGGACGAGCGCCTCGATGGCGGTGCCGAGCGCCGTCAGGACGAGCCCGACGACGAGGACGACGTAGCCGATGAGGCCGATCCAGCCGGTGCGCTCGGCCTGGCGCAGGTAGATGCCGGTGACGCCGATGACGAACAGCGTGAGCATGGCGAGCGTGGCGTAGTGGATGACGGCCCAGGCATCGGTCGTGACCGATGCGAGCACGTCCGCCGGATGCAGTGGCTGGATGACGACGAACAGCAGACCGCCCAGCACCGCCGCGATGCCGGTCGACCGCAGGAGTCCGCGTGACGTGACCTTCATTCCTGGTCTCCCTGTACCGAGAGGAGCGGGACGCCAATGTCCCGCAGCTTCTGAAGCAGGCCGTGGAGCGCCGACTGGTCGGCGACGATCCCGGTGAGGGTGGTCGTGCCGTCCGGGGCGTGGGTGAGGCTCATGCCCTCGAACCAGGCGGCCCACCGGGTGTCGAGGTGCCCCGCGATGCGGATCTCGTAGTGGCGCGCCCCATGGCCGCGTCGTCCGGATCCGCCGATGTGATCCATTCCGCTCCTTCCCGTGGCGTGGTCGTTGACGGCGTCCACGGTCGGCGGCAGACGGGGGATGGTGCATCCCCACATGTGGGGAACGTTGGGGGGATTCGGTGGACTAGCGGCGCGTTGCGTTCGGGAGAAGGCCGAGCTCGTCCGCCCGGCGGACGGCCGCCCGACGGCCGTTGACGTCGAGCTTGGCGTAGATGCGCTTCGTGTGGCTGCGGACCGTGCTGAGCCCGACGACGAGCCGCTCGGCGATCTCCGGGCCGCTCAGCTCGGTGGCGAGCAGGCCGAGGACCTCGAGCTCGCGCCCGCTGAGCGGCTCTGGCAACGGTTGCTTCGGGGGCGTCTCGGCGGCCGCCAGCAGCCGGCGCGCGAGCGGGACCCGGATGCCGTGAGCGATTGCCGCCTTGAGGAGTGCTGTCATCGGCTCGCCCTCGCCCACGAAGGGCCGGACGTAACCCTCCGGCGCGGCGAGGTCGAGCGCGCGGTGCAGTGCCGCGAGTGACCTCGGCTTCTCGCCGAGCTGATCGCCCGCGATGGACAGGAGGACGAGGCATTCCATCGCTGTCCGTCGACGGCCGCCGGCGTCGGCCGCGGTGACGACCCGTTCAAGGAGCATGGCGGCGTCCCGCATCGGTGCGGCGTCGCCGACCCTGGCCGATCGTGCGACCAGTACGCGCGCCAGCGTGACGAGCTCGTACTCGCGCAGGTAGCCGACCGGGGTGTCGACGGACAGCCCGCAGGCCGCGGCCCAGTCCTCCGCGTCCGCCGGGCGACCGGCGAGGAGCCACAGGCGCGCCCGCAGCGCGGGGATGGGGCGCACGATCGGGAAGTACTCGCCGAGGTACACGCCCTCCGCCTCCTCGAGCACGTTGAGCGCGGCGGCCGGGTCCCCCTCGGCGGCACGGACGAGCGCGGCCACCACGCGCCGCCGCGCCGCGTTCTGGGGCAGCCCGAGCCCCAGGTCATCGAGCTCGGCGCTGCGGCGGAGGTGTTCGGCTGCCCCGTCGAGGTCGTTCGCCTCGAGCGCGAGCTCAGCCAGGCCGGTATGGAGGTCCGCGGTACCCCGCAGCGGCACGGCGCGGCCTGTCGTCGCCGCCTCGAGTCCGCGCTCGTACGTCCGCCGCGCGTCGCGCAGCCGTCCCTGCGCGGCGCGGATCTCGGCCAGCGCGCGCACGATGGCGATGGCGTCGACGAGATGGCCGGCGCGCTCGATGCTCGCCATCGCTTCCGTCCAGTGGGCGTGCGCCTCGTCCAGATCGCCGCGCGTCCACGCCGCCAGAGCCAGGAAGCCGGCAGCACCGCCGCGGCCGAGGTGGTCGTCGGGGCCCGCGAGCTCGTGCGCGCGATGCGCGTGCTCGACCGACGCGGCGTCGTCGCCGCGGATCCGCGACTGTGCCGCGCGGTACATCGCGATCGCGCTCGGCAGCCGCGCCAGCTCGGCCTCGTCGGCCACGACCATCTCCGAGCGCGGCGCATCGGCTTCGAGCCAGCGCTCGGCATCGGCAAGGAGGCCATCGATGTCGTCGATCTCGCCGTTCGACATCAGGCTGCCGACATAGCCGATGGTGAGGACGGGCCGGGTGCGCATGAGCTCGGGCGGCAGGGCGCCGAGCAGCCGGCGCAGCGTCAGCTCCTGCCGTCCGCGGCGAAGGTCCGGAATCGCCCGCTCGAGGAGATCGGCGGCTCGGTTCCAGTCGCGCCCGGCCAGGGCGTGGCGGATCGCCGCGTCACGCTCGGCGTGTGCCTCGAGCCACGCGGCAGCCCGCCGATGGAGCCCCTCGCCCCTGGACGGGCGCTCGTCGTTGAGGCGGCTGCGCAGCAGCTCGGCGAAGAGGTGGTGGTAGCGATACCACTCGCGCCGAGCGTCGAGGGCGACGACGAACAGGTTGCTGCGGTCGAGGGCCTCGAGCATGTTGCGGCCATCCGACCGGCCGGTCAGTGCGTCGCACAGGTCGCCGGTCAGGCGGTCGAGGATGCTCGTCTCGAGGAGGAACGCGCGGACGTCATCGGGCTGGCGCTCGAGGACCTCCTCAATGAGGTAGTCCACGACGAACCGGTCATCCCCGGTGAAGCTGGCGATGAAGGCCGATGGGTCGTCGCGCCCTGCCATCGACAGTGCCGCGAGCTGGAGGGCGGCGATCCAGCCCTCCGTCCGCTCCTCGAGGGCGGTGACATCCGGCGCATCGAGGCCAAGGCTCATGACCTCGTTCAGGTAGGCCGCGGTTTCGTCGGTCGTGAAGCGCAGGTCAGCCGCGCGAACCTCGACCAGCTCGCCCTTCGCGCGGAGGCGGCCGATCGGAAACGCCGGATCGGCGCGGGTCGCGATCGCCACGCGCACCCGTGGCGGCAGGCGCTCGAGCAGGACGGCGAGCTGATCGGCGACCTCGGAAGACTGGATAACGTGGAAGTCGTCCAGGACGAGCGTGACGTCGGCGTCGACCCGGGCGAGGTCGTTGACGAGCACCGCCAGCACGGTGGCGACCGGTGGGGGCTCGACGTCCTCGAGCAGCGTGGCGGCGGCGCGTGCTGCCGGGACCGCCCGCTGGATCGCGGCGGCGACGTAGGTCCAGAACGCGGTCGGATCGTCGTCCGACGGCTCGAGCGAGACCCAGGCGATCGCGTCGCCGGCCGCGGCCCGCCGCTCGGCCCAGGCCGCGAGCAGCGTGCTCTTCCCGAAGCCCGTGGGCGCGGACACGAGGACCAGCCGCGCCCGCTCGGCGTCATTCAGTCGATCCGCGAGGCGCGTTCGCTCCACGAGGACGTGGCGGGGATGAGGGGCGTAGAGCTTCGTCTCGACGAGCGTTCGGGCCACGCCCCACTGTATCGCGGGCTATCGGCCCTTCATGGCGAGGTGGCGATCGCGGTCCGGCGCGGGGAGCTTCTCGATCGCCTGGCGCAGCATCGGACGCGGCATGCTCGCGGCATGCGAGTCGAGGAAGGCGGTGAGCCGATGCAGATCACGCTTGCCGGCCTCGCGCAGCATCCAGCCGACGGTCTTGCCGACCAGCTCGTCCGGATCGTGGACGAGCGTCTCGGCGATCCGGTACGTGTCGTCGAGCTCGCCACGCCGAATGAAGGCGTACGTGCTGAGGATTGCCGTGCGCCGCTCCATCGGCTTCGAGGAGGCGGCAAGCCGATCGAGGACGTCGCGCGGCTGGTCGCGCAGGTATTCGCCGACGACCCAGATCGCGGCACGGTCGACGAGGTCCCAGGTGTCGATCCGATCGTGCCGCCGCAGGTAGAGCTCGAACAGCTCTCGCTTCTCCTCCGCCGTGACCTTCCGGGCGCGTGCCCGCCAGTCCAGGATCGCCACGGCCCCGACCCGGACGGCGTGCTCGTCATGCTCGAGCAACCGCTCGATCTCGGCGATCGGCATCGCCCTGAGCTCCTTGGCCAGCGCGAAGATCCGTCCCATGCCGATGCCAGCGAAGGGCCGATCGGCGTCGCCCGAGCCCAGTTCGGTCAGGGGGCGGATGAAGTCGTCGGCGGTGAATGCCATCTCGTCGCGAGCCATGCTGCCAGCATATGGCGATGGGACTCGTGCGGATGGACAACGTCCTCCTCGTCGTGGAGGACATCGAGGCGGCGATCGCGTTCTTCACCGAGCTCGGCATGGAGCTCGAAGGGCGGGCCGAGCTCCAGGGGCCGTGGGTCGACGGTGTCATCGGCATCGACGGCGCGCACGACGAGGTCGCGATGATGCGCACCCCCGACGGCCACGGCCGGATCGAGCTGACGCGGTTCTTCACGCCGCCGGCGGTCGGTCCGTCGCCCGGGGAGCTCCCGACGAACGCGCTCGGCTACCGGCGGATCATGTTCGCCGTCGACGACCTCGACGACACGCTCGAGCGGCTCCGCGCCCACGGCGCCGAGATCGTCCGGGACGTGGTCCAGTACGAGGACGCCTATCGGCTGTGCTTCGTCCGGGGCCCGGAGGGCGTCCTCATCGGCCTTGCGCAGCCACTCGATGCGGCGCCGCCGGCATGAGCGCCCCGTCCGTCGTCGCGCCAGCTCCGGAGCGCGCGTACGCCGCCGCGGCGGTGCGCGTGCTGACGTCGAGCTTCTCGAAGATCCGCTCGAGGTGTGTCCGCACGGTCAGGGGCGAGATGAAGAGCGCCTCCGCGATCTCCGCGTTCGTCCTGCCGAGCGCCACCCAGCCGAGAACCTCCGCCTCTCGCGGGCTGAGCGACCAGGACCGATCCACGCGGCGGCGTGACTCGGCATTGATGCGCATGCGCGCAAGGTGGAGGCGCAGCAGCTGGAACAGCGTTCGCTCCCGATCGGTGTAGTTCTTCCCGCTGCGCTCCAGGTAGATCGAGCGCGCCCGCCCGGGAGGCGCCGGCAGCCACGCCCGCAGGGCGTCATCCACCCCGTGCGGACGCCACACCGCGTGGTGGTACTCGAGCTTGCCTCGTTGGCGCCGGCTGAGCAGGTCGGACAGTCGGAGGACGCTCTCATCACGCGCGTGCAGGCGGCAATGCATCGGGTTCTGCCAGCCCAGGGTGTGGAACGCCTGCTCGGTCGTGCGTGATGGCGGCGTACCGATGACCTCGACGATCTCGAGGACGCGGAACTCGCCGGAGACGTCGGCCTCCTGGTAGCCCACGCATGCGTCGGATGGGATCAGCCGAGCGAGGGCGTGGAGGACGGCGGGCGGGAAGGGATCGAGGCCGGTTTCCTGGGCCCCGTCGTGGACAATCTCGAGGAGCGAGGCAGCATCGCGACCGGCGATCCGAGTCACGCGCGAAAAATACGATGTCTGTCGTATTGCCTCAAGGGGGCTGGCCACCATCTCATGGCCACGAAACCCGTGAGTCAGGCGCTCGTGCGTACGCTAGCCGTCCCGCTTCTCCTCCTGCTCACCGCCTGCGGCTCTGCCGCTGAGAGCTCAGGTGGCTTTGCAGACGCCTCCACCGCTGCGAAGCCATCGGCTGCCGAACCGTCGGAGCCCGCGGTGCCGTCCGCGGCCTCCGCATCGGCGGCTCCCGAGACCGGGGTGCTGACGGCGGTCCCCCTGCCGGATCCGGATGATGGCCAGGAGATGGGGTACCTCGCGTACTTCCCGCCCAGCTACGAGCACGCCGGTGCTCCCAGCCCGCTCCTGATCTTCCTGCACGGCAGCGGCGAGGCGGGCGTCGGCTCCGAAGCGTCACTCGAGCTCGTCGACGATCTCGGTATTCCGCAGCAGGTCGCGGCGGGGGCGTGGCCCGAGGAGCTACCGTTCGTGATCCTGGCGCCGCAGTACGGCCTCGCGGAGGCGAACGGGGAATGTGAATTCGGCGATGACCTCGCGGGATTCATCGAATGGGCAGGCTCGACCTACAACGTCGACCCCGCGCGCATCTATCTGACCGGTGTCAGCTGCGGCGCCATCGGCATGTGGGACTACCTGGCAACACACGGCGGCGATGTGGTTGCCGCGGCGGTTCCGATCTCGGGGCACGCCCTCTGGGCGCTCGAGAAGTCCGGCTGCGTGCCCCTGGCCGAGGTACCGATCTGGGCGTTCCACGGCGCCGCGGACGACGTCGTCCCGGTGTCGTTCGTGGAGGAGCAGATCGAGGAGATCGGCGCCTGCGAAGGAGCCGATGCGCCGGAGATCCAGCTCACGGTCTACCCGGAGACGGGCCACGTCGAGGCCATCGCCCCGACGTACGACGGATCAGCCGGGCACGATATCTACTCCTGGCTGCTCGAACACGCCACCGACTGAGCACCCGATGCATCGCGAGCACGTGGTCAGGGCCATGGCCGGCGATCACGATGCATTCTCGATACTGGCGGCGTCGGCCACGCCCTCCATGCGTCGGACCGCCCGCCGGATCCTGCGAGATCCGCAGGCTGCGGATGACGCCGTCCAGGACGCCCTCGTGTCGGCGTGGCTGGGGCTGCGCGCGCTGCGAGACCCGGACCGATTCGAGCCGTGGCTGCATCGGCTGACGTCTCGCTCCGCGCGGCGCGTCGGGCGGAGGAAGCGAGACCGCTTGCAGCGGCTGGTGCCCCTGAGTGACCAGTCGCTCCCACCCGCGGTCGACGACGGCCACCATCTCATCGCCATTCGGGATCAGCTCAACCGCGCCCTCGCGCGGCTCACCGCCCGACACCGATCGGTCCTCGTCCTGAGGTACCACCTCGACCTGCCGGTTCCGACCGCGGCTCGCGTGCTCGGCATCCCGCTGGGCACCGCGAAGTCACGGCTCTCGTACGCGCAGCGTGCGCTGCGGGCCGCGGTCGACGCGGACGATCGTCGGGGCGACCACCGAGGGAGGGCGAGACGATAGGCCTCGGCCAAGCACTCTCGCAGTGCTGGGAGCGGGCACGCACGCCTGCATCCTGGAGCGTGCGAGCCGGGGCGTCTGAGGGGCATTCGGGCTCGCCCCGCGGGTAGGTCGCAACAGGGATGCGAGGGTCGTCGTCTTCGCGACATGCGGCCAGTCGGGTGGAGGCTCCTGATCCTCGCTACCGCACTCACGGCCTGCGCCGGGCCGATGCCCAGCCCGACGGCCACCGCCGCTCCGTCATCGTTCCTGGACCCGATCCCGCTGCTTGGTCCCGGCGACGAGGCGTCACTCGCAGCGCTCGACGAGGACGGCGAGTGGGGGACCATCACCGTCCACCGCGGAGACGACACGGGCGGGTACGCGACCAGCGCCGCGCATCCGGACACCTTCATCATCGAGGTCCACGTGGAGTACGCGGTCGCGCGCGACACGTCGGCGACCTTCGGTGCCATGGACTGGGCCCTGGTGACCGCCTCGGACCGGCGTCCGGTCGGCGGGATCTTCAGGCCCGACGTCCCCGAGCACCCGTGGGAGATCTGGGAGCTTCCCGAGCTACCGCCGGAAGTCACCACCGACCTCATCGCGGTCGAGCCGCGTGTGATCGATGGCTGGCTGCTGTTCGCGGTGCCGCGCGACCTCGCCGATGAACCGCTCGAGCTCGCCTATCGACCGTCGCACCTCGTCGAGGCCGTCACCGTGCTGGCGGTTCGCGACGAGGGCGCGGCCCCGGATCCGGTTCCGACCGCGACTCCCGAGCCACGGCCTGCGACCCTGCCGTACGTCCCGTCCGAAACTGCCGGCTTCTCCGTCATCGACGACCCCGAGGCCGATGAGCTGTTCGTCGACGCCGATACCTGCGAGAACCCCGTGGCCGGCTACACGCTCAGCTACCCGGACGACTGGTACACGAACACGGCGGCCGGCGCTGTCCCGGCGTGCTCCTGGTTCAGTCCGGTCTTCTACGAGCTGACCGAGGACGGCCGTGTCCCGCCGGAGATCGTGATCGAGATTCGGTCGTTCGAGGGCGGCATCGGCTTCGTCCATGTGCCCGACTACACGATCACGGAGCAGGTCACGGTCGATGGCTGGAACGCGGGTCGCACCGAAGAGGTCGGAGGCCTTGGCGCCGATGGGTGGCTCCCCCGGTCGCTCTTCACGTACCAGTACACGATCTACGCATCCGACGACGACTTCGGCCTCAAGGTCATCGCCACGACCTCGACCGACGACCCTGGCTCGTACGAGCGCAACAAGGCCGTCCTGGACCGCATCATCGCGAGCTTGCGCTTCGACCGCTGAACGTCAGGCGTCGGCCAGGGTCGCGCGCAGCTCGTCGGCGCGATCGAGGTCGTCCCTGATCGCTTCCTGATCAGCCGTCGAGAGCTCAACCGCCGTCACTTCCTCCAGCCGTGCGAAGGCACGAGCGTCGTCACCGAGCGCGTGGGCGGCATCGGCCGAGAGGATGCGCGCCCGGGCGAGGAGCGCCGCAGGCGCATCGGTCGTGGCGTCCAGGGCATCGTCGATGACCCGCGCCGCGGTCGCCGGGTCCGCTTTCGAGTGCAGCAGCAGGCTGGCCGCCTCGAACGCCTTCTCCAGGCGCGACTTGCTCGCCGGCGCCCGCGGCTCCACCTCGGTCGTGATCGGCTGACCGATGCGGATCATGTTGCCGCCCGGATCGGTCAACACGAACTGGCGCACGCCGTAGGACATGTCGTTGAGCGCGCCGATGCGCGGGATGCCCCGGCTCGGCACGCGCCCGAGCGCCCGCTTCAGGCCGTCGCGAAACTCCGCGTACAGGCGGTCGACATCGGCGGTCAGGACGTAGCAGGTGCTGTAGTTGTCGGCCGGCGGGTAGCCCTTCAGGACGAAGAACTGCAGCTCGATCGGCCCGCGCCGGACCGCCGCGAACACGTTCGGCGCCTTCTGCCGATACGTCACCTCGAAGCCGATGGCCTCGTAGAACGCGAGCTGATCGTCGATCGACCGGCACGGGAGGATCGGGATGCTCCGATCGGCTGGGAGATCGTCGGTCACGATGCGGTCAGGATAAGGTTCGGTGGTAGGTCTTCACGGCTTCCAGACACGCTGAGTAGATCGGGCCGAGCGCACGGCTGGGCCGAAAGCCGAAGCAAAGGGTCTAGCCGCCTGTGGTTCGCGTAGGATCGGTCGATGCGCAGTCCGAAGCTAGCCAAGGGTTCAAACGCCTGGTATCGCTATTACGCCGGCTACTCGGCGGAGTTCGTCCAGGATGCCATCGCAGACCTCGGGCTGGGCACCGATCACCTGATTCTGGATCCTTGGAATGGGTCCGGCACGACGACCGCGGTCAGTCGGGCCCTTGGAGTCCCGGCGATCGGACTGGACGCCAACCCGGCGCTGGTCGTGATCGCCCGAGCGCGCCTTCTCGGAGCGGACGCCTTGGAAAGCCTTGAGCCCTTGGGCGACGACATCATTCGCCATGCGGCCGAATTCCGCGAAGTCTTCGATGAACCCGATCCGCTTTTCGCTTGGTTCGACATCCATACCGCCAGGGAAACCCGTTCGATCGAGCGAGCTATTCGGCAAGTACTTGTCGCGCATTCCCTTGCGGATCCGAATGCCAAGGTCGACGGGCTCTCGTCGATCGCCGCGGTCTACTACGTCGCGCTCTTCCATGCCGTTCGTGAGCAGATCGCGCCTTACATTGGAACCAATCCCACATGGCCCAAGTCGGCACCGCAGGAGGCGCGGGTCAGGCTCCCTGTGGGAGCGATGAATGCGGCATTTCGACGTGGTGTGCTCGAGCTGAGGGGAAAACTGCAACCGACACCCGTCGCGGCAACGAAGGTCCGCGTGAGACGGGCATCTTCCACCGAGGTCCCGATGTCCGACGACACCGTGGATGCTGTGGTGACGTCGCCGCCATACCTCACTCGCATCGACTACGTGATCTCGGCTAAGCCGGAGCTCGCTGTGCTCGGCTACTCCGACGCAGACCTGCGCGCGTTGCGTGACTTGATGCTCGGCACGCCGACGATCACGGGTGTCGATAGTGGGGTCCGTGCCGAATGGGGCGAAACGGCCGCGTCGCTCCTCGAAGCGGTGGAGCAGCACAAGTCGAAGGCGTCGAGTGGTTATTACCGCAAGTACTTCGCCCAGTATCTCACTGGTTTGTGGCAATCGATTGCTGAGCTTCGACGTGTCGTCCGCAGTGGCGGCCGCTGCCTGATTGTGGTTCAGGATTCCTACTACAAAGAGGTTCATGTCGACCTCGCCGCGATCGTTTCAGAGATGGGCGCGGCCGCTGGATTCGACAACCTGGCGCCGCTGGCGTTCCCGGTTGCGAGGACGAAGGCATCGATGAACCGCGGTGCGAGGTCGTGGCGTACCTCCTTCGGTGCCGTGGAGACCGTGGTAAACCTCGCGTAGAGGAGGGAGCTCGTGGAGATCCGCAAACCCGAATTCACCGTCGCTGACTACTGCGCGATGTACTCCCGCGACGAAGTCCGGGTGAACCCGGAATACCAGCGGAGCGATCAGGTGTGGCCACGCACTGCGCAGTCCTTTCTAGTTGAGACGATCCTTCTCGGCTTCCCGATCCCGAAGCTCTTTCTCCATCAGCAGACCGACCTCCGAACAGGTGGTCTCGTCAAGGAGATCGTGGACGGTCAGCAGCGGACTAGAGCGATCGTTGACTATTTCAACAACGAGTACGCGTTGACCGGCAACATCTCCCTGGAAGAAGCAAAAGGACTGCGGTTCGCTGAGCTCCCGGAGGATCTCTTTGGGAAGTTCCGCGACTATGGCCTTCAGTTCGATCTGTTCGTTGGTGCGACAGACGAAGACGTTCGCGAAGTCTTTCGACGGATGAATTCCTTCACCGTCCCCTTGAACCCGGAGGAGCAGAGACACGCGGAGTTCCAAGGTGAGTTCAAGTGGTTCATGCGGACCCTTAGCACTTCCTACGCCGAGGCGATGCGGCTGGCGGGCGTGTTCACGCAGAAATCGTTAGTCCGAATGCAGGATCAAAAGCTACTTACTGAGATCTGCGCAGCCTTCTTCAGCGGGATCAAGACCACGAACAAGCTGTCACTTGATGCCGTCTACCGTGAGCACGACAGACCGGAGCAGTTCTCGGAAGAAGATCGCACCGCGCTCAACCGGCGGATCCGGCATGGGCTTGACACCCTCTTTGCGTGGCAGGACCTCCATCACACGCCCCTCATGAAGCCTCACCAGGTCTATGCCCTTGTCCTGGCGGCCATGCACCTCTCTGAACCAATCGATCGACTTGAGGGTCTGTATCAGCCCCGCCAGCCCGCCCCACCCGAGACCGTCGTTGTAAACCTCACGCGTATGGCAACTGTTCTCAGCGATGACGAACGCCCGCCCGGGCGGTTGCGGCCCTTTGTAGACGCCTCTGCAGAGAGGACGAATGTCAAGGATCAGCGGGAAACCCGGTTCAAGTGGTATTGCCGCGCGCTGACCGACCAACTGCCGGATTGAATCGGTGCGACCCACGACTGGTCAGGTCGGACGCCTGACGCGTCAGGCGCAGCGTCGTTTGAATCGGCTCAACTCGCTCGCTGCACCACTCAGCCTGCCCATTACGCCGGAACTGCGACGTCAACTCTCCTACGTAGTGATCGAGTCGGCGAACCTCTGGGAGCAGTACAGCGTGTGTCTGTACCTTTCGTCGGCGCTCGGCGCTCGCGACCCCCATGGCACCCGCATAACGTCGAGTCCCGCGCCCGATCCGACGCATGCGATCGATCTTGCGGTGTGGGCAGTGCACCCCGAACTCACTGGTCAGCACCGGCAATGGGATCGGCTCGAGCAACCGGACCTGAAGAATAAGGGTGTGTTGGCAAAGGCGTTGGATTCCATCGACGCCACGATCTTTGATGATGTCGACAGAGCTCTCAGCTACCCAACTCGGGTGCTTGCAGACCTCCCGAGAATGCGCAACTTCTACGCCCACAAGTCGGAGCGCGCCTCCCGCTCCGCCATGGCAATAGGCAACCATTACGGTATTACTCGGCAGCTTACGCCCCACGAGCTCTTGCTCACCCGTCCTCCCGGTCCAAAGCGCGCCCTACTGATGGAGTGGCTGGCGGATCTATCCGCGGTCTTTGGCCTGATGCCTAGCGACTAGGCTAGTGGCCCGCGCATGCGGCCGGAGTGTGCCAACGACTACCATCGACCGGTGACCCAGCGAGCCCCTGATCCGAGCCGGGACGGCGACTTCGTCCACCTTCACGTCCACTCCGAGTTCAGCCTGCTCGACGGGCTGAGCCGTATCGGCGAGATGACGCAGCGCGTGGCCGACCAGGGGATGAAGGCGCTGGCGCTCACCGACCACGGGAGCATGTACGGGGTCATCCCGTTCTACGCCGCGGCGAAGAAGGCGGGGATCAAGCCGATCATCGGCGTCGAGGCGTACGTCAGCCCTCGCGGGATGACCCAGAAGGAGGGCAAGCAGGACGCCGATTACCACCACATGATCCTGCTGGCCAAGGACGACGTCGGGTACCGGAACCTCCTGGCCCTGACGACCGCCGCGCACCTCGACGGCTACTACTACAAGCCGCGGATCGACAAGGAGCTGCTGGCGAAGCACGCGCAGGGGCTCATCGGCACATCGGCCTGCCTGGGCGGAGAGGTGCTGAAGCGCCTGGGACAGGGCGACGAGGCCGGCGCGGCGCAGGCGGCCATGGAGTACCGCGACATCCTGGGCGACGGGAACTTCTTCATCGAGGTCCAGGAGCACGGGATCGACGACCAACGCCGCCTCCATCCGCAGCTGGTGGAACTGGCACGGCGGAACAACCTGCCGCTGGTCGCCACGAACGACACGCACTACACCCACCCGGAGCAGTACGAGGCGCACGACATCCTCGTCTGCATCCAGACCGGCTCGAACCTCGACACGCCGGGGCGGATGCGCTTCGAGAACAACGAGTTCTACCTGAAGCCGGCGTCCGAGATGCGCCGCCTGTTCAACGGCGAGCTGCCCGACGCGTTCGACAACACCGTCCGCATCGCGGAGCAGTGCGAGGTCAACCTCGATTTCGAGGGCCTGCGGCTGCCGCACTTCCAGGTACCGGCCGGCGAGACGGAGGCGAGCTGGCTGCGCAAGGAGTGCGAGCGCGGGCTGGCTGACCGATACGGGACGATCACCGACGAGATCCGGCATCGGCTCGACTACGAGCTCGGGATCATCGACCGGATGGGGTATTCGGCCTACTTCCTCATCGTGGCGGACTTCACCCGGTTCGCCCGGGAGCAGGGGATCATGATCACCTGCCGAGGATCGGCGCCGGGGTCCATCGTGACGTACTCGCTGGGCATCACCCCGGTCGACCCGCTCGAGTACGGCCTTCCGTTCGAGCGCTTCCTCAACCCCGACCGCGTGACGATGCCGGACATCGACATCGACTTCCAGGACTCGCGCCGGGACGAGGTCATCGAGTACGTCACCCGCAAGTACGGCGACGACCGGGTGGCGCAGATCATCACCTTCGGGACGCTCGGCGCGAAGGCCGCCATCCGCGACGTCGGCCGGGCCATGGGCCTGACGTACGGCGAGGCCGATCGCGTCGCGAAGGCGGTGCCGAACGAGCTGAACATCTCGCTGGACCGCGCCGTGGAGACGAGCCCGCAGCTGCGGGAGCTCATGGCGGGAGACGACCGGGTCGACAAGCTCATCGGCATCGCGAAGCAGGTCGAGGGGATCGCGCGGCACGCCTCGACGCACGCGGCCGGCATCGTCATCAGCCGCGAGCCGCTGACCGAGATCATGCCGCTCCAGCGCGCCACCGACGGCCGCA
The DNA here is from genome assembly GCA_036262075.1 of Candidatus Limnocylindria bacterium. GTDB lineage: Bacteria > Chloroflexota > Limnocylindria > QHBO01 > QHBO01 > JACDBZ01. The sequence goes on from DATAJO010000005.1 coordinate 16,875, forward strand.
CGACGATGACGCAGTTCGAGATGCACGCCTGCGAGGCGCTCGGCCTGCTGAAGTTCGACTTCCTCGGCCTCATCAACCTCACGATCCTGGCCGATGCGGTCGAGCTGGTGAAGAAGCACCGCGGCAAGGACATCGACGTCGACAACCTGCCGCTCGACGACGCGAAGACGTTCGAGCTCCTCGGCCGCGGCGACACGATGGGCGTGTTCCAGCTGGAAGGCTCGGGCATGCGCCGCTACGTCAAGGAGCTGAAGCCGACCGAGGTGCGCGACCTCGCCGCCATGGTCGCCCTCTTCCGCCCCGGACCGATGGCGAACATCCCCGCCTACATCCGGCGCAAGCACGGCGAGGAGCCGGTGACGTACCTCCACGAGTCCCTCGAGCCGGCGCTCCGGGACACGTACGGGATCTTCGTCTACCAGGAAGACATCATGACCGCCGCCATCGCGATGGCCGATTACACCGGCCCCGAGGCGGACAACCTGTGCTACGCGATCCGCAAAAAGAAGGAGGACGTCCTCCGCCAGCACGAGGCGAAGTTCAAGGCCGGGGCGAAGCGGAAGGGCATCCCGCCGCACATCGTCGACCAGGTCTTCGCCGCCTTCGAGCCGTTCGCGCGCTACGGCTTCAACAAGGCCCACGCCACCTGCTACGGGCTCATCGCGTACCAGACGGCCTACCTGAAGGCGAACTACCCGATCGAGTTCATGACCGCCGTCCTGAACGGCTTCCGAGAGCGCGCGGAGAAGGTCGCCGCCGTCATCGCCGAGTGCAAGCGCCTCGGGATCGAGGTCCGTCCGCCGGACGTGCAGCGCTCGCACGCGCTGTTCACCGTCGAGACCGATGCGACCGGCGCGCCCGAGGCGATCCGCTTCGGCCTGGCGGCGATCAAGAACGTCGGCGAGGGCGCGATCGAAGCGATCGTCGCCGTCCGCGACGGGGGCGAGGAGCCCGGCCCGTTCCGGTCGCTCGACGACTTCTGCCGCCGGGTCGACCTGCGGGTCCTCAACCGGCGGGTCATCGAGTCGCTCGTCAAGGCCAACGCGATGGCCTCGCTGGGGACCGCCGGCGCGCTGCTCGACGCGCTCGACGCCGCGCTCGAGAACGGCGCGCGGCACCAGCGCGACGTGGCCGCCGGGCAGTCGACGCTGTTCGACCTGTTCGCCCTGCCCGCGGAGAGCACCGGCACCGCGTTTCTCGACGGCGGCGACGACATCCCGAAGCGCGAGCGGCTGCGCTGGGAGAAGGAGCTCATCGGCCTCTACCTGTCGGACCATCCGCTCGGCGACATCGCCACAGAGATGCATGAGTACGTCACCGCCGACGTTGCCGATCTCGCCGAGGAGGAGGACCAGGCGCGCGTGACGATCGGCGGGATCGTGGCGGGGTCGCGGCGGATCATCACGAAGTCGGGATCGACGATGCTCGTGCCGCTCATCGAGGATCTCACCGCATCGGTCGAGGTCGTCGTGTTCCCGAAGGTCTACGAGCAGACCGTGCACGCCTGGGCCGATGACGCCGTCGTCCTCGTCGCCGGGAAGATCGACCGGCGCGACGAGACGCCGCAGATCCTGTGCGAGGCCGTCTGGTCGTGGGAGGACGCGCAGCGCATGGGCCCGATCGCCTTCGCGCAGGAACGCGATCGGCTCATGGCACCGCGACGCCGATGGAACGGCAACGGCGGCTCCGGCGGCTCCAATGGCTCCGGCGAGCGGACTCAGGGGGTGTGGCGTCAGACGCCGCAGCCGGTGCCGATGGCCCAGCCGGAGCGCGTCCCGGTCGCCGTGGCGCCCGCGCCGGAGGAGGAGCTGGCGGCTTCGGTCGGGGCACCCGAGCCGGGGGAGAACCCGCCGGCGCCGCGCGACGCACGGCCGATCCAGGCCGCGCCCGAGGCGGCCGCCGCGACGATCGCGGTCTCGCTCGGCGAGGACGTGCCCATGGACCGGCTGCTCGGCGCGATCGAGTCGGTGAAGTCGGCCCTCGCCGTGCGACCGGGACCCCTGCCGGTCGTGCTCAACCTGTCGGTGGCCGGCGCCGTGCGCCAGGTGCGGCTCCCCGACCGCGTCGCGTGGGACGACCACCTCGCCGATGCCGTCCGGCGCGCGGCCGGCGTGCCGGTGAGCGTCGAGCTCCGCCCCGAGGCGGGGGAGCGGATCGCCTAGGCCGAGGCCACCATGTTCCGGCCGGCCCGCTTCGCCATCGACAGGGCGACGTCGGCCGCCGGGAGGAGCCCCTCGAGGCTCTCGGCCTCCGGGTCGATGCTGGCGACGCCGACGCTCACCGTGCAGCGGATGGGGTCGCCATCGGCTCCCGCGATGCTGCTCGCGCCGAAGGCGACGCGGATCTCATCGGCGAGGCGGACCGCGGCGTCGCGCCCCGTGCCGACGAGGATGGCGATGAACTCCTCGCCGCCGTAGCGGGCGATGACGTCGGCGCGCCGCAGGCGGGTGGAGAGGAGGCGCCCGAACTCGGTGAGGACGCCGTCGCCGGTGGCGTGTCCGCGCTCCTTGTTCACGGCGCCGAAGTGGTCGAGGTCGAACATGATCGCCGAGACGGGCTGGCGGAGGATCGGATCCTGCCGCTCGCGCTGGGCGCCGAGCTGCGCGAAGGCCGCGTTGAAATAACGCCGATTCGGCACGCCCGTGAGCTCGTCCCGCACCGAGCTCTCGTGCACCTGGCGGAGCTCGACGGAGTTCGTCAGGCCAACCGCCACGAGGCTGGCCATGACCTCGAGCGCGTGAATCTCCACCGGGTCGAACGGGCTGTCGAGGTCGATCCGGCACAGGCCAATCGTGCCCGCGACCGCGCCATCGCTGACGATCGGTGTGCCGGTCGCGGCCAGCGTCGTTCCGGGCAGCGCCATGCGGCGGTTCGGCGACCGCTCCCACGGCTCGATCCGGTTCCTCACGACCGTCGCGCCATCGCGGATGACGGTGCCGATCAAGCCGTCGCCGGGCTCGATGATGCTGCCGATGAGGTCCGGCGCGCCGACGGCCGCCACCACCCGATGCGGCCCGCCGCCCTCGGTCACCGCGATCGTCAGCCACACGATGTCGGCGGGCACTGCCCGGACCGCCTCGCGCACGACCTGCTGGAAGAGCTCCTCGACCTCGAGCGAGCGGGCGACCTCGTGGGCGAACGCGGTGACCCGCTCGCCGACGGCCGCACGGCGCGCCTCGAGCGCTCGCTCGCGCTCGAGCGCCTCGGCGGTGACCTTCCGCTCCGACATCGCCGCGGCGGTGACGAACGCGGTCAAGAACGTGACGCCGACGAGGACGTGCGCCATGCCGATCTGGAGGCCGGCGCGATCGTTGAGCTGGACCATCGGCCCGTACCCGGCGAGCGTGCCGGCGTAAGCGAGCACCGCCACCGCCGTCGTCGCGAGCGACGCGCCGACGAAGCCGAAGCGGACCGCGGCGAGCACGAGGAACAGGAAGATCGGGTACGCGGCGAGCCGAAGGCCGAGCTCCCACGGCCCGAAGGCGGCGACGATGACGGCGAGGAGCAGCGCGGACAGGACGATGGCCTCGGGCGCCCGCCGTCGGTTGAGCGTCGGCAGGTGGCCGGCGGCGACGACGAGGATGAGCGGCGCGACGGTGACGACGCCCCCGGCGTCGCTGAACACCCACGTCAGCCAGGCCGGAAGGAACGGCTGGTTGCCGATGAGGACGGCAGCGATGGCGCCGATCAGCCCGCCGACCGCCGGCGCGACGACGATGGCGAACAGGCTGAACCAGCCGACGCCGGCGACCGTCTCGACGGAGCCGAACCCGACGCGGTGCAGGGCCACGGCCGCGAGGAGCGGCGACATCGTGTCGGTCGCGGCGTACGCGATCGACAGCGGCACGCTCGTCCCCGAGGTGAGGTTGCCGATGACGGCCGCCACGCCGATCGAGAGCAGGAGGATCGGCCAGTACGTTCGACGGGCGAGGAGGAGGGCGGCGGTCGAGACGCCGGCGGGCAGCCAGATGGCCGCCACGTTCAACGATTCGATGTCCGTCAGGAGGCTGAGCCGCGCGGTGACGAGGTAGGCGACGAAGACCGCCGCCGCGGAGCCAACGGCGCGTGCGTCCATGCGCAGCGAGACGCGCGCCATGGCACGTCCGGCCGGCGTCGGTTCGCCGTCGGATCGGAGCGCCTGCGGGGTCGCCTCCTCGGCGACGGCACCGGAATGCATGTCCGCGCATGGTGCGCGCGGGCACATCCCAGCCGCAGCAGTACCTTCGTTCAGGCGGCCGGCGGTGCGCTCGTGGAGGCGGTCAGTCGGCGGCGCGCGCCTGGAACTCGACGGATTCGACCATCGCGTCGACGGCGGACAGCATCGCCTGGGCCGCGTCCTGGTTGCGACCGCCGACGCGTGCCGTGACCTCGATCCATTCGTCCGGAAAGCCCGGCGGGCTGAGCTGCCACCACGCGAGGTATCCGTTCGCGCCGCCGCGCAGCTCGAACGCGGCCGGCTGCCCGCCGATGAGCCGATCGGCCTCGAGGCCGCCGGGCAGGTCGCGCACCGGCTCGGGGACCGGCGGCGTGCCCTCGCTGAACGCCGTGATGACGATCGACGCCTCACCGACCGGGATGCGCGCGTCGGCGAGTGCGCACGGCCGGCCAAAGGCGGTGCACAGCTCGTCATCGGTGACCGGGAACGTGACGACGTGCGCCACGACACGCTGTGGCGCGCCCGGCGCATCGCCGTCGCCGGGGACGACCCGCCAGTCGTCGGGCACGTCCATGCGCAGGCCGTCGGTGGCGAACGTCGCTGTCTGGGTCGCTTTCGTCGATCCTCCGATGACCGCGCCGATGACGACGCCGGTGCCGAGCAGCAGGAGGCCGATCGCCATGGCAAGGACCGCCATCCAGGGCGAGTCGCGGAACGTCGTGGGCGTCGGTGGCGCCGGTGGCCGAGGGACGCTCGCGCGCCGGCCTGCCGCCGGGGCGACCACGGTCACCCGGTCGGTGGCGGTCCAGCGCGGCCCGGTGATCGGCGGGTGGAGGCGATCCCACTCCGCTCGACGGTTCGGGTCCGACAGGATGTGCCACGCCTCGTTGATCCGGCTCATCGTTCCGGTCGGGGTGGCGCCGGCATCGGGGTGGTAGCGCTTCGCCAGCCGCCGATATGCCCGCGCGATCTCGTCACGCGACGCCGTCCGCGGGACCCCGAGGGTGGCGTAGGGATCGATCTTGGCCACGGTCACCCGAGTGTAGGCGCTATCCTTCGGGACCGATGATCACGAAGCGTTCCCGCCGCCGCCCGGTCGAGACGGCCGACCCCGAGATGACCGAGGCGCCGTCCGCCAAGGAGACGAAGCGCACGACCACCGTGCCGCCCGCCACCGAGGCGCCGATCGACAACGAGCAGCTCGATGCCGCCATCCTCCGCGCGCTCCGCGCCCGGCCGAACCGGACGGTCGACCTCAGCACGCTTGCCGAGGAGCTCAAGGTCGATCCGATCCGCATCCAGCTCGCCGTCGAGCGGCTCGGTCGGCGCCGGATGGTCGTCGTGCCGTTCATCGAGCCGGGGGCGGCCGGCGGCGCGACGCTGACGGAGGTCGGGCTGCGCTGGCTCCTCGAGCGCGAGGGCGGGAAGCCCGCCGACCTGCCGGTCGCCCTCAAGCCGGCGAAGCAGCGCGTCCGCGCCGAGGACGAGGCCGCGCGCCTGCCGCGCTCCCAGGTGTACGGGGTGAGCCGGGGCTCCTGAGCCGCCGAGCAGTGGCCACGATCGTATCGGTCCACTCGCTCCGGAGGAGTGACCGCTACTCGAGGAGGAATCGGCGCAGGAAGCGCTTGGTCGCCTCCTCCTTCGGTGCCTGGAGGATCTGCTCGGGCGGGCCCTGCTCGCAGATGACGCCCTGGTCCATGAAGACGACGCGATCGGCCGCCTCGCGCGCGAAGTGCATCTCGTGGGTGACGACGATCATCGTCGTGCCGGCGTGGGCAAGGTCCTCCATGACCCGCAGGACCTCACCGATGAGCTCGGGGTCGAGCGCCGACGTGGGCTCGTCGAAGAGGAGCACCTTCGGCTCCATGCACAGGGCGCGGGCGATCGCCACGCGCTGCTTCTGCCCGCCCGAGAGGCGCGACGGGTATTCGTCCCGCTTGTCGATGAGGCCGACGACCTCGAGGTAGTACTCGGCCCGCTCGATCGCGGCCGCCTGCGGCACGCCGGCGGCGGTCGTCGGCGCCTCGATGCAGTTGCCGAGGGCCGTCATGTGGGGGAAGAGGTTGAAGTCCTGGAACACCATCCCGGCGCGCAGGCGGATCTGGCGGATCTGCTCGAGGTGCTCGCGGTTGCGCGGCTTGAGCGGATCGGCCTGGAGGCGCAGCCCGTCGACCTCGACCCAGCCGGCGGTCGGCTCCTCGAGGAAGTTGATGCAGCGCAGGAGCGTCGTCTTCCCCGACCCGGATCGGCCGACGATCATCACCGCCTCGCGCTCGCGCACCTCGAGGCCGACGCCGCGCAGGACGTGGTTCGTGCCGTAGAACTTCTGCAGGTCCTCGACGCGGACGATCGGCTCGCCGAGGTGCTCGGGGAGCGGCGTCCCCGGCGGGTAGCCGCTGCCCTCGGGTGCCGGCCGCCCGGGCTGTGGTTGCCCGGACGTCGGCGTCGTCGCGGACGTCATCGGTCGCTCCTCGCCATCCGGCGCTCGAGGCGCTCCTGGAAGTAGCTGAAGACGATCGTCAGCGCCCAGTACACGAGCGCCGCGATGAGGAAGGCGGTGACCGGCTCGAACTCGCTGCGGCCGAAGCGCTGCGCCAGCCACAGCGTCTCGTGGACGCTGATCGTCGACACGAGGGCCGAATCCTTGAGCATGGCGACGAAGTCGTTGCCGATGGCGGGCGTGACGATCCGGATCGCCTGGGGCAGCACGATCCGCCGGAAGAGCTTCCGCTCGGGAATGCCGAGCGCCTGTGCCGCCTCGGTCTGCCCGCGCGGGACGGCCTGGATCCCGGCGCGGAAGATCTCGGTCATGTAGGCGCCGTAGTTCAGGCTCAGCGCCACGATGCCGGCGGCGATGGCCGGCCAGGTGAAGAGGTCCTCGTTGATCCGTGGCAGGGCGTAGTAGATGAAGAAGATCTGGACGAGGAGCGGCGTCCCGCGGATGAGCGAGACGTAGAAGCCGGCGATCCCGTAGAGGACCGGATTGCTGCTCAGGCGGCCGAGGGCGCCGAACACCGCGAGGACCGTCGCGATGACGATCGAGGTGACCGACAGGAGGACGGTGACGCCGGCGCCCTGGAGGACGATGAGCGGTCCGTAGTGGAAGGCGAACTCCCAGTCCCACGCCCCCGCCGCGGCGATGGCTGCCGCCACGCCGGCGATGATCGCCAGCCAGACGAAGACGACGGTGAGCCGGAACCGGAGCCGCTGACGGCGGCGCGCGTCGGCTACCTGCTCCACGAGCGGATGCTGGACCATCAGCATGGCCTGGGCGTGCTCCGGCCCCGGGCCGCCGAAGCCGCCCACGCCCCCGAGACCGCTCACGTCACGGTTCCCATGAACACGACAGGGGCGAGGATCCGGCGATCCCCGCCCCCGTCAGCGACGTGGCCTACTCCTCGGCCGCGGCCGCGTCGTACGCGGTCATCTGGGCCGGCGTGAAGTAGTACGGGCGGGTGAAGTCGAGGACCTCCATCCGGGCCTCGGTCACCGTGACCGAGCCGACGCTCATGTCCCAGCGGCCGCTCCAGTTGCCCGCGACGACCGCGTCGAAGGTCGGATCGGTGAACTCGACCTCGACGCCGAGGCGCTCGCCGATCTCCAGGGCGACGTCGATGTCGAAGCCCTCGTACTCGCCCTGGTCGTTGAGGAACGACTGCGGCGGGTAGGCCGGATCGGTCGAGACGACGATGACGCCGGCCTCGCAGATCTGCGCCAGGTGACCGTCGACGTCGGGCGACTCGCAGGTCAGGCCCTCCGGCGGCTCACCCGGTTCCTCGCCCTCCTGGCGAGTGAGGTCCGTGCCCTCGTACCACGTGTCCGACAGCTCGGACAGCGTTCCGTCGGCGTGCATCGCGGCAATGATCGCGTCGACCGCGGTGACGAGGCTGTCGTTGTCCTCGACGGCCTTGTCGAAGGCGACGGCCAGCGGCTCGTAGAACACCGGGTCGCCGACGAGCTTGACCGGGTACCCCTCCTCGATGGCGCCCTGGGCGGTCGGCAGCGCGGTCAGCCACCCGGCGAACTCGTCGGTGCGGCCGGACTGCCAGGCCTCGGCGCAGTCGATATCGGTCGGGAGCGTCGTGGCGACCATGCCGTCCGGCACCTCGGCGACCTCTCCGGCCGATTCGGGAAGCGTCAGGTCGCCCTCGATCCAGTCGAGGTACGTCGTCGCCTCACCGACGCACACGGTCTCGCCGGCGAGGTCCTCGAGGCTGTCGACCTCGGTCGATCCCTGGCCACAGCCGGCCAGGACGAGCATCGCGATCGGGACGACCGCAAGCCGTCGAAAGTGGTTCATGTCCTCCTCCACGTCTCACGCAGAAGCGACCGTGGCGACGGTCGCACGCGGTCGGCACGTTGTAGCAGGTTGTGCGGCCGCGTGCCACGCAATCGCGTCGCCCGTGGGACGCATCGGCGCATTGTCTACACTCCCGCGCATGACGAGCACGCTCCCGAAGACGCCCCTGTCACGGGCGTCGACCCTTCCGTCGCGCTACTACCTCGATCCATCGGTCCTCGAGCTCGAGAAGGAGCGGGTCTTCGGCCGCACGTGGCAGCTCGTCGCGCGGACCGAGGACCTCCAGCGGGTGGGGGACTTCGTCCCGGTCACCGTCGTCGACGAGCCGATCGTCATCACGCACGCGCAGGACGGCGAGCTCAAGGCGTTCTACAACGTCTGCCGCCACCGCGCCGGGCAGGTCGCGCTCACGAAGGGCAACCGGAAGTCGCTCCAGTGCCGATATCACGGCTGGACGTACGGCCTCGACGGCGCGCTCCGCGCTTGCCCGGAGATGGAGGACACCGAGGACTTCCGCAAGGAGGACTTCGGTCTGCTTCCCGTCCGGGTGGACCGATGGGGCCCATTCGTCTTCGTCAACCTCGATCCATCGGCCCCGCCGCTGGCGGAGGTGATGGGCGCCATTCCCGCGGAGGTGGCGCGTGCCGGGTATGACGTCGAGCGCATGCGCCTCGTCGAGCGACGGGACTACGTCATCGAGTGCAACTGGAAGGTCTACGTCGACAACTACCTCGAGGGCTATCACCTGCCGATCGCGCACCCGCAGCTCTACAAGGAGCTCGACTACGACTCGTACCGGGTCGAGGAGTTCCGCTACTACTCGAAGCAGCACGCGCCGATCCGTGAGCTCAAGCCCGGCGAGGAGCTCGGTCGCGACCGCCGATACCTCCGCACGCCCGATGGCGAGGAGGACGCGCTCTACTACTGGCTGTTCCCGAACACGATGTTCAACATCTACCAGGACAACATGTCCTCGAACGTCATCCTGCCGTTGGGGCCCGAGCGGACCCTCACGATCTTCGAGTGGTTCTTCGCCGACCCCGGCTCCGGCCCCGGTTGGGAGTCGATGCAGCAGACGATCGCCTTCTCCGACGAGATCCAGCAGGAGGACATCGTCATCTGCGAGCAGGTCCAGCGGGGGTTGCGCTCCCGGGCGTACGACACGGGCCGCTTCTCCGCCAAGCGCGAGAACGGCGTCTACCACTTCCAGAACCTCGTCCGGGAGTTCCTCGGCGAGGTGTAGCGCCGGTTTCTGCGGCCGCGAACCGGCCGGATTCCCACCAGGTGAGCATTGCGATGGGTCGTGCCGGGTCCACGCCCGTGGCGAGCGCGCGAACCGACCAGATTCCCACCAGGTGAGCGTTAACGGCGCCGATGCGGCTCGAACGTGCCAAATTCCCGCTCAGTGAGCACCACGGCCCGAATCACGCCGTTCGTACCCGCGCCGAGCGCGTAACGCTCACTCCGCGGCAATCTGGCACCTCCATGAACAGCAGCAGGCCGCTGGGCGCGGGTCCCCGGGGCCGCCTCAGCCACGCGATCGCCTGCCGGCCCCGCAGCTCGAACCGCGCGAACGACCCCGCGTGCGCGCGGACGATCCGGCGCGCCGTCCTGGCATCACCGATGACCAGCGCCGGCACGATGACCGCCGCAGGCCACCCCACCTCGCGAGCGATGACCGATCCGAGCCGCGCCTTGACGTCGAGCTGGCCGAGCGTCGCCTCCTCGTTGCCGATCGCGCTCTTCACCTCGACGACGAGCAGCGTGCCGGACGTCGCGTGCAGCGCGAGGATGTCGACGCGACCACGGTCGCCGAAGTGGTTGAAGCTCACCTCGACCCGCGTCGACCAGCCGAGCTCCGCGAGCGTCGCAACCGAGCGCTCGACGAGCGCCGCATGCGCGGAATCGATCAGCCGTTCGAGCTCCTCGCCGCGCCACCGGACCGTCCCGTCCACCGACGCCTCCAACGCCTCGATGATCCGGCGAATGGTTCCGAGGGCGATCCCCCGGAGCTCGCCGCGCTCGAGACGCGAGACGACCTGCCGGGAGACATCGGCCCGGGCGGCCAGGTCGGACTGGCGCCAACCGCGTCGACGACGCAGGTGGCGGACGGCGGTCGGCAGATTCGTGCGGAGCATGCGGTCATCATCCGCATCGGCGCTTACTGTCCGGTTACCCTCCGCCCATGACGAACGCCGCCGTGACCCGCGCCGATGGGCGCCTCCGCGTTGCCCTGATCAGCGACACGTTCTGGGAGGCCGATGGCGAGGCCCGGCTGCGCGATACGCTGGCGGAGGCCGCCGAGCGAGGAGCCGACCTTGCCGTCCTGCCGGAGCTGCCGCTGAACGAGTGGACGCCCGCCACGCAGGAGCGGCGCGAGGACGATGCCGAGCCGATGGACGGCCCGCGCGCGACCGCCCAGGCGAACGCGGCGCGCGAGGCGAAGATCGGGGTCATCGGCGGGATCATCCATGCCGATCAGGCGACCGGCCGCCGAACGAGCCGCGCCCTCGTCATCGACGCGAGCGGCGAGGTTCGGGCGACGTACGAGAAGCTCCACCTCCCCGAGGAGCCGGGCTTCTGGGAGACGAGCCACTACGACCCGGGCACGGAGCCGCCGCAGGCATTCGACGCGTTCGGCGTCCCCATCGGCCTCCAGCTCTGCTCGGACACGAACCGTCCGGAGGGCACACATCTCCTCGCCGCCCAGGGAGCGATGGCCGTGCTCATCCCGCGCGCGACCGAGGAGGCGACGTACCAGCGCTGGAAGCTCGTCTTCCGCGCCAACGCGCTGACGAGCTGCTGCTGGGTGCTGAGCGTCAACCGGCCGCGGCCGGAGGGCGGCGCGCTCATCGGCGGACCGAGCATCGTCGTCGACCCGCGCGGCGACGTCGTCCTCGAGACGACCGATCGGATCGCGCTCGCCACGATCGATGCGGCCGCGGTCACCGAGGCGCGGAAGAGGTACCCGGGCTACCTGCCGGTGCGGGCCGACCTCTACGCCCGCGGCTGGAGCGAGGTCGCCGGCCGCGACGGATAGGGCGTCAGCCCTCGGCGTAGATGAACGTGCCGCGCGCGACGACCTCGTCGTTCACGTACACGCGCCACTCGAACGTGCCGGGACCCCACGGGCCGAGGAAATCGCCCGCGGTGCCGATGACGTAGCCGAACGTCGTCGCGGCGGGATCGACGCCGACCGCCTGGCGTGGCAGCACGATCGTCTCCGTGCCGTCATCGGCGATCTTCGCGATCTCGTTCTCGATCTGGTTCGCTCCGAACGTCCCGGGCATCTCGACGGAGTAGGCGAACGCGTCGCTCGGAACGAAGGCGTCCTTCGGCTCGACGATCCGGCGATTGCCGTCGAGCTCCGAACCGAAGGCGATCGTGCCGGGCAGCTCGGGCGTCGCCTCGACGCTCGGCTCCGGCGTGTCGCTCGGGACCGGCTCCGGCGTGGCCGTCGGCGCGACGGTCGGCTCGAGCGTCGGGGTCGGGGAGGCCTGGCCGACCGTCGGATCGGTCGGGTTGAGGCTCGACACGAACAGGCCGAGCACGACCGCGAGGAGGATCGTCCCGACGACGGCACCGATGGAGATGAGCGACGCCTGGTCGGTCGGGATGCGGCCGGTCGGCGCGACGCGAGCCTCGCCGTGGCGGAGCGGGACGCCGCACGATCGGCAGACCTGGGCCCACGCCGGGTTCGCCCGGCCACAGTTGAAGCAGTCGACGGTCTCGTCGGTCATCGGGGGTGACGCGTCCTCCGAGATGGGTGCCGCTCTCGGCGCCGGCAAGCCTAGCATTCTGAGTGAGATGGCCGCCGGCGGTGAGAACGCCGACGGCCGGGTGGCCGACCCCGCAACAGGCCGGCCGTCGGGGAGTCTACGTCATGCGGCCGTCCGTCTCTCGGTCGCCTCTCCCGCAGCCGATGACGACGCAGGGCCGATGTGCGCCGCGCGCTGCATCGGCGAACGTGGCCGCCATCAACGCGAGACACGACCAGGGAGAGACCGATGGACCCGACGATGCACCCGGTGACCCGTCCGGCGGGAGTCCGCTCCGTCCAGCGGGCCGTGATGTCGGCCCCGACGACGACGATCGCCTCCGCGGTCGAGGCCGCCCGACGCGCCGCCCGTGCCTTCGCCGCGCCCTTCGCCGCCCCCTTCGCGGAGACCGCCCGCGCGATGACCGACGCCCGCGCGACCGCCACCGCCTAGGGGTCCATCGGCCTCCATCGGTTCTCTGGCAGGCATCTGGTAGGCTGGTCATCCGTTCCGAATCCTGTCCCGCATTCGTGCGGCATCACATCGCACGAGCCCGAGGATCGCGATGCCGTCTCCCACGCAAGAGCCGAACGCTTCGGCAACCCCATCAGTCGGGGAGCTGCTCTCGGTGTCCGCCGCTCACCTGCGTGGGCTGCACGATTCGCCGCGCCATGACTGCTGGCGCTGCCGCAGAACCGCCGATCCCGAGCTCGCCTTCGAGGCCGAGCTCGAGCCCGAGCGCGAGCGCGACCGCGTCGCCGCCGAGTCGCCCGAACCCGTCCCCGCCGAGGCCTGAGCCGAACGTCGATGCCCGGCTGGCTGCGTCGCCTCCTGCGGCCGCTCGAGCGTCGCTGGATCCGCGACCGCGGGGAGCGCGATCGGCACGATCGCCGCGTCCGTGACCGCCTCGACGAGGCGAGCCGCCAACCCTCGCATCCCGGGCCCGAATCGCCGAGCCAGGAGCCCGCCGCCGACTGACGTTCGGTTCCTGCCGCCCGCCGCCGCAGTGGAACCGGAGTGGAACGGACCGAAGCGAGATGGTGCCGGAGGTGGGGGTCGAACCCACACGGGCTTGCGCCCATCGGTGTTTGAGACCGACGCGTCTGCCGATTCCGCCACTCCGGCCGGGGGAGCCGTCATTATAGGAAGCCCATGACCGATGCCCCCGAGCGCAGCCCCGGCAGTCGCACGCCGCCGCTTCCCGACGAGGCGGCGGTCATCGAGCGGGCCGCTGCCGGCGATCGGACGGCGTTCACGCAGCTCATGGACCACTACCAGAGCGCGTGCTACGGCCTCGCGTGGCGCCTCCTCGGCGACGCCGACCAGGCAGCCGATGCGACCCAGGACGCCTTCCTCCACGCGTACAGGGCGATGCGCTCGTACCGCGGCGGCGTCTTCCGGTCGTGGCTCCTGCGCATCACGGCCAACGCGAGCTACGACATCCTGCGCCGGGCACAGCGACGGCCGGCGAGCCCGCTGCCGGATCCGGAGGAGGGGGCGCCGGAGCTGCCGGACCCGGTGGCGGTGAACCCGGTCGTCGAAGCGACGAAGAGCGAGCTGTATCGGCATCTCGAGGCGGCGCTCCAGGTGCTGCCGCCGGACCAGCGAACCGCGGTCGTGCTGTGCGACGTCTACGGCATGGACTACAACGAGGTGGCGGCGATGACCGCATCGGCGCTCGGGACCGTGAAGTCACGCATCCATCGGGGGCGTCTTCGCCTCCGCGAGCTGCTCGCGGAGCATCGGGAACTGTTCACCGGCTAGGGGCGTCTGAGGTTTCGACATGTTGATTCCAAACCATCCGGACGACGAGCGCCTCGCGGCCCTCGCCTCGGCGGATGCCGATGCCACCGCCGACGCGGAGCTCACGTCGCACGTCGCCTCCTGCGCCCGCTGCGCCGAGACGGTCACCGAGCTCGGTGCGCTTCGCGCTGCCCTGGCCGATCTGCCGGACCTGCGTCCCCATCGGCCGCTGCGCCTCCTGACCGATGCCACCGATGCCGCCGATGCCCCGGCGCCGGGCGGCGCCGATCGGCTCGCGCGCTGGGTGCGTCGGGTGTTCGCCCCCGTGGTGACCGCCGGCGCCGCGCTCGCGATGGTCGGGCTCGTCGGGACGACCGCGCCGCTGCTCGGTGCAGGCGCTGGCGGCGCCGCACCAGCCTTCCAGGACGCTGCCCAGGAGTCCGCGGGTGGTGCGGATGCGGGCGGCGAGGGAGTTGCGGCCCCCGCCGCGTCGGAGACCGACGAGCGCAACGGCGAGGAAGGCGAGGTCATGAACCTCAACACGTTCGACGATCGGCAGGTCGAAGCCGGCCGGGACGGCGATGCCCTCACCACGCTGCCGGCCGAGCGGTCGCCCTGGCCGATGGTCCTCTTCAGCGGCGTCGCGCTCGTCGTCTTCGCGCTGCTGCTCCGCTGGATCGTGGTGCCGCGCGCCGGCTGACACCGCCGGCGCGACTTCTCAGAACGCGGCTCTGCCCGCGGCGATCGCGCCGAGGAGCAGGATGATGATCAGCGCGCCGACGAGGATCGCCGCCAACGGCGAGTCCCGGAACGTCTGTGGTGGCGGCTCCGGCCGTGACGGCCGGCGCGTCCGCGGGATGACGACCTCGCCCGGCTGACGGACGGTGCGCGGTGCGGCACGCGTCTCGGCGGCGGTGGCACGCCACGTCGCCCACGTGCGGGTCGACGAGGGCGGTGCCGGCCGGATCGTGGCGCGTGACGAGCCCCAATGGCCGGATGGCGGCAGCGGCGTCACCGGATGGGCGCGGTCGTACTCGGCCCGCCGGACCGGGTTCGAGAGGATGGCCCACGCCTCGTTGATGTTCCGCATCCGCTCGGCCGCCTCCGCGGCACCCTCGTGCAGGTCGGGATGGTGCCGCTTCGCGAGCCGCCGGTGGGCGCGCGCCACCTGGAGCGGCGTCGCGTCACGCGGCACGCTCAGGGTCGCGTACGGGTCGAGGGCGCGGCGAGTCTGCATCGGCTCAGATTGTAGGTGCGAGGCTGCGCCCGAACAGGGTGCATCGGTCTAGACTCGGAGGGTCCATGGCCGACCGCAGACCGCTCCTCATGCTCATCGATGGCCCGAGCCTCGTGTACCGCGGCTACTTCGCGTTGCCGCCGCTCACGATGTCCGACGGCACGCTCGTGAACGCCGTGTTCGGGTTCCTCCAGATCGTCCTGCGCGGCATGCAGGACGTGAAGCCGGACTACGCGATCCTCGCCTTCGACGTCGGGAGGCCGCAGTTCCGGTTCGACGCCTTCCCCGACTACAAGAAGGGCCGTCCCGGCATGCCGGACGACCTGCGCGCCCAGTTCCCGATCGTCCGGGAGATCGCCCAGATGATGGGCATCGCCATCCGCGAGCTCGAGGGCTACGAGGCCGATGACGTCATCGGCACCCTCGCGACGAAGGCCACCGCCGCCGGCCTCGACACGATGATCGTGTCCGGCGACCTCGACGGCCTCCAGCTCGTGAACGAGCACGTCCGCCTGCTGACGACCCGGATGGGCGTCGCGGCGACGGTGATCTACGACGAGGCGAAGGTCATGGAGCGCTACGGCCTCCGGCCCGACCAGATGCTCGACTACAAGGCCCTGAAGGGCGATACCTCCGACAATATTCCCGGCGTGCCGGGGGTGGGGGAGAAGACGGCGAGCGCCCTGCTCCAGCAGTTCGGCTCGCTCGACAACATCTACGAGCACCTCGATGAGGTGAAGGGCAAGCTCCGCGATCGGCTGGCCGAGCATCGCGAGTCGGCGTTCATGTCGCGCGAGATCGGCCGCATCCTCACCGACCTGCCGATCGAGCTCGACGTCGAGGACGCGCGGACCGGCCGATACGACCGCCGCGCCGTGGCGCAGCGCTTCCGCGAGCTCGAGTTCCGCTCGCTCATCGATCGGCTGCCTGCCTCGTCGATCGCGCCGACCGGCTACGACAACCCGGAGGCGGCGACGAAGGGCGGGCTCCAGCTCAGCCTCGACCTCCTGGGTGGGGCCGCGCCCACGGCCGGCGAGGTGGCCGAGGAGGGCGGCGCGCCACACTCGCGACCCGACCCGCTCGCCGATCCGGGCGGCGCGATCGAGCACGTCGACCCGAAGATCGTGCGCGCCGCCGACGACATGGCCGAGCTCGAGCGCTGGCTCGAGGCACACGGCGACGGCATCGGCCTCGGGTGGACCGTGGGCAGCGGCCGGCCGCTGGAGCGGACGCTGTACGGCGTCGCGCTCGCCGCCGCCGACGGGTCGGCCTACTACGTGCCGTGCGACCCGGAGAGCATCGCCGCCGAGCGGCTGCCGGCCTGGTTCACGCGCGACGATCGGCTCCGGGTCGGCCACGACATCAAGCAGCTCATGACGACCATGGCGGCGAACCGCGGCCTGGAGCTGCGCGGCACGGTCTGGGACACGCTCGTCGCCGGGTACATGGTGAACCCGGCGCTGCGCGCGCAGACGATCGACGACCTGGCCGCCACGCGCTTCGACGCCGAGCTGCCGCCGCGACCGGTCTCGCCGGAGACCGGCGCCGAGGAGCTCGTCATGGCCCGCCGATCGGCGGCCGAGGCGCTCACCGCGCTCCTCGCCCGGCCGCGGCTCGAGGAGGAGCTGCGCGAGGCCGGCTTGGCGAACCTGTTCTTCGAGGTCGAGATGCCGCTCGTGCCGGTCCTGGCGCGGATGGAGCGCGCCGGCGTGCTCATCGACCGCGAGGCGCTCGCCGAGATGCACGAGGAGTTCGCCGCCAAGCTCGCCGAGCTCGAGGCGCGCATCTACGAGCTCGTCGGGCACCCGTTCAATATCGGCTCACCGAAGCAGCTCGAGGTCGTCCTGTTCGACGAGCTGGAGCTCCCGGCAACGAAGCGGACGCGGACGGGCCGATCCACCGATGCATCGGTCCTCGAAGAGCTCAAGGAGCAGCACGAGGTCGTCAGCCTCATCCTCGAGCACCGGCAGGTCGCGAAGCTGAAGTCGACCTACGTCGACGCGCTCCCGAACCTGGTGGACGCCGAGGGGCGGCTCCACACGACGTACCAGCAGGCGGTGGCGGCAACCGGGCGCCTGTCGAGCACCGATCCGAACCTCCAGAACATCCCGATCCGGACCGCGCTCGGCCGTCGCATCCGTCGGGCGTTCGTCGCCCCGCAGGGCAAGCTTCTCCTGGGCGCCGACTACTCGCAGCAGGAGCTCCGCATCCTCGCCCACGTCTCGGGCGACGAGGGGCTCCGCGCCGACTTCGCGGCCAGGG
Source organism: Candidatus Limnocylindria bacterium (assembly GCA_036262075.1). Taxonomy (GTDB): domain Bacteria; phylum Chloroflexota; class Limnocylindria; order QHBO01; family QHBO01; genus JACDBZ01. The sequence continues at coordinate 34,331 of DATAJO010000005.1, forward strand.
AGGACATCCACCTCGCCGCGGCCGCCCGCGTCCTCGGCCTCGGACCCGACCAGGTCGGTCCGAAGGAGCGGAGCGTGGCGAAGATGATCAACTACGGCATCGCCTACGGCCTGTCGGACTACGGCCTCGCCGAGCGGCTGAAGATCCCGCGGGAGGAGGCGCATCGGTTCATCGAGGACTACTACGTCGCGTATCCGGGCATCCGGCGCTACACCGTCGAGATGAAGATGCTCGCCCGCGACCAGGGCTTCGTGACCACGCTGCTCGGCCGGCGCCGCTACCTGCCCGAGCTCACGGCCCGGAACGGCGCCCTCCGATCGGCCGGCGAACGGATGGCGATCAACATGCCGATCCAGGGCACGGCCGCCGACGGGATGAAGATCGCCATGGTCCGCCTCGACAGCCTCATGCGCGAGCGCGGCCTCCGCTCCCGGATGCTCCTCCAGGTGCACGACGAGCTCGTGTTCGAGACCGATGAAGAGGAGCTGCCCATCCTGGCGTCGCTCGCCAGGGAGGTCATGGAGTCGGCGCTGCCGCTCGACGTGCCGCTCGAGGTCGACCTCAAGGTCGGCTCGAACTGGGAGGAGATGGACCGATACGAGCGCGACGCGTCCGGGAGCTGGGCGCGCCGCTCGAAGACCGCGGTCGAGGTGGCCCAGGAGGAGGCCGACGAGGAGGTCGCCGCCGAGCTCGCCTCCTGACCCGCGCAGCTCCGTCGTCGGCGGCGCCGAACGCGCCAGATTCCCGTCAGGTGGGCGTTATGCCATCTCGGCGAGCCGCGAACGGACACGCCACGCGGGGTCATTCCCGTGAGGTGGGAATCTGGCCGGTTGGCGGGCCGTTCGGCGCCGTAACGCTCACTGAACGGGAATCTGGCAGGCTCGCGGCCCGCAGGGCTGGGCTCGAGGCGCCGCACACGCGGACATGAGGGACGAACGCGCCAAATTCCCGTCAGGTGGGCGTTACGCCATCTCCGCGAGCCGCGAACGGACACCCCACGCGGGGCCATTCCCACCAGGTGGGAATCTGGCCGCTTCGCGGCCCGTTCGGCGCCGTAATGCTCACGGAACGGGAATTTGGCCGGTTCGCAGGCCGTTCGGCGCCGTAATGCTCACTCAACGGGGATCCGGCTCGTTCGCCCGCTGAGACGGCGGACGCGGAGTTCGGGCACACTCCCGGGCATGCCGGAGCTGCCTGAAGTCGAGACCGTGGCGCGCGACCTCCAGCGCTGGGTCGCGGGAGCGACGATCGCGCGGGCCGAGGTGTCGTGGGATCGGACGATCCGCCATCCGCAGCCGTCCGAGCGGTTCGTGGCCGAGATCGAGGGCGCCACCATCCAGCGCGTCACGCGGCGCGCGAAGACGGTCCTCATCCACCTGGTGGACGGGCGAGTCATGACCGTCGCGCTGCGGATGACCGGGGCGCTCATCGTCACGGAGCCGGGGACGCCGCCCGACCCGTACACAAGGGTCGTGTTCCATCTCGCCGACGGCCGCGAGCTCCGATACCGCGACATTCGGAAGTTCGGCCGCATCGGCCTGTGGCCGGGCGGCGGGCTGCGGAGCGTCGGGGCCGGGCGCGGGGCGCGGTCGCGGAAGATCGCGGAGGACGCGGGGCGCCGGTACCGCATCGGCGAGGTGTTCAGCGGCCACGGACCCGAGCCGCTCAGCCGGACCTTCAGCGCACGGCGGTTCGCCGAGCGGCTCGCCCGGCGCTCGGCGCGCCTGAAGACGCTTCTCCTCGACCAGTCGTTCATCGCCGGGGTCGGGAACATCTACGCCGACGAGGCGCTGTGGCGGGCGCGCCTCCACCCGCTTCGCGCGGCGAGCACGTTGAGCGAGGCGGAGGTCCGGCGGCTGCATCGGACCGTGCGGCAGGTCCTGCGCGAGGGGATCGAGAACCGCGGCGCGAGCTTCAGCGACTACGTCGGGGCCGATGGCGAGCCGGGAAACAACGCCGAGCGGCTCGCGGTCTATCGGCGCACCGGCGAGCCCTGCTACCGATGCGGCCGGCGGATCGAGCGCATCGTCGTCGGGCAGCGCAGCACGCACTTCTGCCCACGCTGCCAGCCCGCGCCGGCCGAGGAGGGCGTGGCGTGAAGGTCATCGGCCTGACCGGCAACATCGGCTGCGGGAAGTCGACCGTGGCGGGCATGCTGCGCGAGCTCGGGGCGGTGCATATCGACGCGGACCGGGTGGCGCGGACGATCCGCCGCAACGACGCCGATGCGCGCGAGGAGATCCTCCAGCGCTTCGGGACCGATGATCCGACCGAGCTCGGGCGGATCGTGTTCGGCGACCCGCGAGCGCTGCGCGACCTCGAGGCGATCCTGCATCCCCGGGTGCGCGGCGCGATCCGTGCCCGGCTCGCCGAGCTCGCCGAGGCCGGTCAGCCGGTCGTCGTGGTCGAGGCCATCAAGCTCCTCGAGTCGCCGCTCGCCGACGAGTGCGACGCGATCTGGGTCGTGCGCTGCGACGAAGCCGATGCGATCGCGCGCCTCGCCCAGGGCCGGGGGATGGACGAGGAGAGCGCGCGGCAGCGGCTGGCGAACCAGTCGCCGCAGGAGGAGAAGATCGCGGTGGCCGACGCCGTCATCGACGGGTCGGCCCCGCTGGAGGAGACGCTTCGCCAGGTGGAGCGCTCCCTGGCGATGCTGCTGGAGTCGCCCGGCTAGCGCCCGGCCTGCTCCTCGTCGAGGGGCGGCGGCTGGGGGATCGGGAAGCCGAACTCGTCGATGAGCATGTCGATCGTCGAGCCGTCGGTATCGGCGACGCGATCGTCCTGGTCGGGCCGGAGGGCCATCGTGAACACGCCGCCCGCCGCGGCAAGCTCGGCGATCTTCTCGGCCGTCGCCACGTCGGTGCGGAGGATGTAGAGCGTCCCGTTCCGGGAGAGGATCGTCATCGACTGGAGCGTGACCTTCGTCGACGGCCCGGGCAGGAACTGCGTCTCCTGCGCATCGGCCTCGTCCGGGTCGAGTCCGACCTCGGGGTTGATCGCCATCGTGACGATGAGGTCGACGCGCTGGCCGGGGACGAGCGTGCCGCCGACGGCGTTCGCATCGGCGACCGTGACGCTCACCGCGCGGAGGTCCGGTCCGTTCGGGTCGAACTCCTGTCCCGGCTCGAGGATCGAGAACGTCTGGCCCTCGGTCGTCGAGGCGAGGAGGTTGAGCGTCATGAGCTGCCCGCTCGCGACCGGGACGCCGACCACGCGGCCGATGACGTCCTCGAGCGAGGAGAACGCGGTCGCGTTCGTCGTGTCCGCCGGGACGCTCCGGACGGCGACGTCGCCCTCCTCGATCGCCTTGCGGGCCGGGATGTCCCGCGTCGCGACGACGACGTCGCGCATCTCGACCTCCTGCGTCCCGGTCAGGCCGCTCGCCTGGAGGGCGAAGAAGACCGTTGCCGCGACGAGCAGGGCGACGATGAGGCCGACGGCGATGTAGACCTTCGATCGTCTGCTGTTCGTGTTCGAGTATTCGAGTTCCATGAGGTTCAGCTGCGCTCCTGGTGGGGTCGGAATCGGTGGGCTACGACCTCGGGTGGCCTACGACCACGGGGGGCCGATCACCACGCGTGGGCTACGACCACGGGACGAGGCGGGCGCGCTGCGCGCGCCGCAGGTTCTGGTCCCCCGGATCGGCCGAGATACCGGAGACGGCATGGCCGGTGATCGAGTTCGAGGAGATGGTGTCGACCTGGAAGACGGCGAAGCCGATGATGTCGACGTACTGGCCGGAGCTCGTGGTCGTGGCGACGGTGAACCGGACGCGCTGGAGGTGGGTCACCGGCTGGCCGTCGCCGTTCGTGCCATGCGCACGGACGGTGAACATGTAGCAGCCCTGGGACAGCCCGGTCGTGTTGATCGACAGCGTCGAGAGGGTGCCCTGGCCGTTGCCCGGCGTGACCGACGTCGCGCTGAAGCTGATCGACGCCAGGCCAAGCGGCTCCGGGTTGAGCGAGCAGTCCGTGAACGAATCGGTGTCCCAGCTCAGCGTCACCGGCGTCTCCAGGCTCGGGCCGCCGTCCCAGGCCTGGCCGCTGGTCGAGACGCGGATGGGGAGGCTGATCGGCCCGCCGAGCGAGCCGGTCGATCCGTCGAGGACCGAGTTCACGAGGCTGAAGTCGCGCGTGACCTTCATGTCGCCGGCGTCGTTGTAGTCGCCGTCACCGTTCGCATCGGTCTGGATGCGGACGGGAACCGGCACGCGCCGCTGCTGGTAGTACGGGTTGCCGGACTCGCCCTCGACCCAGACGGTGTAGATGCCGGCCGGCACGTCCAGGGTCTGGAAGTCGTCCATCCGGACCGTCGTGCCGTTCTTCGCCGGCAGGAAGACGTTCGTCGACCAGGTGGGCTGGCCCATCGTGCCGGTCGTCGGGGTCGTGCTCGGCGGATCGGCGACGATGTTGTACTCGGGCGTCCCGTTCGTGGTGGCCGAGAAGTCGCCCTTGATCGAGAGCGTGACCGTGCTCGAGAACTGGGCGTTGCGTGACACCCGCACGGTCGGGCCGTCGACCGGCGAGGTCGTCGTCGACGGCAGGCTGATCTCGACCGGCGGGGTGAGCGAGAAGTCGGGGATCTCCATCACCGTGCCGTCGTAGACGGCGAGGAGGAGGCGGTCGCCGACCTTGTAGGCGTCGTCGAAGTTGCCGACGACGAACGAGGTGCTGTTGCCCGACAGGACGGCGACCTGGGTCGTGCCGTCCGGCGGCGTGCTGACCGGCGGGAACGCCGGACCCGGGTAGCCGGTGATGAGGTACTCGCCCTCGATGTCCTTCAGCGTGTTCGGGTTCGTCCCGGCGGTGACGCCGTTGTAGTAGACGCGGGTGTCGACGCCCTCGAAGTTCCGGACGTCGAGCGCGATGAACCCGCGGAAGCTCGAGTCGTTCGCGGCCTTGCTGTCCGGTCCGTAGATCGCGAACGTCGGGCCCGGTTGCGCCTCGCTGGCAGGGACCCGCGTGCCGTAGCCGCGCGGATTCGTCGGGTCGACCGAGCCGGACGAGCTCGTGGCGGCCGTGGCGAGGTGGTCGACGAAGCCGCCGCCCGGGCCGGGCGGGTTCGCGTAGCGACGCGCGACGATCGGGACGGCCGGGCCGCCCTGGAGGTCGCAGCGCGCCCGCGCGCCGGCCTCGAGGCTGTTCACCCCGACGAGGCGGGCGAGGAGCGTCTCGACCGACGAGGAGATCGCCACGCGGACGGTCGTGCCGGCCACGACGATCCCGCTCGTCATCTCGTCGGCGGTGATCGAGCCGTTGCCGTCCTCGTCGGCGTACGTGGCGGGGGAGGCGATCGTCGCCGTGGCGCCCGACGGCGAGCCCTGGAGGTTGGCCGCGGCGACCATCGAGGCCTTGCTGGCGGCGGAGTTGTCGGACTCGCCCTCGATGAGGGAGCGGCACGCGGCGAGCGCGGCCGCATCGGCGGCGTTCTGGGTATGGCGGCGCTCGGCGACCTGGCGGCCGATGTCGACGCTGAACCCCGCGAAGGCGAGAAGGACGGTGACGATGATCGCGAACAGGACGAGGATCTGCCCGCGCTCCCGGGTCGGGGGCATCAGTTCATCACCATCGTCGTCGTCGCGGAATGGACGAACCGGCCGCTCCCATCGGTCGAAAGGAGGGCGCCGATGAGCGGCACGACGATGTCGGACCGATACGTGAGCGTCACCTGGACGAGGCAGCCGGCCGGATCGGTGGCGGTGCAGTACGTTCCGGTCGTCGGGCACGGCGACGTCGAGGTCGCCATCGACGAGCAGAGCGTGATCGTCACGTCGCCGCTGACCCATCGGTCGTGGAGGCCGTCACCGTTGAGGTCCGATGCGCCGCCGATGCCGCACGGCCGGGTGGCGCTGAAATTCGGCGAGCTGGCGGACAGGAGGCCGAACGAGCGGACCGCCGCGTCGACGGCCGTCGTGCATCGGTCGAGGTCGTTCACCGACCGGGAGACCTCGATGTCGTAGCGCGCGATCGTGGCGGCGCGGGCCGCCTCGCGCGCCGCGTTCGTGAGGGTGACGTTGGCCCCGAAGAGCAGGCCGAACTGGATGATGCCGACGACGATGAGGAGGGCGGGCAGCAGCACGAACGCGAGCTCGACCATGGCCTGGCCACGGAGCTCGCGTCGCGGCCGCCGGGATCGGGACGGGAGGCGGGGACGGGGCACGTGCGTTGGAAATGCTCGATTCGTGATTCGGGATTTGGCGGGCAGCCGTGATCGATCGTAGGAAGCGGTGGTCCGGATCGGTATAGGCCCCTTGGGTTCGTCCGATGGGACGGTTGGGCGCCCGTTCGGCCGGTCGGGGGCGGCGTCGCTAGAATCGGACGCGATGCCCGACTTCAGGGTCGAAGCCCCCTACCAGCCAACCGGAGACCAGCCGGCGGCGATCGAGTCGCTGGCCGATGGCGTGCGCCGTGGCCTGCGCCACCAGGTGCTGCTCGGGGCGACCGGCACGGGGAAGACGTTCACCGCGGCCAAGGTCATCGAGGCCGTCCAGAAGCCGACCCTGGTCATGGCCCACAACAAGACGCTCGCCGCCCAGCTCTACCAGGAGTTCAAGGAGTTCTTCCCGGACAACGCGGTCGAGTACTTCGTCAGCTACTACGACTACTTCCAGCCCGAGGCCTACCTGCCGCGGACCGATACGTACATCGAGAAGGACTCGTCCCGGAACGACGAGATCGACCGGCTGCGGCACAACGCCACTCGGGCGCTGTTCGAGCGGCGCGACGTCATCATCGTCGCCTCGGTGTCCGCCATCTATGGCCTCGGCGCCCCGGTCGACTACGGCGCGACCGTCATCAACCTGAAGGTCGGCGGCCGATATCGCCGCGACGGCGTCCTCCGTCACCTCGTCGACCTCCAGTACCAGCGCAACGACGCGGCCCTCGACCGGTCGCGGTTCCGGGTGCGCGGCGACGTCCTCGAGGTCCAGCCGCCGCACGGCGAGTACGTCGTGCGGGTCGACTTCTTCGGCGACGAGGTCGAGCGCATCACCGAGTTCGACCTGCTCACCGGCGAGGTCCAGGCCGAGCGGTCGGAGGTGAACTTCTACCCGGCCACGCACTACGTGACGCCGCGCGAGAAGATGCTCGCCGCCATCGAGAAGATCGAGGACGAGCTCGAGGAGCGGATCCCATGGCTCGTCGACCAGGGCCGTGAGCTCGAGGCGGCGCGCCTCCGGCAGCGCACGCAGTTCGACCTCGAGATGATGCGCGAGGTCGGGTTCTGCTCCGGGATCGAGAACTACTCGCGCCACCTCGCCGGCCGGGAGGCCGGGTCGCGGCCGTGGACGCTCATCGACTACTTCCCGACCGACTTCCTCCTCGTCGTCGACGAGAGCCACATCACGATCCCGCAGGTCCACGGCATGTACAAGAACGACCGGACCCGGAAGGAGATCCTCGTCGACTTCGGGTTCCGGCTGCCATCGGCCCTCGACAACCGTCCGCTGACGTTCGAGGAGTTTGAGGACCACATGTCGCAGGTCATCTACATGTCGGCGACGCCCGGGCCCTACGAGACGGAACGGGCCGAGAACGTGGCCGAGCAGTTCATCCGGCCGACCGGCGTCGTCGACCCGACGATCACCGTCCGTCCGACCGCCGGCCAGATCGACGACCTGCTGGCCGAGATCCGGGCCACCGTCGACCGCGGCGAGCGGGCGCTCGTCACGACGCTGACGAAGAAGATGGCCGAGGACCTCGCCGACTACCTCGCCGAGCTCGGCATCAAGGTCCAGTGGCTCCACTCCGAGGTCGACACGCTCGAGCGGGTCGAGATCCTCCGCGACCTGCGGCTCGGCGTGTACGACGTCCTCGTCGGCATCAACCTCCTGCGCGAGGGCCTCGACCTGCCGGAGGTGACACTCGTCGCGATCCTCGACGCCGACAAGGAGGGCTTCCTCCGGTCCGGCGGGTCGCTCATCCAGGTCATCGGCCGGGCGGCGCGCAACGTCGGCGGCCGGGTGATCATGTACGCCGATCGCGTCACCGATTCGATGAAGGCGGCGATCGACGAGACGGAGCGCCGTCGGGCGAAGCAGGTCGCCTACAACGAGGCGCACGGGATCACGCCCGAGACGGTGATGAAGGAGATCCGCGACATCGAGACCGGGCTCCGGCGCGTCGCCGAGCAGCGGGCGGAGCTCGACCTCGCCGGCAAGGAGCCCGAGGAGCTCATCGCGATGATGGGCCGGCTCGAGGCGCAGATGAAGGAGGCGGCGCGGAACCTCGAGTTCGAGCGCGCAGCGGCGCTGCGCGACGAGATCCTTCAGCTGCGCCGCCTGCGCGACGAGCTCGCCGCGGCGCCCGGCACGATCCCGGCCGACGTGTACGCCGCCGCGGCCGCCGATGGTCGGGAGGGCAACGGCCGGCGGGGGAGCGAGAGCCAGCGCGTGTTCAGCACCGCCACGACGCCGAACGTCATCCCGGCCGGGACGCGGCGCCGCCCACCGCGGAGGCGACGTCCGTGATGGTCGAGGCATCCTGATGGCGGGCACGATGCCCCATGCCATCTTCGTGGAGACCGACGTCGACGGGGCCGGTCTCGTCGCGGCGTATGCCGCCGAGCTGCCGGGCTGCGCGACGTTCGGCCGCGACGCCGATGCCGCGGCGCAGGCGATGCCGCGCCGCGTGAACGAGTTCACCGCCTGGCTCCGCGCCCAGGGCGAGGACGCGCCATCGTTCGTCGGCGACAACTGGTACGAGGTCGAGCGTGCGGCCGCCACCGAGGCCGATGGAGGACGCCGCCGCGCCGCGTTCACGCTCGACGAGCTGCCGCCGTCCGACCAGGAGTTCGCGAGCTGGATGCGCTGGCTCGAGCTCGCGCGCGAGGAGCTCGCCAGTGCCCTCGACGAGGGCGACCCGGTGGCCGCGCTCGAGCAGCTCGACGCGATCGAGCGACAGGACGTCGCCGCCACCCGTGAGCTCGGCGGTCCGGCGCCGGAGCTCAACGACGACCCGATCGACCGCCTCTACGCGGCCCGTGACGGCCTGACCGATGCGCTCGAGGCCGCCGGCCCCTCGCACGAGGGCGCGCGCCGCATCCTCCGCATCGCGATCGCCGACGACCTCCGCGCCGCGGAGCTCCTCCGCGAGCGCGGGTGATCGACCTCGCCACCGCGGCGCCGAAGCGGCTCCGCCACGTCGGGGAGTGGCCGACGCCGACGCCGCGGCGCGCGCCGGAGGGCACCGAGCTCCGCGCCCTCCAGGACTCGATGCCGACCTGCGCCGACGGCTCGCGGCCGGTGCTGTCGGGCGACGGCTCGGAGCGCGCGATGCTCATCGGCCAGGCGCCCGGCTGGCGCGAGATCGAGACCGGGCTGCCGTTCGCGTGGGATGCCGGGAAGCGGCTGTGCGGCTGGCTCGCGCTCGCCGGCATCGGCGTCGACGACTTCCGTCAGCGCTGGTACGTAACGAGCGTCGGGAAGTGCTACCCCGGCCGCAACCCGGGCTCGTCGGTCGACCGCCCGCCGTCGCGCGCGGAGGTCGCCCGCTGGACGCCGTACCTGCGCGAGGAGCTCCGCCTCGTCCGGCCGGACCTGCTCCTCCTCGTCGGCGGCCTGGCGCATCGGTTCGCCTTCGGCGAATCCGCGCGGCTCGACGACCTCGTCGGGCGCGAGCTCGCGTGGGATGCCGCGCCGGGCGCATCGGTCCTGTGCCTGCCGCATCCGTCGGGCGCGTCGACCTGGCTCAACGACCCCGCCCGGGTCGAGCTGTGGCGGGCCGGGATCGCGATCCTCCGCGACCGCTGGGCTGAGCTGAACCGATGAACCGCGAGACCCGGATCGGCATGGCCGTCGTCGCGCTGCTGGGCGTGATCGTCGCGTTCTTCCTGCTCATTGGCGCCCTTGCCGAGCCGAGGCCCGACCTCGACCCGCTGAGCGTCGAGGAGGTGCTCGCCGATGGCTCGCCGGCCGACCGATGGGGTCGGGACGAGCTCCATATCGGCGGCTGGTACGCCGAGCTCGATGTCGACTGCGAGGGCGACACCGGTGGCGCCGATGCGGACGTCGCCTGGCTCCAGGCCGACTGCCCGCTCCGCGTCCTCCTGCCCGAGCAGCCGGCCGAGGACGTCACCCAGGAGGAGCTCATCCGCGACGGCATCCGGCTCGCCGCGCCGCTCGGCCGCGTCTTCCCGTCGCGGGCCGAGCCAACCGGCCCGAACCTCCGGTTCCAGCAGCTCGTCTTCGTCGGCCGCTTCGACGACCCGGCGGCCGCCGACTGCGTCCCGGACCGCCTCGAGCGCTGCCGGAACACGTTCGTCCCGACCGACTACGACGAGCTCGTCCGCTGATCCGATGCGGGGCGTGCGGGGGCGTGCGGGGCGTGCGGGGGGTGCGTCGCGCGCCTGCGACCGTGCCAAATTCCCGTGGAGTGAGCGTTACGCGCGTCGCGTGGCTGCGACCGTGCCAAATTCCCGTGGAGTGAGCACCCGGGGCCACCGATGACGCATCGCACGCTGCGGCGCGGGGGTAATGCTCACCTGGTGGGAATTTGGTCGGTTCGCGCGGCTGCGAACCTCGTAATGCTCACCTGGTGGGAATTTGACCGGTTCGCGTGGCTGCGAACCGCGTAACGCTCACCTGGTGTGAATCACGCCGGTTCGCGCGGCCGCGAACGGATTGCGCTGCGCACCGGAGCCCGTTCAGCTTCCCGTGGTCATGTCGAGCAGCCCCGCCTGGCGAGCGCGGTTCATGAACCAGGCGAACCCGGCGAGCGCGATCGCGAGCGTCACGACGGTCGTGAGGACGAGAAGGCCGAGCACGGCGTCGTTCGAGAGCTCGCCGATCGTTCCCGGCGACCCGTGGCCGACGAGGCCACGCCGCGAGGCCTCGAGCCACCACGTCGTCGGAAAGGCCCACGCCACCGGCTGGATCGGCTCGGGGAGGATGTCGACCGGGAAGATCGCGCCGGACACGAGGTAGAGCGCGCCGGCGACGGCCTCCGGATACGACCACGCCTCCTGGCGGAGCTGGAGGCACCAGCCGGCCATGAAGAGGCCGAGGGCCATGACTGCGACCACCCCGAGGACCGTGGCCGGCACGAGGATCAGCAGGTCCGGCCGCAGCTCGACGCCGAGGAAGACGACGCCGACGACGAGCGTCACGACGACGGCGATGAAGGAGCCGCCGACGCGGGCGAGGGATCGGCCGAGGAGGAACGGGAAGATCGAGCTCGGCGTGAGGACGATGTACTTCATCATCCGGTAGCGCTCGCGGTCCTCGAGGATCGCCTGGACGAGGCCGGCGATGACGCCCTGGACGACGTTCCACAGCGCGGCGCCGACGATGAGGAACTGGAGGAACTCGGTGCCGCGGCCGCCGGTGATGACCGTGAACATCACCACCAGGATCGCCGCCGCGGCCAGCGGCTTGGCGATCGTGAAGGCGATGAACAGGAACGGGTCCGACCAGTTCGACTCGACCGCCCAGCCGAGCCGGATGGCGGTGAGGAACGTGCGCCAGGCGTCGGCGAGGACGAAGCCACGGACCTGCTCGGTGCGCGCGGTCACTGCCACTTCAGCGTGAGCCTCCCCTCGCGACGGGCGAGCGTCTCGAGGTACTTCAGGGCGAAGCGGGCCGCGACGAGGAAGACGACGGCCATGACGCCGAGGATCGCCATCTCGACGCCGACCGGCAGGAAGCCGGTCCCGGCCTGGCTCGGGAAGACGAGCTGGCGCATCGCGTCGAGCCCGACGGCAAGCGGCAACGTGGCGGCGACGAAGCCGGCGATCGGGCCGATCGCGCGGAGCGGGAAGTTCACGCCGCCGAGGAAGTAGATCGGCTCCTGGAGGAGCTGGGCGAGGTGGAAGGCCTCGCGTCCCCAGAGCATGAACAGCGACGCGAAGAGCATGCCGAGCCCGTAGAGCGGGATCATCGTCAGGACGAACACGGCGAGCAGCAGGAGCGGCTCCTGGAGCTCGTACGTCACCCCGAAGACGAGCGTGCCGATGACGACCACGGCGATCGCCCGGGAGCTCGTCATGACGAGGCCGCCGATCGCCATGCCGGCGAGGACGCTCATGAGGCTCATCGGCGCGGTGAAGTAGAGCTCGAGGTTGCCCTGGTCCTTCTCCCAGTAGAACTGGGCGGCCATCATCCACACGACGTTGAGCCAGAACGCGGTCATCGCGCCGCCGATGACGACGAAGCCGATGTACGCCTCCGGCGCCTCGAGCGCGCGGTAGACGAGGACGAACGCGCTCACGGCGAGGAACGGCAGGAGGATCTCGAAGAAGATCCACGAGCCCTCCCGGGTGAGGCCGATGATCCGCGGGTACGCCCGGCCGATGACGGCGCGCAGGTTGGCGCGGATCACCCGCCCGCGTGACCACTCGGCCGCCTCCTGCGGGGTCGAGGCGTGCCGATCGGCGTAGACGCTCACGACGCGGCCTCCCCGTCGCCGTTCATGCTCTCGTCGCCGAAGCCGCGGCCGACGAGCTCGACGAAGACGTCCTCGAGGCTCGGCTCGGACTTCGCGAGCCCGACGAGGGCCGATCCCTGGGCCGAGACCGCGCTCACGACCGAGGTGAGCGCCGAGTCGTCGGCGAGGACGACCTTCACCGCCACGCGGTCCGCGCCCCCGCCGTCGCCGCTCGGGGCATCGTCGTCGTCCGCCCGCACGGCCGATACGACGCCCGGCAGGCCCGCGATCGCATCCATGCCGCCGCGCTCCGGCAGGCGGTCGAGCTCGATCCGGAAGATCGACTCGGCCTGGACCCGGCGCCGGAGCTCCTCGGGCGTGCCGAGGGCGAGGATCCGGCCGCGGTCGACGATCGCGATCCGGTCGCACAGCTGCTCGGCCTCGACCATGTAGTGGGTCGTGAGGAGCAGCGTGCGGCCCGGCGCGCCGGCCTTCCAGGCCAGGGTGTGGTCGCGCAGGTCGCGCGCGGCGGCCACGTCGAGGCCGAGGGTCGGCTCGTCGAGGAACAGGACCCACGGGTCGTTCAGCAGGCCGCGCGCGAAGTTCAGCTTCTGCCGCTGGCCGGTCGACAGCGTCCGGACCTTCTGGTCCTTCTGCTCGGTCAGGCCGGTGATCTCGATGAGCTCGTCGACGCGCCGCCAGCCCTCGCGCTGCGGCAGCCCGTAGAACTGGCTGAACATCCACAGCTGCTCGCGGACGGTGAGCAGGCCGTAGCCCGACTGCTCGCCGCCGGAGACCATGTTGATGACGCGCCGGATCTTGGCGGTCTCGTTCACGACGTCGAAGCCCGCGATCTTCGCCGTGCCGCTCGTCGGCAGGAGGAGCGTCGTGAGGATCTTGATGAGCGTCGTCTTGCCCGCGCCGTTCGGCCCGAGCAGGCCGAAGTACTCGCCCGGCTCGACGTCGAGATCGACGCCGGCGAGGGCGGTGACGGGCTGCGGCTTCGCCTTGTAGACGCGGGTCACGCCACGGGCGTGGATGGCAGGGGGAACGGACATCGGCAGCCTCGAAGGGCGTGTCGGTGGACGGGCGGGACGAAGATGCTAGCACCACTTCGCCACACCGCGGCCGCCCCTGCGTCGTCCTGTGAGAGCGCTCTCTTGACAGGCCGCCGTAAGATGCTCGTGTGATCGTGAGAGCGCTCTCACAATGAGCCGGCGAAACGGCGACGGGGCGGTGACCCTGGAGCAGGTGGCCGCTCGCGCGCAGGTCTCCCGAGCGACCGTCTCCCGGGTCGTGAACGGCGATCCGCGGGTGGGGGAGTCGGCCCGCCAGGCCGTCGAGGCCGCCGTCCGCGCTCTCCGCTACGTGCCGAACCGCGCGGCCCGGTCGCTCGTGACCCGCCGCAGCGACTCGATCGCCGTCGTCATCCCCGAGCCGACGACCCAGCTCTTCGGCGACCCGTTCTTCCCGCGCTTCCTCCGCGGCGTCAGCGACACGCTGGCCCGCGACGACCTCCAGCTCGTGCTGCTCATGCCACAGGGCCGCGCCGACGAGGCCCGCGTCGCCCGTTACCTCGCCGCCGGCCACACCGACGGCGTGCTCCTCGTCTCGCTCCACGGCTCCGACCCGCTGCCGGCCGACCTCGCCGGCCGCGGCATCCCGGTCGTCGTCGGCGGACGGCCGCCTGCCCCGGGCATCAGCTACGTCGACGTCGACAACCGCGCCGGGGCATCCTCGGCGGTGGCGCACCTCGCGTCCACGGGGCGGACGCGAATCGTGACGATCGCCGGCCCGCAGGACATGCCGGCCGGCGCGGACCGGCTGGCCGGCTACCGCGAGACGCTCGGGCGGCGCGACGCGCCGGTCGACGATGGGCTCGTCGAGGTGGCCGACTTCTCGCTCGACGGCGGCCGGCGGGCGATGGAGCGGCTCCTCGAGCGCGTGCCCGACCTCGACGCCGTGTTCGTGGCGTCCGACCTCATGGCCGTCGGTGCCCTCGAGGCGCTGAGCCGAGCGGGCCGCCGGGTGCCCGAGGACGTGGCCGTCATCGGCTTCGACGACTCTCCACTCGCGGCATCGGCCCGCCCGTCCCTGTCGAGCGTCCGGCAGCCGATCGAGGAGATGGGTCGCGAGATGACGCGGCTCCTGCTCGACCGGGCACGCCACCCCGACGTCGCCCCGCGCCACGTGATCCTGGATACGAGCCTCGTGCTTCGCGAGTCGAGCCAGCCTATGTGAACGAGGAGGACAGCCCGAGCGCGACCGCGCATCCGGAATGAGCATCGATGTAGGAGGAGGTCCATGTATCGACAGTCCCGCTGGCGCCCGACGAAGATCGCGGGCGTTGCCGGCATCGGCTTCGTGCTCCTGCTCGCCGCGTGCGGCGGCAGCGGTACGGCGAGTGCTCCCGCGTCGGAGGCACCCGAGTCCGAGGCACCCGAGTCGCAGGCCGCCGCGTCGGAGCCGACGGGCGAGGCCGTCGAGATCGAGTGGTTCGTCGGGCTCGGCACCGGTGAGAACGAGGAGCAGATCCCGACCGAGGAGGCGGTGGTCGAGGCGTTCAACGCCGCCAACCCGGGCATCCACCTGACCCTGACCGTCGTCGACAACACCGAGGCCTCGACGACGCTCGCCACCCGCATCGCCGCCGGCGACGCGCCGGACATCATCGGTCCGGTCGGCATCCGCGGCCTGCAGTCGTTCGGCGACCAGCTGCTCGACATCGGGCCGTTCATCGAGTCGTCGGGCGTCGACCTGTCGGAGATCCCGCAGGCGCTCATCGACGTGTACAACGTCGACGGCGTCCAGATCGGCATCCCGATGGCGGTCTACCCGTCGTTCATCTACTACAACAAGACCCTGTTCGACGAGGCCGATCTCCCGTACCCGCCGCACGAGGTGGGGGAGGAGTACGACGGCGAGCCGTGGACGTGGGAGACGGTGCGTGACCTCGCCATGCTCCTCACCGTCGACGCGAACGGCAACGACGCGACGAGCGCCGACTTCGATCCCGAGGCGATCGAGCAGTTCGGCCTCGACGCCCAGTTCACCGAGAACGACGCTCGCGCCTGGTCGACGATCTTCGGCGGCTCGGGCTCGGTCGTCGCCGACGACGGCACGACGGCCCAGTGGCCGGACAACTGGCGCGATGGCCTCCAGTACTTCTACGACGGCATCTGGACCGATCACTTCATCCCGAACGGGACGGCGGTCCAGGGCCTGGCCGATGGCAACACGTTCCAGTCGGGCCTGGTTGCCATGGACGTCGTGCACCAGTGGTACACGTGCTGTGTCTATCCCGGCGAGGGCGATCCGGCCGTGACCGATTGGGACATCGCCGTGCTGCCCGAGGGTCCGGACGGGACGATCACGTCGAAGCTCCATGCCGACACGATCGCGATCATGGCGAGCACGGAGCATCCCGAGGAGGCGTTCGAGGTGCTCTCGTTCCTCGCCGCCTCGCCTGAGCTGACCGAGGTCTGGGGCGCGCTCCCGGCGATCGAGAGCCAGCGTGACGCGTTCTTCGCGTCGCTCGACGAGCGGTTCGCGCCGCTCGAGATCGACTGGAACGTCTCGACCCAGATGCTCGAGTACCCGGACAATCCGAGCCACGAGGCGTACATGCCGAACTTCGACGAGGCCGACTCGGCGAACAAGGACCTCGGAAGCAGGCTCTGGAACACCCCCGATCTCGATCTCCCGGCGGAGATCGATGCCCACGTCGAGCTCCTGCAGGGGATCTTCGACGACGCGGAGTAGCCTCTCCTCCACCCGCATCGGGGGCGGCCGCCCGGCCGCCCCCGATGACGCACCCATCACCCCGCCTGGAGCCGAGCGATGGCGACGATCAGCGAACCCACGGGGCCACCGACGACGCCGGGCCCGTCGGCGACGGTCGCGCTCGCCGGGACCGGTCGGCGCGGGCACGGGATCTCCCGCCGCGAGAGGTGGTCGGGGCTGCTGTTCGTCTCGCCGTTCCTCATCGGCTTCGTCATCTTCTCGGCGCTCCCGATGGTCGCCTCGCTCGTGCTGTCGTTCACGAACTTCGACCCGCGGCGACCCGAGGAGATCCGGTTCATCGGCCTCGACAACTACCTGCGCATGACGCGCGACCCGGTGCTGCTCCATTCGCTGTGGGTCACCGTGCGGTTCGCGCTCATGGTCGTGCCGCTGACGCTCGGCTTCGCGCTCGCCGTGGCCATGCTCGTGAACAGCACGCTGCTCGCCGGCCGGAACGTCTTCCGGACGCTGTTCTACATGCCGATGCACATCCCGATCGTGGCGAGCACGCTCGTCTGGATCGGCGTCCTCCACGCCCAGAACGGCTGGCTGAACCTGGCGCTCGGCGCGGTCGGCGTCGAGGGGCCGAACTGGCTCCAGAGCCCGACCTGGGTCGGCCCGGCGCTCGCCCTCATGGGCCTGTGGGGCATCGGCAACATGATGCTCATCTTCCTGGCCGGGCTCCAGAGCGTGCCGTCCGAGCTGTACGACGCGGCGCGCGTGGACGGCGCCGGCCCGTGGGGCAGGTTCCGCTACGTGACCCTGCCGATGATCTCGCCGGTCCTGTTCTACAACCTCGTCATCGCGCTCATCGCGACGTTCCAGTTCTTCACCCAGGCCTACGTCATCAGCAACGGGCGCGGTGACCCGGATCGCGCGACGCTGTTCTTCAACCTCAACCTGTTCCGCGAGGCGTTCTCGTTCTTCGACATGGGGTACGCCTCGGCGCTCGCCTGGCTGCTGTTCGTCATCGTGCTCGGCCTGACGGTGATCCTGTTCCGGACCGCCGGATCGTGGGTGTACGAGGGGAGCGAGCGATGAGCGCCGTCACCGCCCGACCGCCACGGACCGCCACCGCCGGCAGCGGCTCGCTCCTGCAGCGCGACATGCGCGGCTTCGTCGCCAGGGCCGGGCTCACGCTGCTCGCCGTCACGATCGTCTCGATCTTCCTCATGCCGCTCGGCTACATGGTCGCCACGGCCTTCAAGGAGCGGACCCAGCTCACCGCGCCGGGCGCGCCGATCTGGCCGGCCGTCCCCGCCGAGTTCGAGTGGAACGGGGAGCCCTTCCCGGTCTTCCGGGTCACCGACGAGGACGGGCAGGTCCACAGCTGGGCGCTCGTCGACCCGGGCCGCGAGTCGAGCGTCATGGTGGACACCGCCGACCCCGACGCCGGGGAGTTCGTGTGGGAGGGCCGATGGCGCACGCTCGAGCAGGACTGGCAGTTCTCGCTCAACCTCGACAACTTCGTGAACGCCTGGAACACGATCGAGTTCCCGCGGCTGTTCTTCAACTCGTTCGCCATCGCCGGGCTGTCGACGCTGCTGGCGGTCGCATCGGCGGTGTGCGTCGCCTACGGCTTCAGCCGCTTCCGATTCCCGGGCCGCGACGGGCTGTTCCTGGTGATGATCGCGACGATCATCCTGCCCTTCCAGGTCACGCTCATCCCGACGTACGTCGTGTTCCTCAACCTCGGCTGGGTCGGGACGTGGTGGCCACTCATCATTCCGCACGCGTTCGCGAACGCGTACAACGTGTTCCTCCTGCGGCAGTACTTCCTCACGATCCCGCGCGAGCTCGACGAGGCGGCGATGATCGACGGGGCCGGCCCGTTCCGGATCCTGTGGTCGGTCATCGTGCCGCAGGCGATCCCGGCGATCGTGGCCGTCACCCTGTTCCATTTCTTCTGGGCCTGGAACGAGTACTTCCTGCCGCTCGTGTACCTCCAGTCCGTGCCCGACCTCCAGCCGCTGTCGGTGGGCCTCGCCCGCTTCAACGCCCTGTACTCGCAGGAGCCGACGCTCGTCCAGGCCGGCGCGATCATGGCCATGGCCCTGCCGGTCGTCGTTTTCTTCCTCGCCCAGCGCGCCTTCATGCGCGGCGTCGTGTTCGGCGGCGTCGAGAAGTGACCGTCGTCGACGAGGCGGCGGCCACGGCGGTCGCGATGCGGTTCCCGGCGGGCTACCGGTTCGGCGCGGCGACCGCCTCCTATCAGATCGAGGGCGCCGTGACGGCCGACGGCCGCGGGCAGAGCATCTGGGACACGTACGCGCACACGTCGGGCCGGATCCGGAACGGCGACACCGGCGACGTCGCCTGCGACCACTACCACCGCTGGGAGGCCGATCTCGACCTCATGGCCTCGGTCGGGCTGCGGGCGTATCGGTTCAGCATCGCCTGGCCGCGCATCCAGCCGGCGGGGCGGGGAAGCCCGAACGCCGCCGGCCTCGACCACTACGACCGGCTCGTGGACGGGCTCCTCGCGCGGGGGATCGAGCCGTGGGCCACGCTCTACCACTGGGACCTGCCGCAGGCGCTCGAGGACGGGGGCGGCTGGACGTCGCCGGAGGCGGTCGAGCGGCTGGCGGAGTACGCGTCGGTCGTCGCGCGGCGTCTGGGCGACCGGGTCGGGCACTGGATCACGCTCAACGAGCCGCGCACCCACTCGCTCATGGGCTACGGTGTCGGCCGCCACGCGCCGGGCCGCACCGGCTGGGCCTCGGCGGTGCGGGCGGCCCACCACATGCACCTCGCCCACGCCGGGGCGACGCGGGCCATCCGCGCGTCCGCCCCGGCCGCCAGGGTCGGCGTGTGCCACGACGTCAACCTCGTCGTGCCGGCCAGCGAGCGTGCCGAGGACGTGGCGGCGGCGCTGCGGCACGATGGCGCGCTCCATCGCTGGTTCCTCGACCCGACGTTCGGCCGCGGCTATCCCGACGACGTGGCCGCCTGGTACGACGCCCATGGCTTCCTCGACGGCATCGACGTCGACGCGGTGCGACCCGCGGAGCCGATCGACTTCCTGGCGGTGAACTACTACCGCCGCGAGCGCGTCGTCGACGCCCCGGTCCGCGACGGATGGGGGATCGGCAGCGCCGTCCTCGAGGACGGCGGCGAGCGGAGCGGGAACGGCTGGGAGGTCTGGCCCGACGGGCTGCGCGAGGTGCTCGTCCGGGTCCGCGACGACTACGCCCCGGCCGAGATGGCCATCACCGAGAACGGCGCGACGTACGACGACCCGCCGCCGGTCGACGGCACGGTCGAGGACGAACCGCGGCGCTCGTACCTCGAGCGCCACCTCCACGCCCTGGCCGATGCCCGCGACGCGGGCGTCCCGGTGGAGGCGTACTTCGTGTGGTCGCTGTTCGACAACTTCGAGTGGGCCGAGGGCTACACGAAGCGCTTCGGCGTCGTCCACGTCGACTTCGCCACGCAGCAGAGGACCCTGAAGGCGAGCGGCCGCTTCTACGCCAACATACTCCGCCACACACGCGGTTGAGCCAGCTCCCGGGCCTAGTTCAGGTCGTCGTCCCCGCGGCACGGGCTGCCCGGCCCGTGGTCGCACTCGACCGCCAGGAGGTGCGCGCCGGCGATCGAGAGGAGCGCGGCGGTGACCGTCTCGTCGTCTTCCTCGGTCCCGGGCGACAGCTCGCCCAGCGCCTGCTCGACGCGAGCCGACAGTCGCGCCGACAGCGCGTCGGTGGTGCTGAACGTACGCCACCCCTCGCGCTCCCAGATGACGATGCCATAGCCGCGAACGGCCACCGAGATCATCGCGCCCGTTACCCCAATCGTCCCATGCCGGTACTACGGCCAGCGTGACGGCGGGGGGCGAGCGCGCCAACCTCGCAGGTCCGCCCCGGACTGCACGACACCGCCCAGCGGTGCGCGCATGCATCGGCGGATGCGGCTCCGAATACCTGTCAGCGGATGGCCGGATCGTGGGGGAGGATCGGTGTCGTGGTCCTCATCGGCAAACCGAACAGGCGTTCGCATCGGCCTGAATACTGCTACGATGCGGAGCGCATGCCCTCAGACAAGATCGTCGTTCGCGGTGCCCGCGAACACAACCTGAAAGACCTCGACGTGGAGATGCCGCGGGACCGGCTGATCGTGATCACCGGGCTGTCCGGCAGCGGCAAGTCGAGCCTTGCCTTCGACACGATCTACGCCGAGGGACAGCGGCGCTACGTCGAGTCGCTGTCGGCGTACGCGCGCCAGTTCCTCGGACAGATGGAGAAGCCCGACGTCGACCAGATCGACGGGCTCAGCCCTGCCATCTCGATCGACCAGAAGGGCGCCTCGAGGAACCCGCGCTCGACGGTCGGCACCGTCACCGAGATCTACGACTACCTCCGGCTCCTGTTCGCGCGCATCGGTCGCATGCACTGCCCGATCTGCGGGCGCGAGATCGAGCGCCAGACCGTCGAGCAGATGGTCGACCAGGTCTACGCGCTGCCCGAGGGGACGCGGATCATGCTCCTCGCGCCGCTCGTCCGCGACCGAAAGGGCGAGCACGAGAAGCTCCTCGCCGGCGCGAAGCAGGCCGGCTTCGTCCGCGTCCGGGTCGACGGCGAGATCCGTGACCTCGACGAGGAGATCAGCCTCGACAAGAAGTACAAGCACTCGATCGAGGTCGTCGTCGACCGCCTGGTCGTGCGCCACACCGATGAGGACGGCAATCCCCGGCCCGACGCGACCCGCATCGCGGACTCGATCGAGACGGCGCTGCGCCTGTCCGACGGGCTGCTCATCGTCCACCTGCCCGATGCGCCGAAGAAGGAGCAGGACCGGCTGTTCAGCGAGCGGTACGCCTGCCCGGAGCACGGCGGCTCGTTCGAGGAGCCGGCGCCGCGGAACTTCAGCTTCAACTCGCCGCACGGCGCCTGCCCCGACTGCACCGGCCTCGGGTCGCGGCTCGAGATCGACCCGGACCTCGTGCTGCCGAACGACGAGCTGTCCGTCGACGAGGGCGCCGTCCTGCCGTGGCGCCGGATGGCGGCGAGCGACTCGTGGTTCGCGAAGATCCTCGACGCCGTGGCCGAGCACTACGGCTTCCGGACCGACGTGCCGGTCCGCGAGCTGTCCGAGAAGGCGCGCCAGATCCTCCTGTACGGCAACAAGGGCGAGCGCATCCCGGTCCGCTATCGCGCACGGAACGGGAACGTCCATACCTTCCGGACGACGTTCGAGGGGATCGTCCCAAACCTCCAGCGCCGCCATCGGGAGACGGGCTCGGAGGCGATGCGCGCCGAGATCGAGCGCTACATGACGAACAAGCCGTGCCCGACCTGCAACGGGATGCGGCTCAAGCCCGAGTCGCTGGCGGTGACGATCGCCGGCCGCAACATCATCGAGACGACCCGCCGATCGGTGACCGATGCGCTGGCCTGGTACGACCAGCTGCCGAAGCGCCTCACCGAACGGGAGAACCAGATCGCCCGCCAGGTGCTCAAGGAGATCCGGGCACGGCTCGGGTTCCTCGTCGACGTGGGCCTCGACTACCTGACCCTCGACCGCGCTTCCGGCACGCTGTCCGGCGGCGAGGCGCAGCGCATCCGGCTGGCGACCCAGATCGGCTCGTCGCTCATGGGGGTGCTCTACATCCTCGACGAGCCGTCGATCGGCCTCCACCAGCGCGACAACGATCGGCTCATCTCGACCCTCGTCCGGCTCCGCGACCTCGGGAACACGCTCCTCGTCGTCGAGCACGACGAGGAGACGATCCGCGCTGCGGACTGGGTCATCGATATCGGTCCGCAGGCGGGCGAGCACGGCGGCGAGCTCATCCACTCCGGGCCGCTGTCCGGGCTGCTCGAGAACCCGCGCTCGATCACCGGCGCCTACCTGCGCGGCGAGCGGTTGGTTCCCGTGCCGCCGCGGCGCCGCAACGGCAAGGGCGACGCGATCGTCGTGCGCGGGGCGCGCGAGAACAACCTGAAGGACATCGACGTCGCGTTCCCGCTCGGCCGCTTCGTGGCGGTCACCGGCGTGAGCGGATCCGGGAAGTCGAGCCTCGTGACCCAGATCCTCCACCCGGCCCTGGCCCAGCGGATCTGGGGCTCGCGCACGCCGGCCGGGAGGCACGACCGGATCGAGGGCATCGACCTCATCGACAAGGTCATCGAGATCGACCAGTCGCCGATCGGCCGCACGCCGCGCTCGAACCCGGCGACGTACACCGGCCTGTGGGGTCCGCTCCGCGAGCTCCTCGCCGCCGTCCCCGAGTCCCGCCTGCGTGGCTACAAGCCGGGGCGGTTCAGCTTCAACGTCAAGGGTGGCCGCTGCGAGGCGTGCGAGGGCGCCGGCATCGTGCAGATCGAGATGCACTTCCTGCCCGACGTCTACGTCCCGTGCGAGGTCTGCAAGGGGAAGCGCTACAACCGCGAGACGCTCGAGATCCACTACAAGGGCAAGAACGTCGCGGAGATCCTCGAGATGACCGTCGAGGAGGCGCTCGCCTTCTTCGACGCCGTCCCGAGCATCCGGTCGAAGCTCCAGACGCTGTCGGACGTCGGGATGGGCTACATCCACCTCGGCCAGCCGGCGACGACGCTCTCCGGCGGGGAGGCGCAGCGCGTGAAGCTCGCGACGGAGCTGTCGAAGCGCTCGACCGGCAAGACGTTCTACATCCTCGACGAGCCGACGACCGGCCTCCATTTCGACGACGTCGCGCGGCTCCTCCAGGTCCTCTCCCGGCTCGTCGACAGCGGGAACACCGTCGTCGTCATCGAGCACAACCTCGACGTCATCAAGACCGCCGACTGGGTCATCGACCTCGGGCCGGAGGGCGGCGACAAGGGCGGCGAGCTCGTCGCCGCGGGGACCCCCGAGCAGGTGGCGCGAAACGGGGCGTCATACACGGGCCGGTATCTCCGGCCGGTCCTCGGCATGGCCGGTATCCCGGCCGAGTCGCCGAGACCCCGGAGACGCCGCCGCGAACCCGTAGCCGCTGCCTCCTGAAGACGACGTAAACCCGGCAGCCGTACTCGTGCGTTAGTGGGGCATGAGAGTGCCTCCCGATGATTGACGCGCGCTCCGAGCCAGACGCCGATGCCGGCCATGAGGCCGCGGACAGTCCGGCCCGGCTCGCCTTCTCGAGCTTCTACCGCGAGACCCGGGATCCCGTTTATCGGACGGTCCTCCTAGCGACGCGCAGTGTCGAGCGCGCTGAGGACGCGGTTCAAGAGGCGTACATGAAGGCGTTAGCAGCTTGGGACAACGTCGCGGTGCACCCGAACCCCACGGCGTGGGTCGCTCGTGTCGCTCTGAATCAAGCGACGAGCTGGTGGCGCCGATGGAGCCGAGAGATTCCCAATCCTCCCGATCGTGCAGTCGGCTCGGAGGTGGAGCCGATCGACGACGCGATCGTGCGCGTTGTTTGGGCGCTGCCTCGCCGTCAACGCCAGGTCGTAGCTCTCCGGATCTTGCTCGACCAGAGCACGGAGCAAACAGCTCGACTGCTGGGCGTATCCCAAGGAACGGTCAAGGCCCATCTGCACCGCGCGATGACGGCCCTTCGCCTCGAACTTGCCGACGCTGGATACAAGGAGCGGAACGATGTCTGACCCTGGCCCCTCTGACGACCGGATGGCCGCGGCGATTCGGCGAGCATTTCGCCCTTATGCCGCGCCAAGCGCCGTTCCCCCTGTCCTTCCTCACCCGGCCGCTGTCCGGCGCAGGCGCCTCCTCGGCCTCTCGCTCGTCGCCGCGCCAACAGCCGCGTTGCTAACGATCGCGCTCGCCATGCAGACGCTGGTGCAACCGACGTCCGCCTTTGCGACCTGGAAGGTCGTGCCCGACGAACCAACCTCGACGTTGACGGCATCGGCCCCGCAAGAGTGCTCCACGCAATTACCTTTGATCGCCCTCGACCAGAGAGGGCGGGCCGCAGTCGCGCTCTTCAGTGATGGCGTTTCGCTCGTGGACTGCCTTCTCGTCGACGGTATGCGGTCCGCGAGCTCACATGGAGCCCAGACGGGCCTCGACCCTTCCGCTGGAGCCATCGAGGTGCTGAACCACGGCCGCTATGAGCGAGAGTCCACGGTTCACATCTTCTCCGGCGGAGTTCGAAGCGAGGTCGTATCAGTCGTCGTGACACGCGAGGACGGACTCGATGTAACCGCAACTGTTGCCGGCGGCGTCTTCGTGGTCTGGTGGCCGGCTGCCGAGGATGCCGCGACGTTTCGAGCGATCGATGCAGCCGGGAACGTGATCGAGGTCATCGACAACCCGATGCGCCTACCGCCCACACCGTAGGTCGGCGCCGCGGCCTAGTGAGTTGCGAATCCCATTTCTGCCATGAACGGTGACGGGCGAGTCGGGTCGAAGGCCAGAATCAGGCGCTCCGTGGCGCGGGTGAGAGCAACGTAGGCCAGCCGGCGCTCCTCCTCCATGGCCCGGTCCGGATCCGACGCGTCGGCGATGCTCCGCGCGTTCGGCATGCGGCCCTCCTCGAACCCGACGATGACGACCGTTCGCCACTCGCGCCCCTTCGAGGCGTGGACCGTGGCGAGCTCGACCGGCGCATCGGGGTCGCGCAAGGCGGCCATCCGCGCCCGGGCGGCGTCGTAGGCGGCGACGAAGGCATCGACGGACCGGTACGCGGTCGCCCAGCCGAGGAGGATGTCGAGCGCGGCGTGCTCGTCGTCCGCAACGCCGTCGGCCGCCGGGTCGCCACGGTTCCAACCACGCGCCGCCCGGGCGTGCCGCAGGACGGTGAACGCGTGGCCGGGCGCGCCGGCGCCCCGCACCGCGTCGACGAGCTCGACGACCGAGGCCGACTCCACGATCGGCGGCACGGCGGCGTGGTGGCGGATGCCGGCCCGGACGAGCGCGGCGAGGACGGGCGTCAGCTCGGCCCGGGTCCGGGTGAGGAAGCACAGCGAACGTCCGGCCCGATCCTCGCGCGCGGCGAGGGCGGCCAGGGCATCGGCCCATCCGTCGTCGGCGGTGCTCCAGGCTCCGATGTCGGCCGGGTCGAGCGCCGAGCCCGCCGGCGCGCGGATCGGCTTCGCGAAGCGCTCGGCGTTGCGGGCCACGACCCGGGCGGAGGCCTCGACGACGGCGCGGGGGCATCGGTAGTTCGTGGCCAGCATGACGCGCCGCGCGGTCGGATAGAGCTCGCCGAAGCGGAGGATGCGGCGCACGTCGGCGAGCCGCCAGGCATAGATCGTCTGGTCGTCGTCGCCGATGACGACGAGGTTGTCCTCGGGCGCGGCGAGCAGCCGGACGAGCCGGAGCTGGGCGGCGTCGACGTCCTGGAACTCGTCGACGAGGACGTGGCGGAAGCGCGCCTGCCACCGCTCCCGGAGCCGTGGATCCGCGAACAGGAGCCGGGCCGCCTCGACGACGAGGTCGTCGAAGTCGATCGCGCCCCGCGCGGCGAGGATGTCGCGGTAGGCGGCGACTGCCTCCTCCGCATCCGGCGGCGGTGCGCGGTCCTCGATCCGCCAGGCCGATACGTACGTGTCGAGATCCGCGGCCTCCGGGACGGAGAGGTCCGGTCGGGCCGCCATCGCGCGCCGTCGGGCGGCACGGAGGAGCGGCAGCCGGTCCACGACGAGCGTGCGCCCGTCCCCCGCGTCGACGAGGACCTGCCGGGCCAGGGCGTGGAGCGTCCGGACCTCGATCCGCGAGGCCTCCGCGACATGCGGCACGATCCGGGTGGCGATCCGTCGGCCGAGGTCGACGGCGGCATCGCGGTTGAACGTCACGACGCAGATCGCCTCGGGCGGCACGCCGCGCGCGATCAGCACCCCCATCCGTGCGATGAGCGTCGTCGTCTTGCCGCTGCCGGCGGGCGCGATGATCTGGGCCGGTCCGTCGGGGAGCGTCGCGGCGGCCCGCTGCTCGGGATCGAGGGCGTCGAGGATCGGCGCCAGCCAGTCCGGTGCGGGCCCAGGGCGGGTGGGGGAGGGCGCGACCGTCATCGGTCCACCCTAGCCACGGCCGCTTACCGGCCGATCACCGCCCGCTTACCGGCGAGCGGCGCCTCGACGGCCTATCCTTGGCGCCGCCGCCGGCACCCGCGGCAGACACCGAGCGACGAGGACCCGCGTGAACCATCCCCAGGCCAGCCGGTTCGCCGATGGCGGCGACGTCCCGTACGACCGCGAGCTGATCCGATCCGGCGGGGTCCGCAGCCGATCCGACCGCGGCTCGCAGCGGCGGTCGGGCTCGCACGGGGACCACGCGCGACCGGTGCCGCGGCCGCGCCCGCGGCGTCGCCGGTCGATCGGCCGCACGATCAAGCTCGTCCTCCTGCTCGTGCTCGTCGCGGTCATCGCCGGCGCGGTGCTGCTCGGGATGCGCGCCGCGGCGTTCAACCAGACGGTGTCGACCGCGCCGTTCGTCTCGTCCGCCCTGTTCGGCCCGCTGAACGGGGACGAGCGGGTCAACGTCCTGATGATCGGTTACGGCGGCGGCGACCACGACGGGGCCTACCTCGCCGACTCGATCCAGATCCTGTCGATCGACCCGGAGACCGACACGACGACCTCGATCCCGATCCCGCGCGACCTGTGGGTCGAGGGCGTCGCGGCCTACCCGCAGAACGGGAAGATCAACGAGGTGTTCGCGAATGCCGAGCTCGCGGGCGGCCTCGACAACGCCGGTGATGCGCTGGCCGAGGTCGTGAGCGAGGTGACCGGCCTGCGGGTCGAGCACTGGATGTCGATCGACTTCGCCGGCTTCGAGGAGATGGTGACCGCGGTCGGCGGCGTGACGGTGAACAACCCGACCGAGTTCTGCTACACGACGATCCCGGCCTTCCACGAGCAGGGCCTGTGGACGATGGGCTGCTTCCCGCAGGGCGAGCTCGAGCTCAGCGGCCCGCAGGCGCTCGCGTACGCCCGCGCGCGCTACACGAGCGTCGTGTCCGAGTCGACCGACTTCGCGCGCTCGGCGCGCCAGGCGCGGATCATCGCCGGCCTGAAGGCGAAGGTCGGCGGCGGGGGCATCGGCATCGGCACCATCGGTCCGGGCCTGGGCCTGATGGACGCGATGGAGGGTCGGGTCCGGACCAACCTGTCGGTCATCGACCTCGCCCTGCTGTCCGGCCACCTGTCGGCCGATCGGCGGATCGAGCTGACCGAGGGCCCGGTCCTCACCGCCACGACGAACACGATCGGCCAGTACATCCTCATCCCGACCGGCTGGACCGGCCCGGGCGACTACGGCGGCCTGCGAGCCTACCTGGCCGAGGGCCTCGCCGAGCCGATCGAGGCCCAGGTGTCGGGCGCGGCCGATGCGCCGTAGCCGCCGGATCGGCATCGGCGACGTCCCGCGCCTGGCGCTCCGCGTCCTCATCGAGGTCGCCGGCCTGTTCGGCGGCAGGTACCGGCGCACGGAGGGCGGCCACCTCCTCGTGACCGATGCGGACGGCCGCATCCTCGTCGTCCGCACCACGTACCTCGGCCGCGAATGGATGCTTCCCGGCGGACGGGTGGAGCGCGGCGAGCGACCCCACGAGGCGGCCGTGCGCGAGACGCGCGAGGAGACGGGGATCGAGGCGACCATCGGACGGCTCGTCGCCGTCGACGCGTCCGACCGGGACGGCACGAGCTTCGTGTTCGCGGCGGCGCCGGCGGGCGGGACGCTCGAGCCGCAGCTCGGCGAGATCGCCGCGGCGGGCTGGATCGACCGCGACACGCTCCGTGATGCCGCCCCGCGGCTCGATCGGCTCCTGACCGCCATCGAGCGGGCCGAGCCCGATGGGGTGGCCTACGTGACAGGCCTCGGCAGCCGTCGAGCCTAGAATCGGGGCATGAGCCCCACGCGCCCCCTGCCCGAGCCGCTGCGCGCCGTGCTGCGCCGGCTGCCGACGAAGCCGGGCGTGTACCTCATGAAGAACGCCGAGGGACGGGTCCTGTACGTCGGCAAGGCGGACTCGCTCCGAAACCGGGTGCGCTCCTACTTCGCGGCCCGGGGCCCCGAGGACGCGCGCATCGCGCGCATGGTGGCCGAGGTCGCCGACGTCGAGTACATCGTCACCGACACGGTGTCGGAGGCCTATCTCCTCGAGTCGAACCTCATCAAGGAGCACCGGCCGCGCTTCAACATCCGGCTGCGCGACGACAAGAGCTACCCGTTCGTGAAGATCACCCTCGGCGAGGACTTCCCGCGCATCGTGCGCACCCGGAAGCTGGCCAGGGACGGGAGCCGCTATTTCGGCCCGTACGCATCGGCCTCGAGCGTCGACGAGACGCTGAAGCTGCTGCGCAAGATCTTCCCGTTCCGGACCTGCAACCTCGACATCCCCGAGGGCAAGCGCGTGCTCGAGCGGCCGTGCCTGCTCTACTACATCAACCGCTGCCAGGGCCCGTGCATCCAGGCCATCGGCAAGGCCGAGTACCGGGCCACGATCGACCAGATCGTCGACTTCCTGGAGGGCAAGCAGGAGCCGATCGCGGCGCAGCTGCGCCGCGAGATGGAGGAGCACAGCGCGGCGCTCCGCTTCGAGCAGGCGGCGGCGACCCGCGACAAGCTGCGCGCCGTCGAGCGGACGATGGAGCAGCAGAAGATGGCCGCCTTCAGCCGGGCCGAGCACGACGTCATCGGCTTCGCCCGCACCGAGGACGAGGCCTGCGTCCAGGTCCTCCAGGTACGCAACGGCAAGCTCATCGGCCGCGAGCACTTCATCGTCGAGGGCGCCCGGGACGTTTCCGACCCGGAGGTGCTCGGCTCCTTCCTCCAGCAGTACTACGCCAGCACCGATGCGCTGCCGCGCGCCCTGCTCGTGCCGGTCATGCCGGCCAATGCCGACGACCTCGCCGCGTACCTCGCCGAGCGGCGCGGCGTGCGCGTCACGATCAGCGTCCCGGAGCGCGGGGAGAAGCGGCGCCTCGTCGAGCTCGCCACCAGGAACGCCGAGGAGGCGCTCGAGCGCGAGCGCGCGGAATGGCTGGCCGATGCCGCCAAGCGCGAGGAGGCGCTCGGTGGCCTGGCCAGGGCGCTCGGGCTGCGCCGGCCGCCGGAGCGGATCGAGTGCTACGACATGTCGAATATCCAGGGCACCTCGGCGGTCGGCTCGATGGTCGTGTTCATCGACGGCAAGCCGGACCCGCGCGAGTACCGGCGCTTCCGCATCCGCTCCGGCGAGACGCCGGACGACTTCCGGATGATGGCCGAGGTCCTCAGGCGCCGATTCAGCCGCGTGGCGAAGCTGCGCGCCGAAACGGGCGCGCTGTCGCTCGCGGCGGTGGGCGCCGACGAGGCGCCGGAGGGGGACGGCGATCCGGGTGAGCCCGAGGACATCGCCCCCGACGCCGGCCCGATCGAGAAGGACGGGGACGAGGCCCCATCGTCGCGCGAGTCGGGCTGGGCCGTGCCGGACCTCGTCATCGTCGACGGCGGGAAGGGCCAGCTGTCGGCGGCCGTCGGCGTGATGGAGGAGCTCGGCATCACCGACGTGCCGCTCGCCGGCCTCGCGAAGCGCTTCGAGGAGCTGTACGTCCCCGGCCGCCCGGACCCGATCGTCCTGCCGCGCCGGTCGCAGGCGCTCTATCTCGTCCAGCGCATCCGCGACGAGGCCCATCGGTTCGCGATCACGTACCACCGCGACGTGCGCGGCAAGCGCGCGCTGCGTTCCGAGCTCGACGAGGTCCCGGGCATCGGCCCCGGGCGGAAGCGGGCGCTGCTGAAGCGCTTCGGCTCGGTGCGCCGCCTCCGCGAGGCGAGCGTCGACGAGATCGCCGCCACGCCGGGGATCAGCCGCGAGCTCGCCGAGCGCCTCAAGTCCCATCTCGCCCGCGAGGGCATGCTCGCGTAGCGCATCGGCTCGGTTCGGCTGGCGTCGGCTATACTCGTCGCCGCCCGCCGCGAAGCCGCGGCGTGTTTCGTGTCCGGAGCGCCTCGCCCGACACGCCATCTCGCACGATCTGAGGACGGACCAGCCGCAGCATGACCTGGCGTCGCATGGCCCCGTGGGTCATCGGGGTGATCGCCGTCGTGGCGATCTTCATCAGCCTCCCGCGCACGACGCTCGGGCTGAACTGGCTGCCCGACAACATCTTCGGCATCGAGTTCCGAACGGTCCTCGGCCTCGACCTCGAGGGCGGGCTGCGCGTCACGCTCAAGGTCGAGCCGCAGCCGGGACAGGAGATCACCGACGCGGACCTCGAGCTGACGCGCGACGTCATCGAGCGCCGCGTGGCCGGCATCGGCGTCAACGAGCCGCAGGTGCGGTCCGAGATCGCCGGGGACGGGACGCGCCGGATCATCGTCGAGGTGCCGGGCGTCAGCGACGAGGCGCAGGTGCGGGACCTCGTCGGCGCCACCGGGCGGCTCCAGTTCATCGACCCGGGGAGCCAGCAGCTGACCGAGGGCCAGGACATCAGCGACCTCCTCGAGTCTGGCGCCGTGCGGGAGCTGTTCGACGGCAGCGCCATCGAGCAGGGAACCGTGGCGCCGGCCGTCGGAAGCGGCGGCCAGATCGGCGTCTCCTTCAGGCTCAACGACGAGGCGAGCCGGATCTGGTGCGAGTTCACGACCGCGAACGCCCGGACCGGGGTCGGCCCGATCGCGCTCGACGAGCGCGTCATCACCGTCCCGCGCATCGACTCGCCGATCTGCGGCGGCGAGACGATCATCACCGTCGGACCGCCGACCCCGGCGAACGAGGTCGAGCGCACGAACCTCTACAACACGCTCCGTTACGGCGCGCTGCCGGTGTCGCTCAGCGAGCAGGGCGTCGAGCGGGTGGACCCCACGCTCGGCGCGAACTTCCTGACCCAGGCGCTCGTCGCCGGCGCGGTCGGGCTGTTCCTCGTCCTGTTCTTCATGGTCGCCTACTACCGCCTGCCGGGCGTGCTGGCGGCGATCGCGCTGATCTTCTACACGTTGGTCATCTACGCGATCTTCCGCGTCATCCACGTGACGTTGACGCTCGCCGGCGTCGCGGCCTTCATCCTCAGCATCGGCATGGCGGTCGACGCGAACATCCTCATCTTCGAGCGCATGAAGGAGGAGATCCGCGCCGGCAAGACGCTCGGACCGGCGATCGAGGCCGGCTTCAACCGGGCGTGGTCGAGCATCCTCGACTCGAACGTCAGCTCGCTCCTCGTGGCCGGCTGGCTGTACTGGCAGGGCACGACCGTCGTCCGTGGCTTCGCCCTCGTCCTCATCATCGGCGTGCTCGTCAGCATGTTCAGCGCGGTCACCGTGACCCGGACACTCCTGCGCTACGTGACGCGCACGAACTGGGGCCGGCGAATCGAGCTGTACCACGTGGAGCGCTAGGGCATGTACGACCTCGTCAGCAAGCGCAACTGGTTCTTCGCCCTCTCGGCGCTCCTCACCATCCCGGGGGTGATCTTCATCCTCCTCGGCGGCCTGAAGCCGTCCATCGACTTCACCGGCGGCACCGAGTGGGAGGTGCGCTACGCCTCCGAGCCGTCCGCGGCCGAGGTCGAGGCCTTCCTCATCGACGCCGGGTACGAGGACGTCGTCGTCACCGAGCTGCCCGATGGCTACCTGCGCATCCGCACGGAGCCGATCGACCTCGCCCCGCCACCGACGCCGGCGCCCGCCACGCCGACCCCGGCCGCGAGCGGCAGCGCCAGCGCGTCGGCCGATGCCTCCGCCGAGCCCTCTGCCGATGCCTCCGCCAGCGCCGAGGCGTCCGCGGGCGCATCGGCCGAGCCGTCGCCGTCGCCCAGCCCGACGCCGTCAGCCACGTCCTCGCCGAGCGCGACCCCGAGCCCGACCGCGTCGCCGACCCCGGCGCCGGTCGTCGAGGGCACGGAGTTCGCCGAGCTCCAGGAGCAGCTGGTCGAGGAGTTCGGGGAGGGCACGCCGCGCAGCGTGCGGACCGTCGGCCCGATCATCGGCGCCGACCTCATCCGCTCGTCGGCGATCCTCATCATCATCGGCGAGCTGTTCATCCTCGGCTACCTGTGGTTCCGCTTCGGCTTCCGCTTCGGGACCGCGGCGATCATCGCGCTGCTCCACGACGTCGTCCTCGTCGTCGGCACGTTCGCGATCCTGGGGTACTTCCTCAACCTCGAGTTCGACGCGCTGTTCGTGACCGCGCTGCTGACGATCATCGGCTTCAGCGTCCACGACACGATCGTCGTCTTCGACCGCATCCGGGAGAACCGCGTCCGGCATGCCGGCGAGCCGTTCGGCGCGATCGTCAACCACTCGATCCTCCAGACCGTCGGCCGCTCGATCATCACCTCGCTGACCGTGATCGTCACGCTCGGCGCGCTGCTGCTCCTCGGCCCGCCGACGATCCGCACGTTCACGCTCGCGCTCCTGCTCGGCGTGGTGAGCGGCACGTACTCGTCGATCTTCAACGCGGCGCAGATCCTCGTCGCGTGGGAGGACTGGGCGCAGAAGCGCAGGGAGCGTCAGCGCCAGGCCGCCCGGGCCTGAGCTGATAACGGAACGGTAAGCGAGGGGTGATCGCACCCGGCTACCATGCCGGCGTGACCGTCCCGAGTCTGGAGTGGCTCCTCCCGGAGCCCGTCGAAGAACCACCGTCATTCGCGGGATTCGGCGCACCGGTCTCGACGCTCCTCGCCCGGCGCGGCTTCGCCGACGACCCGACCCTCCAGCGCTTCCTCCAGGCCGGCGCCGGCGCCCTCCACGACCTCTCGCGCATGGCCGATGCGGACCGCGCGCTCGACCGGATCGACACGGCCATCGCGGCGGGCGAGCGGATCGCCATCTGGGGCGACTACGACGCCGACGGCATGACGGCGATCGTCGTCTGGGTCGCCGCGCTCCGGCGCCTCGGCGTCGAGCCGATGCGCTACGTGCCATCCCGCCTGGCCGAGGGCTACGGTCTGTCGCCCACGGGCCTCCGCGACCTCGCGGCCGCCGGCGTCCGTCTCGTCGTCACCTGCGACTGCGGCGTGTCGAACGCGGCCGAGGTCGAGGTCGCGCGCGGGTACGGCATCGACGTCGTCGTCACCGACCACCACCTGCCGCCGGCGGAGCTGCCGCGGGCCGTCGCGGTCGTCGACCCGCATCGCGCCGACTGCGCGTATCCCGATGCCGATCTCACCGGCGCCGGGCTGGCCTACAAGCTCGCGGCCGCGCTCCTCGCGCGCCACGGACTGCCGGCCGATGGCCTCGCCGCGATCGCCGCCATGGGCACGATCGCCGACCTGGCGCCGATGACCGGGGAGAGCCGGGCGATCGTCCGCCTCGGGCTCGACGAGCTGGCGCGCACCGAGCACGCCGGCCTCCGCGCCCTCCTGCGCCGCGCGGCCGAGCATCCGGGGCAGCCCACGGCGCGCGACCTCGCCTTCGGCATGGTCCCGCGCATCAACTCCGCCGGCCGGATCGCCGACGTCGAGCTCGCCATCGGCCTCCTGCTCGAGGCCGATCCGATCAGGGCCGAGCTGCTCGCCGACGAGCTCGAGGCGGTCCACGTCCAGCGCCGCGACCTGACCCGCACCGCGATCGAGGGCGCGCGTGCCATGGCGGCGGCCGTCCCCGGCTCGACGGGCCTCGTCCTGCGTGACGACGCATGGGCGCCGGGTCTCGTCGGGCTCATCGCCGGGCGGCTGGCCGACGACCTGGCGCGCCCGGTCGTGGCCGCCACGCTCGTCGGCGACGAGGTTCGCGGCTCGGTGCGGGCACCCGTCGACTTCCACGTCGCCGCGGCACTCGAGGCCTGCGGCGAGGTGCTCCTGAAGCGCGGCGGACACGCCGCGGCCGGGGGATTCAGCGTGCTGCCCGAGCTGTGGGACCAGTTCGACATCGCGTTCCGCGCGCTGCCGCGCCCGTACCCGGTCGACGCGGGCATCGAGCGGCAGCGACCGAACCGCGTCGTCGTCGACCTCGTCCTGCCGGCGCGCTACCTCGACTGGGCGCTCGCCGAGCAGCTCGGCCGCCTGGAGCCGTACGGGCCGGGGCACGTCGAGCCGGTGCTCGCCGTGACCGGGCTGCGGCTCGCCGAGGCGCGTCGCGTCGGGCCGCGGGAGCAGCACGTCAGCCTGCGCATGCGGCGTGGGGCGGAGACGTTCAACGCCATTGCCTTCGGCTGGGACCCGGAGCGACCGCTGCCCGAGCCCGACACCGATCTCGACCTCGTCGGCACGCTCGAGCGCGACACGTTCGGCGGGATGCCGCGGCTCCGGCTCCGCGTCCTCGACGTGGCGGCCGCGCACGCCAGCCCGTTGCAGGCGCGCCGGCGCGCGCCGCTGCTCGCCGCCGCCGGATGACGACGCCGCTCGATCGGCTCCGCGCGCGCGTCGAGCGCCTCGGGGCGCCGCTGTGCGTCGGGATCGACCCGCACCCGGATCGGCTGCCTGAGGGGCTGAGCGCCGACATTGCCGGGATCGAGCGCTTCGCGCGCGGCGTCGTGGCGGCCACGGCCGAGCACGTCGCCGCGGTGAAGATCAACGTCGCGTTCTTCGAGGCCTTCGGATCCGCCGGCTGGGCGGCCCTCGAGCGGGTGCGCGCCAGCGTCCCAACGGACGTCGTCACCATCATCGACGCGAAGCGCGGCGACATCGGCACGACCGCGGACCGGTATGCCGAGGGCCTGTTCGGCCACCTCGACGCCGATGCCGTGACGCTCTCGCCGTACCTCGGCGAGGACGCGATCGACCCGTTCCTCGCGCATCCGCATCGGCTCGTCTACGTCCTGGCGCGGACGAGCAACCCGTCCGCGCCGGTCCTCCAGGAGCGCCTCGTCGACGGAGAGCCGCTCCACCTCGCCGTGGCGCGCTGGGTCGCCGGGCGCTGGGCCGATGGACGGGTCGGGCTCGTCGTCGGTGCCACCGCGCCGGCCGAGCTGCGGGCCATCCGCGAGGCCGTTCCGGGGCCGGGCTTCCTCGTCCCGGGCGTCGGGGCGCAGGGCGGTGACCTCGACGCATCCGTCGGCGCGGCAGCGGGCACCTGGGCGCCGGGCGTGGTGTCCGTGTCGCGCGCCATCGCCGAGGCATCGCGCGGTCCGGACTGGGCCGAGGCGGCCGCCGGCGCCGGCAGGGCGCTCGCGGACCGGATGCGGGAGGCGGTGCTACACTCGAATGCCAGCGCCGCTCAGGCGGCCGGACATGGAGGCCAGTGACAGTACATGCCGGTTCCCGGACCGATGGAGCTCATCCTGCTGTTGGTGATCGTCCTGATCATCTTCGGCCCCGGCAAGCTTCCCGACATCGGCAGCGCCGTGGGGAAGGGCATCCGCGAGTTCCGCCGAGCGTCGAGCGACCTCGAGGAGTCGGTGCGCGGCGAGCCGAAGCGTTCGCAGCCCGACGAGAAGCCCATCACCGGCGAGTCGACGGACCGCTGACTCTGGCCGACCTCCCGCCGCTCGGCCGGCGGCACCGCCAACCCTGACGTGACCGCCACGCGGTCGATCGAGCCGGCGCCAGCACGCTCGCCGGAGGACGAGGCGACGATGAGCCTCGTCGAGCACCTCGACGAGCTCCGAAGCCGGATCATCGTCGTCGCCCTCGCCATCGCCCTCGGTGCCGTGGTGGGCTTCTTCCTGTTCGAGCCGATCATCGAGCTGCTCCGCGCCGCGCTGCCGCACGATACCGAGGCGCAGCTCGTGACCCAGACGGTGGGCGAGGCGTTCGGCGTCCGCATCCAGCTCGCGCTCGTCACCGGCCTGGCCCTCGCGATGCCGGTGATCTTCTACGAGGTCTGGGCCTTCGTGACCCCGGGCCTGACCCGATCGGAGCGCCGGCTCGTGTGGCCGGTGCTCGGCGTGGCGATCGTCCTGTTCGCCGCCGGCATCGGCCTCGGCTACCTGCTCATCCCGCTGGCAGTGAACTTCCTCCTCGACTTCTCGCTGCCCGACGTGCCGGCGCTGCTCGGACTGGCCGACTACGTCGGGTTCGTGACGACGTTCCTCATCGCCTTCGGGCTGGCGCTCCAGTTCCCGGTCGTCATGTTCGTCCTGGCCCGCTTCGGCGTCCTGTCGTACGACTTCCTCGCCCGGCGGCGCCGCGCGGTCGCCGTCCTCATCGTCCTGTTCGCCATGGTCATCACGCCGGGCGACATCGTCGTCGGATCGGCGACGCTCGCCATCGTGATGTACGGGCTGTTCGAGGCGACGCTCCAGCTCATCCGGTTCACGGGCCGGCGACGGCGGCGGTGAGCGACCGCGTCCTCCTCCTGACCGATGCGGCCATGGACCGCCACGCGGCGCACGGCCACCCGGAGCGGCCCGAGCGGCGCGAGGCGATCGCGGCCGGCGTGCGGGAGGGCGCGGGAGATCGGCTCGTCGAGGTCGGAGCGCGACTGGCGAGGGACGAGGAGGTGCTCCGCATCCACGACCCCGAGCAGGTCGCCCGCCTGCGCGCGCTCGAGGCCGCCGGGGGATCGTGGCCCGATCCGGACACGTACGTCGTCCCCGGCTCGTGCGAGGCGGCGTGGCGCGCGGCCGGCGCGACGATCGACGGCGCACTGGCCGTGGCGCGCGGCGAGGCGGCGGTCGCGTTCGCCGTCGTGCGGCCACCCGGCCACCACGTCGGCCGCGGCTGGCCCACCGGCTTCTGCCTCCTGAACAACGTCGCCCTCGCCGTGGCGGCGCTGCGCGCCGAGCGGGGGATGCGGAGGGTGGCCATCGTCGACTGGGACGTCCATCACGGGAACGGCACCCAGGAGATCTTCGACGCCGATGCCGACCTGTTCTACGCCTCGACCCACCAGTGGCCGCTCTATCCCGGCACGGGACTGCCCGAGGAGCGGGGCGCCGGTGCCGGACGCGGCACGAAATGGAACCACCCGCTCCCGCCGGGGAGCGGCGACGGCGCGTTCGTCTCGGCCTGGGTCGACGAGCTGCTGCCCGAGATGGAGGCGTTCGAGCCCGAGGCCGTCCTCGTGTCCGCCGGCTACGACGCGCATCGCGCCGACCCGCTCGCCGAGCTCGACGTCACCGAGGACGGCTACCGGTCCGTGGCCACGGCGGTCGGGGAGATGGCGCGCAGGCTCGGTCATCCGGGCGTGGCGCTCACCCTCGAGGGCGGGTACGACCTCGACGCCATCCGCGCGTCGGCGGCCGCGACCGTTGGCGGGCTGCTCGCCGGCCTCGGCATCGGCCCGTTCGGGTCATCCCGCGAGAGGCCGGCCGGCGGCTGAGCGGGGATATACTCGGACTCGTGGTACACGGCGTGCCGGCGCAGCCGGATGCCTCGACGCAGACCGCCCCGGCGGCGGGGGCCGATGCTGCGCGTCCGGAGGCGGCGGATCCGGCGCATTTCCTCGTCATCAGCGGCCTGTCGGGCGCCGGCAAGAGCCAGGCCAGCAAGCTGTTCGAGGACCTCGGCTACACCTGCATCGACAACCTGCCGCCGGAGCTGCTCGACGGTTTCCTGGCGCTGCGCCGCGCGGAGCCGGAGCGGTATCGGCGCACGGCGCTCGTGCTCGACATCCGGGCCGGCGATCCGGCACCGGCCATCGAGCGCGCCGCGGCGGCGCTCGCCGCCGAGGGCACGAGGTTCGAGCTCATCTTCCTCGAGGCGAGCGACGCGAGCCTCGTGAGCCGGTTCAGCGAGACCAGGCACCGCCATCCGCTCGAGCCGACGCGGAGCGGCGTGCAGGGGAGCATCGCCGAGGAGCGGCGCCTCCTGGCCCGGACGCGTGACCTCGCCGATCACGTCGTCGACACCTCGGGCCTCTCCATCGGCCAGCTGAAGGATCGGCTGTTCGCGATCGTCCCGCGTGACGAGTCGTCGGCCGGCCTGAAGATCGACATCGTCACGTTCGGGTTCAAGTACGGCATTCCGCTCGAGGCCGATCTCGTCTTCGACGTGCGCTTCCTGACCAATCCGTACTGGGAGCCGGAGCTCAAGCCGCTGTCAGGGCTCGAGCAGCCGGTGCGCGACTACGTGCTCGGCCAGCCGACGGCGAATCGGTTCCTCGACCTCGTCCAGGAGCTGCTCGAGCTGACGGTGCCCGCCTTCCGCGCCGAGGGCAAGGCCCAGCTGCGGGTGGCGCTCGGCTGCACGGGCGGCTACCACCGCTCGATCGCGCTGGCCGAGGAGCTCGCGAAGCGCATCGGCGATATCGACGGCACCGAGGTCAGCGTCTTCCACCGGGAGCTGGGCCGATGAGGCGCGTCCACCTGCCGCGCTGGATGTATCCCGGCATGCACATCAAGCGCTGGCTGGTGATCCTGTTCCTCGGCATCGCCGTCCTCGGGCTCGGCGCGGCGATCTATATCCGGGACCTGTACCGCGCCACCGATGCGGACGAGATCGCGATCGTCTACTGGCTGACCGGCGCCTGGCTCGAGCCGCAGGTGCGCGCGTTCATCGTGGCCGCGGTCGGCCTCGTGCTGACCGCCATCGGCATGTGGGGCCTCATGCGCTCGGTCGTGTCGCCGTTCGTCGCCCGCGGCGACAGCGTGCTCGAGGTGCTGTACACGAAGCGCTACCTCGCCCGCGGTCCGCGGATCGTGGCCCTCGGCGGGGGAACCGGGCTGTCGACCCTGCTCCGCGGCCTCAAGGGCTACAGCGCGAACATCACCGCGGTCGTGGCCGTCGCCGACGACGGCGGCAGCAGCGGTCAGCTGCGCCAGCAGCTCGGGATCATCCCGCCCGGCGACATCCGCAACTGCATCGCGGCGCTCGCCGACGCCGAGCCGCTCATGACCCAGCTCATGCAGTACCGCTTCCCGCCGGGCTCCGGTCTCGACAACCACGCGTTCGGGAACCTGTTCATCGCCGCCATGACGGCGGTGACCGGCGACTTCGAGGAGGCCGTCCGCGAGTCGAACCGCGTCCTCGCCGTCCGCGGCCAGGTGCTGCCGGCGACGAGCGTGCCGCTCAACCTGTCGGCCCGGCTCGCCTCGGGCCGCACGCTGTACGGGCAGTCGGGCATGACCTCGGCCGACGAGCGCATCGATCG
Source organism: Candidatus Limnocylindria bacterium (assembly GCA_036262075.1). Taxonomy (GTDB): domain Bacteria; phylum Chloroflexota; class Limnocylindria; order QHBO01; family QHBO01; genus JACDBZ01. Next base: position 73,288 of record DATAJO010000005.1, read on the forward strand.
CGTCACGATCGAGCCGGCGGACGTGCGGGCCAACGGCGAGGCGCTCGAGCGCATCCTCGAGGCGGACCTCATCGTCATCGGCCCGGGCAGCCTGTTCAGCAGCATCCTCCCGAACCTCCTCATCACCGACGTGCAGGACGCGCTCCGCGCGGCGCCGGGCCTGAAGGTCTACGTCTGCAACGTCGCGACCCAGCCGGGGGAGACGGCCGAGATGACCGCCTCGGAGCATCTCCAGGCGCTCTTCGCCCACGTCGGCGACGACCTCATCGACTACGTCATCGTCAACCGCAGCACCGATGCGCGACGGCCCGAGGGCTGGCGCGCGAAGCCGGTCGAGGTCGACGTGCGACGCCTCGAGGAGCTGCCGGTCGTCGTGGTCGAGGAGGACGTGGTCGACCCGTCGAACGCGCACCGCCACGACCCCGCGAAGCTCGCCGCGGCCCTCGTCCGCCTCCAGCAGGAGGACCGCGTCGACCGGCCGCGACAGCGCAGGGTGCAGCGCCGGCCGACGGCCCACGCGTCCTGACCGGCTCCGTGCTCCTCGCCGGCGAGGTGAAGGGCGAGCTCGCCCGCATCCATCCCGCCCGTGACTGCTGCCGCCGCGCCGAGCTCGTCGGGCTGCTGTTCGGCACCGATGGCGGCAGGCTGCGCACGCTCGACCATGCCACGGCCCGCACGGCCGTCCATCTCGCCTCGTCGCTCGGGATCCGGGTCGACCCGCCGCGGCCGGCCGTGGAGCGGGGGAGCGACGGCGGGCGGCATCACCTCCTCGTCGAGCTCGATCCCGACGTCGTGGCCGACTGGCGCTGGGAGGCGGCGCCGGCCTGCGATCGCCGCTCGTTCCTGCGCGGCGTGCTCCTCGGCTCCGGCTCGATCTCGTTCTCGGCCTCCGGCCCGCACGTCGAGTTCGTCCTGCGCCACGCGCGGAGCGCCGCCCGGCTCCACGGGGCGCTGCGGGAGCTCGAGGTCCGGGCGAACGTCGTCCAGCGCCGCGGCCGGCACGTCGTCTACCTCAAGGGCAACGACGAGATCGCCGCGCTCCTGCGGCTGGTCGGGGCCAACCGCGGCGTGCTCGAGCTCGAGAACCGGCGGGTGGAGGCCGACGTCCGCGCCCGGCTCAACCGGCTGCTGAACGCGGAGGAGGCGAACCTCGAGCGCACCGTCCGCGCCGCCGATCGGCAGCTCGCGGCGATCGCGAAGCTCGAGGCCGGCGGAAAGCTCGCGTCGCTGGCCCTCGGCCTGCGCGAGGCGGCCACCGTCCGGCGCCGCATGCCGGAGGCCGATCTCGATACCCTGTCCACGGCGCTCGGCATCAGCCGATCGGCCGTGAACCACCGGCTCCGACGGCTCGTCGAGCTGGCCCGCGAGGAGGATTGATGCGCGAATTCGTGGTGGCCGGCAACTGGAAGATGAACCCGACCTCGGTCACCGATGCCGCCACGCTGGCGCGCGCCGTCCGCGACGCGGCCGACGGGCTGCCCTCGATCACAGCGGTCGTCTGCCCGCCCACGATCTGGCTGCGTGACGTGGCCCAGGCCGCGGGCGGCGGACCCCTCCGCATCGGCGCCCAGACGATGCACTGGGAGGACGCCGGCGCCTACACCGGCGAGACGAGCCCGGCGATGCTCGTCGGGACCGCCGAGCTCGTGATCGTCGGCCATTCCGAGCGGCGCCAGTACGACAACGAGACCGACGAGAAGGTCGGACGGAAGACGGCGAGCGCGATCGCCCACGGCCTGCGGCCGATCGTGGCGGTCGGGGAGCGTGCCGAGGAGCGCCGGGCGGGGCAGACCGAGGCCGTCGTCGAGCGCCAGGTCCGCGCGGCACTGGCTCACCTCGACCGGATCGCCGGCACGGGGCTCATCGTCGCCTACGAGCCGGTGTGGGCCATCGGCACCGGCGACGCCGCGTCGGGCGCGGACGCCCAGGCCGTGGCGCATCGGATCCGCGAGATCGTCCGCGAGCTCGACCCCGCGGCCGCCGACGAGGTCCCGATCCAGTACGGCGGCAGCTGCACGCCCGAGAACGCCGCGGAGTTCTTCGCCCAGCCCGACGTCGACGGCGCGCTCGTCGGCGGGGCCTCCCTTAAGGCCGATGCGTTCGCGGCGATCCTGCGGGCCGCGGCCGACGCATCGGCGGCACGCGGATGACCGTCGTCCTGATCGTGCTCGACGGCTTCGGGCTGAACGACGACCCGAACCGCAACGCGCTCCTGGCGGCGTCGATGTGGAACTGGCGCCGGCTCCTCGACGAGTTCCCGCACGCCAAGCTCGAGGCGTCCGGCGAGGCCGTGGGCCTGCCGCCCGGGCAGATGGGGAACAGCGAGGTCGGGCACCTCAACCTCGGCGCCGGGTTCCCCGTCCTCCAGGACCTGCCGCGCATCAACAGGGCGATCGAGGACGGCTCGTTCTTCGAGAACCCGACGCTCGTCGCGACGTGCCGGGAGGTCCTCGAACGGGGCACGCGGCTCCACCTCATGGGCCTGGTCGGGCCGGGCGGCATCCACGCGGTCGACGAGCATCTCGTCGCCATGGTCGAGCTCGCCGCGCGAACCGGGCTCGACCCGTCGCAGGTCCGCTTCCACGCCTTCACGGACGGCCGCGACACGCCGCCGCGCTCCGCCGACCGCTTCCTGCCCGCGCTGCTCGAGCGCTTCGCCGGTCGGGCGACGCTCGCCACCGTCAGCGGCCGCTACTACGCGATGGACCGCGACAGGCGGTGGGACCGCACGCGCCGCGCGTACGACGCGATCGTCCACGGCATCGGCCTGAGCGCCGCGAGCGGCGAGGAGGCGATCGCATCGGCCTACGCGCGCGACGAGGGCGACGAGTTCATCACGCCGACCGTCATCGGCGAGCCGGTCCCCATGGCCGATGGCGACGCCGCGGTCCACCTGAACTTCCGTGCCGATCGGGCCCGCCAGCTGACCGCGGCGCTCGCGCTCGCCGACTTCGACGCCTTCGACCGCGGCGACGCGCCGCGCATCAGCGTCACGACGCTGACCGAGTACCAGGATCCGGCCGAGCTGCCGGTGCGGGTCGCCTTCCCGCCGCTCGTCGCCGACTCCATCGCCGCGCACCTGTCGCGCCTCGGGAAGCGCCAGCTCCACGTCGCCGAGACCGAGAAGTACGCCCACGTCACGTACTTCTTCAACGGCGGCGTCGAGGAGCCGTTCCCCGGCGAGGATCGGATCCTCATCCCGTCGAACCGCGAGGTGCCGACGTACGACAAGGCCCCGGAGATGAGCGCCGTGCCGATCACCGATGCCGTCGTCGAGGCCATCGAGTCGCGCCGTTACGACTTCATCGTCGCCAACTACGCGAACCCGGACATGGTCGGTCACACCGGCGTGTGGGAGGCGGCGGTCCAGGCGGCCGAGGTCATCGACGCCTGCCTCGGGAGGATCGTGCGGGCCGCCACCGGCACCGAGTCGCCGCTCGTCATCACCGCCGACCACGGGAACATCGAGGAGATGCGCGACGCGGCCGGCAACCCGCAGACGAAGCACACCACCTCGCCGGTGCCGATCGTCCTCGTCGACGTCTCGCGACGCCAGGCGAAGCTGCGCGACGGCATCCTCGCCGACGTCGCCCCGACGCTGTGCGAGCTGCTCGGCATCCCGCCCGGGCCCGAGATGACCGGCACCAGCCTGCTGCGCGCGGACTGAGGGCGCGGCTGCTATCCTGCGCCGGACATGACGACCCCCCTCCTCATCGCCCAGACGATCCTCGCCATCGCGCTCATCGCCTCGATCCTGCTCCAGCAGCGCGGCACCGGCCTGGGCGGGGCGTTCGGCGGCGAGATCACCGCCTACCGCAGCCGGCGCGGCATCGAGCGGACGCTGTTCCGCCTGACGATCGTCCTCGCCGTCCTGTTCGTCGCGTTCAGCCTGCTCAACCTGCTGCCGCAGAACTGACGCATCGGCCGATCCGGCGGGCTGACCTCGGGCGCGGCCCATGCTAGAATCGGCCCGCCGATCGGGACACCTCCCGATGTGGCCGTGCCGAGGTGGCGGAATAGGCAGACGCGCTAGGTTCAGGACCTAGTGACCGCAAGGTCGTGTGGGTTCAAGTCCCTCCCTCGGTACCAACTGAACAGGCCCAGGTGGCGGAATTGGTATACGCGTACGTTTGAGGGGCGTATGGAGAAATCCATCCGGGTTCAAGTCCCGGCCTGGGCACCATCAACGCGGTGACCGATGCGCCGCTCGCCTGCCGCGAGCGGCGTTCGTGCTGTTCCGGCCCCGGGTGGTCGCGCCGGAATCGGCATCGGCTACCATGCCGCACGAGTCGGGCGGTTAGCTCAGCTGGTCAGAGCGCCTCGCTTACACCGAGGAGGTCGGGGGTTCGAGCCCCTCACCGCCCACCAGCGCCATCGGAGGCGCCCCGGCCGGTCCGATGAGTTCGGGTTGCGCGCTCGGTCTGCATGCGTGACGCCTGACCGAGACCGACGAACGACCATCGGCGGGCGCCAGCGAGGAGCACCCATGGCGCGCTATCTCATCTCGTTCAACGACGGCGACATGACGTTCCCCCAGGAGGACCTGCCGGCCGTGGCCAGCGCCGCAAGAACGGTGATGCGCGAGGCGAAGGACGCCGGCGTGTGGGTCTTCGGCGCCGGCGTCTTCCCGGCGGACGAGGTCACCGTCGTGGACACCGATGGATCGGTCACCGATGGGCGAGCGCCGGGGCGCGACAGCTACATCGGCGGCTTTTCGATCATCGACGTCCCGAGCCGGGAGGAGGCGCTGCGGTGGGGCGAGAAGCTCGCCGTCGCCTGCCGCTGCGCCCAGGACGTCCGGGAGCTCATGCCCGACGACGAGGCGTGACGAGAGACGCGTGGTGCTGTCCGACGAGGTTCCATCGGTCGAGCTCGCGTTCGAGGGCGAGGTCATCGAGTGGCGTGGGCCGGCGCCGTTCCAGTTCGTCCGCATCCCCGACGCGGAGTGCGAGGACATCGCCGGGCTGGCGAGCCTCGTGACGTACGGCTGGGGCGTCATCCCGGTGCGCGCCGAGATCGGGGAGACGGCGTGGAGGACGTCGCTCTTCCCGCGGCAGGGCCGCTACCTGCTGCCGCTGCGCGACAGCGTGCGGAAGGCCGAGGACATCGCGCTCGGCGACACGGTCGACGTGCGGATGACCATCGACCTCGAGCGGCCCGAACGGACCGGGGGGTGACGGCGGCCTGCTAGCATCTTCAGCGTCAACCTCCCGAGCGCGAGGAGCATTACGCCGATGCCACTCTGGGGCTGGATCGTCCTGATCGCGATCGCGGTCATCGTCCTCTTCCTGATCTTCACGTACAACGCCCTGGTCCGGCTCCGGAACATGGTGGACGAGGCGTGGAACCAGATCAGCGTGCAGCTCAAGCGCCGGCACGACCTGATCCCGAACCTCGTCAACGCCGTGAAGGGCTACATGGACTTCGAGCAGGAGACCCTGACCCGGGTCATCGAGGCTCGATCCGCCGCGGTGAGCGCCACGGAGCGCGGCCCAGGCGGCGCCCAGCAGGCGGCCCAGGCGGAGAACTTCCTGACCGGCGCGCTGCGCCAGCTGTTCGCGCTCGTCGAGAACTACCCCGACCTCAAGGCGAACGAGAACGTCATGCAGCTCCAGGAGGAGCTGACGACGACCGAGAACCAGATCGGCTTCAGCCGGCAGCACTACAACGCCACGGTCCGGGAGTTCAACACCGCGATCCAGACGTTCCCGAACGTCCTCATCGCCGGGATGTTCGGCTTCCGGGAGCGCGACTACTTCCAGATCGCCGAGTCCGATGCGGCGGTGCCCGAGGTGAACCTGCGCTCGGCGTGACCGATCGCGCACCGATCCGATGAGCGCCGGAGGGCGCCCGGCGCCGACGACGTTCTACCGCGAGATCGATCGCAACCGCCGGCGGAGCTGGCTGCTCGTCGCGATCGTCGTGGTCGTGCTCGGCGCGCTCGGCGGCGCCATCGGCTACGCGACCGGCTTCGGCTGGTTCGGCGTCGTCCTCGCCGTCGCCGTGGCGACGGCGCTCAGCATCGGCTCATTCTTCGCCGGCGATGCGCTCGTCATGGCCACCAGCGGCGCGCGCGAGATCGATCGGGCCAACCCGCCGGATCAGTACCGGCAGCTCGTCAACGTCGTCGAGGAGATGCGCCTGGCCGGCGGGCTGCCGCCGCCCCGCATCTGGGTCATCGACGACTCGGCGCCGAACGCCTTCGCGACCGGGCGGGACCCGAAGCATGCCAGCGTGGCGGTGACGACCGGCCTGCTCCAGAAGCTCGACCGCGAGGCGCTCCAGGGCGTCATCGGCCACGAGATGAGCCATATCGGCAACCTCGACATCCGCTTCACGCTGCTCGTCGGGGTGCTGGTCGGCAGCATCGCGCTGCTCGCCGACTGGTTCCTGCGCTTCACGTTCTGGGGTGGCGGCCGCCGGTCGAGCAGCGACTCGAACCGCGGGGGCGGGGGAGGGGCGCAGGCGGTGATCTTCGTCCTGGCCATCGTGCTGGCGATCCTCGCACCGCTCATCGGCCGGCTCGTCCAGGCGGCGGTCAGCCGGAGTCGCGAGAGCCTCGCCGATGTGACCGCCGTCGAGATGACCCGCAACCCGGTCGGCCTGGCGCGCGCGCTGCGGACGATCTCGGACGACCCGGAGGTGCTCGAGGTCGCGAACCGCGCGACCCAGCACCTCTACATCGTCAACCCGATCAAGAGCTTCGAGGAGCGCGCGAAGTCGCTGTGGGACACCCACCCACCCATCGGCGAGCGCATCCGGACCCTCGAGGCGATCGCCGGGCAGATGGGGCCGACGACGCCGCGCTAGGGTCGGTTCGCGGAGAGCTCGGTCACATACAGCGTTCCGGTCACGGCCGAGCCGTCCTCGTAGGTGCCCACCCAGACGTCGTACAGGCCGCCCTGCGGCGTCGTGAAGTCGACCATCGGGTCGAACACGCCGACGGCCGAGTCGTCGTTGCAGTGCCACGATCCGTCGGGCGCGTTGATGATCAGCGTCGCGTCCTCGCCGGCCTCATCGGCCACGAAGTAGAAGCGGAGCAGCGTCATGCTGCCGGCCTCGTAGCGGACGTCGAAATCGGGCGCGGCCGTCGCCCAGCCGGTGCAGGGCGCGCCGAGGTACGTGGCATCGATCGGGCCGCCGCTGAGGATCGGCACCTCGTGCGGATCGGGCGTGAAGCCGGCGGCGAGCTCGACCGACCCGAAGTTCGGCTCGAGGCGCCAGTCGAGCTCGGTGCCGGCCGCCGCGCTGGCGGCGACGCTGGCCTCGGCGCTCGGCGGCGTCACGCTCGCGGACTCCTCCGGTCCCGGAGGCTCGCTCGGCCGCGGAACTGGCGTGTCGCCGGCAGGCGGCTCGGTGTTCGACGATGGCGGTGACGACGGCGCGACCGACGCGGCGCTGCCGCCGCAGGCGGCGAGGACGATGGCGAGGACACCGAGGAGGGCGGCGTGGCGCGAGGCGGCTGGGCCTGCCATGTGCGGGACCTCCGGAGGCTCGGATGGAGGCATGACGCCGCGCGCAGTGTGCGCGTCCCGCCGGGTTCGCGCCACCCCATTTCGCACGCGTTCGAGGCCGGCCCGCGGGCGAGCACGGTTGCGACGCGCGCGGCGCATCGGTATCCTTGCGACCGCCTGAAGCGGTACCGCCTCCGGGAGCTGAGAGCCCTCAGCGACGATCGGCGCCGAGGTAGCTCAGTTGGTAGAGCACGGGACTGAAAATCCCGGTGTCGCCAGTTCGATCCTGGCCCTCGGCACCAGCCACGCGGTATCATGGACGGCGAGCGGGCGGAAGTGGCTCAGTTGGTAGAGCATCACCTTGCCAAGGTGAGGGTCGCGGGTTCGAGTCCCGTCTTCCGCTCCATTTTCATGTCCGGGACCCGTTCGCTCCCGGCCGTTCCGTGCCGTCGCGCCGGTTGCCTTCCGAGTTCGACCTGCTAGCGTGAGCCGCGGCGCTTGCCCCGTCGTCTAGTGGTAGGACAGCGGACTTTGGATCCGTTAACGGTCGTTCGAATCGACCCGGGGCAGCCAGGGTTCGTCCTCATTCTGTTCGTCGAAGTGCAACACTTGGCAGCCGCCAGGCTACTGAAAAGCAACGATGTGGGGAATCGCGGGCGCTCGCACCGGCTCTTCCGCCGCGGAAGATCAGCGGCAGCGGTTGCATGTCCTGGACGAACGATTCGAGGAGCTGCGGCCAAGATTGGTCGGCATCTGCCGGTCGGTCGCTGGGGACGTGGCCGAGGATGCCGTGCATGACGCCTATCTCTACGCCCGTCGTTCGATTGACCAACTGCGTGACCTCGAGGCCCTCGACGCCTGGCTGACGACCATCGCCCTGCGCCAATGCATCACCGGCCACCGTCGCGCCCGTCGACTTCGCGATCGCTTGGCCGACCTGCTGCCAAGAGCGTCTTCGGGGATGCCGGACCTCGGGCTGCGCGAACTGGTCGAACGGCTTCCGATGCGCGCCCGTGCCGTCCTCGTGCTGCACCACGGCTATGGCTACTCGCTCGCCGAGGTGGCGGACATCCTTGGGTTGACCCATACCAACGTTCGATCGATCGCCGCCCGATCCCGACGGCGGCTGCTGGAGCAGGCGCGCGAGGCCGACGGTGCGTAGGTGCGAGCGTGCCACTCGCCTGTGGGAGGCCCTCGCCGCCGATGCGGCGCTCGACGACGAGCTCGCGGCGCACGTGCCCACCTGCGCCGAGTGTTCCGGCATCGGCGCGCAGATGCGACGCTTCAGGACACGCCTCGACGGCGCGACGGCCGAGCTCGTCACCGACGCGCTGCCTCCCGGCACGCCGATCGTCGCGCGCGGTGTCCCGCCGCTATCGCGTCGCCGTGCCTCGGCGGGCGGGCTGCTGGGGGCCCTGGCCTCGACGGTGCTGGTCGCGTTCGCTGTCGTCGGAGTCGCCGTTACCGGTGCCTCAGTGGCCGAGTCCCTCCACGGTGGCCCACGTGGGGCTCCGGATGTCACGGGGCATGCTGCGGAGGCGGTCGAGTGCTACCTGGGCGACCCGGCGGTGGAGGTGAACGCCGAGGCAACCGTGACGCCGGGAGGACCCCGAGCCGTCATCGCATACTGCTTCGGAGTGGTCGATGCCGCCGAAGTGGATCGGGCGCGGGCCATCAGCTGTGCGCGCTCGGTCACGGCTGAGCAAGAGCTCCGGCGAGAAGCCGAGGCCGAAGAAGCTCCGCCGTCTGACGCGAGCAGCCCCAGGTATCTGGGTGCGTGCACCACGGTCGTCGAGGTCGACCGGACAATCGTCGATCCGGCGGAGGGCCTGGGGACGAGCGTGGGGCCGTCCGTGCCGCTGCTGACGTGGGAACGCGCAGCATCGGTGGCTGGCTGGGAGCTGCTCCGGCCGGGGTGGCTGCCCGACGGGTACCAGCTCGCCGCCCTGCAAGGCTTCAGCTCAGCGGACGGAACGGAGCCGATTGCGACCGTCTCGGCCATCTACCTCCACGCTGGCACCGCGCTGACCGTCGAGCAGTTCCTCCTGCCTGAGCCGGAAGACTTTCGCATCAGGCTGACGATTCCCGGCGAGCAGCTGCACGGCGTCGCGACCGGACAGACGACCGTGGCTGATCAGCCCGCGTTCTGGGCCGACGGCGTCGTGGCGACCGCTGGCGGCGCTGGACTCGACGTCCGGGCGCTCGTGCTGACCTGGGCACGCGACGGGATCGGCTACCGGATCACCTCGCGGATCGACGACCTCGACGTGCTGCGGCGCGTTGGCGAGTCGTTGGCAGGGGGATGACGGCCCGCCTCCCCTGGTTTGTGGGGTTCCTCGCACGACGCCTCGTCTGGGCCTTCATCACGATGCTGATCTTCGTCGGCGTGCTGCTCGCCATCATGGAGGTCTGGGTTCCCTACAACTGGGCAGTGATCCACACGCGACAGCCTTCCGACGCGGCGGCGACGGCTCAGACGACCGGCCTCGACATCCCGTTCCCGCTCCGGTACGCCGAATACGTCGTCGGCCTGATCCAGGGCGACCTTGGCGAGTCCTTCGGCGGCAGTTCCGTCTCCGGGATCATCATCGAGGCGCTGCCGGTGACGCTCACGGTGTTCCTCGTCGGGGCGGTGCTGGGCTGGGTGATCGGGGAGGTCCTGGGCCGCATCGGCTCGTGGAACCGCTCCATCGTGACGCGATCCGGGTTCTCGATCGTGGCCGTCGCCTCGGCAGCGATGTTTCCGCCCTTCCTCGTCTTCGTGCTCGTCACCACCTTGCGTGAGCCGATGTTGGCCAGCCGCGAGGTTTTCGGGCTTCCAGAGGACAGCCTGGTGCTGTGGCGTGACGCGGAGCTCGGCACACGGGGCGCGCTCCTTCCCGCTGATGTCTGGTGGGTCCTGGCATGGTCTCTGTCGGCCGCGGTGGTGGGCGGCCTCTTGGCACGGGCCATCGCGCAACGTCGAGGTCATCGGCTGGTGGCCATGCTGGCCATGCCGGCCGCGCTCACGGGGGTCTGCGCCGGCATCGGGCTCAGCGGAATCGGCGCGCACGCGCTCGACATCATGTATCGGGCCAACGTGGCCGTCACGACGCACCGACTGGACCCGACGGGCACCGGGCTCGGCGCGGCCGTCACCATCGGTCGCGGCTCGCCGGCAGTGGCGATGATCGGCGTGGCCCTGCTGACCTTCGGCTCGGTGATGCTGCTGATGCGGACCAGCATGGACATCCAGCGCACCGAGGAGTACGTCTCCACCGGCCGTGCCAAGGGGCTGCCTGAACACGTCGTGCGCGATCATCACGCTGCCCGCAACGCCATTCCCCCCGTGCTGGCGGGATCGCTATTGACCTTCCCGACCGTGCTGGCCGGGATGATGATCGTCGAGTTCGAGTTCCAGCTTCAGGGTCTCTCGTCGGTCCTGTTCAGTGCCGTGGAGACGCAGGACATCCCGCTCATCAGCGGCGTCCTCTTCGCGCTGGGGCTGATCGGCGTTGGCCTACGCGTCGTCACCGACGTCGTCGTCGCCACGCTCGACCCGCGCCGGCGGCGAACCGGGCCCATCCCTCGGCTGCCGGCGTGACCGCGGGGGCGGTACCGGCGTTCGAGGCAGTCGCGTCTCCGCGCGCGCGGGCACACGTGCTCACCAATCCGAAGGTCGTCACCGGGCTGGTGCTCCTCGCCATGTTCGCCCTGCTGATGGTTGCCGATCCGCTCCTGGACGCGACCCTGTGGTCGGGTCGCTTGCACGTCTATGACCCCCAGTTCGGATTCGACGCGACGGTTGCCCATCCCTCTGCGCCGTCCGTTGCGCACTGGCTGGGGACCAGCTCGCTCGGGCGGGACGTGTTCTCGATGCTGGCATACGCGACTCGACCGACGCTTGTCGTGGCGCTCTCGGCGGCAGTCGCGACCGCCGTGATCTCCGTCCTCCTTGGGTCCGTCTCTGCCGTCCGCGGCGGCTGGTTGGAGGGCGCGGTCACGCATCTCAGCGACGCGATGGTCCTGCTTCCGGCCCTGCTGGTGGTGTACATCACCGGCATCTGGCGTCCCGGCACCGAGTTCGGTGCCGTCCAGCTGGGCCTGACGTTCGGCATCGTCTACGGCCTCGGACCCGCGACTGCAACCGTCCGCACCGCGGCCGAGGAGATCGTGGCCAGGCCATTCATGGAGGCCGCGCGCGTCGCCGGGGGAGGTGACTGGTGGCTCGTCAGCCGGCACGTCCTTCCGCACCTGTACGCCCACGCCGCGGTGCAGTCCATGATCGCGGCCACCGGAGCTGTCATCGCCGATGCCTTCCTCGGCTACCGCAGCGCAATCGGCGAGTACGTCGGCTTCGGACACATGGTCTATGACGGCATCGTCTGGTCAGAGCTGATGTCCGGCATCGCCCCGATCCCGTGGTGGATCATGCTGGCCGGCGCCGGCGGCATCATCTTGCTGGCGGCCGCGTTCTACCTCCTGGGGGTCGGCCTGCGCGAGGCACTCGATCCGCGTGCCAGGAGCCTCCTTCGATGACAGCACTGCGGGACGCGGCGGGAGGGTTGGCCATCTTGGTCGGTACCATCGCCGGGGTCGGCGTCGCAACCATCGCCATCGTCGCCCTTGTCACTCCGGCAGCGGTCACCACCGCCGATTCAGCCTCTCCTGCACCCAGCTTTGATGTCGCCGTCGCGCCGACGGCGATCGGCGGGCGGCTGGACATCAGCGGCGATCGCACCGGGACGATGGAGCTCGACGAGGCGCAGGGGATCGGCGGTGGGCGCTATCAGGTCGAGGGCGATAGCATCACGATCGGGCCGGCGACGGATCCAATCCTCACAGGCCCGAACGGTCGGATCGTGTTCGACCGCGACACTGGAGACATCACGCTGATCGAGTTCGACGACCTGGCGCTGTACCTCGATCCGGATGAGTGCACTATCACCGAGGGCGCGATCAACGAGGGAGCGGGCCTGATGGCCGCGCTCGTTGAGTGTCGTGATGTCGCCGACGTCCGCGCACGTGGCGTGATCGACGTCGTCGGTGTCGTGGCCCTGCCGGTCCAAACCCTTCGCGGGCGTGCGGGCCTTCCACGCAGCGGGGGAACCCTGGAGCTCGGATCAGCCCATCCGGAGGATGGCCCCGAAACTTCGGTAATCCTCGACAGGGTCGAGCTGTTCGTCGGGGGCGAGCCACGGGAGGATGGTCGGGTCACGTCGGGAGCCTTCACCGAGCATGGAGGCGTGGCGGTTGAGTACGACCCCGTTGCCGACCAGTTCTGGCTGACCCAGCTCTCGGCCGGTGACTACTACGCCATCACGTCTGAACCATGCCCGATCGCCGCGCGCGATCTGGGTCGTATCAGCTCGACGACCAGGGTGGTCGAGCTTGATATCGACTGCAGCGAGATGACCGACGCCGAGGGCGAACGCCTAGTCGTGACGGGCACGATCGTCGCGGACGTGATCCAGCTCGGTACCGAGAGCGAGGGGCACTAGCCCGGGCCCCTGCGTTGCTGGGGCAGAAGGACCACTCGACGACCCTCAGCCATCGCTGACGCGGGGCGAGCGTGGTCGAAATGGCTGCTGTATCCTCGTGATGGATCGGCTCCTCGCTCGGGGCCGATCGGCGGTGATGGCACGGGGCGACGTGCCCGAGTGGTTCAGGGAGCGGTCTGCAAAACCGCGTACACGGGTTCGATTCCCGTCGTCGCCTCCACCTTCCGGTACTCAGGTACCGCCCGCCAGCCGCCGATGTGCCCGTCGCTCTCGCGCCCGCCAGGGCGCACGCTGCACGGCGATGACCGAACTCGAGGCCCAGCTGGCCCAGCTCGCCGAGCTCCGCACCCGGCGAACCGACACGACGCTCTACGCGCGCATCCGCCGCATGCGGCCGTTCGACCGCCGCTCGATCCGTGAGCCGGCCGAGCGCGACGCATACTGGGTCAACGTCCAGCGCCGCCTCGCCGCCATCGAGCTCGAGGCGCGCACGCTCTACGCCACCGCCGACCGGTAGGTTCTCAGGCTCTCGAGCCGTGTGCGCTAGGCTGTCAGCGCCGTGGGCCGGAGTGGCGGAACGGCAGACGCAGCCGGCTTAAACCCGGCGGCCGCAAGGCGTGGGGGTTCGAATCCCTCCTCCGGCACCAGTCCGCGCTCCCCGCGCTACTCGTCATCGGCCGACGGCGGCTCCACGGGGCGCATCGCGTCCTCGCCGACCGGGTCCTCCCCGGGCTGGGCGACCCGCGGATCGGCGTAGTCGGACGGATCGGTCTCCGTCGCCTGGAGCGTGGGGTGGGCGTCCTCGGGAGGCTTGCCGGCCCGGCGTTCGATCGGCGTCTCATCGGTCATGCGCGACGCCGTCGCACATGCCATGCCGACGAGGCTAGCGGCGACCGAAGATGCCGCGCCGCTCCCGGACCTTCGGCGACGGAGCCGATGCGACCGGCTGGAAGCCGATGACCGCCTCCGCGATCCGTCGCATGGCGAGCGCCGCCGGTGACGTCGGACGGCCGATCACGATCGGCACGCCCTCGTTCACGGATCGGATCATGTCGATCTCGGTGTAGGGGACATCGGCCGCTGGCTTCACGCGAAGCAGGTTCTCGACGTCGCGCGACTTCAGCAGCTCGTTCGGGAACACGTGGTTGACGACGAGGTGCCGTCGGGCGCGGAGCGGCGTCGTCTCGGCCAGGAAGGCGGCCAGCAGGCTCGTGGCGCGAAGCGCGGCGATCTCGGGGAAGAGGACGAAGAGGTGGACGTCGGCCTGCTCGAGCGTCCACATCGTGCGCGGCTCGAGCCGATTGCCGAGGTCGATGACGATGTGGTCGAACGACGGCCGATAGACCGCCACCAGGCGCTGGACCTGGTCGAGCGTGACCCGGAAGTCGGCCTCCGGTCGGCTCGGCGCGGCGAGGACCGACAGGCCGGAGCCGTGGACGTCGAGGTACGAGCGGGCGAGGTTCGGGTCGTTGAGCGCGGCCTCGTCGCTGGCGACGAGCGCGACGTCGTAGCGCGGGGTGAGGTTGAGGTGGGTGGCGACCTGGCCGAACTGGAGGTCGAGGTCGATGAGCAGCACGCGTGACGCCGGGAGCTGCGGTCCGCCGTTGGCGCGGGCAGGCGGTGGAGTCCCGCCACCGGCGAGGAGGACGGCGGTGTTCACCGCCAGCGTCGTCGTCCCGACCCCGCCCTTCGGGCTGTAGAACGCGATGAGCTCGGCGCCCTGGTGGCTGGCGTGCGCCTCGGGCGTGACCTTGCCGGAGCGGATGAGGAGGGCGAGCACCCGCGACTCGAGCTCGCTGCGATCGAAGCCCGCGGGCAGGACGTCATCGGCGCCGGCCTCGAGGAAGGCGATGCGCGCCTCGACGTCCCGCGCCGGAGCGACGACGAGCACCGGCGTGACACCGGCACCGCCGCCCGACCGGAGCGCGCCGATGGCGCCGGAGGCGGCGAGACCCTCGGCCACGACGAGGTCGATCGGCTCGTCGCGCATGACGGCCACGGCATCGGCCGGGGTGCCGACGACGGTGGTGCGGTAGCCGGCCGCGGCGAGCGCGCCCTCCAGCTGGGCGCGCAGCTCGGACTCACGTGCGCAGATGAGGATCGGGTTGGACGGCATGGTTCCTCGGGTGACGGATGGCGCAGGATCGGCTCGGCGAGTATACGGGCGCCTCTCGGGCGCTGGCGAGACGGGTCCCTCCCGGCTATACTGCGCGGGCGCCTCCAGCCAGCGGAGGCGTACCCATTGGGTCCACATCCCTTCTGCCGTGCCGGTCGAGTTGCCCTCGTCGAGCGCCGCAACCCCAGAGAAGAGGAGGACGACGCACCCCATGCGCCGTTACGAGCTCATGCTCCTGCTTCGACCCGACCTGGAGGACGACAAGCTCCAGTCCGCGGTCGAGAAGGTCACCCGCGCCATCGTCAACGGAGGCGGCAGCCTCAGCAAGGTCTCTCCGTGGGGCAAGCGCCGCCTCGCGTACGAGATCAGCCACTTCCGCGAGGCGAGCTACTTCCTGATCCACTTCGACATCGAGCCCGCCCAGGTCCGCGACATCGAGCGCGGGCTGCTGATCAGCGACGAGATCCTCCGTCACCTCGTGACGGTGATCGAGGATCGCGGCCCGGTCGACGAGGTTCCGCCGGCGGCAGCACCGCGCGAGGCGGCCGTATCGGACGGCGTCGACGCCGATGATGGCGGCAAGGCCGGTGAGGCCCCTGAGGCCGATGAGGCCGATGAGGCCGCTGAGGCCGGTGAGGCCGATACGGCCGGTGACGAGGCCGACGACGTGGCCGCGACGGCCGACATCGACGGCGAGGCCCGTGGCGAATCGGCGCAGGCCGATGACGTGGCCGAGACGGCCGATGCGGACGGCGCCGGGACCCCGACCGACGAGCCCGCAGTTGCGGGAGAGCGCGCCGAGGGCTGACCGCCCGATTCGGCCAGGAGGAGAGCCATGACGCTCAACAAGATGATGATCATCGGCAATCTCGGCGCCGACCCCGAGCTGCGCTATACGCCCAGCGGCAAGGCCGTCACCGAGCTCCGCGTCGCCGTGAACAACAACCAGCGCGGCCCGGACGGGGAGTGGGTCGAGGAGACCCTCTGGTTCCGCGTCAACGTCTGGGAGCAGGCCGCCGAGCGCCTGGCCGAGCAGCTGCGCAAGGGCAACAAGGTCTACGCCGAGGGCCAGCTCCGCGTCCGCGAGTTCGAGGGCCGTGACGGCGAGAAGCGCCAGTCGCTCGAGCTCGCCTTCGCCCGCGTCGTCAACCTCGAGCGCCGTCCGCGCGACGAGGCCGGCGGCAGCGAGGGCGGCGGCTACCGCGATGCGCCGCCCGCCGTCCGACCGCGTGGCGCCGGCCAGTCTTCGGCGCCGGGCGCCGAGATGGACGTCGACGACATCCCGTTCTGATCAGCACACACCGAGGAATCAGTAGAAACCGATGGCAAGCCCCCGTTCCCGCCGCGAGACGGCGGACTACTACCGCGACCGGCGTCGGCGCAAGGTCTGCAACTTCTGCGTCGACAAGGCGGAGAGCATCGACTACAAGGAGGTCAACCGCCTCCGCCGCTACCTGAGCGAGCGGGCGAAGATCGAGCCGCGCCGCAAGACCGGGACGTGCGCCCGGCACCAGCGGATGCTGACGACCGCGCTGAAGCGGGCCCGTCACGTCGCGCTGCTCCCGTACGCTCCCCAGCACCTCCGCCCGTAGGCACCTGACGGCCGGCCGGGCGGCGATCGCCCCGGCCGGGCCGCACCCGACGGGCGCCGATGCCGAACGAGCTGCTCCTCGCGGCCTCCGGCCTGCTGGCCGGGGCCTTCGGCGCGCTCCTCGGCCTCGGCGGCGGGATCCTCATCGTCCCGATCCTGACCCTCGGCTTCGGCGTGCCGCTGCCGGCGGCGGTCGGGACGAGCCTGATCTCCGTCATCGCCACCTCGACCGGCGCCGCGGCCATCAACGTCCGCGCCGGGCGCGCCGACGTGCGCCTGGGCATCACCCTCGCCGCGGGCACGGTCGTCGGCGCCGTCACCGGCGGCATCCTCGCCGGGTTCGTTCCCGAGCGCATCGTCGCCGGGCTGTTCGCCCTGCTCCTCGTGTACACCGGCGTGACGATGGTGCGCGGGCTCTTCGCCGGCGGACGCGGGGAGGACCCGGCGGCCGTCGACCCGTCGGCGCCCGACGGTCCGAGCGCGCCGGCGTATCGGACCCGGCGCCTGCCTACCGCGATCGCCGGGTCGTTCGTCGGCGGCAACGTCTCCGGGCTGCTCGGCGTGGGCGGCGGCGTGGTCATGGTGCCGCTCATGCACCTCGTGATGGGCGCGCCGATCAAGGTCGCGGCGGCGACGTCGAACTTCATGATCGGCCTGACCGCGGCCGCCGGGGCGTTCGCGTACCTGTTCCGCGGCGATATCGACGCGCGGCTCGCGGCACCGGTCATCCTCGGCGTCGCCGCCGGGGCCGCGCTCGGCGCGACGGTGTCGGGCCGCATCGGCACCCGCCCGCTCGTCGGCCTGTTCGTCGTCGTCGTTGCCTACGTCGCCGTCCGCATGGCGCTCCTCGCGCTCGGGGCCGCATGAGCGCGTCGTCGCGCCGAGCGGGCGCCCGCTCGTTCGAGGCGGTGGCGACGATCCTCCGGCTCGGGACGCTGCTGGCCGTCGTCGTCATCGCCACCGGCCTGGCCTGGGCGCTGGCGACCGATGCCCCGGCCCGGACCGACGAGACCGTCCTCGAGCTCGTCGGTGACGGGGGGCCGGACGCGGTCATCGGCATCGGGCTCATCGGGCTCGCCCTCGTGCCCATCGGCGCGCTGGCGGCGGCGGTGGTGACGTTCGCCCGCGCGGGGGAGCGGCGGCCGCTGGCGGTCGCCGCATCGGTCCTCGTGCTCATGCTGGCGACGCTGGTCGCGGCCTTCGGCATCGGCGCACCCGGCGCCTGACGGACCTCGGTTGACGCCGTTCGGCGTGTCGGCGACACTCGGCCAGCCCGAGGGGGAGTACCCCTGACAGGTGCCATCGTCACGACGGCGGTCTGCGCAGATCACGCCCGGTGGCACCGACCCGTTCCATCGCTGGTCGGGAGAGACCTTCGGCTTCTAGCTGGAGGTATGTCCGACGATGCCCGACCTTTTCTCGTGGATCCTGTTCGCCGTCCTCGTGGGCGGCCTGCTCTGTCTCGACCTGTTCGTCTTCCACCGTGACGCGCGCCCGGTCCGCATGCGCGAGGCGGCGGCCTGGGTCGCCGTGTGGGTTGCCCTCGGCCTCGGCTTCGGGGCCTGGATCTTCCTGACCCGCGGCGCGACCAGCGGCGGCGAGTACCTGGCCGGCTACCTCATCGAGTACTCGCTCTCGATGGACAACGTCTTCGTCTTCGCCGTCCTGTTCGGCTACTTCGCCGTCCCGGCCGCGTACCAGCATCGGCTCCTGTTCTGGGGCGTCCTGGGCGCGATCGTGTTCCGCGCGATCTTCGTCGTCGGCGGCATCGCCCTCCTCGAGTCCTTCGCGTTCGTCGTCTACGTCTTCGGCGCGCTGCTGCTGCTCACCGCCTGGCGGATGCTGTCGGCCGACGCCGAGCACGTCGACCCCGGCGCCAACCCGGTGCTCAAGCTCGTCCGTCGCCTCGTGCCGATGACCGACGGATACCGGGGGCATCGGTTCTTCGTGCGCGAGGGCGGCCGGCTCCTCGCGACCCCCCTGTTCGCGGCCCTCGTCGTCATCGAGACGAGCGACGTGATGTTCGCGATCGACAGCGTGCCGGCCATCCTGTCGGTGACGACCGACACGTTCATCGTGTTCACGTCGAACGCGTTCGCGATCATGGGCCTGCGCTCGCTCTACTTCCTCCTCGCCGGCATGGTCGAGCGCTTCGCCTACCTGAAGTACGGCCTGGCGGCGCTGCTCGCGTTCGCCGGCGCGAAGCTGCTCCTGAGCGACGTCGTCCACCTCGACGTGTGGGTCTCGCTCGGGATCATCGTCTCTATCCTCGTCGTGTCGGTGGTGGCCTCCCTGATCGCGACCAGCCGGGAGTCCGATGCGCCGGCGCGCGATTCCGCCGTGCGCTGGCGGCTCGCGCTCGGCATGATCGGAGCCGCACTGCTGCTCGCGGCCATGGTGGCCATGCTCAGCCTGCTCTGACCCCGCGCTGAGGTACCGATGGACGTCATCCTGCTGATCGCCGCGCTCGCGCTCATCCTCGCGTCGGCCGAGCTGTTCACGAACGGGATCGAGTGGTTCGGGCACAAGCTCGACCTGGCCGAGGGAGCGGTCGGATCGGTGCTGGCGGCGGTCGCGACGGCCCTGCCGGAGACGCTCATCCCGACGATCGCGATCATCGGGCCCATCCTGAGCGGCGCCGACGCGGAGGCCTCGCACGAGATCGGCGTCGGGGCGATCCTCGGCGCGCCGTTCATGCTCTCGACGGTGGCGATGTTCGTCACCGGCATCGCGATCCTCTCGTTCGCCCGGAGCGGGCGGCGGGGGACCGACATGGACGTCTCGGTGCCGGTCCTGGGGCGGGACGTGACGTTCTTCGTCATCGGCTACGCGATCGCCATCGGTACGGCGTTCCTGCCCGAGCCGCTGGCCTGGCTGAAGTGGGTGGCGGCGGTCGTGCTGCTCGGCCTGTACGCGTACTACGTCAGGCTCCATTTCACCGACGAGCGCGAGGAGGGTGACGCGAGCGACCTCAACCGGCTGCACATGACCCGCCTGCCGCGCGTCCGGCGCCGCTACGTCGACGTGCGCCTCCTGCCCGACGCGGGACCGGCGACCGGGCCGGAGCCGGGGATGCGGATCATCGTCAGCCAGGTCGTGCTGGCCATCGTGCTCATCATCGTCGGGGCGCAGGTGTTCGTGACCTCGGTCGACTCCGTCGCCCGGGCCATCAACTTCGACCGCACGATCCTGGCGCTCATCATCGCGCCCATCGCGACCGAGCTGCCCGAGAAGTTCAACAGCGTCCTGTGGGTGCGCACCGGGAAGGACACGCTGGCCATGGGCAACATCACCGGCGCGATGGTCTTCCAGAGCTGCATCCCGACCGTCCTCGGGCTGCTGTTCACGGCCTGGGCCTTCACGCCGCAGAGCGCGATCAGCTTCGCCTCGGCCGGCGTCGCGTTCCTGGCGACCTTCATCATCTTCGGCACGATGCGCCGCACCGGGAAGCTGTCGGCCCGCACGCTGCTCATCGGCGGGCCGCTCTACCTGATCTACCTGTTCCTCGTCCTGTTCACGCCGCTCGGGACCGGCGCCGCCGGCCACTGATTCCGTGGCGTGCCGGGGCCGCGACCCCGGGGCCGCACGGGGCAGGGCGGGCCGGTCGGACGTATACTCGCGGGCAGATCCGGCCCGCCGGATATCGCCGAGGAGGAGCCAGCGTGCTGAAGCAGGAGACCGATCCGCACGTCGCGACGACCCAGCCCACGGGTGAGCTGTGGGCGTACTTCCGCGGCGACTTCGTCCCGCTGCGCGACGCGAACGTCAACGTCATGACGCACGCGTTCAACTACGGGACCGCGGTCTTCGAGGGCATCCGTGCCTACTGGAACGCCGACGACGAGCAGCTCTACGCGCTCGAGCTCCTCGCGCACTACCGGCGCATCATCAACTCGGCTCGCCTGCTGATGATGGAGATCCCGCAGACGCCGGAGCAGCTGGTCGAGATCACCGTCGACCTCCTGCGCCGGGACGGCCTGCGCGAGGACGCCTACGTCCGGCCGATCATCTACAAGAGCTCCGAGACGATCGGCGTCCGGCTCCACAACCTCGACGCCGAGATCACGATCTTCGGCGTTCCCTTCGGGCAGTACATCGACACCGAGGGCGGCATCCGGGCCATGGTCAGCAGCTGGCGCCGGACCGATGACAACGCCATCCCGGCCCGCGGCAAGATCACCGGCGCGTACGTGAACGGGGCGCTCGCCAAGAGCGAGGCGCAGCTCAACGGCTTCGACGAGGCGATCGTGCTCACCGCCGATGGGCACGTCAGCGAGGGCAGTGCCGAGAACCTGTTCATCGTCCGCAACGGGGTCCTCATCACGCCCCCGGTGACCGATAACATCCTCGAGGGCATCACCCGCCGCCGCCTGCTCGAGATCGCGCGCAACGACCTCGGCGTGGAGACCGTCGAGCGCACGATCGACCGCACCGAGCTGTACGGCGCCGACGAGGTGTTCCTGTGCGGCACGGGCGCGCAGATCAGCCCGGTCATCGAGATCGACCGGCGGCAGATCGGCGGGGGTCGGTCCGGCCCGACGACGAGGGAGCTGTCGCGCCGCTACTTCGACGCGGTGCGTGGCAAGGTCCCTGCGTACCGCGACTGGTTGACGCCGGTCTACTGACCTGCCCGCGGCCCGACCCGGCGTCGCGAAGCCGGGGCCGCCGGGCCGCACTCGGATGACGATGACGACCACGGAAGATCCCGATCGGTATCGCGTGCTCGGGCGCCTGCTCGAGATGGTGCCCGGCACGATCTCGTGGGCCGTGCTGATCCTGCCGCTGTGGCTGAGCTTCAGCTACCCGTGGCTCGTCGCGTACTTCGTCCTCAGCTTCGATTTCTACTGGCTGTGCCGGGCGCTGTGGTTCGGCGGGGCGGTCATCGTCGCCTATCGGCGCATCCGTCGCGTGCTCGCCTCCGACTGGTCGGCGCGGGTCGCCCGGCTCGGCACGCTCGTCGCGCGCCGGGCGGAGATCGAGGCGCGCGCCGGCATGACCGGACGGCTGCCGCGCGGCTCGTTCGGGATCTCCATCGCGGGCCGGGTGAGCCGCGACGAGCGGCGCGCCATCGAGGAGGAGCTCGAGGACCTGCGGCGCGTCCTCGCCCTGCCGGAGCCGCCGCCATCGGCTGACGAGTACATCCATCTGGCGCTCATCCCGACGTACACCGAGCCGCTCGAGAAGCTGCGCCATACCGTGCGAGCCCTGGCCCGGGCCGACTGGCCGCGCGAGCGGAAGATCGTGGCGATCATCACTCGCGAGACCGACGAGAACGGCATCGCCAACGTCAGGGCCCTGCAGGCCGAGTTCGGCGACGCGTTCGCCGAGTTCATCCATATCCTCGACCCGCTCGAGCCGGGCATCGTCATCGGCAAGTCGAGCGCCATGGCGTGGGGCGGCCGCTTCCTGTATCGGCTCCTCGTGCGGGAGCGGGGGATGGATCCGCGGCGGATCATGATCACCGACCTCGACGCCGACTACCGCGTCCATCCGCAGTACTTCACCTACCTGACCTGGGTCCACCTGACCGATGCGAACCGGGAGACGCAGCTCTACCAGCCGATCCCGTACTTCCACAACAACCTGTGGGACGCGCCGGTCCTCCAGCGGCTGTTCGCCGCGGTGCTGACCCAGCTCCAGATGTGGCGCAGCGTGCTGCCCGAGAAGCTCCAGAGCTTCGGGTCGTACTCGACCACGCTCCACCTCGTCCACGACGTCGGCTACTGGGCGACGGACGCGATCCCGGAGGACAGCCGCTTCTACTGGAAGAGCTACTTCCGCTATGGAGACCGGTTCCGGGCCGTGCCGCTCTTCATCCCGATCTACGGCGACGCGGTCCGCGCGCGCGGCTACTGGCGCTCGATGGCCGAGCAGTACCTCCAGGCGCGCCGCTGGGCGTGGGGCGTGACCGACATCCCGTACGTCATCGAGAACGCGCTGCGGCACTCGGAGATCCCGTTCTGGTCGCGCTTCTGGCGGGTCATGAACCTGTTCGGCGAGCACATCAACTGGGCCATCGCGCCGTTCGTGATCATGTTCGGCGCGACCGTGCCGCTGCTGCTCAACCCGGCCTTCGCCGAGACCACGCTCGGCCAGAACCTGCCGCTCTTCGCGAGCGTGATGCTCACCATGGCGCTCGTCAGCCTGTTCGTGCTGATCTTCGTCGAGTACCGCATCGTGCCGCCGCGGCCCGCCCACTGGGGCCTCCTCCAGCGCATCATCAGCTACGTGCAGTGGCTCGGCCTGCCGTTCGTCGGCATCTTCTTCAGCACCCTCCCGGCACTCGACGCCCAGACGCGCCTCCTCACCGGCCGCTACCTCGAGTACCGGGTCACCGAGAAAGCCTGAGTGGCACGCCGTCCACCGCCGATCGCCCGCATCCGCGTCGCGCGCTCCTGGCCGCGCGTGCTGGCGGTCCCGGCGCTCCTCGTCCTCGTCGCGCTCGTCGCGGTCCCGGCGGCACTGCTCCTGCTCGCGCCGCCGCTCTCGTACGTCGCGGCGGCCATCGGCGCGCTGCCCGGGATCGTCGGGCTCGTCATGGCCGTGTCGCTCGCGATGCTGCGGGTCGACGTCGAGGAAGCCGCCGTCCGCGTCCAGTGGCTGACCGGCGGCCGCACGTACGCGCTCGAGCCCGGACCGGTGACGCGGGTGCGGCTCATGGGCGAGGGCGCGTCGTCGCTGCGGGCACGATCGGGCATCCTCGGCTGGCAGGTGGGACGGGCGCGGCTGCGCGGCGACGAGGAGGTCGAGGTCGTGCGCCTGGCGCGCACGCGGACGGCGATCCTCGTCCCGACCGACCGGGGGCGCCTCGCCATCGCGGCCGCATCGGAGCCGGAGCTGCTCGACGCGCTCACCCGCGCCGCGCGGGCGCGGAAGCGGCTCGAGGACCTCGTGGGCGGCGAGGCGGATGCGTCCGGCACGGCAGAGCGGGAGGACGGCGGCGACGACGAGCCGCCGCCGATCGAGATCGAGACACCGCCGCACATCCTGACCGGCATCGAGCGGGCGATGCTCGACGAGCAGCTCGCGCGGCAACGGTTCGAGGCAGAGGC
This sequence comes from Candidatus Limnocylindria bacterium, assembly GCA_036262075.1. GTDB lineage: Bacteria > Chloroflexota > Limnocylindria > QHBO01 > QHBO01 > JACDBZ01. Next base: position 96,981 of record DATAJO010000005.1, read on the forward strand.
TGCCGCCCGGACCGAGGCCGAGGCCGCCGAACGGGCGGCGGCGGAGGCGGCACGCCGCGAGGCCGAGGCCGCCGCGACCCGCGAGGCCGAGGAAGCCGCGCGCGCCACGGAGGCACAGGCCGCGGTCGGGCCGGCGGCGGGGAAGCGGATCCGGCACCTGCCGTCGGTCTGGTTCGTCCTCCTGCCGCTCCTCGCCACCCTCGGGCTGTGGGGCCTGGCGCTCGCCATGGACCGCCTGCCCGCACCGAGCACCGACACCGGCAAGCTCACCGCCCTCGCCTTCGTCCTCGCCGGGCCGGCCACGTCGGTCGGCGCCATCATGGCGCGCGCCTGGTGGCCGCGGCTCGTCGGCGTCGTCGTGACCGGGGGACTGGCCGCCGCCGTGTTCGTGGCCCGCTCCCTGTTCGGCACCTGATCGAGCGCGGTCGACGTGGCGATCGCACGGCACCGGAACGGCGGCTGCCGCGTCGTCTGGCCGATCGTCGATCGCTTCACGCGTGACGCGCGCCGTCCCGGGGAGGCGGCGAATTGACACGGAAGCCGATCCGCTGCGACGATCCACGGCCAACCGAACACGGCGACGACGGAGCCACGACGGCCGTCGGACCGATCCTCAGCGAGCCTGGTGTGGTGTGAGCAGGCGGCATCGGCGACGGTCGCCATCCCTCCGGAGCCGGACGCGCGAAGCGACCGCATCGGTCGTGGGTAGGGCGTCCCGGACGGCCCCCGATAGCGGCGCCAGACGAGTGGACCGATGCGACCCGTGCGGCGCATCGGTCAAGCGCGGGTGGTACCGCGGGAGTTCGATTCCCGTCCCGGCCTTTCGGGGCGGGCTTTTCATTGGTTGGCAACGTCAGGAGCAGGGCAGGCAGCAGCAGGTGTTCAAGGCCGTATCGACGAAGCTCGACGTCCCGGCGCTCGAGCGCGAGGTGATGGAGCGCTGGCGGGCGCGCAACACCCTCGCGCGCTACCTCGTGCGCAACGCGCAGTCGCCAAAGAAGTTCAGCTTCATCGACGGGCCGATCACCGCCAACAACCCGATGGGCGTCCACCACGCCTGGGGCCGGACGTACAAGGACCTCTACCAGCGCTACCACACCATGCTCGGCGAGCGGCAGCGGTACCAGAACGGGTTCGACTGCCAGGGCCTGTGGATCGAGGTCGAGGTCGAGCGCGAGCTCGGCTTCAACAACAAGCGCCAGATCGAGGAGTTCGGGATCGACCGCTTCGTCGAGCTGTGCAAGCAGCGGGTGACGAAGTTCGCCGGCATCCAGACCGAGCAGTCGAAGCGGCTCGGCTACTGGATGGACTGGGACAACAGCTACTACACGAACTCCGACGAGAACAACTACACGATCTGGGCCTTCCTGGCCGAGTGCCACCGCCGCGGCCTGCTGTACCGGGGCCATGACGTCATGCCCTGGTGCCCGCGCTGCGGCACCGGCATCAGCAACATGGAGGCGGCCGAGGGCTACAAGGACGTCCGGCACCTGTCGGTCACGCTGCGCCTGCCGATCACCAGCCCGGGCCACGAGGGCGAGGACCTCCTCGTCTGGACGACGACGCCGTGGACGCTGTCGAGCAACGTCGCCGCGGCCGTCCATCCGGAGCTGACCTACCAGCTCGTCGAGGGTCGCGACGGGCGCCGCTGGTGGGTGAGCGCCGGCTCGAAGGGCCGCGTGGCACCCGACGCTGCCGTCGTGCGCGAGGCGCCGGGCGCCGAGCTGGTGGGCCTGACCTACGCGGGCCCGTTCGACGAGTTCCCGGCGGCGGCCGGCGTCACGCACCGGGTCATCGCCTGGGACGAGGTCTCGGACGCCGAGGGCACCGGCATCGTCCATATCGCCCCCGGCTGCGGCCAGGAGGACTTCGCACTCTCGAAGAAGTACGACCTGCCGGTCATCGACCCGATCGACCAGTTCGGGATCTTCGGCGAGGGCTTCGGCTGGCAGACGGGCCGATACGCCGGCGCGACCGAGGACCCGTCGCAGGACCTCGCCCGCGACGTCGTCGCCGACCTCGAGCGCAAGGGCCTGCTCGTGGCGAAGGAGAGCTACGCGCACTCCTACCCGCACTGCTGGCGCTGCGGGACGCAGCTCATCTTCCGGCTCGTCGACGAGTGGTTCATCGCCATGGACCCGCTGCGCGAGCCGATCAGCGAGGCGACGCGCAGCGCGCGCTGGCTGCCGGAGGGCATCGGGCTCAAGGAGCGCGAGCTCGACTGGCTCCGGAACATGGGCGACTGGATGATCAGCAAGAAGCGCTACTACGGGCTCGCGCTGCCGATCTGGGAGTGCACCGAGTGTGACGGCTGGGAGATCATCGGCTCGAAGGACGAGCTCCGCGAGCGTGCGGTCGCCGGCTGGGAGGACTTCGACGGCCATTCGCCGCATCGGCCGTGGATCGACGCGGTCGAGATCGCGTGCTCGTCGTGCGGGGGCGTCGCGCGACGGACGACCGACGTCGGCAATCCGTGGCTGGACGCCGGGATCGTGGCGCTCTCGACGCTGAAGTGGAACACCGACCGCGCCTACTGGCGCGAGTGGTATCCCGCGGACTGGGTCAGCGAGAGCTTCCCCGGCCAGTTCCGCAACTGGTTCTACGCGCTTCTCACCGAGTCGACGGTGATGACCGGCGAGGCGCCGTTCCGGACCCTGTTCGCCTACGCGCTGCTCCTCGACGAGAACGGCGAGGAGATGCACAAGTCGAAGGGCAACTCCATCCCGTTCGACGAGGCCGCGGAGCGCATCGGCGCCGACGTCATGCGCTGGATGTACACCGCGGCCAACCCGGCGGTGAACCTCCGGTTCGGGTACGGGCCGGGCCACGAGGTCGTGCGCCGCTTCTTCCTGCCGCTGTGGAACACGTACGCCTTCTTCGCGACCTACGCCCGCGTCGACGGCTGGCTGCCGTCCCAGACCGATGGCGTCGACGGGGCGCGCACGATGCTCGACCGCTGGATCCTGTCGCGCCTCGACTCGCTCGTCGGCACGGTCCGCGACGCGCTCGACGAGTACGACGCCATGACGGCGACCCGGCTCGTCGAGGCCTTCGTCGAGGACCTGTCGAACTGGTACGTGCGCCGCAACCGGCGCCGCTTCTGGAAGGGCGAGCTCGACGCCGACAAGCGCGCGGCGTACGCGACCCTGCACGAGGTGCTCACCACGCTCGCCCGCGTCCTCGCGCCGCTCATCCCGCACATCGCCGACGAGATGTGGGAGAACCTCGTCGTGGCGGTCGACGCGTCGGCGCCGGACAGCGTCCACCTCACCGACTTCCCGACGCGGGTCGCCGGTCGCCACGACCCGGAGGTCGAGGAGGCGGTCGACCTCGCGCGACGGACGGTGGCGCTGGGGCGCACGGCGCGCGCCGCGTCCGGCGTCCGGACCCGACAGCCGCTCCGCGCGCTGCGCGTCAAGCTGCCCGGCGGTGCCGCGACGTTCAGCAGCGACCCGGCCATCGACGCCGAGCTGCGGACCCAGGTGCTCGAGGAGCTCAACGTGCGTGCCATCGAGCCGATCCCCGACGAGTCGGAGATGGTCGAGCGCAGCCTCTATCCGCTGCTGCCCGTCATCGGGCCGCGGCACGGCAAGGCGGTCGGGGCGATCATGGCCGGCGCGCGCGGCGGCGACTGGACGCTCAACCCCGACGGCACGGCGACGGTCGGCGGCGTGACGCTCCAGCCCGACGAGTTCGAGCTCACCGCCCGCGCCCGCCCCGGTCACGAGGTCGCGGAGGACGGCGACATCCTCGTGGCGCTCGACACGACGATCGACGAGGAGCTCGCCGCCGAGGGCCTGGCGCGCGAGGTGGCGCATCGGCTCCAGGCGATGCGCAAGGCGGCGGGCTACGAGATCAGCGACCGGATCGCGGTCACGATCGGCGGGTCGCCCGAGGCGCTCGCCGCCCTCGAGGCGCACCGCGACTGGCTGGCCGAGGAGGTGCTCGCCACCGAGCTCGTCATCGGCGCGGAGGCACCCCCGGCGGACGCCGACCGGACCGAGTCGGTCGAGATCGACGGCTCGACGGTCGAGCTCTCCGTCCGTCGCGCCGCGACGCCGCCCGTCGGCTAGAGTGGAGCGCGTGGAGGCCGGGATCGATCGAGAGGCATCGCCGACGCGGGCGAGCGTCGTGCTCGCCGCCACGGCCGTCGCGCTCTACGTTGCCGACCAAGTCACCAAGACGCTGATCGCGGCCAACCTCGAGGTCGGGGAGCGGGTCGACGTCATCGGCGACGTCGTCCAGCTCTGGCACCTGCGCAACACCGGCGCCTCGTTCAGCATCCTGCCCGGCGCCCTGTGGCTGTTCATCCCGGTCACGATCGTGGCGATCGGCATGGTGGCGTACTTTCACGCGCAGCTGCGCCACCGGGGGCCGTGGATCCACGTCATCCTCGGCGCGATCCTCGCCGGGGCGCTCGGGAACCTCACCGATCGGCTGCGGCTCGGGTACGTCATCGACTTCATGAGCGTCGGCATCGGCGACCTGCGCTTCCCGGCCTTCAACGTCGCCGATTCGAGCCTCGTGCTCGGGATCGGCATCCTCGTCATCTACCTGTCGTTCGTCGACGCCCGCGGGCGTCGGGACGAGCCGGCCGCGTGACCCCGGTGGCCGATCGGGTCGTCGAGGGCGTCGCTCCCGGCGGCCGCGTCGACGTCGCCGTGGCCGCCGTGGCGGGGATCAGCCGGGCCCACGCCCAGCGCCTCATCGGCGACGGTCGGGCGTTGGTCGACGGTCGGCGGCGGCGGGCGAGCGACCGGCTCGCCGGTGGAGAGACGATTCGCGTCGAGCTCAGCGCCCCGCCGGACGAGACGCTGGCGCCCGAGTCGATCCCGCTCGTCGTCGCCTACGAGGACGACGAGCTGCTCGTCGTCGACAAGCCGGCGGGCCTCGTCGTCCATCCGAGCGCCGGGCACGGCAGCGGGACGCTCGTCAACGCGCTCCTCGGCCGCGCCCGCGACCGCGGCGAGCCGCTCGGGTCGATCGCCGGCGTCGGGCGGCCGGGGATCGTGCATCGGCTCGACAAGGACACGAGCGGGCTCCTGGTGGTGGCCAAGACCGATGCGGCGCAGCAGAGCCTCATGCACCAGTTCGGATCGCGCGAGGTCGAGAAGGAGTACCTCGCCCTCGTCCGCGGGCGGCCGCCGGCCAACCGAGGCCGGATCGAGGCGCCGATCGGCCGCGACCCGCGGGACCGGCAGCGCATGGCGGTCGTCGCCGGCGGCCGCGAGGCGGTGACCGAGTACGAGGTCCTGACCGACGGCG
>DATAJO010000006.1:0-56575 GCA_036262075.1 Candidatus Limnocylindria bacterium
GATCGGCCGTGACCCGCGCGACCGGCAGCGGATGGCCGTCGTCGCCGGCGGCCGCGACTCGGTGACCGAGTACGAGGCCGTGGCCGGCGGCGGCGGGTACACCCTCCTCGCGCTCCGTCCCCTCACCGGACGGACGCACCAGATCCGGACGCACCTCGTGTACCTCGGCCTGCCGATCGCCGGCGACCTGCGCTACGGCGGGGGAGAGGGACCCGGCGGGCTGCGGCGCCAGTTCCTGCACGCGGCCCGGCTCGCCTTCCAGCGGCCGAGCGACGGCGCGCGGGTGCGGGCCTGGAGCGGCCTGCCGGCCGATCTCCTGGCATGCGTGGAGGCGGCGGGCATCCGGCCGCCGGCGGATCGGATCCCGGTTGGCACGGGCGCGGAGGTGGAGGCATGACCGACGGCGACAAGCGGATGACGTTCCCGAATCCGATGCTCGTCGTCGTGTCGGGGCCGTCGGGCGTCGGGAAGAGCACGATCGTGGCGGAGCTCGCACGCCGCCATCCGCAGGTGGTGCCGATCGTGACGACCACGACCCGCCAGCGGCGCCAAGGCGAGATCGACGGCGTCCACTACCACTTCGTCAGCGACGAGGAATTCCGCAACCTCATCGAGCGCAACGGGCTGCTCGAGTACGCCGACAACCACGGCTACTGGTACGGCACGCCGATCGACCAGGTGCGCGGCATCCTCGCCGCCGGCCGCGACGCGATCCTCACGATCAGCCCGGAGGGCGCCCGCAACGTCCGGCGCCTCGTCCCCGACGCGCTGCTCGTGTTCGTCATGCCGCCGACGATGGAGGACCTCACCCGGCGGCTCCGCGGCCGCGGATCGGAGTCGGAGTCGAGCATCGCCCGGCGCCGCGAGGACGCCGAGCGCTGGATCGCCGAGGAGGCGCCCGACTACGACCACGTCGTCGTCAACGAGACGGGACGACCGGAGGAGGCCGCCGAGCGGATCTGGGAGATCATCCAGGCCGAGGCCCGGCGCGATCCTCCTCGCCGCCCGCGCGTCTAGGGCGGGGCATGCCCGCGACGCCGCACGTCGTCCGGGTCGCGGTCGAGGCGCTCGCCGACCGCCCCGAGCGCACGTTCAGCTACCGCTGGCCTCCCGAGCTCGGTGACCCGGCGCCCGGCTCGCTCCTCCTCGTGCCGTACGGCCGACGGCTGGCGCTCGGCTACCTGCTCGACGGTCCCGGCGAGCCGACCGGCGCCGACCTGAAGGCCGTCGAGGCCGTCGTCTCCGAGCCGATGCTCACGCCCGACCTCCTCGCGCTGGCCGAGGAGATCGCCGCCTACTACCGCGCGCCGATCGGCGTCACGGTGGCCTCGATGCTGCCGCCCGGCCTCGAGTCGCGCCTCACGCGCCGGTGGCAGGTCCTGCGGCCCGAGGAGCTGCCCTCGTCCGCGCGTGCCCTGGTGGATGCCGACGGCTGGATCGCCGATGCCATGCTCCAGCGCCACGGACCGAAGCGCGGCCGCTCGGCGTGGATCGACCGCCTGCGGCGGGCCGGCGCGGTCCGGGCCGAGTGGACGCTCCGGCCGCCGGAGATCAGCCCGCGGCGCGTCCGCGTCCTGCGGCCGCTCCCCGGCGACGCCGAGCCGGCGCGCCGCGCGCCGGTGCAGCGCGCCCTGCTCGAGGCCCTCGAGGCGCTCGGCGGCGAGGAGGGGACGCTCGCCGAGCTCGCCGCAGCGCTCGACGCCGATCCCGCCTCGCTCCTGGCGCCCGCCCGCCGGCTCGTCGCGCTGGGACGGGCCGAGCTCGACTGGCGGGTCGAGGAGCGCGACCCGCTGGCCCATCGCGCGGCCCTGCCCGACCCGCGGCACGGCCTCGCCGAGGAGCAGCGCGACGCGCTCAAGGCGATCGAGCGGCTGCCGGCCGGGGGCGAGCTCCTCCTCCAGGGCGTGGCGGCGTCGGGCAAGACCGACGTCTACCTCGCCGCCGTGCGCGGTGCCGTCGATGCCGGCGCCGGCGCGATCGTCCTCGTCCCGGAGATGAGCCTCGTGCCGCAGCTCGCCGACCGGCTGCGGGCCGTGGTCGGGGACACGCTGGCCGTGCTCCACTCGGGCCTGTCCGGCGGCGAGCGCCACGACGAGTGGTGGCGCATCCTGCGCGGCGAGGCGCGGGTCGTGATCGGCACCCGGACCGCGGCCTTCGCGCCGCTGCGCGACCTCGGCCTCATCATCGTCGACGAGGAGCACGACGGGGGCTACAAGGCGGACCGCACGCCACGCACCGACGCCCGCTGGGTCGCTCGCCGACGGGGGGCGCTGACCGGTGCGCGGGTCGTGCTCGGCAGCGCGACGCCGGACCTCGTCACGCTGGCCCGCGCCCGTGGCGGCCACGCCGAGCGCGCCGTCCTCCGCGAGCGACGGGTCGGCGGCGTGCCGGAGATCGAGGTCGCCGACCTGCGCGCCGAGCTGGCGGCCGGCAACCGGTCGATCTTCTCGACCCCGCTGGCCGAGGGCCTCGACGCGCTGCGCCGCGGGTCCGAGCAGGCGGTGCTCCTCATCAACCGGCGCGGCGCGTCGACGTTCGTCCTGTGCCGCGACTGCGGCGAGAGCCTGCGCTGCCCGAACTGCGAGCTGCCGTACGTCTACCACCTCGACACCGGATCGCTGCGCTGCCACCACTGCGGCCGGACCGAGGCTCCGCCCGATCGCTGTCCGGCCTGTGGCAGCGCGCGGATCCGCTACTTCGGCGCCGGCACGCAGCGCGTCGAGGCCGAGCTCCGCGCCCGCTGGCCGGGGCTGCGGGTGGCGCGCCTCGACTCCGACGCGCTCGCCGCTCGACGGGGCTTCGAGACGGTGTACGACGACTTCCGCGAGGGGCGGGTGGACGTGCTCGTCGGCACGCAGCTGGCGGCGAAGGGCCTCGACCTGCCGTCGGTCGTGCTGTCGGCCGTCGTCGCCGCCGACGTGACGCTCAACCTGCCCGACTACCGTGCGCCGGAGCGCACGTTCTCGCTCCTCGCCCAGGTCGCCGGACGCGCCGGTCGCGGGCCGATGCCGGGGCGCGTCGTCATCCAGACCTACGCGCCCACGCATTACGCGGTGAAGGCGGCGGCTGCGCTCGACGTCGACGGCTTCGCCGACGAGGAGCTCCTCCGCCGGCGGCTCCTCGGCTACCCGCCGTTCAGCGTGCTGGCCCGGCTGCTCGTCGCCGATCCGGATCGTGGACGGGCCGAGCAGCGCGGACGCGAGGCCGCGCAGGCGGTGGCGATCGACGGCGCCGAGGTGCTCGGACCGCTGCCGTCGTACGTTCCGCGGCGCGCCGGACGCTATCGGTTCCAGGTCGTCATCCGTGCGCCCGATGCGGCGCTGCGCGCCGCGGCCCTGGAGCGCGTGCCGCCCGGGGTGGCCATCGACGTCGATCCCGAGTCGCTCCTGTGACTCGGTACAATGCCCCAGCCATGGCCATCCGACCGATCCTGACCGCCGAATCGCCGATCCTCCGAGAGCGCACGAAGAAGGTCTCGACCTTCGATGCCAGCCTCGGCCGGCTCCTCGACGACATGCTCGAGACGATGCGCGACGCCCCCGGCGTCGGCCTCGCCGCGAACCAGATCGGCGTGCCCCTCCAGGTGGCGGTGATCGAGATCGACGGGCAGGTGACCGAGCTCGTCAACCCCGAGATCGTGAAGGCCTCGGGCGAGCAGCTCGACTGGGAGGGTTGCCTCTCCATCCCCGGCTACGTGGCCGAGACGCCGCGCCGGGCGAAGGTGACGGTGAAGGCCCGCGATCGCCACGGCCGCGAGATCCGCGTGAAGGGCGAGGAGCTCATGGCGCGGGCGCTCCAGCACGAGATCGACCACCTGAACGGCCATCTCTACATCGACCACCTCGACTCGCTCGAGGAGCTCGTCCGCGTCAGCGAGGCGCACGAGGAGGTCGAGGAAGAGGCGGCCGCCAACATCTAGTGGGTCGTATCGGCAGGGTCGCCTTCCTCGGGACGGGCGCGTTCGGGGTCCCGCTGCTCGCGCGCGGGCACGAGCTCGCCGATGACCTGCTCGTCGTGAGCCAGCCCGATCGCCCGGCCGGGCGCCGCCTCCAGCTGCGCGCCACGCCGGTCACCGCCTGGGCCCGTGAGCACGACGTCCGCGTCTTCCTGCCGGCGCGCATCCGGTCCGAGGAGGCGCACGAGATGCTCCGCGACTTCGCGCCGGACGGGCTGATCCTCGTCGCCTACGGGCAGCTCATCCCGCAGCGCCTGCTCGACCTCGCGCCGCGACCGCCGCTCAACGTCCATCCCTCGCTCCTGCCACGGCACCGCGGGGCGGCGCCGGTGGCCGGGACGATCATGGCGGGGGACCCCGAGGGCGGCGTGACCCTCATGGTCATGACCGCCGAGCTCGACGCCGGCCCGATCGTCGAGCAGTGGCCGGTGCCGCTCACCGGCCGCGAGACGACGCCCGAGCTGGAGGCCCGGCTCGCGGACCTCGCGGCCGAGGTCGTGCCGCCGGCGCTCGAGCGCTGGGCGCGGGGCGAGATCGACCCGGTGCCGCAGGACGACAGCAGGGCGACGCTCGTCAGGCCGTTCACCCGCGCCGACGGCTGGATCGACTGGCGCCGGCCGGCGGTCGAGATCGACCGGCAGGTCCGCGCCCTCCAGCCGTGGCCCGGGGCGTGGACGACGATCGACGGCCGGCGCCTCCATATCCGCCGCGCGCGGCCGGTGATGGGCGTCGACGACGTGCCGATCGGCGCGCTCCTGCCCGGCGACACGCCACGCGTCGCCTGTGGCGTCGGCGCGCTCGTCCTCGAGGTCGTGCAGCCCGAGGGCCGGCCGGCGATGGCCGCCGACGCCTGGCGCCGCGGCCTGGCGCGCGAGCACGTCCTGCTCGGCGCCGGCCGCCCCGACGAGGTGAAGGTCCAGGCCTAGGTCCGCCCGGCCTCCACCGGCTCGCGCGTCGGTGCCGGCTCGCCCGGCAGGTGGAGGAGGTCCTGGACGCCCCATACGCCGTCGACCCGCTCGATGCGGTCGATGAGCTGATGGCGCATCGCCTCGCTCGGGACCTCGCCGCGGAGGACGACGATGCCGCGCTCGACGTTGATGTTGATCGCGGCCTGCGAGAGCTCCGGATCGCGGAAGACCTCGCTCCGCACGCGGTCGGCGACCGTCGCGTCGTCCATCGGCCGCGGCATGCCGTCGCCCTTGCGCAGCGCCTGGAGCTTGCCCGCGGCGTCGGAGCGCAGCCGGCGGGCCAGGCGTGCGGTCTGGCGTCCGACGCGCCGGCCGGTGGCCGCCGTCTGGTCGGCGAGGCGCGATCGCCGCGAGCGGCCCTGCTGCGGGTCGAGGAGGTATGCCAGTCCGGCGCCGGTGGCGCCGGCGGCGAGGCCGATGAGCGCCGTGCGCGTCCAGCCCGGTCCGCTCTCGCCGCGCATGGCGAGGTCGGCACGTCGGCGAGTCGTGTCCCCGGCGTCGACCAGGGGACGGAGAAGTCGGTCGAGAAGGCTCATGGCATGCATGTTCCGTGCGGTGGGTTTCGGACCTGCTCTCGGCAGGTCGCGTGCCGACCTCGTGGGAAGCGCCGGGCATGCACGGCCGGGGCCTCGCCACGAGGCCGCGGAAGCAGACGGCCGGAGCCTCGATATACTTCCGGCACCGCCCTCACGGAGGTGGGCAACACGACCATGATCTTCGACCCGATCTACCTGATCTTCGTCCTCGTCCCGACGATCGCCATCACCGGCTGGGCCGCGTGGCGCGTCCGCTCGACCTACGCCAAGTGGTCGAAGGTGGACTCGGGGATCAACCTCGACGCATTCGACTTCGCGCGCCGGCTGCTCGACCGGCAGGGGCTCACCCACGTTCGCATCGAGCCGACCCCCGGTCAGCTGACCGACCACTACGACCCGCGCGGCAAGGTGCTCCGGGTGAGCACCCAGGTCGCTGACGCGTCGGCGCTCCGGCTCCCCGGCGTGCAGGCCGCGACCCCTCGCCTGTCGGTTGCCGCCGCGGCGGTGATCGCGCACGAGGTCGGCCACGCGCTCCAGGACCACGAGAAGGACCCGATGATGGCCGTGCGGCAGGCGATCGTGCCGGCCGCGCAGTTCGGCTCCGGCATCGCGCCGTGGCTGATCATCGCCGGCGTGATGTTCCAGTTCACGGGGCTGGCGATCGTCGGCCTCATCGGCTTCGCCGCGGCCGTGCTGTTCACGTTCGCGACGCTGCCGGTCGAGATCGGCGCGTCCGGCAGGGCGCTGGCCTTCGTCAACAGCCTCGGGCTCGTCGGCGAGAAGCACCAGGGTGCCCGGGACGTCCTCAAGGCCGCGGCCTGGACGTACGTCGCCGGCGCGCTGACGGCGCTCCTGACGTTCCTGTACTACCTGTGGCTCGTCCTGGGGCGTCGTGACTGACCTTCCCCTCGCCGGGCCCGCTCCGGCGATCAGCGAGATCGACCCCGCATCGCTCGCCGCGTGGCTCACCGCCCGCGGCGAGCCCGCGTACCGCGCCGGCCAGGTGCTGGCCGGGGCGCATCGGCCGGACGTCGTCTCGTTCGACGACCTCACCGATCTCCCGCGCGCGCTGCGCGCCGACCTGGCGACGGCATTCCGGTTCAGCACGATCACCGAGAGCCACGTGATCAACGCCGACGGGGGACTGACCGCCAAGGCGGTCCACGAGCTCCACGACGGGCAGCGCATCGAGTCGGTCCTCATGCGCTACCCGGCGCGTGGCGGTGCCGCGGCCCGCACGACGATCTGCATCAGCTCGCAGGCCGGGTGTGCGGTGAACTGCCCGTTCTGCGCCACCGGCCAGGCGGGGTTCGGCCGCCAGCTCACGCCGGGCGAGATCGTCGACCAGGTGCTCCACTGGCACCGGCCGCCGTGGGCGGCCCTCGGCGACGCCCGGAGCGGCCACTACAACATCGTGTTCATGGGCATGGGCGAGCCGCTCAACAACGCCGACCGCGTGTTCGAGGCCGTGCGGCTCCTGAACGACCCCGGCCGCCTGGGCATCGGGGCGCGGCACATCACCGTCTCGACCTCGGGCGTCGTGCCGGGCATGGACCGCATGGTCGACGAGCTGCCGCAGGTGAACCTCGCCATCAGCCTCCACGCGGCGACCGATGACCTGCGCGACGAGCTCGTGCCGATCAACCGCAAATGGCCGGTCGCCGAGGTCGTCGCCGCCGGCCGCCGGTTCGCGGCACGCACCGGGCGCCGGGTGAGCCTCGAGTACGTCATGATCGACGGCGTGAACGACACCGATGCGCAGGCCGCCGGCCTCGCGGCCCTCGCCCGCGGCTGGCGCTCGCACGTCAACCTCATCCCGCTCAACCCGACGCCCGGCTCGCGCTGGAGCGGCACGCCACCGGCGGGCATCGAGCGCTTCACGCGGATCCTGCGCGACGCCGGTGTGGGGGTCACGGTACGCGACACGCGCGGGCGCGAGATCGACGCGGCGTGCGGCCAGCTCCACGCCCAGCTGGCGGGGCGATCGCTGCGCGAGGCACGGGCGGCGGCCACCGGCGCGGCGCCGTGACCATCGGTCCGGCGGAGATCAGCGCCAGCATCCTCAACGCCGATTTCGGCGAGCTGGCGAACGAGGTGCGGCGCGCGGCCGACGGCGGGGTCGACTCGATCCATCTCGACGTCATGGACGGCCATTTCGTCGACAACCTGACGATGGGGCCGGTGGTGGTCGAGGCCGTCCGCCCGGCCACCGACCTGCCGTTCCACGCCCACCTCATGATCGACAACCCGCTCGCGTACGCCCAACGCTTCGCCGATGCCGGCAGCGACCTCATCGTGTTCCACGTCGAGGCGCCCGACGACGCCAACGCGGTGATCGAGGCCATCGAGCGTGCCGGCCGGCGGCCGGGCATCGCGCTCAATCCGGAGACGCCGGCCGCATCGGTCCTGGGGTTCCTCGAGCGCGTCGACATGGTGCTCGTCATGACCGTGCATCCCGGCTGGGGCGGGCAGCCGTTCATGTCCGAGATGCTCCCCAAGATGCGCGAGATCCGTGATGAGATCGACCGTCGTGGGCTGGCCACGAGGATCGGCGTCGACGGGGGCGTGAAGCTCGGCACGATCGGCTCGGCACGGGCTGCCGGCGGCGAGGTGCTCGTGACCGGGAGCGCCCTGTACAGTACCGGCGGCGACCTCGCGCCCACGGTCGCCGCCCTGCGCGCCGCGGCCCACGGCCACTCGCCAGCCGACGACTGAGACCCGAAAGGACCCGACCGCTGCCTCGCCGAATCCCGACGCTCGCTTCGATCATCGGTCTCGTCCTCCTCCTCGGCATCCTCGCCGCCTGCGGGGAGAACGGGCCGCAGCTGCCGTTCGTGCCCACGCCGGAGCCGACGCCCGAGCAGCCGCAGCCGATCACCATCGAGACGACGCTGTACCCGAACGGGGAGCCGCTCGCCAACGTCACGCTCGAGGCAGGCGGGCAGATCGCGGTCACCGACGCCGAGGGCCGCGCGACGTTGACGCTCATGCGCGGCACGCACATCGATGCCAGGCTGCCGGGATACGACCCTGCCGACGCCACCGCGGACCCCGAGGGCGTCGTGCGGCTCGAGCTGCGCGACAACCGCGCGCACGGCCGGGTGACCGATCCGTCGGGCGAGCCGATCGTTGGCGTCCGCGTCTTCGTCGACGGGGACGACCGGTGGGTGCGCAGCGACGAGGACGGCATGTACGAGCTGCCGGGCGTGCCGGAGGCCGCGACGCTGATCTTCAAGATGCCCGGCTATCGGCTCCACGAGGTCGCGACGAAGGACTCGCTCGCCATCGACGTATCGCTCCAGCCGTTCGAGGCGCGCGCCCTGTACGCGCCGTCGGCCGTGTTCGAGGGCCCCGGTCGACTCGACCAGATCCTCGCCATGCTCGACCGGACCGAGGCGAACGCCCTCGTCATCGACGTCAAGGACACCGACGGCAGGCTCTACTACACGACCGATCTGCCCGAGGCGGTCGAGGTCGGCGCGGTGCGCGAGGCGCCGATCTTCGACCTCGAGGAGCTGCTGCCGATGCTGAAGGAGCGCGGCATCTACACGATCGCCCGCATGGTCGTGATGAAGGACAACACCAGCGCCGCGGCCCGGCCGGAGATGGCGGTCATGAACGTCGCGACCGGCGAGCCGTGGCGGGACAACATCGGCGGCGCGTGGCTCGACCCGGCGGCCCCCGGGGTGGCCGAGTACATCGCCGCCATCGCCGGCGACCTCGCCGAGAAGGGCTTCGACGAAGTCCAGCTCGATTACATCCGCTTCTTCAGCGACGGGCCGTACGACGTGGCCGATACGAACCTGCCGAACACGCAGTCGTTCCGGCTGCCGCACATCCAGCGGGTGCTGCGAGTCGTGAGCGAGCGCCTGGCGACGACCCGCACGTTCCTCGGCGCCGACGTCTTCCCGATCAGCTTCATCGTCCCGGACGACCAGGGCATCGGGCAGCGGCCGGAGGTGATCATGCCGTACGTCGACTACTTCTGCCCCATGGTCTACCCGTCGCACTACGGCCCGGGCGTGTTCGGCTTCCCGGTCCCGAACGACCACCCGTACGAGGTCATCGACCGGACGCTCGAGATCATGAACCGCCAAATGGAGGGCCTGCCGGTCGTCATCCGGCCCTGGATCCAGGACTTCGGCTACGGCTCGTTCGCGCCGTACAGCGCCGCGCAGGTGCAGGCCGAGATGGAGGCGGCTGCCGACAACGGGGCGAAGGGCTGGATGATCTGGAACGCGCGAGCGATCTTCACCGAGGCCGCGCTCGGCGCCCCGCGTGAGGGCGAGGAGGCCGGACCGACCTCCGAGGTCGGTCCATCGGCCCCGCCGGCCGGCAGCGCCGCACCCGAGCCGTCCGGCTCTGCCCCAGAGCCGCCGAGCGCCGAGCCATCCACGGCGCCCAGCTCCGGGGGCTGACGGTGGCGGGCGTCCTCCTGACCGCGAGACGCGCCGCCGCCTACCTGATCGACGTCGCGCTGCTCGCCGCCGTGCTCCTGCCGATCGCGGTCGCGGTGTCGATCGTCCTCGGCACCGAGGAGCTCGCCGGGTTCCAGGTCTGGCTGCGCTCGGCGGCGATGATCTCGGTGCCGGCCTGGACGTACTTCGTCGTGACCGAGCATCGCTGGGGGCGCGGGATCGGCAAGCGGCTGCTCGGCCTGCGCACGGTCGCCGCGGGGACCGACGCGCCTCCCCCGTGGGGCGCGGCGCTGCTGCGGACCGCCGTGACGCTCGCGCCGTGGGAGATGACCCACCTCGCCTTCTTCGCCTTCGCGCGCCGGCCCGGCGAGGTCACCGCGCCGCAGATCGTCCTCGCCTCACTCGCCTACCTGCTCCTGTTCGCGCTCATCTTCGGCACCCTGCGCTCCGGCGGGCGCCGCAGCCCGGCCGATGCGCTGGCCGGCACCGAGGTGCGCCCCATCCCCGGGAACGCCGGCTGATGCGCCTCGTCGTGCAGCGTGTGCGGCGGGCGTCGGTCGACGTGGGCGTGGAGCGCATCGCCGAGATCGGGCCGGGGGCGCTCGTCCTCGTGGGCATCGCGCGCGACGACGACGAGCCGCTCGCCGCGCGGATGGCGTCGAAGCTCGTCGGGCTGCGCTATTTCCGCGACGAGGAGGGCCGCACGAACCGGTCGATCATCGAGGCCGGCGGCGCGCTGCTCGTGGTGAGCCAGTTCACGCTCCTCGCCGACGTGCGGAAGGGACGGCGACCGGGCTTCACCGATGCGGCGCCGCCCGAGCGGGCGGTCCCGATCCTGGATCGGTTCGTGGCGGCCCTGCGAGGCGAGGGCATCGGGGTGCAGGCCGGACGTTTCGGCGCCGAGATGGTGGTCGAGCTCGCGAACGATGGGCCGTTCACGCTCGTCATCGACTCGGACCGTGACCTCGGCAGCGGACCGGCCTGACAGCACGACGCCCGCGTCGGCTGACGCGGGCGCATCGGTTCGCGAACGGCGCGAAGGGGAAGGGTCAGACCTTCTGGGCGGTGCGACGACAGCGGCTGCAGGCGCGGACCTTCTCGGCCTTGCCGTCACGGATGACGGTCATCGGCTGGAGGTTCGGCAGCCATCGGCGCAGCGCGCGCTTGCGGTTCATCCCGACCGACTGGGGGTTCCAGCCGGTGATCGGGCGCTTGCCGCAGATGTCGCAGACGCGGGCCATGGTCGGATGAGGTCTCCAAATCACGAGAATGCCGGCGCGGTGGCGCCGGAACGGCCGCGATGGTAGCACGCTACGATCGGGCCATGCAATCGCGCCGGCTGGGTCCGGACGATCTCGATCGGCCGATCCGGACCGTGCTGCCCGAGCTGGCGCGGGGGGCCAGTGCGCTGGCGCGGCTTGGCATCGCGACGCCGCGGGACGCCGTCTGGTACCTGCCCTTCCGCTACGACGACTTCAGCGACCTCCGGCCGCTGGGCGACCTCGTCGCCGACGAGAAGCAGTCGGCCCGCGTCCGGGTCGAGGCGGTGCGGGTCGAGCCGGGATTCAACCGCCGGCCGCAGCGCGTCATCGCCCAGCTCCGCGACGACAGCGGGACCGCCGAGGCGATCTGGTTCGGGCGCCGCTACGTCGAGCGCCGGCTCCGGGTCGGCGACGAGATCGTCGTCTCGGGCAAGGTGAGCCAGCGCGGCTGGCGCTTCCAGTTCACGTCGCCCGAGTTCAGCCCGGTCGGCCGCGAGTCGGTCCACACGGCCCGCGTGGTCCCGGTCTACCACCTCACCTCCGGCGTGACCCAGAAGCGCCTGCGCGAGCTCCTCGCGCGCATCCTCGAGGCGGGCGTGCCGGCCATCGAGGACCCATTGACCGATGCGGAGCGCGGCGATCTGCCGCCCCTCGCCGATGCCCTCGCCACGGCCCATTTCCCCGAGGACGCCGGCGACGTCACGCCGGCCCTCGACCGGCTCGCCTTCGACGAGCTTCTCGCCCTCCAGCTCACCCTGGCCCAGGCGCGCGCGGCGCGCGAGCACGTCGTCGCGCCGCGGATCGAGCTCGAGGCGGGCGTCCTCGAGGGGATCGTGGAAGCCCTGCCGTTCGCGCTGACCGGCGACCAGGCGGCCGCGGTCGAGGCCATCGCGGGGGACCTCGCCTCCGAGCGGCCGATGCGCCGCCTGCTCCAGGGCGACGTGGGCAGCGGCAAGACCGCGGTCGCGGCGGTGGCGATGGCCTGCGCCGTTCGCGCCGGATGGCAGGCGGCGCTCATGGCACCGACCGAGATCCTCGCCCGCCAGCACCACGCCGGCCTGGCGCCGCTCCTCGATCGGCTCGGGGTGCGGGCCGAGCTCCTGTCGGGATCGCTGCCGGCGGCGCGGAAGCGCGAGATCCACGACCTTATCGCGGGCGGCATGGCCGACGTCGTCATCGGCACGCACGCGGTCATCAGTGAGGCCGTCGAGTTCCCGCGGCTCGGCCTCGCCGTCGTCGACGAGCAGCATCGGTTTGGCGTCGGCCAGCGCGCCGCCCTCCAGGCGAAGGGCGCCGGAGGCGAGCCGCACGTCCTGGCCCTGACCGCCACGCCGATCCCGCGGACCCTGGCCCTGACCGTGTACGGCGACCTGTCGATCAGCACGATCCGCGAGCTGCCGCCCGGCCGGCAGCCGATCCGGACCGAGATCCGCGACCGGAGCGCGCTGCCGAAGATCGAGGCCTTCCTCGCCTCGGAGGCGTCCGAGGGCCGGCAGGCATTCGTCGTCGTGCCGCTCGTCGCCGAGTCGGAGGCGCTCGAGGCGGCGAGCGCCGAGGCGGAGGCCGAGCGGCTGCGGGCCGCGCTGCCGGACCTGCGCATCGGGCTCGTCCATGGCCAGCAGAAGGCCGACGTCCGCGACGCGACGATGACCGCCTTCGCGGCGGGGGAGATGGACGTCCTCGTCGCCACCACGGTCATCGAGGTCGGCATCGACGTGCCGAACGCGAGCGTCATCGTCATCGAGGACGCCGAGCGCTTCGGCCTGGCGCAGCTCCACCAGCTCCGGGGCCGGGTCGGCCGGGGCGGGCACCGGTCGTTCTGCATCCTCGTCTCGGATGCCACCGACGAGCTGGCCCGGGAGCGCCTCGAGGTCGTGCGCGGCTCGCAGGACGGCTTCCATATCGCCGGGGAGGACCTCCGGCTGCGCGGCGCCGGCAACCTCCTCGGCACGCGCCAGTCCGGCCTGCCGCCACTGCGCGTGGCGTCGCTCTTCGACCCGCGCCACCTTCGGCTCGCCGAGCGGGCGCGCGACCTCGCTGACGGGATCGTCGCCGCGGACCCCGCACTCGACTCCCGCCCGCACCTCGCCCGGCTGCGCGCCGACTTCGCGCGCGCCGAGGCCGAGGGCGACGCGGCCTGACGATGCGGGTCATCGCCGGGACGGCGCGCGGCGTCCCGCTCGTCGCGCCCCGCGACCCGGGGACGCGGCCGATCACCGACCGGGTCAAGGAGACGCTGTTCGCCATCCTCGGCGACCGGGTGCCGGACGCGCGCGTCCTCGACCTGTACGCCGGGTCAGGCGCGATCGGGATCGAGGCGCTGTCGCGCGGGGCGGCCCACGCGGACCTCGTCGAGCACGGGCGGCGCGCGGCGGAGGCGATCCGGCGCAACCTGGAGGCGACCCGGCTCGGCGATCGGGCCACGCTCCACGTCACCGACGTCGAGCGCTTCCTTGAGGCCACCGACGCCGGGCCGTGGGACATCGCCGTCCTCGATCCGCCGTACGAGGTGCGTGCTATCGTGGCCCCGCTCGAGGCGCTCGTGCGGCATCTCGCGCCCGACGCCGTCGTCGTCGTGAAGCATTTCTGGCGCACGGAGCTCCCGTCCGTCGGCGGCCTGGCCCCGTTTCGCCAGCGCCGGTTCGGGGAGACGATGCTCAGCCTGCTGGCGAGGGAGGACGGATGACCCGAACCGCGGTGTTCCCCGGCTCGTTCGACCCGCTGACGAACGCCCACCTCGACGTCGCGCGCCGCGCGTCGGTCCTGTTCGATCGGCTCATCATCGGCGTGCTCTCGAACCCGAAGAAGGCGCCGCTGTTCAGCGTCGAGGAGCGGGTCGAGCTCATCCGGGCCTCGGTCGCCGAGCTCGGCGAGCACGTCAGCGTCGAGGGCTTCGGCGGACTGACCGTCGACTTCGCGCGCCACCACGGGGCCGGGTTCATCGTCCGCGGCCTGCGGGCGGTGAGCGACTTCGAGGCCGAGCTGCAGATGGCGCTCACGAACCGCAAGCTCGCGCCGGAGGTCGACACGACGTTCCTCATGACGGCGCTCGAGTTCGGGTACGTGAGCAGCACGCTGACGAAGGAGGTCGCCACGTTCGGCGGCGATATCGGGCCGATGGTGCCGCCTCCCGTTGCCGACGCGCTCCGCGAACGGCTCGGGACGACCCGGGAAGCGAGAGGCCCGAGCGTATAATCGCGCCGAAGGAGGGCCTGGCCACGGACATCATCTTCCTCGTCGAACGGCTCGAGTCGCTCGTCGCGGCCGCCAAGAAGGTGCCGCTGACGAACAACGTCGTGCTCGACCAGGCCACCGTCCTCGAGCTCATCGACCAGCTGCGCATCGCCGTGCCCGAGGAGGTCCGCCAGGCGCGGCGCATCACCGAGGAATCCGACCGGATCACCGAGCGCGCCCGCGAGGAGGGGGACGCGATCATCGGCCGCGCCCAGGAGCGTGCGGCGCAGATGCTCGAGGAGCGCGAGCTCGTCCGCGCCGCGCAGGTCCGTGCGGCCGAGATCATCGAGGCCGCCCAGGCCGAGGCCCGCGAGCAGCGCCGGGCCGCCGACGAGTACGCCGCAGGCGTCCTCATCCGCCTCGAGGGCGAGTGCATCAAGGCGCTGACCAGCATCAAGCGCGGCATCGACCTGCTCGACGAGCGGCACCGCGCGAGCGACGACGGCACCGGCCCTCGACCGGCGGCCGATGCCCTGGCCATCGATCCCGAGGAGCAGGCCCGGACCCCATCGGCATCGTGACCTCGATCAACGTCGCCGGCCTCCTCCACGAGGTGCCGGGCGCGACGCGCGAGGTCCGGCTGCGCGACCACTACGTCACGCTCGGCCCGGAGGTCGAGCTCGCCGGCCCGCTCGACGCCGACCTCCACCTCCAGCGCACGAACCGCGGCATCCTCGTGCGCGGACGGGTCGCCGCGCCATTGCGGCGGATCTGCGCCCGCTGCACCGAGCCGTTCGTCGAGGACGTCGTCGCCGAGGTCGACGAGGAGTTCGTGCCGAGCATCGACCCGCTCACCGGCGCGCCGGTCGGCGAGAGCGGCGAGGACCACCCGCCGAACCGCATCGACGAGCACCACGAGATCCAGCTCGACGCCATCCTGCGCGACGAGCTGTCGCTCACCGAGCCGATGGTGCCGCTCTGCCGGCCCGACTGCCCCGGCCTGTGCTCGGAGTGCGGGGAGCGGCTCGACCGCGGGTCCCACGAGCACGGCGAGGCGGAGATCGATCCACGCCTCGCCGGCCTAGCGAAGTTCCGCCCGGACGACGGGGCGAACGGCCACAACTGAGGCCCCCCTGGAGGCTGCGCTCGCACGGTCACCGCGCGGCGGCTATACTGCGGCGTCCCCCAGTGATCATCGGTCAAGGAGTTCCCGCGTGGGCGTTCCCAAGCGAAAGGTTTCCAAGGCGCGCCAGGGTGAGCGCCGCGCACACCTCGCCATCAGCGCGCCGCCGCTCGTCGAGTGCGAGCACTGTCACGAGCTGAAGCGCGCGCATCACGTCTGCCCGACGTGCGGCTGGTACGCCGGCCGTGAGGCCGTGACGATCGAAACGGTCGCCCCGGGCGAAGGCCAGCGCTAACGCCGCCGATGCGCATCGCGGTCGACGCGATGGGAGGCGATCACGCCCCTCGCGAGGTCGTCCGCGGCGCCGTCGCCTACGCATCGGCACACCCCGACGAGATCATCCTCGTCGGTGACGTGCCGCGCATCGAGCGCGAGATCGACGAGGCCGGGCTGACACGCCCGCCGAACCTCACCCTCGTCGACGCCCCCGAGGTCATCGAGATGGGGGAGCATCCGGCCCAGGCGCTGCGCGCGAAGCGTCGCGCCTCGATCGTGGTCGCCACCGACCTCGTCCGCGACGGCGCGGCCGATGCCGTCGTCAGCGCCGGCTCGACCGGGGCCACGATGGCCGCCGCGGTGTTCCGCCTCGGCCGGATCGATGGCATCGACCGCCCGGCCCTGCCGGCCCACCTCGTCACCGCCACCGGGCCGGTCATGCTGCTCGACGTCGGCGCCAACGTCGACACCGATCCCGAGCACCTCGTCCAGTTCGCGGCCATGGGCGCGATCTTCGCCGAGCACGTGCTCCACGTCCCAAACCCGCGCATCGGCCTCCTGAACATCGGCGAGGAGGAGGAGAAGGGGGACGAGCGGGCCCGCGAGGCGTACGGCAAGCTGGCCGCCGCCGACCTCCATTTCGTCGGCAACGTCGAGGCCCACGACATGATCGCCCACCGCGCCGACGTAGTCGTGTGCGACGGGTTCGTCGGCAACGTGGTGGTGAAGTTCTTCGAGGGCATCACCAGCTTCATCTTCCGGGCGCTGCGCGAGGACCTCCAGCAGGGACCGATCGCGCCGCTCGCGCTCCTCGCCCTCAAGCCCGGCTTCGACCGCCTGCGGGCCCGCTTCGACTACGAGCGCTACGGGGGCGCGCCGCTGCTCGGGGTGCGCGGGGTGAGCATCGTGACCCACGGCCGTGCGAAGGCGCGGATGGTCGAGAACGCCATCCGGGTCGCCTCCGAGTCGGCGCACGCCCGTGTCCCGGCCCTCATCGACGAGTGGTCGCGCGGGCACCCGGCCCTCGCCCACCGCGGCGTGCGCTCGCGGATCGCGGCCCGCCTGCATCGGGATCGGCCCCTGGCATGACGGAATCGGGTCGTCGCGCATCGGCCGCGGCATCGCCGGGCATCCAGGCGCGGCGCGTGGCGCTGCTCGCCCTGTTCGAGGACGAGTTCCGGCCCGGCAAGGCCGACGCGGCGCTCGAGCGGATCGCCGAGGAGCGGCACCTGCCCGACGACGTGCGCCGGCACGCCGCCGACATCGTTGCCGGGGTGGCCGCGAAGCGCGACGAGCTCGACGCGCGGATCGCGGCCGAGGCCCCATTGATTCCCGTTTCCGAGCTCGGCCGGGTGGAGCGCGCCATCCTCCGGAGCGCGATCTGGGAGGTGCTATACTCCGCCGCGACCCCGAGCGGGGAGACGATGCGCGACGCCGTATCCCTCGCCCGGATCTACGCCGGCGACGCGGCTCGGCGCCTCGTCAATGGCGTGCTCGGAAGCGTTTCCAGATCATCGGGTGGAGGAGCAAGAACGTCGTGACAGATGGGACCACGTACGAGCGTCTCAAGAAGATCATCGTCGAGCAGCTCGGGGTGGACGAGGAAGAAGTCACTCCCGAGGCCTCGTTCGTCGAGGATCTGAACGCCGATTCGCTCGATCTCGTCGAGCTCATCATGAGCCTCGAGGAGGAGTTCGGGATGGAGATCTCGGACGAGGACGCGGAGCGGATCCAGAAGGTCTCCGACGCGGTCGAGTACATCGAGGAGCACCAGCAGTAGGGCGGAGCCTCGAAATGGCCGCCCCGTCACTGGACGACCTCGCCGATCTGCTCGGCATCGTTCCCAACGACCCCGCTCGCATCCGGCGAGCGTTCGTCCACAGCTCCTACTACAACGAGAACCCCACCGAGGTTCCGGGCCACAACGAACGGCTCGAGTTCTACGGCGACGCCGTCATCGGCCTTGCCGTCAGCCGGCTCCTGTTCGAGCGCTATCCCGACGAGGACGAGGGCTTCCTGACCGCCCGTCGGGCGGCGCTCGTTAACCGCGAGGCCCTCGCCGCCATGGCGCTCGAGCTGGGCCTCGACCGCTTCCTCCTCCTCGGCCGGGGTGAGGCCGATGCCGGCGGCGCGACCCGTCCGTCCGTCCTGGCCGCCACGTTCGAGGCCCTCGCCGGCGCGCTGTCGCTGTCGGAGGGCCACGAGAAGACCGAGGAGATCCTGCGCCAGCTGTTCGAGCCGCGGATCGAGGCCCTGGCCGAGGTGGACGGGCCGCCGAAGAGCGCGAAGTCGCGCCTCCAGGAGCACACGCAGCGCCATCTCGGCACGAAGCCGTCGTACCAGGTGACCGCGACGAGCGGGCCTCCCCACGAGCAGCACTTCACCGTCGCCGTGCAGCTCGACGGCCGCGTGGTCGCCGTGGGGCACGGCTCGAGCCGGCAGCGGGCCGAGGAGCAGGCCGCCAGCGAGGCGCTCGTCGTGCTCCTCGCCGACGCCGCGCCGGACGGCGGCTCCGAGGGCTCGGAGTGAGCCGCCTCAAGGAGCTCCGCGTCCACGGCTTCAAGTCGTTCGCCGATCCGACGCGCTTCGTCTTCGAGCCCGGCGTGAACGCCGTCATCGGCCCGAACGGTTCGGGCAAGTCGAACATGGCCGATGCGGTGCGGTGGGTCCTCGGCGAGCAGTCGAACCGATCGCTGCGCACGCGTCGCGCCGACGACGTCATCTTCGCGGGCTCCGAGCAGCGCAAGCCGCAGGGCATGGCCGAGGCGGTGCTGACGCTCGACAACGGCGACGGCTGGCTGCCGATCGACTTCGCCGAGGTCGCCATCGGCCGCCGCGCGTACCGATCCGGCGAGAGCGAGTACCTCATCAACGGCGCCCGCGCCCGGCTCCGCGACGTCGTCGACCTCCTCGGCGAGGGGCGGCTCGGCGCGAACGAGCTCGTCGTCGTCGGGCAGGGGACGGTCGATGCGGCCCTCTCCCTGCGTCCCGAGGAGCGGCGCCAGCTGTTCGAGGAGGCGGCCGGGGTCAAGGGACTCCAGGTGAAGCGCAACGAGGCGTCGGCGCGCCTCGCGAAGTCGCTCGACAACCTCGCCCGGGTGCGCGACATCGTCGGCGAGCTGAAGCCGCAGGTCCGCCGCCTGGCGCTCCAGGCCGAGCACCAGCAGCAGCACGACACGCTCGGCGCGCGGGCGCGCGCCCTCGTCCTGCTGTCGCACCGGCGTCGCGAGCAGGCGGCCCGAGCCGCGCTCGGCGAGGCACGCCGTGCCGCGGCCGCCGCCGAGGCGGCGCTCGAGGCGTTCCGCGCCAGCGAGCGGGCGGGCCGCGAGGCGATCGCCGCCGCCGAGGCGCGCTACTGGGAGGCGGAGCAGGCCGCGCGCGACGCCGGCCAGCGGCGCGAGGAGACGCGCGCCGTCGTCATCCGCGCCGAGAGCCGGCTCGAGGCCGTCGAGGCCCGGCTGCGCGAGGCGACCGCGGCCGAGGAGCGCGACCGCGTCGCCCTCGAGGAGGCTCGTCGGCTGCTCGCCTCGCTCGACGACGGCACGGCCGAGGAGGCGGTGTCGCCGGCCCTCGCCGCGGCCCGTGAGGCCGAGGAGGCATGGCAGGCCGCGGTCGCCGCGCTCCGCTCCGCCGCCGACGAGCTGCTCGCCGCCGAGGAGGCCCTGGCGGCCGCCCGTGCCCGCGAGAGCGACCGGATCGCGGCCTCGGCGCGCGCCGCCGAGGAGGCCGCCCGGCTCGAGGTGCGCCGCGAACGTGCCCGCGAGGAGGCCGAGGCGCTGGCGCGCGCCATCGAGCATGCCGAACGGGCGCTGGCCGAGGCCCGCACACGGTCCGAGCAGGCAAGCCGCGCCAGCGCCGAAGCGGCCGCCGCGCTCGAGGCCGCCACGGCCGCCCGGGACGGGGCGCAGGCCCAGGCCGACACGACGCGACAGGAGGCGCTCGAGCTCACCGAGCGGCTCCGCGCCCTGCGTGCCGAGCTGGCGGCGGTCGCCGAGCCGCACGACGCGCAGCAGCGCCTGGGCCATCGGCTCGCCTCGGCCGGCTGGCGCACGCTGCTCGACCAGCTCGACGCCCCCGAGCCGACGTGGCCGGCGATCGAGGCCGTGGTCGGCGGCGAGCTGGAGGGAGCGCTCGTGTGGGGCGGCGACGACCCGACCGCGTCGCTCGAGGGCGCACGTGGCACGGCGCGGCTCCTCGCCCCGGGCAGCGACGACGGGCCGGGGCGCCGCGCCGCGCTCGATGCCGTCGGGGCGGAGCGCACGCTGGCCGAGTGGATCGGTGCCGGTGAGGCGCCGCTCGCCTTCGGCCGCACGGTCGTGGCCCCCGACCTGGAGGCCCTGCTTCGTGGCTGGGCGAACCTGCCCGTGGGATGGACGGCGGTCACCCCCGACGGCGATCTCGCCGACGCGCGGGGCATCGTCGTCCTCCGTGGCCGCGCCGATCCGCCGGGCGGCGCCGCGGTGCGGGCCCACGCCCGCCGTCGCGAGGTCGCCGAGGCCGCCACCCGGACCGAGGCCGACCTGGCCGCCGCCCAGGCGCGCGCCCACGACGCCACCGAGCGGCTGCGCGCGGCCCGTGAGGCCCACCTCGCCGCGCGTGCCGCGACCGACGAGGCCGGCCGGGCCGCCCGGCGCGCGGCCGCCGACCTCGACGTGGCCGAGGTCGAGGTGCGGCGCCTGGCCGATCGCCGGGTACGCCTCGAGCAGGAGCAGGCGGAGATCTCGGAGCCGTCGGACGTGGCGTCACCCGGCGGGCCGGACGCCGAGGCGCTGTCCGAGGTCGCGCGCCTCCAGGAGGTCGCCGACGGTGCCCGCGCCCGGCGCGACCAGCTGGCCGCCGCGCGCGACGCGGCGCGCGACCGCTGGAGCGCCACGCGGCGGGACGCCGAGGAGGCCGAGACGCGAATCTCCGGTCGCCGGCAGGAGCGGGCGATGGCCGAGGCGCGGCTGGCCGGCATCGAGGCCGCCCGCCCGGAGCGCGAGCGCGCGATGGCGGCGCTCACCGAGGAGCGGACGGCGATCGACGGCGAGCTGAAGGCCGCCCGGGAGGCCGACGCGGCGGCCGCCAGCGCACATACCGATGCCGAAGCTGCCCGCGCCGCCGCCCGGAACGCCCTCCTCGAGCTGGAGCGGGAGCGCGGCGGCGCATCGGCCCGGCTGGCCGAGCTCGAGCGGACGGCACAGGCGACGGCCATCGAGGCCTCCCGCCGGGACGATGCGGTCGCCGCACTGGCACGCGAGCGGGAGCTCGCCCTCGAGGGACTGCCCGAGACCGCGGTCGCGGCGCCGTCGGAGGAACTGGAGGCGCTCACCGACGAGGAGCTCGAGGCCGAGCTGCGGCGGGTGCGGCGCACGCTCGGCCAGATCGGCTCGGTCAACCCGTTCGCCGTCGAGGAGCACCGCGAGCTGAGCACGCGGCTCGAGGAGATGACCGCCCAGGAGACCGACCTGCGGGAGGCGATCACCTCGACCGAGGAGCTCATCGCCCGGCTGGACAGCGAGATCGCCGAGCGGTTCGACACCGCCTTCCGCGCCATCGCCGCGAAGTTCGACGAGTTCTGCCGGCTCCTGTTCGCCGGCGGCTCCGGGTCGCTCCAGTCCGCCGACGAGGCCGATGGCGACGCACCGGGCGGGATCGAGATCGTGGTCCGGCCGCCCGGCAAGCGGCTCCAGCGGCTCGCGATGCTGTCGGGCGGGGAGCGGGCGCTGACCGGCGTCGCCCTGCTCTTCGCCATGCTCAGCGTGAACCCGGTACCCTTCTGCATCCTCGACGAGGTCGACGCCGCCCTGGACGAGGCGAACATCGGCCGCTTCGCCGATGCGCTCCGCAAGCTGAGCGAGTCGATCGACTTCGTCGTGATCACCCATAACCGGGCCACGATCGAGGTGGCCGACACGATCTACGGAGTCACGATGACCGATGCCGCGGTGAGCCGCGTCCTCTCGCTCCGCCTCGCCGACCTGCCGGCCGAGGTCAGCGCCTAGTGTTCTGGCGCCGGCGCTCACAACCGGAGGAGACGGGGGAGCCGGCGGCCGAGGAGGCCGTCACGCCCCCCGAGGTGCCCGAGGCGCAGGAGGTGGACACCCCACCACCCGCGATGACGGTGGCGCGCCCGCGCCGCGAGCCGTCGGGCATGGGCCTGCGCGCCCGGCCGTCGGGGTTCGGCGCCCGCCTGCGCTCGATCTTCGGGACGGACGCGGCGGCGACCGACGCGACGTGGGACGAGGTCGAGGAGGCGCTCATCGCCGCCGACGTCGGCGTCACGACGACGCTCGAGCTCGTCGACGCCGCCCGCGAGCGCTTCCGGCGCGAGGGCGGACGGAGCGGCGAGGACGCCCGTCGGGCGCTGGCGACCGAGATCCGCGATCGGCTCGCGGCCACCGGCTCGGGCGCCTTCGAGCTCGGCCCGGCGCCGTCGGTCATCCTCTTCGTCGGCGTCAACGGCACCGGCAAAACGACGACGATCGCGAAGCTGGCGCATCGGCTCCGCGCCGAGGGCAGGTCGATCGCGCTCGCGGCGGCCGACACGTTCCGCGCCGCGGCGATCGAGCAGCTCCGCATCTGGGGCGACCAGCTCGGCGTGCCGGTCATCGCCCAGCGTGCCGGCGCCGACCCGGGTGCCGTGGCCTTCGACGCGGTCGCCGCGGCCGAGTCGCGGGCCCTCGACGCCGTGCTGGTCGACACCGCGGGACGGCTCCAGAACAAGCAGCAGCTCATGGACGAGCTGGCGAAGATCCGGCGCGTCATCGAGCGCCGCCTGCCGGGCCAGCCACGCCACGTGCTCCTCGTCCTCGACGCCACCACCGGCCAGAACGGCCTGCTCCAGGCCGAGGGCTTCAGCCGCGAGGTCGGGGTCACCGGCATCGTGCTCACCAAGCTCGACGGCACGGCCAAGGGCGGCGTGGCGCTGGCCGTGGCGGACCGGCTCGGCGTGCCGATCGTCTTCGCCGGGGTCGGCGAGGAGGTCGATGCCCTCGCGCCGTTCGACCCCGAGGCCTTCGTGGAGTGGCTGTTCGCCGAGTAGGGCGCTCGTTGCCGGGGGGTCCGTCGCCGCCTAGAATGGGCAGCCGTCTGCCGGCGCCCTGAGCGCCGGCACCGTTCCGTATCGGGCCACGCATGTTCGAATCTCTCTCGTCGCGCCTGCAGGACATCAGCCAGCGGCTGCGCGGCAAGGCACGCATCACCGAGGCCGATCTCGACGCCGCGCTGCGCGAGATCCGCCTCGCGCTGCTCGAGGCGGACGTCAACTTCCGGGTCGTCAAGGACTTCGTCGCCCACGTCCGCGAGCGCGCGGTCGGCGCCGACCTGCTGACGGGCCTCAACCCCGGCCAGCAGATCGTGAAGATCGTCCACGACGAGCTCGTCGCCATCCTCGGCGGGGAGCGCCACCACCTCAGGCTCGACGGACGGCCGTCGGTGATCATGATGGTCGGCCTCCAGGGCTCGGGGAAGACGACGACGGCCGCCAAGCTCGCCGTCCGGCTGCGCAAGGAGGGCCGCAAGCCGATCCTCGTCGCCGCCGACGTCTATCGGCCCGCCGCCGTCGACCAGCTCGTCCAGCTCGGCGACCAGATCGGGGTCGAGGTCCACACCCGCCCGACCGGCACGCCGGCGCTCGAGGTGGCCCGCTCGGGGCTCGAGGTCGCCCGCCAGCGCGGCCACGACCTCGTCATCCTCGACACCGCCGGCCGGCTCCACGTCGACGAGGCGATGATGGAGGAGCTCGTCCGCATCTCCGGCGCGGTGACGCCGTCCGAGACGCTCCTCGTCGTCGACGCCATGACCGGCCAGGAGTCGGTGCGCGTGGCCGAGGCCTTCCATGCCAAGCTGCCGGTCACCGGCCTCGTGCTCACGAAGATGGACGGCGACGCGCGTGGCGGCGCCGCGCTCAGCATCCGCGCCGCGACCGGGCTGCCGGTCGCCTTCCTCGGCACCGGCGAGCGGACCGATGGCCTCGAGCCGTTCCATCCCGATCGGCTCGCCCAGCGCATCCTCGGCATGGGCGACATCCTCAGCTTCGTCGAGCGCGTCCAGGAGAACGTCGACCAGGCCGAGGCCGAGGCGGCCGCGAAACGGCTCATGGAGAACCGCTTCACGCTCGAGGACTTCCGCGGCCAGCTCCAGCAGATCAAGAAGATGGGGCCCATCGGCCAGGTGCTCCAGATGATCCCCGGCGCGAGCCAGATGGCGGGTGCCGCGCAGCAGGCCGTCGACTCCGGCGAGATGAGGAAGATCGAGGCGATCATCGACTCCATGACGCCGGAGGAGCGGCGCCGCCCGGACGTCATCAAGGCCTCCCGACGGCGGCGCATCGCGCTCGGCAGCGGGACCTCGACGGCCGACGTCAATCGGCTCCTCAAGCAGTTCGCCGAGATGCAGCGGCTGATGAAGATGATCGGCCGTGGCAAGCTGCCCGGCGCGGGCGGGGGACTGGGCGCCCTGCTCGGGCGCTGACGCATGCATCGGCTCGTCATCGCGCTCGTCACGCTCCTCGGCCTGACCGGCGCCACCGTCGTCGGCGCGTACCTGTTCCTCTCGGGCGCCTCGACCGATCGCGCCGCCTCGCTGGCCCCGGCGAACAGCGCGGTCTACGTCAACGTCTACCTCCAGCCGTCGGCCGGGCAGCAGCTGAACCTGGCCGAGCTCATCGGCCGGCTGCCGGGCTTCGCCGATGACTCGTCGCTCGACGAGAAGATCGACCAGGTGGCCCAGAACCTCCTCGGCGGCACGGGGGTCGACTACCGCACCGACCTGAAGCCGTGGCTCGGCGGCCAGGTCGCCATCGCCGCCTGGCCGTCGGAGGACGGCACGATCGAGGACTCGAGCGTCGTCGTCATCGCCGAGGTCCGCGATCCGGACGCGGCCGCCACCGCCATTCCGGGGCTCATCGGCGACGGCGCGACGTTCGCCACCGAGCCGTACGGCGGCACGGAGCTCCACGTGGCCGATGCCGGCGCCTACGCCTTCGTCGACGGCATGCTCGTCGCCGGACCGGACGCCGATGCGCTGCGCGCCGCGGTTGACGCCTCCGGCGGGTCGTCGCTCGCCGATCGCTCCGACTTCCGCACGACGTCCGCCGACCTGCCCGCCGATCACCTCGCCTCGGCCTTCGTCGACCTCGCCGCGATCGGCGAGGCGACCGGCGACGCGACGCTCTCCGGCGTCTCGACCGCGGGCTTCGTCCTCGTGGCCGAACAGGAGGGCCTCCGCCTGTCGGGCAGCATGCCGTTCGACGTCGAGGAGGCCGCGCCATCGGCTCGAACGTCGTTCGCGTTGGGCACCGAGCCGAGCAGCCTCGTGGACTGGATGCCCGAGTCGACCGTCGCCGAGGTCGTCGTCTTCGGCCTGCGCCAGTCGCTCGAGGACGCCGAGGCGATGCTCGGCGCGACGCCCGACGGCCAGGAGGTCGCCGGCTTCCTGACCACGGCACGCGCGCTCGCCGCGTTCGGGCTCGGGATCAACCTCGACACCGACGTCCTGCCGCTGCTCGACCGCGAGGTCGGCGTCGCGCTCACCGGCCTCGACGGCGAGCTGCCGTCGGGCCAGCTCCTCCTGCGGCCGTCGGACGGCGAGGCGGCCGCCGGCATGCTCGACAACCTGGCCACGCGCCTGGTGGAGGCGGGCGCGACCCGCCAGACGACGACGCCGGACGGCGCCGACGGGGTCGAGGTCACGATCCTCACCCTGCCGGACACCGGATCGGTCGCCTACGCGGTCGTCGACGGCATCGTCATCCTCGGCCTCAGCGCCGATGACGTCGCCGCCTCGATCGAGGCGCACCGCTCCGGCGCCACGCTCGGCGCCGACGAGGCCTATCGCTCGACGTTCGAGGTCGCCGGCGCCCGTGCCGGGACCGAGGCCTACGCCGACGTCGGGCGCCTGGTCGAGCTCCTCGGCATCGACGCGGAGCTCCCCGCTGACGCGCGCGATATCCTTGGCCAGATCGGGAGCTTCGCCCTCACCCTTCCCTCCCGTGACGACGAGATCGCGTTCCACGCGGTGCTGACGGTCGACGACCGCCGGCCCGATTGATCCAACCCCACCGCCCAAGCTCGAAAGCAGAGGTACCACCCACTTGGCAGTCCGAATCCGCCTGACGCGCGTGGGGGCCACGAAGCGCCCCGCCTACCGCGTCATCGCCATCGACAAGCGCCGGTCGCGCGACGGCCGCGCGCTCGAGATCCTCGGGTACTACGACCCGCTCACCGAGCCCGCCACCGTGCATCTCGAGCGCGAGAAGATCCAGGCCTGGATCGGCAAGGGCGCCCAGCCGTCCGACACCGTCGCCAGGCTCATGAAGCTCGCCGAGTCGACGCCGGCCGGCACCGATGCGCCGAAGCCGCGCCGCGCCACCCGATCGGCGGCCGCGAAGCCGTCGAAGAAGGCCCGCGCCAAGGCCGCGGCCGCCGACGAGGCCCCCGCCGCCGAGGAGGCACCGGCTGCCGACGAGGCCCCCGCCGCCGAGGAGGCACCGGCTGCCGAGGAGGCTCCCGTCGCCGCGGCCGAGGCCGAGGCACCGGCTGCCGAGGAGGCTCCCGTCGCCGCGGCCGACGCCGAGGCACCGGCTGCCGACGAGGCTCCCGTCGCGGAGGCGGAGGCCCAGGCCGATGCCGCCGAGGCCGAGGCTGAGGCACCGGCTGCCGAGGCGGAGCCCGAGAAGGCCGACGAGTGAAGGAGTTCCTCGAGTACGTCGCGCGCTCGCTCGTCGACAAGCCCGATGCGGTGTGGGTCGAGGTCGACGAGGAGAACGACGACGAGATCGTCCTCACGCTCGGCGTCGACCAGGACGACATGGGGCGCGTCATCGGCCGGGACGGCCGGATCGCGAACGCCATCCGCAGCCTGCTCCGGGTGATGGCCGCCAAGGACGGTCGCCACGTCGAGCTCGAGATCGTCTCGGACAACGACTGAGGCGCGGCTGGCGGTCGCCAGGATCATCGGCGCCAAGGGGCTGCGCGGCGGGCTGCGGCTCGAGCTGCTGACCGACTGGCCCGAGCGGCTGGTCGAGGGCGCCGAGCTGTGGATCGAGGGCACGGCCGAGGCGTCGCGCATCCGCGCCATCGAGCGCGGCGGGCGGACGCTCGTCGTCGAGCTCGAGGGCGTCGATCGCCGTGAGCAGGCCGAGGCCCTCGTCGGGCGCTACCTCGAGACGGTGGCGCAGCCCCTGCCCGAGGGCACGTGGTACTGGGACGAGCTCATCGGCCTGTCGGTGGTCGAGCCGGACGGACGGGCCGTGGGCGAGCTGGTCGAGGTATTCCGCGCGGGCGGCGGGGAGGTGTACCGCGTCGTCGGCCCCGGCGGCGAGCGCCTCGTGCCGGCGCTGCGCTCCGTGGTCCTCGACGTCGACGTCGCGGCGGGACGCATGGTCGTGGCCCCCGACGACGCCGAGGAGGTGCGCTGAGCGTGCGCTTCGACATCGTCACCCTCTTCCCCGAGCTCTTCGAGGCGCCGCTGCGGACGTCGATCCTCGGTCGCGCCGTCGAGGCGGGCATCCTCGAGTTCGGCATCCACGACCTGCGCGAGCATGGTCTCGGCAGGCATCGGTCGGTCGACGACTACCCGTACGGCGGGGGAGCGGGCATGGTCATGCGCCCCGAGCCGCTGTTCGCCGCGGTCGAGCCCCTGCGCGAGGCGGGCGCCCACGTCATCCTGCTCGATCCGGCCGGCGAGCGCCTGACCGATGCGCTGGCGCGCGAGCTCGCCAGCCTGCCGCATCTCGCCCTCGTATCCGGCCGCTACGAGGGCATCGACGACCGGGTGCGGACCGTGGTCGACCGCGAGGTGAGCATCGGCGACTACGTCCTCACCGGCGGGGAGCTGCCGGCCCTCGTCCTCATCGATGCCGTCGCGCGGCTCGTGCCCGGCGTCATCCAGGCCGAGTCGCACGAGGGCGACTCGTTCGCAGCGGGCCTGCTCGAGCATCCGCAGTACACGCGACCGGAGGAGTTCCGCGGCATGCGGGTGCCCGACGTCCTCCTGTCCGGACACCACGGCGAGGTGGGACGCTGGCGACGGCGCGAGGCGCTGCGCCGCACGCTCGAGCGGCGTCCGGACCTGCTCGAGGACGTCGAGCTGAGCGACGAGGACCGCCGGATCGTCGAGGAGCTGCGTGGCGATGGCGGCTGAGCGCCGGTTGCCCGTCTCGCGGGGGCGCTGCTATACTCCCGCGGTCGCGGCCGCAGTGGCGGTCGCGTTCCTGTGTCAACCAACGCTGTGCAGACGCGCGGGATGCGCCGTGCGAACGAGGTCGCCCCACCGATGAACGCCATCAAGGAGCTCGAGCGCGAGCAGCTCCGCACCGACGTGCCGACGATCGCCCCGGGCGACACCGTACGCGTATCGGTCAAGGTGGTCGAGGGCAACCGCGAGCGGATCCAGGTCTTCGAGGGCACCGTCATGCGCATGCGCGGTGGCGGGCTCAACCAGCAGATCACCGTCCGCCGCATCGCCAGCGGGGTCGGCGTCGAGCGCACGTTCATGATCCACGCGCCGCGGATCGAGAAGATCGAGGTCGTCCGCCACGGCGTCGCGCGTCGCGCGCAGCTCTACTTCCTGCGCGACCGGGTCGGCAAGGCCGCCACGCTCCGCGAGCGGCGCGCCAACTAGCGCGACCGACCACCGCCTGGCCCCCGGCGGGCCGATAGACTGGCGGCCATGGCCATCCGGCGTGCGCCCCGCCCCCTGAAGCCGTCGACGCGGTTCGAGCGCGCCCACTGGGCCGCCGGACGCGAGATCGTCGTGGGCGCCGATGCCGTGGGCGTCGCCTGCCTCTCCGGACCGGTCGTCGCCGCCGCGGTTGCGTGGCGTCCGCTGTCCCGACGGATCCCCGGCGTGCGCGACTCGAAGATGCTGTCTCGCGCCCAGCGCGAGCGGCTGTTCCCGGCCATCCGGCGCCGAGCGCTGGCGGTCGGCATCGGCGCGGCCAGCGTGGCCGAGATCGATCGGCTGAACATCTACCACGCCACCAACCTCGCCATGCGGCGGGCGATCTGCCGCATCGCCGACCGCGACCACGTGCTCATCGACGGCCTGCGGGTGCGCCAGTTCGAGCACTCGGTCGGGCCGTACACGGCCATCGTGCGCGGTGACGCGCGCTGCTACTCGATCGCCGCCGCGTCGATCGTGGCCAAGGTCGTACGGGATCGGCTCATGGAGCGCCTATCCGCTCGCTACCCGTACTACGGCTGGGAGCACAACGCCGGGTACGCCACCGAGGACCACCGGCAGGGGATCGCCGAGCACGGCATCACCGTCTTCCATCGCCGCTCGTTCGCACGGGTGCGTGCCATCGCGCTCGGGGAGCAGATGGCGTTCGGGCTCGGCGACGCCGTCGACGCCCGAGACCTCCCGGACGATGAGCTGCCCGACGAGGCATTCCAGCGGGAGCTCATCCTCGCGGGCGGCTGATGGAGCCAGCGTAAGCCGCTGGTAAGCGGCCGGTAAGCGGTCATCGCCATGCTTGGCCGATGGCCGATCCGCGTCACCTGCTCGGCCTCGCGGCGGAGGACGCCGTCGCGAGGTGGTTGACCGATGCGGGCTGGACGATCGTCGGCCGCCGCCTTCGAGCCCCGGGAGGCGGCGAGGTGGACGTCGTGGCCCTCGATCCGAGCCGGACTTTCGTCGCCATCGAGGTCCGCGCCCGGACGACGGCCCGGGCCGGGACGGCGGTCGAGTCGGTCGATCCCGCCCGCGCCCGGCGGCTCGGACGCACGCTGGCCGCGATCGCGGCGCGCGAGCGGCTCGGGCAGGTCAGCCTGCGCGTGGACCTCGTGACGGCCGAGCCCGTGCCCGAGGCCGTGGGCCACTGGCGGCTGCGCCGCCTGGCCGGCATCGACGACGGACCGCCCGCCGAGCGGGTCAGCCGCCGAAGAGCGCCTCGAGGGCGGTGATCGACGCGATGTACGGCCGGCTGACGGCGTAGATCCCGTGCCGGTCGACCGCCGTCTGCCCCTGGTAGTAGGCGGCGAGCACGAGCGCCCGGTTGCCGTCGTAGCGGTCGAGGTAATGCGCGAGCAGCCGGACGCCGCCGCGCACGTTCTGGCGCAGGTCGCGGGCGTCGATCGGCGTCCCGAGCATCGACTCGCCGACCCAGTCGGCGGTCGAGGGCAGGAGCTGCATGACGCCGATGGCGCCGGCGCTGCTGACCACGTCCTGGCGCCAGCCCGACTCCTGCCACGCGACCGCCATGGCGAAGGCCGGCGGCACGCCGTAGCGGCGCGCCTCCTCGACGATGACGCGGCGAACCGACTCGCGCTCGCGCACGAGGGCCGCCATCGAGGCCGGCATGCGGCTCGAGGAACCGGCCGCGGGAGCGCCGGCGACGGGGATCGTCAGGCGCTGCCCGGCGTAGATGCGGCTCGGGTCGGTGATGCCGTTGGCGCGCGCGATGGCGTCGATCGTCGTGCCGTAGTGGCGGGCGATGCCGGTGAGGTGCTCGCCGGCCCGCACGACGTGGGTGCGCTTCGTCGCGGCCGGTGCCGGGGCCGCGCCGCCCGACGAGGCGGCCGGCGCGGGCTCGAGACGCAGCCGCTGCCCGGCGAGGATGCGATTCGGGTTCTCGATCCCGTTGAGCCGCACGAGCGTCTCGATCGCCACGCCGTGGCGCCGGGAGATCGAGGTCAGCGTGTCGCCCGGCTGGACGACGATCGGATCGGCGGCGAGCGCGATCGAGGCGAGCAGGGGGCCAGCCAGGAGCGCTGCCGTCAGGCTTGCGATGGCAATTGAGCGCCGGGATCGGGTCAACGGATCGGTCCTCGTGCGGTGCGGTGCTCGGGGAATGCCCGCTGATCCTAGGAACCGTCCGGCGTGGGTCACACGGTACCGATGGGTACCAGGGGAGTACTTCGGTACCGTTGGGAGCGGTCTGGTGGGCTGCGCGGCGGACCGGGGCGGAATGGGCCGCCCTGGGGCGCCCGACGGGAAATCGGGCCTCCTCTGCTATACTTTCCGGGCCGTGCGTGCGCACGGCGTGTCCCCATCACACACGCTCGACCGATCCCGTGGTCGATGGTGCCCTCCGACGAGGAGGGTCGACGCGGGAGGCGACGCCGGGCGGAGGAACAACCGGAGGTACTCGATCCTTGGCTGCCACGACCATGAAGCAGCTGCTCGAAGCGGGCGTCCACTTCGGGCATCAGACCCGGCGCTGGAATCCGAAGATGCGCGAGTTCATCTTCACCGAGCGCAACGGGATCCACATCATCGACCTGGCGCAGACCGTCCAGCGCCTCGACGCCGCCCTCGACTTCATCCGCGAGACCGTGCGGCGCGGCGACAGCATCCTGTTCGTCGGCACGAAGAAGCAGGCCCAGGAGGCGATCGCCGAGGCGGCCCAGCGCTCGGGCCAGCACTACGTGAACACGCGCTGGCTCGGCGGCATGCTCACGAACTTCCAGACCATCAAGCGCCGCATCCAGCGCCTCGAGGCGCTCGAGGCGCGGCGTGACGCCGGTGAGTTCGAGCGGCTGACGAAGAAGGAGGCCTCGAAGCTCAACGACGAGATCGCGAAGCTCGACGCGGCCCTGGGCGGCATCCGGAAGATGCGCCGCCTGCCGGGCGCGGTCTTCATCGTCGACCCGCATCGGGAGTCGATCGCCGTGGCCGAGGCGCGCCGGCTCGAGATCCCGATCGTGGCGATGACCGACACGAACTGCGATCCCGACCTCGTCGACTGGGTCATCCCCGCCAACGACGACGCCATCCGCTCCGTCCGGCTCATCTGCAACCTCGTGGCCGATGCGGCCTCGACCGCCCAGCAGGAGCGCCAGGCCCGCCTGGACGAGGAGTTCGAGCAGGCCGAGGCCATGCCGCCGGTCGACGAGAGCGCCCTCGGGTCGGAGGCCGACTACACCGCCGCCCTCGCCTCGGGCGAGGCGCTCGTGTTCGAGCCCGAGCCGGAGGAGGACGAGGAGGAGGAGCGCCGCGCCCGTGCGCGCCGAGCCGCCCATATCGACGAGGGTGAGCCGGAGCACGATCCGGATCGTGAGCACGAGCGCCAGATCGACGAGCACGCCGCCCGCGAGGTCCGCCGCTAGCCGCGGACCGGAGAGGAATCATGACCAACGCACAGATGATCAAGCCCGAGGACATCAAGCGGCTCCGCGAGCAGACCGGCGCCGGCATCATGGACTGCAAGCGCGCGCTCGAGGAGTCGGGCGGCGACTACGACAAGGCCGTGCTGTGGCTCCGCGAGAAGGGGCTGTCGACCGCCGCGAAGAAGGCCGATCGCGCCGCGCGCGAGGGCATCATCGAGGCCTACATCCACCACGGGTCGCGCCTCGGCGTGCTGCTCGAGCTCAACTGCGAGACGGACTTCGTGGCGCGCACCGACGACTTCAAGCAGCTCGCCCGCGACATCGCGATGCAGATCGCCGGCATGGCGCCGCTGTACGTGAGCCGCGAGGACGTGCCGGCCGAGGTCGTCGAGGAGCAGAAGCGCCTGTTCACGATCGACGCCGAGCGCGACGGTCGCCCGGCCGATCGGATCCCGATGATCGTCGAGGGCAAGCTGAACAAGTGGTACGAGCAGGTCTGCCTGCTCGAGCAGCCCTACCGCGACACCGACCAGAAGGTCGGCGACCTGATCACCGAGAAGGTCGCGCTCCTCGGCGAGAACATCCGCGTCGCCCGCTTCGTGCGCATGGCGGTGGGGGAGACCGGCGCGGAGACCGAGGAGGCCGCCTGACCGTGGCCGACACGGCCACGACGCCCGCGCAGCCCGCACCGACGGTGGCCCGCCGGGTGCTCCTGAAGCTCTCTGGCGAGGCCCTCATGGGCGAGCAGGAGTACGGCATCGACCCGGCCGTCGTGCGCCAGATCGCGGCCCAGGTGGCCGAGGCGATGGCGGGCGGGATCGAGGTGGCGATCGTCGTCGGCGGCGGGAACATCTTCCGCGGCCTGGCGGCGAGCGCCAGGGGCATGGACCGCTCGACGGCGGACTACATGGGCATGCTGGCGACCGTGATGAACGGCCTCGCCATCCAGGACGCCCTCGAGCAGGCCGGCCAGCCGACGCGCGTCATGAGCGCGATCGCCATGAACGAGATCTGCGAGCCGTACATCCGGCGCCGCGCGGTGCGCCACCTCGAGAAGGGCCGCGTGGTGGTCATGGTCGCCGGCACCGGCAACCCGTATTTCACGACCGATACGGCCGCCACGCTGCGCGCCGTCGAGGTCGACGCGCAGGTCATCCTCAAGGCCACCCGCGTCGACGGGGTGTACGATGCCGACCCCGAGAAGCATCCCGAAGCGACCCGCTACAGCCGCATCGGCTACACCGAGCTGCTGAGCAATCGGCTCCAGGCACTCGACGCCACGGCGGTGAGCCTCGCGATGGACAACGAGATGCCGATCGTCGTCTTCGACATGACGGTCCCCGGCAATATCGCCCGCGCGCTCCGGGGTGAGCCGATCGGCACACTGATCTCAGGAGACGAATCCCGATGACCCATGAGGCGTTGACCGCGATCGAGCCGAAGATGCAGCGCGCCGTGGAGGCCATGGAGCGCGACTTCGCCGGCATTCGCACCGGCCGCGCCTCGACGGCCCTCGTCGAGCGCATCATGGTCGACTACTACGGCGCGCAGACCCCGCTCAACCAGCTCGCCGGCATCAGCACGCCCGACGCGCACCTCATCGTCATCCAGCCGTGGGACCGATCGGTCCTGTCGGCGATCGAGAAGGCGATCACGAAGAGCGACATCGGCCTCGTGCCGAACGTCGATGGCACCGTGGTGCGGCTCAAC
Source organism: Candidatus Limnocylindria bacterium (assembly GCA_036262075.1). GTDB lineage: Bacteria > Chloroflexota > Limnocylindria > QHBO01 > QHBO01 > JACDBZ01. The sequence continues at coordinate 33,457 of DATAJO010000006.1, forward strand.
GTGCCGCCGCTCACCGAGGAGCGACGGCGCGAGATGGTCAAGCAGGTGCGGCGCCGGGCCGAGGAGGCGCGCGTCGAGATCCGCAACCATAGGCGCGAGGCGGCCGACCACCTCAAGCGAGCGCTTCGCGACGGCGAGCTGTCGGAGGACGAGGAGCGGCGCGAGCTCGAGAACCTCCAGAAGCTGACGGACCGATACATCGAGGCCGTCGACAGCCGGGCGGAGCGAAAGGAAGCCGAGATCCTGGAGGTTTGACGCGTGCCCGAGGCCGGCCGTCCGCGTCACGTCGCGATCATCGCCGACGGGAACCGACGCTGGGCTCGTGATCGCGGCCTTCCCGTGCTCGCCGGCCACGTCCAGGGCATCGAGGCCATCCGGCCGATCGTCCGCCGCGCGCGCGATGCCGGCGTCGAGACGCTGAGCGTCTACACCTTCAGCACCGAGAACTGGGCCCGACCCGGCGAGGAGGTGAGCGGCCTGTTCGGCCTCATCGACGGCGCCGTGCGGCAGTACACCGACGAGCTCGTGGCCGAGGGCGTGCGGGTCCAGGTCATCGGCCGGCTCCACGAGGCGCCGTCGGACGTCCAGCGCTCGATCCGCGCCGCCGAGGACCGGACCGCGGGCGGCACCCGGCTGACGCTGAACATCTGCTTCAACTACTCGGGCCGCGCCGAGATCGTCGACGCGGCGCGCGCGCTGCTCGCCGCCCACGCCGACCCGAACGCGATCGACGAGCGCCACTTCGCCGAGCACCTCTACACCGCCGGCCAGCCGGACGTCGACCTCCTCATCCGGACCGGCGGCGACCAGCGCACGAGCAACTTCCTGATCTGGCAGGCCGCGTACGCCGAGCTCGTGTTCACCCCGAAATGGTGGCCGGACTTCTGCGTCGAGGACTTCGACGCGGCCCTCGCCGAGTTCGCCCGCCGCGAGCGCCGGTTCGGGAGCTGACGGGAGTGCTTCGCACGCGGGTCCTGACCGCGGCCGTGCTCGGGCCGATCGTCCTCGTCGCCGCCGTCGTCGGCGAGCCGTGGATCTCGCTCCTCATCGGCGTGGCCGCCTTCCTCGCCTTCGTCGAGCTCGTGGCCATGCTCGACGCCGGCGGCTACCAGCCGCCGCAGGTCCTCGCCATCGTGGCCGGCATGGGGCTCACCGCCGCGGGCCTCATCGCCGCCAACGAGTCGCGCATCGGCGGGCCGCTCGCCACGGTCGTGGAGGCCCTCGACCCGCCCGGCATCATCGCCGCCACGCTGGTCGTGGTCGTGCTCCTCTTCGCGGCCGCGGGCTTCATGCGCTCGGACCCCAGGCAGGGCTTCGTGACCTGGGCCATGACGACGTTCGGCGTCACGTACGTCGGGCTGCTGCTGCCCACGATCGTGATCGTCGCCCACCTGGCGCCGGACGGCGGCACGGCCGCCTCGTCGGTCGGGATGCTCGGGATCGGCTCGGGCGCCGCCTGGGCGCTCACGCTCGTCCTGGTGGTGTGGGGCTACGACACCGGCGCGTACCTCATCGGCCGCGTCATCGGCCGCACGAAGCTCGTGACCCATATCAGCCCCTCGAAGACGGTCGAGGGCCTGTTCGGCGGCCTCGTGGCGGCCACCCTGGCCGCGGGCATCGGCGCGGCGCTCATCGGCCTCGAGCCCTGGCACCCGCTCCTCATCGGCCCGATCGTCGGCCTCGCCGCGCAGGCCGGTGACCTCGCCGAATCGATGCTCAAGCGCGCCGCCGGCCGCAAGGAGTCCGGGTTCATCATCCCCGGGCACGGCGGGATGCTCGACCGCATCGACTCGTTCCTGTTCGCCGCGCCCGTCCTCGCCGGCTACGCCCTGCTCGTCGCCGGCCGCGTGGCGTGATCGGGCTCGCCGTCCTCGGCAGCACCGGGTCGATCGGGCGCCAGACCCTCGAGGTCGTCGCCGCACTGCCGGATCGGTTCCGGGTTCTCGGCCTGGCCGCCGGCCATGGGGGAGCGACGTTCGCGGAGCAGCTCGCGGCGTATCCGGAGGCGCGCGCCTGGTGCGCCGGCGAGCGACCGGACGGGCTCGCGCCGGGGCGCTGGGCCGACGGCGGGCTGGAGGAGCTCGCCACGCTCGACGGGGTCGACATGGTCGTCGTCGCCACGACCGGCATGACCGCGCTGCCCGCCGTGCTGGCCGCGCTGCGGTCCGGCCGGCGCGCGGCGCTCGCGAACAAGGAGACCCTCGTCACCGGCGGCCACCTCGTCGACGCCGTTCTGGCCGACGAGCGCATCGAGCGGCGCCTCGACCGCCTGCGGCCGATCGACAGCGAGCATTCGGCGATCTGGCAGTGCCTGCTCGGGGAACGCCTCGAGGCCGTGGAGCGTCTCGTCCTCACCGCCAGCGGCGGGCCGTTCCGCGGCCGGCCGGCGAGCGACCTCGCATCGGTGACCGCCGAGGAGGCGCTGGCACACCCCACCTGGCGGATGGGGCCGAAGATCACGATCGACTCCGCGACGCTCGTCAACAAGGCGTTCGAGGTCATCGAGGCCAAATGGCTCTACCGCCTCCCGTACTCTAAGATCGATGCCGTGATCCACCCCCGGAGCGTCGTGCACTCGCTCGTCGAGCTCACCGACGGCTCGTTCAAGGCCCAGCTCGGCCTCCCCGACATGCGCCTCCCGATCCAGTACGCGCTGACCCATCCGGAGCGCGTGCCGTCGCCCGCGCGCCACGTCGGGCCGGAGGAGTGGGGACCGCTCGAGTTCGCGCCGCTGGAGCGCGGCGCCTACCCGGCGTACGACGTCGTGCGCGACGCGGCGGCCGCGGGCGGGAACCGGGGAGCGGTGGTCAACGCCGCCGACGAGGTGGCCGTGGCGGCCTTCCTCGACGGCCGCATCGGCTTCACGACCATCGCGCCGACGATCGCCTCCGCGGTCGAGCGCTGGGGATCGGATGACGAGCCGGCGCTCGACGAGATCGTCGCCCTCGACGGCGAGATCCGTACCGCGCTGACCCGGGAGCTGGCGTGATGGACGTCATCACCACCGTCGCCGCCTTCCTCGCCATCCTCGTCGTCCTCGTCCTCGTCCACGAGATCGGCCACTTCATCGCCGCCAAGCTGGCCGGCATCACCGTCGAGGAGTTCGGGGTCGGCTTCCCGCCGCGCGCCGCATCGGTCATGTTCCGCGGCACGCGCTACAGCCTGAACTGGATCCCGCTCGGCGGCTTCGTGCGCATGCTCGGCGAGGACGGCGACGTCGAGATCCGCCGGCTGCGCGAGAACGGCCTGGCCGACGAGGAGATCGAGCGCGCCATGCAGGGCGCGTTCAACCGCAAGCCGATCTGGATCCGCATCGCCGTGCTCGTCGCCGGCGTGCTGATGAACTTCCTGCTCGCCGTCGTCCTGTTCGCGGGGCTGGCCGCGATGCCCCAGCCGTACAGCGCCGGTCCGCTCGAGGTGCTCAGCGTCCAGGAGGACAGTCCCGCCGAGGGCGTCCTCGAGGTCGGCGACGTCATCGTGGCCGCGGACGGGCGCACGTTCGAGCGCTCGCGCGACCTGACCGCCTACATCACCGAGAAGGCCGGCGAGCCGGTGACCCTCACGATCGTGCGCGACGGCCAGGAGATGCAGGTCACCGTCACCCCGCGCGAGCTGACCCAGGAGGAGATCGAGGCCGGACGCGGGCCGATCGGCTTCGGCTGGCGCTCGCAGCGCATCGGCGAGGACCCGCCGCTCGCCACCGGGCCGGTCGACGCGCTGCGCTGGGGCGTGGTGACGACGGTCGAGGTCGCGGTGCAGATCCCCGCCGGATTGGCGCGCGCGGTCGGCGGGCTGCTCGGCCTCAGCCCGGAGGGCGCGGGCGACGCCCGCGGGCCGATCGGCATCGCCCAGATCACGGGCGAGGTCATCGACTCCGGGATCCTGGCCGTGATGCAGTTCGTCGCGCTGCTGTCGGTCAACCTGGCCGTGCTCAACGTCCTGCCCTTCCCGCCGCTCGACGGCGGCCGGGTGGCCGTCGTCCTCCTCGAGGCGGCGCGTCGCCGGCGCCTGCCCGCCGAGCGCGAGGCGTTCATCTATCTCGCGGGGTTCGCGGTCCTCATCGCGCTCGTCATCCTGATCAGCATCCAGGACATCCAGCGCATCATCTCGGGCGGCTGAGCGGCCGCTCGCCCGCCAACCGGGCATGCGATTCGGCACACGGCGTGCGGAGAGGGCTCGTGACACGCACGAGGAACGCATCCGGTGGACACGAATCACGCTCCCGGTGGGGCGACCGCGGCAGCGCCATCGGCCGAGCTGCCGTTCAAGTGGGTCGAGGACGGCGACGCTCGCTGGCATCGGATCGCTGACGTGACCGATGGGGCCGCCATCGCGCTGTGCGGCCTGACGCTGGCCGATACCGACGCGACGCGCTGGGAGCCTCCGCCGGAACCAGCCGCGCGCTGCCGCCTCTGCCAGATCGAGGGCGAGGGGGCGCCTCCGAACCACTGAGGGCCCCGGGCACGGCCGTCCGCGCGGCCGTGCCTCCCCAGGGCCGCCGGTAGCGATGGTGGGCCCGATCGGCTATACTCGGCGACGGTTCTGCCGGCCAGACGCGAACCACAAATATTGAACCTTAGCGCCAGACGTGGGTCGGTTCGCCATCCCACGTCTTGTTTTTCGCCCGCGGAGCGAGGAGCGGCATGAATCGAGACTTCATCGGAGCGTTGCTCCAGCTGAACGCCGAGAAGGGTGTGCCGCAGGATGTCCTGATCCGGACGCTCGAGCAGGCAATCGAATCGGCCTACCGGCGCAACGCCGACGCGCCCGAGAACGTGGTCGTCACCGTCGACCCCGAGTCGGGCGAGATCAGCGTGGCGCGGGAGTACGAGGTCGTCGCCGGGGAGCAGGAGATCGAGGATCCCGAGCTCCAGATGACGGCGGCCAAGGCCCAGCAGATCGACCCGACGACGGGTGTCGGCGGGAAGGTCCGCGTGCCCGAGAACGTCACCCAGGCGCAGCTCGGCCGGATCGCGGCGCAGACCGCGGGCCAGGTCTACCGCCAGCGCCTGCGCGAGGCACAGCGGGACGTGATCTTCCAGCAGTACGCCGCCCGCGAGGGCGAGATCATGACCGGCACGGTGCAGCGCACGACCGAATCGGCCGTCGTGCTCGACATGGGCAAGGACGTCGAGGCGGTCCTGGCGGTCACCGAGCAGCTGCCGAACGAGACGTACCGCATCGGCCAGCACCTCAAGGTCTACGTCATGGAGGTGCGGCGCACGACCCGCGGCCCGGTCATCGTCGCCAGCCGCACGCATCGGGGCTTCCTCCGTCGCCTGATGGAGATGGAGATCCCCGAGATCTACAACGGAACGGTCGTCATCCGCGGCATCGCCCGCGAGGCCGGCAGCCGGTCGAAGGTGGCCGTCGAGAGCCGCCAGCCGGGCGTCGACGCCAAGGGCGCGGCGGTCGGCCAGCGCGGCGCGCGGATCCAGTCGATCGTCGCCGAGCTCAACGGCGAGAAGGTCGACATCGTCCTGTGGGACGAGGACCCGGGCCGCTTCGTCGCCGAGGCGCTGAGCCCCGCGGAGGTGCTCAGCGTCCGGATCGACGAGGAGCACAAGATCGCGAACGTCATCGTGCCGGAGCGTCAGCTCAGCCTCGCCATCGGCAAGGAGGGGCAGAACGCGCGGCTCGCCGCCAAGCTGACCGGCTGGCGGATCGACATTCGCTCGGAGGCCGGCGTGGCGACCGCCGCGGCGGGGGACCAGGGCGACGATGACGAGCCGGTCGCCGAGGCCCCGGCGCCGGACACCGCCGATGCCGAAGCGACGACCTGACCACGTCCCGACCCGCACCTGCGCGGTGTGCCGCACGGCGCGGCCGAAGCGCGAGATGGATCGCCTGGTGCGGGCCGCGGACGGAATGATCCACCGCGACCCGACCGGCCGCATGGCCGGGCGGGGAACCTATATCTGTCACGATCCCAGCTGTCGTGACCCGGAACGGGCGGCGACGGCCATCAGGCGGGCGCTCGGCGCCGAGCTCGCGCCGGGAACGCTCCTACTCGAGGTGAACGATGCCGCCACGTAGATACCGACCACGCCGCGGGCCGCGCCCGCAGCGCAAGCGCACCGGGGGTGCCGCCGCCGCCGTCGCCGAGGCGCAGGCTGCCGCCGCGCGCCCGACCGGCCCGGTCGAGCTGCCGAACCCGGTGGTCATCAAGGACCTCGCCGAGAAGCTGGCCGTCAGCCACGCCGAGATCATCAACGTCCTGATCCGGAACGGGATCTTCGCGACGGTCAACCAGTCGATCGACTTCGACACCGCCTCGCTCGTGGCGGGCGAGCTCGGGTTCGAGACGGTCGAGGCCGGCGCCGCCGAGCGCGAAGCCGCCGAGGCCGCGGCGTCCCAGGAGCTGGTCAAGCCCGGCGAGGCGGCCGACGGCGATGGCCGGCCGGCGCTGTGGACCGAGGACGACCCGTCGAAGCTCGAGACCCGCGCGCCGATCGTGACCGTCATGGGTCACGTCGACCACGGCAAGACGAGCCTGCTCGACGCGATCCGCGAGACGAAGGTCGCCGACCGCGAGTCGGGCGGCATCACCCAGCACATCGGCGCGTCGGAGGTCGTCCACAACGGCAAGCGGATCGTCTTCCTCGACACGCCCGGCCACGAGGCGTTCACCGCCATGCGGGCCCGCGGCGCCCAGGTGACCGATATCGCGATCATCGTCGTGGCCGCCGATGACGGCGTCATGCCGCAGACGAAGGAGGCGATCGACCACGTCCGCGCCGCGCGGGTGCCGATGATCGTGGCGATCAACAAGATCGACAAGCCCGATGCCAACCCGGACAGGGTGAAGCAGGAGCTGGCCGATAACGGCGTCCTCATCGAGGAGTATGGCGGTGACGTCATCGCCGTGCCGGTGAGCGCGAAGCAGCGCACCGGCATCGACGAGCTGATGGAGATGGTCCTCCTCGTCGCCGACCTCCAGGACCTCAAGGCCAATCCGAACCGCGACGCGATCGGCACGATCGTCGAGTCGAAGGTCGACAAGGGCCGCGGCAACGTCGCGACCGTGCTCGTCCAGACCGGAACGCTCAAGGTCGGCCAGATCGTGAGCGTGGGACGGACCTGGGGCCGCGTCCGGGCGCTGAACAACGCCTCCGGCCAGCGCGTGCAGAAGGCGGGCCCGGCGACGGCGGTCGAGATCATCGGCCTCCAGGGCCTGCCGGAGGCCGGCGACGTGCTGCGCGTCGTGGCCGACGAGAAGACCGCCCGCGACATGGCCGAGGCCGCCGAGCGCGCCTCGCAGAGCGGCGAGGGCCGTGCGGCCAGCACCCTCGAGGAGATCAGCGCCCAGATCGCCGACGCCGAGGTCGCCGAGCTGCGGGTCGTGCTCAAGACCGACGTCCAGGGCTCGCTCGGGGCCATCCGTGGCGCGCTCGAGCGCCTGAACACCGACGAGGTGCGGATCAACATCCTGCGCGAGGGCGCCGGCGACATCAACGAGAGCGACGTGAACCTCGCCTCGGCGTCGGAGGCGATCATCATCGGCTTCAACACCAAGCTCGATGCCGGCGCGCAGCGCGCGGTGGAGGCCACCGGCGTCGACGTGCGCGTGTACGACGTCATCTACAAGCTGACCGACGACGTGCAGCAGGCCCTCCAGGGCATGCTCCAGCCGAAGATGGTCGAGCGCGTCGAGGGCCACGCCGAGGTGCGGATGGTCATCAAGGCCGGCCGCGCCGGCAACGTGGCGGGCTCGTACGTCACCGACGGCCGGATCGTCCGCGGCGCGCAGGCCCGCGTGTTCCGCGGCGACACGCTGCTGGCCGACACGCGGATCACGTCGCTGAAGCGCTTCAAGGACGACGTCCGCGAGGTGGCGACCGGCTTCGAGTGCGGCATCGGGCTCGACTTCGACGACATCGCCGAGGGCGACGTCATCGAGTGCTACCAGATGGTGGCCGAGGGCTCCTGAGCGCCAGCCGATGAGCCAGCGCACCGATCGGCTCGACAGCCAGATCCGGCAGGAGCTGATGGAGCTCCTGCAGCGCGAGATGAAGGACCCGCGCGTCGGCTTCGCGACCGTCACGCGCGTCGAGACGGCACGAGACCTCGGGTCGGCTCGCGTCTGGGTCAGCGTGCTCGGCACGCCGGAGGAGCAGCAGGAGACGCTGGCGGCGCTCACCGCCGCCGCGCCCTGGCTGCGCCGGCAGCTCGGCGAGCGGCTCACGATCCGGCACGTCCCGCAGCTCATGATCAAGCACGACGACTCGATCGAGACCGGCGACCGCGTGCTGCGGATCCTCCGGCAGCTCGAGGAGGAGCGTCAGGGTGAGTCGTGATGCGGTCGTCGCGGCCCTCCGCGACGCCGAGCGCGTCACGCTCATCTGCCATGAGAACCCCGACGCGGACACGCTCGGCTCGGCGCTCGCCGTGCGCTTCGCCGTCGAGCGGCTCGGCAAGACGGCCGAGGTCGTCGCCGCCGACGGCGTGCCGCCGTTCCTGGCCTTCCTGCCCGGCACGGGCGACGTCCGACGCGCGCCGGAGCTCGAGCCGGACGTGGCGGTCGTGCTCGACGGCCCGCCGTCGCGCACCGGCGACGTGGCCCGCGCGCACGCCGAGTGGCTGGGCCGCGCGAAGGTGGTGAACGTCGACCACCACGTCAGCAACGACGGGTCGGAGGCCGCCGTGGCGTGGATCGATCCGGGGGCGGCGGCCACGGCCGAGATGGCCGCCGAGCTCGTCCCGGCGCTCGGCGTCGAGATCGACCCCGACATCGCCACCGTTCTCGCCGCCGGCATCGTGCAGGACACCCACACGTTCGCCCATCCGAACGTGACGCCGCGCACCCTGCGGGTCATGGCCGATCTCGTCGCTGCCGGCGCCCCGCTGTCGCGGATCCATCGGGCCATCTACGCCGACAAGCCGTTCTCGACGCTCGCGCTGTGGGGGCGGATCCTGAACGGCATCGGTCAGCGGCGCGACGGGCGCATCGTCCACGCCTCGCAGACGCTCGCCATGCTCGCCGAGACCGGCGCCGAGCCGTCGGCGACCGAGGGCTTCGTCGACCTCCTGGCCTCGACCCGCGACGGCGAGATCACCGTCCTGTTCAAGGAGACGACCGCGACGCACGTGCGGGTCAGCGTCCGCACCCGCGGGTCGGCCGATGCCGTCGCCATCACGCAGGCGTTCGGCGGCGGCGGCCACGCCCGCGCGGCCGGCTGCTCGCTCGACGTGCCCTTGGCCGAGGCGGAGCGCCAGGTCCTCGCCGAATGCGAGCGGGAGCTCGACCGCGCCGATGCTCGGGGTCGTTAACCTCGACAAGCCGGTCGGCCCCACGAGCCACGACATGGTCGGGCTGCTGCGGCGGCTGACCGGGACGCGGCGCATCGGCCACGCCGGCACGCTCGACCCGCTCGCCTCGGGCGTGCTCCCGATCCTCGTCGGCGCCGCCACCCGGCTCTCCGAGGAGCTGACCGGCGGCCGGAAGCGCTACGACGCGGTGATCCGGCTCGGCGCCCGCAGTGCCACGGACGACGCGGAGGGACCGATCACGCCCTCGGAGGCGCCGCTCCCGCCGCCGGAGGACGTCGAGGCCGCGCTGCGTGCGTTCGTCGGCACGTTCGAGCAGCGGCCGCCCGCGTTCAGCGCCCGCAAGCAGGGCGGGCAGACGGCGCACCGCGCCGCGCGGGGCGGCGAGCCGCTCGACCTGCCGCCGCGGACGGTGACGGTCGACGCGCTCGACGTCGCCGGCATCGAGGTGGGGGAGGGGTCGCTCGACGTCCGGATCGACCTCCGCTGCGGCCCGGGGACGTACGTGCGCTCGATCGCCCGCGACCTCGGCGATCGGCTCGGCTGCGGCGGCTACCTCCTCGCGCTGCGTCGCACCGAGGCCGCGGGCCTGCGCATCGGGGACGCCATCACGCCCGAGCGCCTCGAGGCGCTCGCCGCCGAGGGGCGGTTGGAGGAGGCGCTGATCGATCCGGGGGCCGTCCTGCCGCTCCCGCGCGTCACGCTCGCCACCGACGACGCCTGGCGCTTCGTGCACGGCTCGACGGTGACCCTCGCCGAGCCGATGCCGCCCGGGCGGGTCGCCGTCGTCGACGGGCGCAGCCTGCTCGGCATCGGCGCGGTGGCCGGCGCGATCCTGCAGCCCGAGAAGGTCCTGCCGGCCGAGGGCGGCGGCTGATGGCGCGCTCGATCCAGGAGCTGCCGCCCATCGGGCCGGCGGCGGTCACGCTCGGCGTGTTCGACGGCGTCCATCTCGGCCATCGGCGCATCGTGGCGGCCACGACGGAGGTTGCCCGGCAGCTCGACGCCGCATCGGTCGTGCTCGCCTTCGACCCGCATCCGGAGGAGGTGCTCGTTTCGGGCAGGCGCGTCCCGCGCCTCCTGCCGCCCGAGGTGACGCTCGCGCGGCTGCGCGAGGCGGGCGCGGACCACGCCCTGCACGTCCGGTTCGACGACGACCTGCGCTCGCTCGGCCCGGAGGAGTTCCTCGCCGCCCTCGAGCCGGCGATGAAGGTGCGGGCGATCACGATGACGCCGTCCAGCGCGTTCGGGAAGGGACGCAGCGGCACGCTCGAGCGGGTGGCGGCCATCGGGCGTGAGCGGGGCTTTGCATGCGTCCCGGTCGAGCCCGTGACCGTCGATGGCGAGGTCGTCTCCTCGTCGCGGGTGCGCGCGCTCGTCGCGGCGGGCGACATCGAGGCCGCGAGCCGTCTGCTGGCCGGCTGGCCCGTGCTGCGCGGCCGGGTCGTGCACGGCGACCAGCGCGGCCGCGAGCTCGGCTTCCCGACGGCGAACCTCGCCTTCGACTACGTCCCGCAGCTGCCGGCGCTCGGCATCTACCTCGGGCGCGTCTCCGTGCCGGAACGGGGGGTCGGGCCGGGGCATCCGGCGCTCGTCAGCGTCGGCGTGCGGCCGACGTTCCACGACGACGGGCGGGTGCTCGTCGAGGTCTACCTCCTCGACTGGGAGGGCGACCTGTACGACACCGAGCTCAGCGTCGAGGTCCAGCCACGGCTCCGCGAGGAGCGGCGCTTCGACTCGGTCGAGGCGCTCGTGCGGCAGATGCGCGCCGACGAGGAGGAGGCCCGCCACCGAATCGGTGCCGATGGCGGCTGAAGCCGCCCGATGGCGGCCCAGGCTGGCCTCTGCTAGACTTCCGAAGGTTACGGAAACGAATGTGGAGGAATACGTGCCGCTCGCCAAGGACACGAAGAGCGCGATCGTCACCGAATACGCAACGCACGAGGGTGACACCGGCTCGCCCGAGGTGCAGATCGCGCTTCTCACCGAGCGGATCAAGTCGCTGACGGAGCACCTGCGAAGCTATCCGAAGGACAACCACTCGCGCCGCGGGCTGCTCAAGCTCGTCGGTCAGCGCCGGCGGTTGCTCGCGTACCTCGTCCGCAACGACGTGGACCGGTACCGGTCCGTCATCAGCAGCCTGGGGCTGCGCCGCTAGCTCCCACGCGATCGACCCAGGGCCACGGCCTCGCGCCGACCGGCACCTGGGTCTCGCTTATTGATCACATCATCCACTCACCCGGCCAGCCTTCGACGCTGAGCGCCCCCACGGGAGCGCGCGCCACGTCGCATGCGGAGCCGACCATTGGAGGCATTCCCGTTGTCCATCAGGTATGAGGCCGAGATCGGCGGCAAGCCGTTCAGCCTCGAAACCGGCAAGCTCGCCGAGCAGGCCGATGGCGCCGTCCTCGTGCGCTACGGCGACACCGTCGTCCTCGCCACCGCGGTGGCGTCGAAGGAGCCCCGCGAGGGCGCCGACTTCTTCCCGCTCACCGTCGACTACGAGGAGCGCATGTACGCCGCCGGCAAGATCCCGGGCGGCTTCATCAAGCGCGAGTCGCGCCCGTCGGAGGCGGCCATCCTGGCCATGCGCCTCACCGACCGTCCGATCCGCCCGCTCTTCCCGAAGGGCTACTACAACGACGTCCAGATCGTCCTGACCGTCCTGTCGACGGACATGGAGAACGACCCGGACATCCTCGCCCTCAACGGGGCGTCGGCGGCCCTGAGCGTCAGCCACATCCCGTTCATGGGCCCCGTCGGCGCCGTGCGCGTCGGACGGATCAACGGCGAGTTCGTCACCAACCCGACGAACTCCGAGCTCGACGATTCCGACCTCGACCTCGTCGTGGCCGGCACGCGTGACGCGGTGATGATGGTCGAGGCGGGCGCGAACGTCCTGCCCGAGGACCTCATGGCCGATGCGATCGCCTACGGCCATCGCGAGCTCCAGAAGTCGATCGAGCTCCAGGACAGGCTCGTCGCCGCCGCCGGGACGCCGAAGAAGCTCCCGTTCGTCGCGCCGAAGGCCGATTCGGTCGTCAAGCTCGGCAAGGCCCTGGCCGAGGGGCAGAACGAGTTCGTCGTCTTCGACGTCGAGACGACGGCCATGAAGCCCGAGAACGGCTACATCGTCGACATTGCCGCCCTCCGCCTGCGCGACGGCCAGGTCGTCGACCGCTTCGAGTCGCTCGTCAACCCGGGCCGCCCGATCGTCGGGCACCAGGTGCACGGCATCAGCTCCGAGGACGTCGCCAACGCGCCGACCGCGTCCGAGGTGCTCACGAACTTCGCCGCCTGGGTCGGCGACACGCCGGTCGTCGCGCACAACGTCGCGTTCGACCTGCCGTTCGTGAAGCGCCACATGCCGAGCGAGGTGAAGTGGGAGCCGAGCGCCGTGTACGACACGCTCGAGCTCGGCTACCAGCTCTACCCCGACGCGGGCGCCTGGAAGCTCGCCGACCTCGTCCGCTTCGTGTTCGGCCGCGATCACGCCACCGCGCACCGGGCGATGCCCGACGCCGAGGCCACGGCCGAGCTGTTCGTCCACTTCACGACCGGCCTGTCGGAGCGGCTCGACGCGGTCCGCCGCGACATCGCCGACGAGGTGCGCCGGGCGCGCGAGAGCTACAACCGCTCGGAGCAGGGGGAGCACCTGGAGGACATCCGGCGTCGCCACGGCATCGGCTCCGCGCTCATGGACGTGCTGACCAAGTCGACCGTGCGCGAGCTCGTGCTCTCCGAGAACGTCCGCATCGACGGTCGCGACACGAAGACGATCCGTCCGATCAGCGTCGAGGTCGGCGTCCTGCCGCGCACGCACGGCTCGGCGATCTTCACCCGTGGCCAGACGCAGGCGCTGTCGATCGCGACCCTCGGGCCGTCGAGCGACGTCCAGCGCATGGACACGATCAGCCCCGAGACCGAGAAGCGGTACATGCATCACTACAACATGCCGCCGTACTCGGTCGGCGAGGCGCGCTTCATGCGCGGCCCCGGCCGCCGGGAGATCGGTCACGGCGCGCTCGCCGAGCGTGCCCTGCAGCCGGTCCTGCCGGGCGAGGACGAGTTCCCGTACGTCATCCGCGTGGTGAGCGAGGTCGTCAGCTCGAACGGCTCGACCTCGATGGCCTCGACCTGCGGCTCGACCCTGGCCCTCATGGACGCCGGCGTGCCGATCAAGGCGCCGGTCGCCGGTGCGGCGATGGGCCTGATCACCGATGCGGCCACCGGCCGCTACGCGGTCCTGACCGACATCACCGGCAAGGAGGACGCGTACGGCGACATGGACTTCAAGGTCGCCGGCACGGCCGAGGGCATCACCGCGCTGCAGATGGACATCAAGGTCCCCGGCATCACGGACGCGATCATTCGTGACGCGCTCCAGCAGGCCCACGAGGCCCGGATGTTCATCCTCGGCAAGATGACCGAGGTCATCGACCGCAGCCGCGACGAGCTCAGCCCGTACGCGCCGCGGATCACGACGATCAAGATCCCGGTCGACAAGATCCGCGACGTCATCGGCTCCGGTGGCAAGGTCATCCGCCAGATCACCGCGGAGACGGGGACCGAGATCAATATCGAGGACGACGGCACGATCCAGATCGCCGCGACGAGCGGCGAGGCCGCCCAGAAGGCGATCAAGTGGATCGAGGGCCTCACGAAGGACGTCGAGGTCGGCAAGGAGTACCTCGGCCGGGTGACCCGGATCATGAACTTCGGGGCCTTCGTCGAGATCCTGCCCGGCAAGGAGGGCCTGGTCCACATCAGCCAGCTCGCCGACTACCGCGTGCCGCGCGTCGAGGACGTGGTGAGCATCGGCGACGAGCTGATGGTCGTCGTGACCGAGATCGACCGCATGGGCCGCGTCAACCTCAGCCGCCGCGCCGCGATGGAGCGGCACATGGCGCGCTCGGGGGCCGGCACCGGCGGCGGAGGGAACGACGACCGCTCGTAGGCCGATGACGCCGCCGCGGAGCCGCGGCGGCGCGGTACCCTCCGACCCATGGGGCCGGAGGCGGCGCTGGCGCGCATCGCGGATGAGATTCGCGGCTGCACACGCTGCCCGCTCTCCGCGCGCCGCACGCGCACCGTCCCCGGCGAAGGCAACCTCCTGAGCGACGTCCTCCTCGTCGGGGAGGGCCCGGGCGCCCGTGAGGACGCGACCGGCCGGCCGTTCGTCGGCCCGGCCGGGCAGCTCCTCGACGAGCTGCTCGGATCCATCGGCTGGCGGCGCGAGGACGTCTTCATCACCAACGTCGTGAAATGCCGGCCGCCCGGCAATCGCGATCCGGAGCCGTCCGAGATCGCGACCTGCGCCGCCTACCTCGACGCCCAGGAGCGGGCGCTGGATCCGGCGATCGTGGTGACCCTCGGCCGCCACTCGCTGCAGCGCTACCTGCCCGGCGGGCGGATCGGCGCCGTCCACGGCCGGATGCGCCGTTCGTTCGCCGGCCTCCACGTCTTCCCGATGTACCATCCTGCTGCGGCGCTCCACCAGGCATCGCTGCGCGACACGCTGTTCGAGGACGTCCGGGGGCTCCCGTCGGCGCTGCTGGCCGCGCGCGAGGCGATCGAGGCGGAGCGGGCGGCATCGGTCCCGGTCGAGCCTCCGTCGCCCGTGATGGTGCCGTCGACGCCGATGGACGACGCCCAACAGATGACCCTCTTCGGAGAATCCTGAATGTCCGAACTCCTGCGCATCATCCCGCTCGGCGGGGTGGGCGAGGTCGGCAAGAACATCACCGTCATCGAGGCGGGAGACGACATCCTCGTCGTCGACTGCGGCCTCGCGTTCCCGGATCCCGAGATGCTCGGGATCGACCTCGTCATCCCGGACGCCACGTACCTCGAGCAGAACCGCGACCGGGTGCGGGGCATCGTGCTGACCCACGGCCACGAGGACCACACCGGGGCGCTGCCGTACGTGCTGCCCAAGATCCCCGGCACGCCGATTTACGCCACGCGCCTGACCGAGGGCCTCGTCCAGGGCAAGCTGCGCGAGCACAAGCTCCTCGCCTCGACGCCACTCCACGTCGTCGAGCCCGGCCGCGAGTTCGCCGTCGGCGCGTTCCGCATCACCCCGTTCCGGGTGAACCACTCCATTCCCGACGGCGTCGGCTACGCCATCCGCTCGCCGGCCGGCACGATCGTCCATACCGGCGACTTCAAGTTCGACCACACCCCGCCCGACGGCAGGCGTGCCGACCTCGGGCTCATCGCCGAGATCGGGAACCGCGGGGTCGATTTCCTCCTGTCCGACTCGACCCGCGCCGAGAAGGAGGGCTACACGCTGTCCGAGGCGACGGTGGGGGAGAGCCTCCATCGGCTCGTCGGCGAGGCGCCGGGACGGGTCATCGTCGCCACGTTCGCCAGCAATATCGGTCGGGTCCAGCAGGTGATCGACGCCGCCTGGGCCCACGGCCGCAAGATGGTGGCCCTCGGCCGGAGCATGGAACAGAACACGGCGATTGCCCTCGAGCGCGGCTATCTCGACGGCCGCGACGGGACGCTCGTGAAGAAGGACCAGCTCCAGCGGCTGCCGAAGGAGCAGCTGGTGGTCATGACCACCGGCTCGCAGGGTGAGCCGATGAGCGGGCTGACTCGGATGAGCAACCGCGATCACCGCAACATCACCATCGAGCCGGGCGACACGGTCATCGTCTCCGCCTCGCCGATCCCCGGCAACGAGGAGGCGGTGGCCCGGACGATCGACAACCTCTTCAAGGAGGGCGCGATGGTCCACTACGAGCCGCTCGTCCACTGCCACGTCTCCGGCCACGGGTCGCGCGAGGAGCTGAAGCTCATGCTCGGCCTCGTGAAGCCGCGCCATTTCATCCCGGTCCACGGCGAGTACCGCATGCTCGTCCAGCATGGCCTGCTGGCCGAGGGGGCCGGTGTCGACGTCGACAAGATCTTCGTGCTCGAGAACGGCCAGGTCGTCGAGTTCGACGGCACCACCGCCCGCCTGGCGGACGGCGTCCAGGCCGGGCCGGTCCTCGTCGACGGCATCGCCACGATCGACGGAATCGACGGCGTCGTCCTGCGCGACCGGCGCATGCTCGCCTCAGACGGCGTCGTGCTCGTCGCCGTGGCCATCGACGCCAAGACGGGCCAGCCGGTCGGGATGCCCGAGCTGGCGACCCGCGGCTTCCTGTCCGATCCGGACGACCCGCTCATCGGCCAGGCGCGCGACCATCTGCTCCAGGCGCTCCGGCAGCGGCACGAGGACGAGCACACGGCCGAGCCGGGCTACGTGAAGACGAAGGTTCGCGATACCCTCAGCCGCTTCTTCCATGAGCGTACGAAGCGACGGCCGATGATCCTGCCGACGGTGATGGAGGTCTGACCGACCAGGTGGCGACCCGACGACGGACCACGAGCACCCGCCGCCGCACCCCACGACGCCGCCGTCAGACGACGCCGTTCGTCGTCAGCGCGCGGTTCTGGCGCGAGTTCCTCGCGCTGGGGCTGCTGTTCCTGGCGCTCATCAGCGTCATCGCCCTGTTCGCGCCCGACGCGGGACAGATCGTCACCCCCTGGCACCAGGTGCTCACCACGCTGTTCGGGTGGGGGATCGCCTTCGCGCCGCCGCTGCTCGCCGGCTTTGCGCTCATGCTGTGGATGAAGACGATGCCCGCCGAGCGCTGGATGGCGGCCTCCGGCGCCGCGGTCGTCGCGCTCTCGCTGCTCGGGATGTTCCACCTCGCCCACGGCGGCGGCCAGGAGGCGGTCGGCACCGTCGAGGGCGGTGGCGCGCTCGGCTACGCGGTGAGCGCCGTCCTCGAGGGCGCGCTCGGCACCGCGGGCGCGTGGGCCGGACTCGTGCTGTTCGTGGTCGTCGGGCTGCTGCTGTACTTCAACATGACGATCGGCGACCTCATCGCCGCGTACCTCGCGGAGCGCGACGAGCGCATCGAGCGCGAGGCGGAGGAGGTGCGCCGCGCTTCCAGGGGCCGGCGGACGGCCACGGGAACCGAGCGCGCCGACGCGACGGCGGCACCGGCGACGCCCGCCCGCCCGGGCCTCATCGATCGCGTCCGCGACCGGCTGGCCGGCCCGCACGACCTCGACGACGAGCCGCCGGTCATCGTCCGTCGGGAACGGCCGGCGACGGCCGGCGGGAACGGCGCATCGCGGGCGGCGGCGCCGGTCCCCGTGCCCACGCCGGGTCCGGCGGCCATCCCGGTCGGTGGCGAGGACGACGAGGCCGTGGGCGAGGAGTCCACGACGCCGGCGCGTGACTTCGAGCACGACGAGGAGGCCCATCTGGCCGAGGCGGCCGCCGAGGAGGCGTCGGACGCGGCGCTCGAGGCCGTCGAGCGGGCCTGGGACCTGCCGCCGATCGACCTCCTCGCCGACGCGCCGGAGTCATCGGCCGCGCAGCTCGACCTGTCGGCCAAGGGGCGGCGCATCCGCGAGACGCTCGCGCACTTCGGCATCGGCGTGAAGGTGGCCCGCATCCAGGAAGGGCCCGTCGTCACGCAGTACGCCCTCGAGGTCGACCCGGGCATCAAGCTCAGCCGGATCGAGGGCCTGGCCGACAACCTCGCGCTCGCCCTGTCGGCCCGCTCGATCCGGATCGAGGCGCCGATCCCGGGCGAGCCGTACGTCGGCGTCGAGATCCCGAACGCGGCGTTCGACCTCGTCACGCTCAAGGAGGTGCTCGCCAGCCGCAACTTCGCCGATGCCTCGAACCGGTCGAAGCTCGCCTTCGCCCTCGGCCAGGACGTCGCCGGCCAGCCGTTCAGCGCCGACCTGGCGAAGATGCCGCACATGCTCATCGCCGGCGCCACAGGTTCGGGCAAGAGCGTGTGCGTGAACGCGATCATCGACTCGTTCCTGATGAACGCGACGCCGGCCGAGGTGAAGCTCATCCTCATCGACCCGAAGCGCGTCGAGCTGGCGCAGTACAAGGGCATCCCGCACCTGCTGTGCGAGGTCATCGTCGAGCCCGACAAGGCGGTGAACGCCCTCAAGTGGACGGTCGGCACGATGGAGAGCCGATACGCCGAGTTCGCGGCCCGCGGCGTGCGGAACATCGCCGCCTACAACGAGGCGCTGCGGCCCGGGCAGCCGCGGATGCCGTACATCGTCGTGGTTATCGACGAGCTCGCCGACCTGATGATGGTGTCGGCCTACGAGGTGGAGTCGACGATCACCCGCATCGCGCAGCTGGCCCGCGCGACCGGCATCCACCTCGTCGTCGCCACGCAGCGACCGAGCGTGCAGGTCATCACCGGCCTGATCAAGGCGAACATCCCGTCGCGCATCGCGTTCGCCATGACCTCGGGCGTCGACTCGCGCACGATCCTCGACACGACCGGCGCCGAGGACCTGCTGGGACGCGGCGACATGCTCTACCAGCCGATCGACGCGCCGCGCGCCGTCCGGCTCCAGGGCGTGCTCGTCACCGATCCCGAGATCGAGGCCGTCGCGCGTCACTGGCGCGCCCAGGGCGGCCCGCAGTACCGGCCCGAGATCACCGCGCCGCGGCGCGACGGCAAGCCGGGCGGACGCCCGGGAGAGGATGACGAGGGCGACGACGCCGATGCGCTCCTGCCGCAGGCCATCGAGATCGTGCGGCGCAGCGACAAGGCATCGGCCAGCCTGCTCCAGCGCCGCCTGCGCATCGGCTACGCGCGAGCCGCGCGCATCCTCGACCAGATGGAGGATCGCGGCATCGTCGGGCCGGCCGACGGGAGCCGGTTCCGCGAGGTGCTCGTCACGAGCGACGGATGGGGAGGGGACGTCGCGCCGGACGAGGACGAGGAGTGACCGAGCCCGTCCACAAGCTCGGCGACGTGCTGCGGACGGCGCGCGAGGCAAAGGGCGTCGACCTCGCCCGCGTCGAGCGAGATACGAAGATCCGCGAGCGCTACCTCTCGGCGCTCGAGCGCGGCGACTACCGCGAGCTGCCGGGAGCGGTGTACACCCGCGGCTTCCTCCGCAACTACGGCGCGTACCTCGGCCTCGACGCCGAGGAGCTCATCGACCTCTACCGCCTCGAAACCTCGAGCGCGGCCGCCGAGCGGGCCAGCGTTCCGGCGCCGCCGAAGCCGCTGCGCACGAAGCGGGCACGGGCCTTCGTGCTCACCCCGAGCCTGATCGTGGCGGCCCTGCTGACAGTGCTCGTCGGCGGCTTCTTCGCGTACCTCGGCTACCAGCTCGTCACGTACGCCCGCACCCCGGACCTGCGCATCATCGATCCGCCGGGCAACGTGAGCGGCTACACCGAGGCGGAGATCACGATCCGCGGCGAGACCGAGCCGAACGCCGTCGTGACCGTCGACGGCCTGACCGAGAATCCGACCGTCACCGCCGACGCGGACGGCCGGTTCAGCGTCACCGTCGGCCTCGTGCCGGGCTCGAACGTCATCACCCTCGTCGCCGACGACCCGAAGACCGACCGCCAGTCCGAGCCCGAGGAGCGCACGATCGTCCGCCTCGACGACGGGGCCAGCCCCTCGGCCGGCCCGACGGTCGTCGAGCTGACGAGCCCCGAGCCCGGCGCGCTCGTGCGCGGGGCGGTCGAGGTGGCGGGGCTCGCCCCACCGAATGCCGAGCTCACGGTGAGCGCCGAGCTCGAGCGCCAGCCGACCCCGACGTTCCAAATCGTCGACGCGGCCGGCACCGCCGTCACGCCGACGTACGCGCCGCCCACGCCGCCGGAGCCGGCGACCGTCACTGCTGACGCCGCCGGGTCGTTCGCGACGAACCTCAGGCTGCCGCCCGGCGCGTGGCGCATCACGGTCGCGTCATCGGCGACCGGCGGTGAGGCCTCGGCGAGCGTGGCGGTCACGCCCGGCCCGGGTCTGACGGCGGCGGTCACGATCGACGGCGGCGAGTCGTACCTCGACCTGTACGAGGACGGCGAGCGCGTGCCGGAGGTCTCGGGCCGCAACGCCCAGGACGGCGACACCGTCGAGCTGTCGGCGGACCGCGAGCTGCGCATCCGGGTCGGCAACGCGGCGGTCGTGCGGCTCCGGGTCAACGGCATCGAGCTCGGCGCGATGGGCGGCTCGGGCGCCGTCGTCGAATGGATCATCACGCGCGCTGGCGGCTGACGCTCGACGGCGCGAGGCACGAAGATAGGGGAGCCATGGCAGCAGACGCATCGTTCGACATCGTCAGCGACTTCGACCAGCAGGAGCTGGTGAACGCGCTCGACCAGGCGCGCCGCGAGATCGCGACGCGCTACGACTTCAAGGGCAGCAAGGTCGCCTTCGAGCTCGGCAAGGACGGGATCACGCTCACGGCCGACGACGAGTATCGCGCCGGGGCAGCGAAGGACCTGCTCGAGTCGAAGGCCGTTCGGCGTGGACTGAGCCTGAAGGTCTTCGAGTGGGGCCGCATCGAGCCGGCCGGGGGCGGCACCGTGCGCCAGCACATCGGCCTCAAGCGCGGCCTGACGAGCGAGCAGGCCAAGGAGCTGAGCAAGCGCATCCGCGAGGGCTTCCCCAAGGTCAAGCCGGTCATCCAGGGCGACGCGGTGCGGGTCAGCGCCAAGTCGAAGGACGACCTCCAGGCGGTCATCGCCGACCTGCGGGCGCTCGACTACCCGGTCGCGCTCCAGTTCACGAACTACCGCTGAGCCGATGCCGTCGCCGCGGCCACCGACCGACGACGAGCTCATCGCGGCGGCGCGGCGCCTCGGACGCCGTCTCACCGAGCGCGGCTGGCAGCTCGCCGCGGCCGAGTCGTGCACCGGCGGCCTCGTCGGCCACACCGTGACCCAGACGCCGAAGTCGTCCGACCACTTCCTGGGCGGCATCATCAGCTACTCGAACGCCGTGAAGGAGGAGCTGCTCGCCGTGCCGGGCGACGTCCTCGAGCGCGTGGGCGCCGTCTCGGCCGAGGTCGCCGAGGCGATGGCCACCGGCGCGCTCGAGCGCTTCGGCGCCGCGCACGTGACCGTGGCGGTCACCGGCATCGCCGGTCCGGACGGCGGGAGCGAGGACAAGCCGGTGGGCCTGACGTACGTCGCGGCCGCCACGCGCGACGGGCGCGCCACGGTCGAGCGCCACGTCTGGCCACACGACCGCGACGGCAACAAGCGCGCGTCCGCGCTGGCCGCGATCGAGCTGGCCGATCGGCTCGTGGCGGAGGGGTAGGGGCGTGGTACGGCCCGGCGAGCGGATCCACGTCATCGGCATCGCCGGATCGGGAGCCGCGGGGGCGGCGCTCCTCGTCCACCACGCCGGCGCCGTCGTCGACGGCTGCGACCTCGACGCGCCGTCGCCGTACACGCCGCCGCTCGACGCGGCGGGCATCCGCTGGGTCGCCGGCCACGATCCGGCGCACCTCGAGGGCGTCGACCGCGTGGCGGTGACGCCCGCCATCCGCGCCGTGCCCGGGCACGCGGAGCTCGCCGCGGCCGAGGCGCGGGGCCGGCCCGTCGTCACCTGGCAGGCGCTCCTCGGCGAGCTCATGGCGGCGCCGAGGCGCCTCGGCGTCGGCGTGACCGGCACGCACGGCAAGTCGACGACGACCGCGCTCCTCGGCCACCTCCTCGAGGTCGCCGGGCTCGACCCCACGGTCGAGGTCGGGGCGTTCATCGCCGGATGGGGCGCATCGGTCAGGCCCGGTGCGGGACTGCCGTTCGTCGTCGAGGCCGACGAGTTCGGCGACAACTTCCTCAATTACCAGCCCGCGGCCGCGATCGTCACCAACGTCGAGATGGACCATCCCGACTATTTCGCCGATGCGGGCGCGGTGATGACCTCGTTCGAGCGCTTCGTGCGCGGCATGCAGCCGCACGAGGCCGTCGGTGGCCGGCTGCTGGTGGTCCACGCCTCGGATCCCGGCGCACGGGCCCTCACGGCGCGCCTGGAGGGCTGGGACGGGCGGATCGTGCGCTATGGCGCCGGTGGCGATGTGAGCGCCTCGGAGGTCGTGTTCGAGCGCGAGCGCACGACCTTCGACCTGCTCGGCCGCCGCTGGGAGACGACGCTCGCCGGCGCGCACAACGTGGCGAATGCCACGGCCGCCATTGCGGTCGCCCGCGAGCTCGGCGCGTCGCTCGAGGCCCTGGAGGAAGGGCTGCGGACGTTCCGTGGAGCCAGGCGCCGCATGGAGCTCATCGCCGATACTCCGCGGGTGACGATCTACGACGACTACGGCCACCACCCGACCGAGGTCCGGGCCGCACTGGCCGCGGCGCGTCAGAAGGTCGGGCCGGAGCGGCGGCTGTGGGCGGTCTTCGAGCCGCACATGTACTCGCGCACGGCGCTCCTGCTCGACGACTTCTCGACCGCCTTCACCGATGCCAACGAGGTCGTCATCGCCGACATCTTCGCCAGCCGCGACACGCCGGAGGCGATGGCCGCCACCTCGGCGGAGGAGCTCGCCGATGCCATCGAGCGCGCGTCGGGCGTCCCGTCGATCGCCACCGGCGACGCCGATGCCACCGCCTCGTACGTGGCCGAGCACCTGGCCGATGGCGACGCCGTGCTCGTCATGGGGGCGGGGAAGTCGTACCGCATCGCGCGATCGGTCGCGCGGCTGGTGGCGGGGGAGGGATCGGCATGATCGGCCTCCGCGCCGGCGTCCTCGGCGCGCTGCTCGCCCTCGCCGTCACGATCGCCTACCAGGCCGTCGTCGGCCTCGTCGAGGCCTCCGGCGCCCGCGACCAGCCGGCGCTCGTGCTCATCCTGCTGCTGTCGGCATTCCTCGGCGTGCTCACCGCGGTCGCGACCCGCATGCTGCGCCTGCCGGGCGCCACGGCGCCGACCGTCCTCGTGCTCGGTTGGATCCTCATCCCCGTCGTCCTCGGCGCCTTCCCGAGCGCCGCGACCGACCTCTTCGCCGGCGACGGGGCGCTCAGCTCGGGCCAGGCGCTCGCGCTGGCCAC
>DATAJO010000007.1:0-17782 GCA_036262075.1 Candidatus Limnocylindria bacterium
CCTCCTCGCCGGCGCTGACCGTGGTGGCGGGCAGCGCGTCGTCGTAGCCGTGGACGTGGAACGTGGCGTCGACCTCGGTCGCGACGATCAGCGTGACCCGCTGCCCGCGGCACACGCCGAGGGCGCTGGGGGTCATCCGATCCGCCTCGAGCTCGACGCGGATCTCGACCGCGTCGTTCTCACAGCCCGACGGGCGCGCCTCCTCGACGCAGGCGCCGAGCAGGAGGAGCAGGAGGACGAGGAGGACGGCCAGGGGTGGTCTCACGGCCGCCATGGTAGCGATGCGGGGACCGGCCCGGCGCTGGCGCGAGCCTTGCAACGCAGAGGCACGCAAGGCAAACGACACAGCATCGCGACACAGTACGAAGGAGATGAGCCGATGGCTTCCGTCGTCGAAAGCATCGATGTCAATGTTCCGGTCCAGGTGGCCTACAACCAGTGGACCCAGTTCGAGGAGTTCCCGCGCTTCATGGAGGGCGTGAAGTCGGTGACCCAGATCGACGACACGCACCTGCGCTGGGTCGCCGAGGTCGGCGGCAAAGAGGAGGAGTGGACCGCCGAGATCACCGAGCAGAAGCCCGACGAGCGCATCGCGTGGCGGGCGACCTCCGGTGCCGAGAACGCCGGCGTGGTCACGTTCCATCGGATCGACGACAACACGACGCGCGTGACGCTCCAGATCGACGCCGAGCCCGAGGGCGTCGTCGAGAACGTCGGCACGGCGCTCGGATTTCTGAACCGCCGGGTCAAGGGCGACCTCGAGCGCTTCAAGGAGTTCATCGAGAGCCGCGGAACCGAGACCGGCGCGTGGCGCGGCGAGGTCGAGGCCGGGGCGCGGCGGTGAAGGACCTCTCCAACCCCGGTGGCGCCATGACCGGCGCCACCGGGGACCTCACCCCCGACGACACCGACGAGGAGTTCGTCCCCGGCGAGCGCCGCGAGGTGTCCGGCACCGATGCCGAGCAGGGGAGCGTGACGTACCACCAGGCCACGGGGGCGCCCGCCCAGCGCGGCGACGTCGGTGATCCTGGTGCCGCCCGCGCCGCGGGCGGGTTCACGAACCTCGCCGAGCGCGAGTCCGGCTACGGCTCCGAGCACGGGCTGTCGCCGAACGACGACGCCTACCGCATGGAGGTCCATCCACCGGCCGGCCATCATGCCGAGGAGGCGCATCGCCGGGAGGCGGGCGACATCGAGGCCGGCGTGGACGAGACCGCCGATCGCGAGGAGCGGTTCTAGCCTTCCGTCCGGCTCAGGCCGCGCGCCGCTTGCGGCGGGCCGGCTTCTTGTCCGCCTTCTCGTCCCTGGCGCCGCCCTTCTTCGCATCGGCGACGCTCTTCTGGAGCGCCTGCATGAGGTCGATGACCTTCGGTGCCGGCTTGCGACGCTTCGCGTTGCGCTTCTCGCCCTTCATCTTCCGCTCGATGAGCTCCTCGAGCGCCACCCGGTACTCGTCCCGGTAGGAGCCCGGGTCGAAGCGGTCGGCGAGGGACTCGACGAGCGAGCGCGCCATGTCGAGCTCCTTGGAGCGGACCTTCGCATCGGCTCCCTCGGGGAGGTCGAGGCCGCCGGTGGAGCGAATTTCGTCCGGCCAGAACATCGTCTCCAGCACGAGCGTGCCGTCGTAGGTGCGGATCGTGGCCAGGCGTTCGCGGGTCCGGATCGTGACCCGCGCGAGGGCGACGCGCCCCGTCTCCTCGAGGGCCTGCTTCAGGAGGCTGAAGGCCTTGGCCCCGACGTCGGTCGGCTCGAGGAAATAGCTCTTCTCGAAGTAGACCGGGTCGATCTCGGAGGCATCGACGAAGTCGCCGATCTCGATCGTCGTGCTCGACTCCGGCTTGGCGGCCTCGATCTCCTCGGGCTCGAGGACGACGAACTCGCCCTTGCTCACCTCGTACCCGCGGGCGAGCTCCTCCCAGTCGAGCTCCTCGCCGCCCTCGGTGCAGACGCGCTTCTCCTGGATCGGCGCCTCGTGCTTCTTGCACAGCATGCGGAGGCGGACGTCCTTCGACTCGGTCGCCGTGTAGAGCTTGACCGGGATGGTGACGAGGCCGAAGGAGATCGCGCCGGTCCAGATCGCTCGCATCGGTCCTCCTCAGCGGACGGGCTTGCGGACGTCGCTGTCCTCGTCGACCTCGATGCCGAAGCGCTCGGCGGCGCGGAGGATCTTCTTGCGCGCCCTTTCCTTCGCGGCCTTCGACTCGAAATGGGTCTGGCTGAAGCGGGCGATCGCGTTGCGGACGTGCGACTCGTCGTGGATCGGCAGGTGCTCGCCACCCTCGCGGTCGACGTATGCGAACTGGTCCTTGCGCAGGTCCTCGCGCTCCTTGGTGCTGAGCTCGCTCATTCGTGCGTTCTCCCGTGTCGTGTACCCATCGCAACGGCACGCCGCGTGCCTGAGCGCTCGGCATGGAGGCGAGCGTGCGCATCGGGACGTCGGGGTGGGAGTACGACCACTGGCGCGGGTCGTTCTACCCGGCGGATCTGCCGAAGGACCGATGGCTCGAGCACTACGCCGCTCGCTTCGACACGGTCGAGCTCAACGGCTCGTTCTACCGGCTTCCATCGGCTGCGACGTTCGCTTCCTGGGCGCGGCGCGTTCCGGCCGGCTTCCGGATGGCGGTGAAGGCCAGCCGATACCTGACCCACGTTCGGCGGCTCAACCAGCCGGGCGAGCCGCTCGATCGGCTCTGGACCCGGGCCGGCCGGCTCGGGCCACACCTCGGGCCGATGCTCTACCAGCTGCCGCCGCGCTGGCTGCCGAACCTCGAGCGGCTCGCCGCCTTCCTCGCGGCGGTGCCGCGCGGACGCGACCAGGCGATCGAGTTCCGCGACCGGCGCTGGTACCGGCCCGACGTGCTCGCGCTGCTCGAGGAGCATGGCATCGCGCTCTGCCTCCACGACATGGCGGGCTCGGCGACCGATGCGACGCCGGTCGGCCCGTTCGTCTACGTCCGCTTCCACGGGGCGGGGGAGCGCTACGGTGGCCGCTACCCGGATTCGGCCGTCGAGGCGTGGGCGGACCGGATCGTCGGCTGGCAGGCGGAGGGCCGGGCGGTGTGGGCGTACTTCAACAACGACGTCGGCGGTCACGCCGTGCGCGACGCCGAGCGGTTGCGGGCCGCGGTCGAGGGACGCACCGCGGTCGAGGGACGCGCCGCACGACCGACCGCTCGCTCGGCGAGCGGCACGTGAATTGCATTCGGGCCTCGCCGTGACCAGCGCCCAACCACTCCCGCCCCTGACGCCGGCCGCCATGGTCGAGCCGACGCCCACCACCGCCCAGCCCGCGGCCCCGACGCCGGCCGCGGGCGCCGAGCCGATCATCTCGGCCAACGGCCTGAGCCGCGCCTACGGCGATCGCATGGCCGTATCGGACATGACGTTCGACGTCCTGCCCGGCACGATCCTCGGCGTCGTCGGGCCGAGCGGGTCGGGCAAGACGACGACGATCCGGATGCTGACCGGCACCCTGTCGCGCACCAGCGGCGAGGTCCAGGTGCTCGGCGAGGACCCGATGCGCTTCAGCCGCCGCGCCCGCGGCCGCATCGCCTACATGCCGCAGCTGTTCAGCCTGTACGAGGACCTGAGCGCCCAGGAGAACGTCGGCTTCGTGGCCGCGCTGTACGGGCTGGGACCGTTTCGGCGTCGCGGCCGCATCCGCCGCGCGCTCGAGGTCGTCGACCTGTGGGACGCGCGGCATCGGCTGGCGCGCGACCTGTCCGGCGGCATGCAGCGCCGGCTCGAGCTGGCCTGCGCGCTGGTCCACTCGCCGGAGGTGCTGTTCGTCGACGAGCCGACCGCCGGCATCGACCCGCTGCTGCGGCAGTCGATCTGGGACGAGCTGCGCGACCTGCGCAACGAGGGACGCACGCTCGTGGTGACGACCCAGTACGTCGCCGAGGCGGAGTACTGCGACCGGGTGGCGCTCATCGTCGACGGCGAGCTCGTCGCGCTCGACGAGCCGGGGGCGCTGCGCCAGATGGTGTTCGGCGGCGACGTCCTCCAGGTCGACACGACCCGCGCCGTCGACCCGGAGCTGCTCGCTGGCATCGGCGGGGTGACGAGCGTGCGCCAGACCGCGCCGCGCCAGCTCATGGTCACCGTCGAGGATGCCGGCAGCCTCACGCCGCAGATCATCGACGCGCTGCGCGCCGGCGGGGTCGAGGTGGCCGGCATCGAGGAGCATCAGCCGACGTTCGACGAGGTCTTCGCCGGCCTCGTCGAGCAGCGACGCGCCCTGCGCGGACAGACCGACCTGGATCTCAGCGAGCGCCGAGGTGCCGACGGTGAGTGACCTCGTCCAGAGCCTCGTCCGCATCGGCTCCTTCACCGGCAAGGAGCTGCGCGAGGTGCTGCGCCGCCCCGGCGTGCTCGCCAGCCTCATCCTCGGGCCGTTCCTCATCATGTTCGTCTTCGGGCTCGGCTACTCGGGCTACCGCGACCCGTTCCGCACCGAGATCGTCCTGCCGCCCGGCGACGAGTTCCCGCGCGACCCGGAGTACTACGCCGATCTCGCGCCCGGCCGGCTCGACGTGCGGAACATCGGCGAGGAGATCGGCCCGGCGCAGCAGCGGCTGCGCGACGGGGACATCGACCTGCTCATCGTGGCCCCGGAGAACGCGAGCGCCGAGCTGCGCGAGGGCCGCCAGACGACGATCCGGGTCATGTGGAACGAGGTCGACCCGGTCTACGACCAGCTCGCCGCGCTGGCGACCTCGATCCTCACCAGCAGCCTGAACGCCGAGATCATCGAGCGCGCCGCGTCCGAGGGGATCGCCTTCGCCGAGGGCGACCTCGGTCCGGCCGCCGACGTGCCGCCCGAGGTCATCGCCCGCCCGGCGCAGGCCGAGACCGAGAACGTCGCCCCCTCGAAGCCCGACGTCCTCGCCTTCTTCGGCCCGGCGGTCTTCGCGCTCGTCATCCAGCACCTCGCCGTCACGCTCACCGCGCTGTCGATGGTCCGCGAGCGCCTGTCGGGCCAGATGGACCGATTCCGCGTGGCGCCGGTGACCTCGATGGAGCTGCTCATCGGCAAGTACGTGGCGTACGCGTTCCTCAGCCTGCTCGTCACCGCGATCGTCGGCGCGCTGCTCGTGTTCGTCCTGGGCGTGCCGATGCTCGGCGGCTGGCCGACGTTCGTCGGCATCGTGCTGCTGCTCACGTTCGCCTCGCTCGGCGTCGGGCTGCTCATCTCGCTCGTCGCCGACTCGGAGCGCCAGGCGGTCCAGCTCTCGATGCTCGTCCTGCTGGCCAGCGTCTTCTTCTCCGGCTTCGTCCTGCCGGTCACCGACTTCGCCGAGTGGACGCAGTACATCGCGTACGCCCTGCCGGTGACGCACGGGATCGCCACGCTCCAGGACGAGATGCTGCGCGGCTCGATCTCGATGGAGTGGATGCTCCTCGTCCTCGCCGGGATCGGCATCCTGCTCTACGCGGTCAGCCTCCTCCGCCTGCGCCGGATCCTCCGCTCCGCCGACTGACGCCGTCGGGGGCGTCCGTGGTGCTGCGGGCGGTTGTCAGGCTGCCGCATCGGTTTCGGACAACCGCTCGCCTGGTTGGCGTTAGTCCGGATGCGCCCCGGGAGCGCCGCGGGAGCCGCGGGACCCGCCGGAGCCGCGGAGGACGAGCAGCCCGCCCACCAGCGAGGCCGCGACGGGGATCGCGAGCCAGAGAAGCAGGAGGGCGACGAACAGGCGCATCGGCGGGGCCGATGTGGAGGAGCCCGATCGGTCGCTGAGCGCCTCCATCTCGTCGGCGAGCGAGGAGAGCTCCACGCCGATGCGATCCACGTCCTCGCGGCTGCTGCCGAGCGAGCCCTGGACGTCGTCGAGCGTGGTGGCCAGCTCGGCCGCCAGCGTCGCGCTCTCGCGGAAGTCATCGGCCAGGGGGAGTAGCGGCTGGGCGCCGAAGATCGAGAGCTCCATGGCGGTGGCGAGCTCGTCGAGCGTCTGCTGCGAGCGGCGGGCGAGCTGGGCGGCCGCGGCCGATGAGCTGCCGGCGTCCTCGAGGCTGGTGTCGATGCCCTCGAACGAGTCCGCGGCCGCGCGCGTGGACCGCGCGGCGGCGGTGAGCGTGGTGTCGGCGTCGGTGGCGAGGCGCTCGACCCGGCCGGCAACGTCGAGGCCGACGAGGCCGCCGGCCATCAGCATCGCGACGCCGAGCAGGCCGTAGGCGAGGAGCGACGAGCCGACCCATCGTCGCCGGCCGGTCAACCGTCAGTCCTCGCCGAAGAACGGGTCGTCGCCGTAGAGCTCGAGCCAGCGACGCCGCATGTGGCGGATGGTGGCGACGATCGCGGCGTCGGCGGTGCCCGGCGGCAGGAGGCTGCCGATCGCGGCGCGCACCCGCTCGCTGCGCTCCATGCCGAGCAGGGCGAGGTAGTCGGCGACGCGCTGCGCCGGCGTCTTGCCATGCGCGCGCTCGCGGACGAGCACATCGGCCTCGTGCTCGAGCGCCCCCTCGTAGTCGGCGGGCCCGAGCTCGATCTCGGCGAGAAGGAGCGGGATGTCGTCGATGCGCGGGTCGGAGTAGGCCCAGCGGATGAAGGAGTCCATCGGCCCGGGCGTGCGCTCGTGATGGCCCGCATGGAACTGCTGGAGGTACTGGCGACGTTCCTGTTCCGTGCGGGTGAGCGCGATCTGGAGAAGCTGGCGCATCTCGGGCGTCCAGCGCCGGAGCGACTCGACGAACTGGCGCAGGGTCAGTCCGCCCGCCGGCTGAGGGCGGAATTTGTGTTCATGGACGTGCTGCACGGCGCCCGTATACTAGCCGCCGTGCGCGGAGCTCTCCCGGCCGCTGCCCGTGACCAGGAGCGGCGCATGTCCCCACTCACTCGTCTTGCCGCGATCGTTGCCGTCGTCGTCCTCGTGCTCGCCGGATGGCCATCGACCGATGCGGCACGCGCGGCGGGACCCCCGCTGCGGTACCTCGCCGGGCCCGCGGGAACGATCGATCCGGCGTACATCGCGCAGGCGTCGGACGTCCAGCTCATCCTCCAGCTGTACGCCGGCCTGACCCGCCTCGACGAGCGGGGGGAGGCCTACCCGTCGCTCGCCTCCGGCTGGGAGATCAGTGACGACGGGCTGACGTACACGTTCACCCTCCGCGACGGGCTGACGTTCAGCGACGGCACGCCGCTCAGCGCCGAGGACGTGCGGCGCTCGTGGCTTCGCCTGCTCGACCCCGAGACCGGGTCGAGCTCCCCGGACGTGCTGACCGTCATCGCCGGTGCGCCCGAGTTCCGCTCGGGTGAGGCCGATGCGGACGAGGTGGGCATCGAGGCCCGCGACGAGACGACGCTGGTCGTGACGCTTCGCCATCCCGCCTCCTACTTCCTCGACATCGTCGCCACGCCCTCCACGTACGTCGTGCCGCCGCGCGCCGATGCCACGGAGACGTGGCAGCGCCCGGACGACTTCGTCGGCAGCGGGCCGTACGTCGTCGACGGCCTCGACGGCGCCGATCTCGTCCTGCGCGCCAACGAGCGCTACGTCGCCGGCCCGCCGCCGATCGAGGAGATCCGCTGGGTCGCCGGCATCGACGGCGACGCCGTCAGCGCCTTCGGCGATGGCCAGGTCGACCTCGTCGGCATCGGCGGCTTCGACGCGACGTGGATCGCCTACGACCCCGACCTCGGGCCGCGGCTCCACCGGGCCGAGCCGCTGACGATCAGCTACTTCGGCTTCGACACCACCCGGCCGCCGTTCGAGGATGCCGATGTGCGCCGCGCGTTCTCGCTCGCGCTGGATCGCGAGCGCCTCGTGCCGCTGGCCGAGGGCACGGCGTCGCAGCCGGCGGGCTCGCTCGTGCCGCCCGCCATCTGGCCCGAGGGCTTCACGCCGGCGTTCGAGACCGATCTCGACGAGGCGCGGCGGCTCCTCGACGAGGCCGGCTACGCCGATCGGTCCGATCTCGGCACGATCGTCGTCAACGGCACCGGGCTCGGGATCGATCCGGCCGTGGCGATCTGGCGCGAGGAGCTCGGGGTCGACATCGTCATCGAGGACATCGGCTTCATCGACTTCGAGGCCGTCTTCGACAACGCGCCACCGCACATCTTCACGATCAACTGGATCGCCGATTACGCCTCGCCCCACGCGCTCTACGGCCTCCTCCTCGAGGCCGATGCGGCGAGCAACTGGGGCGGCTGGCGCGACGAGGAGTTCGGCGAGCTGCTCGAGGCGGCGGCCGCCGCATCCGAGGACGAGGTCGGCGCGGCGTACGACGCGGTGGAGGACCGCGTGCGCGCCGAGGCGCCGGTCATCCCGTGGGCGTACGGCGAGACCTGGTGGCTCGTCGCGGACGGCCTGCGCGGGCTCGGCAACCTCACCATCGGCCTCATGGACTTCGGGCGGGTGTCATGGGACGGCTGACGCGCTGGCTGCTGCCGGTGGCGCTGGCCCTCGTCGTCCTCGGGCTGCGGCCCGGCGACGCGGCCGCGTTCGAGGGATTCGGCGACCCGGTGGCCGACTCGACGTACGGCGAGGAGATCCGCTTCGAGGTCGCCTTCGAGGGTGGCGCGCCGGAGGGCCTCCAGCTCCTCGTCCAGTTCCCGGGCACCGACGCGTCGCTCGTCATCCCGGTCCAGGCGACGGGCGACCGCGCGACGTACGTGTACGACACCAGCGCCGATCACGTGACGCCGAACACGGTGATCACGTACCGCTGGCGCGGGACGGTCGGCGACACGGCCATCGTGTCGGAGCCCGAGCAGATTCGCTACGAGGACGACCGCGCCGGGCTCGACTGGCGGCAGGCCCGGCTCGGGGAGGCGACCGTCCACTGGTACGGCGACGCCGAGGGCCAGGCCATGCGCTTCGGCGAGCTCACCGCCCAGGGCGTGGCACGCGCCGAGGAGCTGCTCGGCACCGAGCTCGCCGGGCCGGTCGACGTCTTCGTGTACGACAGCCAGGAGGACTTCTTCGGGGCGCTCGGTCCGGGAGCGCGGGAGTGGACCGGGGCCGCGGCCTTCCCGGAGCTGCGCACGATCTTCATGTGGCTCGGTGGAGGCTCGACGGACTACCTCGAGATCGCCATGCTCCACGAGGTGACCCACATCGTCTTCCACGACGCGACCGTCAACCCGTTCCACGAGCCGGCGACCTGGCTGAACGAGGGGATCGCGACGTGGTCCGAGCTGAGCAACGCCGACGCCGAGCGCGACCTCGTCGAGCTCGAGGCGGCCGGCGGCGGGCTCGTGGCGTTCGAGGCGATCACCCAGCAGTTCCCGATCGACGAGCGCGGCGCGCGGCTGTCGTACGCGCAGGGCGCCGTGTTCGTCGACATGGTCGTGGACGCGTACGGCGAGGACGCCATCGCCGGCATGGCCGCCGCGTACCGCGAGGGCGCGACCGAGGCCGAGGCGCTCGAGGCGGGCACCGGCGTGCCGGCCGAGGAGCTGTACGCGCGCTTCTACGACGCGTTCGGCGTGGAGGCTCCGCAGCCGATCCGGGCGGAGCCGATCCCGCCCTCGAACGTCGACCGGCCGTCGGCCGGGCCGATCGACCCGGGCGGCGTCGATCCGAGCGCCGAGCCGGTCGGCGAGCCGCCGGACGTCGCCTCGCCGAACGAGCCGGGCTCCGGCGGCGTGGCCGCCGACGTGGCCGCCGTCGTGCTCCTCGCCGTGGCCGTCGCCACGGCCATCGGGGCGGCCGTCTTCCTCGCCCGGCGCGCCGGCGTGCGGGACGCGGCACCGTGACCCGCCGGTTGCCTCCGCGCAAGCGCTTCTCGCGGCCGGCCTGGGCGGTGTCGGTCGGCATCGGCCTGGCCGTCATCGGCTTCATCGCCGCCGCCCAGTGGAACAGCTCGCTCGGGCGCCAGGAGTTCGTCACCTCGGCCCAGCGCGTGCTCGTGTCCGAGGTCCAGCAGCTCCAGCGTCAGCAGGAGCAGCTGCGCGCCGAGATCGCCGATGCGGAGCATCGGCTCGCCGAGTTCCAGGAGGCGAGCGAGGGCTCGCAGACGGCCCTCGCCCGGCTCAACGAGCAGCTCGCCGCGGCGCGGCTGGCCGCCGGCCTGACCGACGTCCGCGGGCCGGGCGTGGTCATCGAGATCGCCGACTCGCTGCGCCCCGTCCCGGAGGGCGAGCGCCCGACCGACTACATCGTCCTCGTCGACGACCTGCGCGACATCATGACCGCGCTGTGGGCCTCGGGGGCCGAGGCGATCACCATTGCCGGCGGCAGCACCGATGGCGTCGCCGCCAACGCGGAGCGGATCGTGGCCACGACCTCGATCTACGGCGTGGGCTCGTCGATCCTCGTCAACACCGC
Organism: Candidatus Limnocylindria bacterium; assembly: GCA_036262075.1. Taxonomy (GTDB): domain Bacteria; phylum Chloroflexota; class Limnocylindria; order QHBO01; family QHBO01; genus JACDBZ01. Next base: position 10,272 of record DATAJO010000007.1, read on the forward strand.
CTTCCTGTCGCCGCCGTTCCGGATCGAGGCCATCGGCCCGGAGGGCCTCCACGATCGGTTCCTGGCCCATCCGTCGTTCCTCGGGCGCGTGGCGCAGCGGATCGAGGTCTTCGGCCTCCAGTTCGCGAGCGAGCCGCGCGACGAGCTGACGCTGCCGGCCTTCGTCGGCACCACCCAGCTGCGCTGGGGCGCGCCGCTCGCCGATGAGCCCGAGGCATCCCCGGAGCCGGACGAATGAGCCGCCGCGTCGCCCAGGCCAGCCTGTTCGTCGTGGCGCTGTTCATCGGCGCGCTGCTCGTCGGCCAGCTCCGCAGCCAGGCGCGGCCGATCGAGCTGTCAAGCCTGTCGGCCCAGGAGCTGTCCGAGCTGATCGAGACGCTCCAGGCGGCGAACGTCGACCTCAGCGACGGGGCGGCCAACCTGCGCGAGGAGATCCGCGACTACGAGCTGGCCGACATCCAGGGCCAGGACGCGATGACGCCGGCCCGCGAGGCGCTCGATCGCATCAGCGCCTTCAGCGGGCTGACCGGCGTCCGCGGGCAGGGGATCGTCATGCAGCTCGAGGGCTCGTTCGACCCGGTCGCGATCAACGACCTCGTCCACGAGCTGCGCAACGCCGGCGCCGAGGCGATCTCGATCGACGGCATCCGGATCGCGGCGGGCTCGGTGGCCGTCCTCGGCAACGGCGTGATCGAGATCGACGGGCGGCCGCTGGGCCGGTCGGTCGAGATCCTGGCCATCGGCTCGCCCCGCGGCCTCCAGGCGGCGCTCGAGCGCCCCGGCGGCTACCTTGCCTTCCTCCAGCAGTTCATCGACGCCCGAGTCACGATCACGACCAGCCAGTCGATCGTCGTGCCGGCCACCGAGCGCGTGCTCACCCCGACGGTGGCGCGGCCGGTCGAGTAGTCTGGGGCGCCGCGCACATGCATTCGTATCGACGAGGTAGCCCGTGAAGGAGCTCATCGATCGCGCGCTCGATGCCGCCGAGCGCGGCGGAGCCGCGTATACCGAGGTCCGCATCGCCGAGCGTGAGGCCGAGCAGCTGACCGTGAAGAACGGCGCGCTCGAGGCCGCCACCTCGAGCTCGAGCGGGGGCTTCGGCATCCGCGTCCTCGTCGACGGGGCATGGGGCTTCAGCTCGAGCCGGCTGGTCGAGCCCGCCGAGGCGGATCGCGTCGCCGCCGAGGCGCTCGAGATCGCCCGCGCATCGGCCCGCGCCCGGCGCGAGCCGGTCGAGCTCGACGACACGCCACCGGCGGTCGACGCGTACCGGACGCCGCACGAGGAGGACCCGTTCGCCGTCTCCCTCGACGAGAAGCTGCGCATCCTCATGGAGGCGGACGAGATCATGGGTCGTGTGCCGGGCGTCGCGATCCGCGAGAGCACGATGAGCCTCGGCCGCGAGCGGAAGACGTTCGCCTCGAGCGCCGGGGCGCGGATCGACCAGGAGATCGTCGAGTCCGGCGCCGGGATCGAGGCCACCGCGGTCAACGAGTCGGAGATGCAGCAGCGCTCGTATCCGAACTCGTTCGGCGGCCAGATGGTGACCGGTGGGTTCGAGGCGATCCGCGCGCTCCGCCTGGCCGACCACGCCCAGGAGACGGCGGAGCTCGCCGTGGCGCTCCTCGACGCGCCGCAGTGCCCGTCGGGCCAGATGGACCTCATCCTCGACTCGACCCAGGTCGCGCTCCAGATCCACGAGTCGTGCGGCCACCCGACCGAGCTCGACCGGGTGTTCGGCACCGAGGCCAGCTTCGCCGGCACGAGCTTCCTGACCACCGACAAGCTCAACACGCTGCGCTACGGCAGCGAGCTCGTGCACATCGACGCCGATGCCACGGCCCCCGGCGGGCTCGGCACGTTCGGCTACGACGACGAGGGCGTGCCGGCCCAGAACGTGCCGCTCGTGTCGGGCGGCATCCTCGTCGGCTACCTGACCAGCCGCGAGACGGCGCCGCGCATCGGCCGTCGCTCGATGGGCAGCGCCCGGGCGTACGGCTGGAACCACATCCCGCTCATCCGGATGACGAACATCAACCTGCGTCCCGGCGAGGCGGGCTCGCTCGAGGATCTCATCGCCGACACGCGCGAGGGGATCTTCATGAGCATCAACAAGAGCTGGTCGATCGACGACCGGCGGCTGAACTTCCAGTTCGGCGACCAGGCCGCCTGGCTCATCAAGGACGGCAAGCTGACCCAGCTTGTGAAGAACCCGACGTACACCGGCATCACCCCCGAGTTCTGGGGCAGCTGCGACGCGATCTGCGGCCCGGACGAGTGGACGCTGTGGGGCCTCCCCAACTGCGGCAAGGGTGAGCCGATGCAGATCGGCCACGTCGGGCATGGCGCCGCACCGGCGCGCTTCCGCGACGTGAAGGTGGGAGTCGGACGATGGTAGCCACCGGCGAGGACGTCCTCGCCCTGCTCGACCGGGTCCTGGAACGGACCGATGCGTCCCGCGCCGAGGCGCTGTACATGGGCCAGGACTCCGCGCTCACCCGGTTCGCGAACAACCAGATCCACCAGAACGTGCGCGAGCACGACGCCTCGGTCCAGGTCCGGGTCATCGACGCCCGGGACCGGATCGGCGTGGCCTCCACGAACCGGCTCGACGACGGCGGGATCGCCGACGTCGTGGCCCGCGCCGAGGCGATCGCCGCCCGATCGGCGCCGAACCCGCGCTCGGCGATCCTGCCCGAGGCCGACGACCGGACCCACGACCCCGACCTCGGCTACGTGCCGGCCACCGCCGAGGCCGGCGCCGACCTGCGCGCCGAGGCGGCCCGCGCGGTCATCGCCGCCGGCATGGCCAAGGGCCTCGAGACCTCGGGCTCGTTCAGCACGGGCGCGATGACGATCGCGGTGGCGAACTCGAACGGCATCCGCCGCCTCCATCGCTCGACCCGGGCGGCGCTCCTGACGGTGATGATGGACGGCTTCGCCTCCGGCGCCGCGTCGGGCTACGCGCAGGCCGGCGCCGCCGACGTGGGCGACATCGACGCCGAGGCACTCGGCCTCGAGGCGGCGGAGAAGGGCGACACGATGCGCGGCGCGCGGGCGCTCGACCCCGGCGAGTACGAGGTCATCCTCGAGGAGTACGCGGTCGCCGGCCTGCTCGAGTACCTGTCCTACATCGGCTTCTCCGGCCTCGCCTGGGAGGAGGGCCGATCGTTCATGGAGCTCGGCCGGAAGGTGATGGGGGACAACGTCTCGATCTGGGACGACGGCAACGACCCGACCGGCCTTCCGTCGCCGATCGACTTCGAGGGCGTGGTGCGCAAGCGGGTCGACCTCATCCGCAACGGCGTGGCGAACGCGGTCGTCCACGACGCGGCCACCGGCGCACGCGCCGGCACCGGCTCGACCGGCCACGGCCTGCCGGCGCCGAACACGCTCGGGCCGATGGCGCTCAACCTGTTCATGGCGCCCGGCACGACGTCGCGCGACGAGCTCATCGGCGGCGTGAAGCGCGGCGTATGGGTCACGCGCTTCCACTACATCAACCCGGTGCACCCGAAGAAGGCGATCCTCACCGGCATGACGAAGGACGGCACGTTCCTCATCGAGGACGGGAAGCTGGCCCGGCCGCTCCTGAACTTCCGGTTCACCCAGTCGATCCCCGAGGCGTTCAGCGACGTGCGGGCCGCGAGCCGCGAGACGAAGCTCCTGCCCGGCGAGTTCTTCGGCGCCGCGCGCTGCCCGGCGGTCCACCTCGGGTCGTTCAACTTCACGGGCGTGACCGCGGCCGAGGGCGCCTCTTGACGGTGGCTGCGCCCCTCGACCTCCGGCTCGGTGACCGCCTCCGGCTCCGGAAGGAGCACCCGTGCGGGAGCCGCGACTGGGAGGTCGTGCGGCTGGGGGCGGACATCGGCCTGGTGTGCATCGGCTGCGGCCACCGGATCCTGATGGATCGCCTCGACGTCGAGCGCCGCTTCACCGAGTACCTCGCCCGCGGCCCCGAGGCCACCGCCTGACCGATGGCGCATTTCGAGGCCCCACCCGAGGGGGCGACCACCGGAGACCTGTCGGGCGCGGGGACGGTCTTCCGGAACCGCGCGTTCGTCTACCTCTGGTCGGCGCAGACGCTCAGCCAGCTGGCGAGCAACATGGTGCTTGCCGCGCTCATGGCGACCGTACGCCGTACGACCGGCTCGGACACCGCGGTCGCCGTCCTCATCCTCACCTTCCTCGTGCCGGCCGTGCTGTTCAGCACGCTCGGCGGGGTGCTCGTCGAGCGCAGCAACGCGAAGGTCATCATGCTGGCCACGAACGTCGTGCGGGCGTTCGGCATCATCGCGTTCGTCTTCGTGGCGCCGACGACGGCCACCGCCAACGTCCCGCTCGTCTACCTCATCAATTTCGTGATCGCCACGGCGACCGCGATCTTCGCGCCGGCCGAGCTGACCTCGATCCCGCGCATCGTCGAGCGGCGCCATCTCATGGTCGCGAACTCGGTGTTCGTGCTGACGATCAACGCGACGTTCGCGATCGGCTTCGGCTTCCTCGGGCCGCTCGTGCTCAACGTCTTCGGTCCGATCGCGGTCTACATCGTGGTGGCGGCGATGTTCGGCCTCGCCGCGCTCGCCATCCTGCCGCTGCCGGCGGTCGCCCCGGAGCGCATCACCACCTCGGTCGGCGACGCCGCCGGGCGCGCGTTCCACGAGGTCGCCGACCAGCTGGCCGAGGGCATCCGCTTCGTGCGCCAGCACCGGGTCATCGCCTGGAGCCTCGCCTACCTCGGCGTGTCGTCGAGCCTCATCGGCGTGCTCGGCGCGATCGGCCCCGGCTTCGCGGTCGACATCCTCGGCCTGTCCGAGGAGAACTTCTTCTTCATCATGGGCCCGGCGGGGCTCGGCGCGGTCGGCGGCATCCTGTTCCTCAACTCGTACGGCAAGCGCGTGCCGAAGCGGCTGCTCATCGACATCGGCCTGGTGGCGATGGGCGTCACACTCGTGCTCCTCGCCGTCATCCGGCCGCTGGCCACGGTGTTCGGTGCCGCCACGGCGCCGATCGAGGACGTCGTGCCGGCCCTCGCGCCGCTGCTCAGCCTCATCGCCATCGTCGTGTTCGTGGCGATCTTCGCGGGCATCGAGTACTCGTTCGTCGCCATCCCGGCCCAGACGGCGCTCCAGGAGGAGCTGCCGCCGAACGTGCGAGGCCGCATCTTCGGCATCCTGAACACGCTCCTGTCGGTCGCCTCGTTCGTGCCCGTCCTCGTGGCGCCCGCCGCGGCCGACATCATCAACCTGTTCTGGGAGGGCGCCGGGATCCCGGTCGTGATGGCCCTGCTCGGCACGCTGACCCTGTGGGCCGGCGTCGCCTCGTGGCGACGGAACTCGCGTGCGGGGCTCCACAGGCACGACCGCGCTGCCGGGCAGGCGGGCCGGGAGCCGGCGTACGGGATCATCGCCGAGACGGAGGCGCCCGGCCTGCCGAGCGCGCCCGATCCGGTCGGGATGGGCGAGCGCTCGGAGGCGCCGCACCGGCATCGGCGACGCCGAAGGCGCGCCGCCGATGACGACTAGGCTCATCGCCGCCGGGCTCCTCGCGATCTCCGCACTCGTCGCCTGGCTCACGATCACGATCCCGCTCGCCGCACGGCTGCTCCAGGTCGCGATCGCCGGCTCGATGCTGTACGTCGCCTGGCTCGCCTGGCACGGCGCGCGGGCCATGCGCGCCGCGTTCGCCGCACCGCTGCGCTCGGACGGCCCCACCGAGCTCATCTCGCTCGTCATGCCGGCGCGCAACGAGGCGGCCGTCATCGGCGGCTCGGTGGCGTCGGTCCGCCGGCTCACCGACCCGGCGTGGGAGCTCCTCGTCGTCGACGACGGGTCGGACGACGGCACCGGCGACCGCGCGCGGCAGGCGGCGAACGGCGACCCGCGCGTTCGCGTCGTGCGTCGCGAGCCGGGCGACGGGCCGCGCACGAAGGCCGCCGTCCTGGCCTTCGCGATGCCGCACCTGCGCGGCCCGATCGTTGGCGCGCTCGACGCCGATACGCGGGTCAGCCCGGATTTCCTCGCCCGCGTGCGCAGCGCGTGGGCGCGGGATCCCGACGCCGTGGCGCTCCAGGTCGCCCGGCGGCCGCGCAACGCGTCGCGCTCGTGGCTGCTCGCCGCCCAGGCCGAGGAGCAGCTGATGGACCTCGCCAGCCAGTGCGGCCGGCGCGCCGTCGACGGCACGGCCGAGCTGCGCGGCAACGGGATGTTCGTCCGCCGCGACGTCCTCGAGGCGGTCGGGGGCTGGAGCCCGACGGCGCTGACCGAGGATCTCGAGCTGTCGACGCGCCTGTCCGCCGCGGGCCATCACGTGGCGCTCGCCCCCGAGGCGGCGGTGGACGAGGAGGCGGTCGAGACGCTCGGGGCGCTGTGGCGCCAGCGGCTGCGCTGGGCGGAGGGCAGCCTGCGACGGCTCATGGAGCATGGGCCGGGCTTCCTCGCCGGCTCCCAGCCGATCGGCCGCAAGGTCGACTTCCTCGCCTTCAGCGCCGAGTTCCTGGTGCCGCCGCTGTTCGTGACGACGATCCTCGCCAGCCTGGTGACGATTCCGCTGCCGCAGCCCGCGGACTGGACCGTGCCCGCCTCGCTGTTCGTGGGCTACGGCCTCGGGGTGCTCCTCCTCGCCATCGGCGGCCTGTGGGCTGCCGGCGAGCGGGGCCCCGGGCTCGTCGGCCGCGGGATCCGTGGCGCGCTGTTCCTGTCGCACTGGCTCGTCGTCGTGCCGGCGGCGCTCGGACGGATCGCCTTCGGTCGCGGGCCGGCCGACTTCGTCCAGACGCCGCGCTTCACCGCTCCCGACGAATGACCGGCGGTTCATCCGGCACTGTCGACCTGATCGTCCGCGGCGAGGTGCTCCTCGCGGCCGACGGTGGCAGGGCCGAGCGGGCCGAGGCGCTCGCCATCCGCGACGGCCGCGTCGTGGCCACCGGCACGGATGCCGAACTCACCGCGCTCGCCGGCGCGCGCACCACGGTCGTCGACGCGCGCGGGATGGCGGTCATCCCCGGGCTCCACGACTTCCACGTCCACCTCGTCGGCCTGGCGCGGCTGCGGGCCGGGATCGTGCTTGACGACGCACCGGACGGCGGCGAGGTCGGGCGGCGCATCGCCGACGCGGCCGCCTCCCGACCGCCCGATGCCTGGGTCACCGGACGCGGCTGGTCGGAGGCGCAGCTCGCCACGACGACGCCGGAGGCGCTGGAGGCGGCGACCAACGGCCGCCCGACGTTCGTCCGCAGCCACGACGGCCACTCGGCCTGGGCCTCGGCGGCGGCACGGGCCATCGCGGGCGTCGGGCCCGGGGCGGACGACCCGCCCGGCGGACGGATCGAGCGTGACCCGAGCGGCGCGCCGACCGGCGTCCTGCGCGAGACCGCGCTCGAGCTCGTCGCGGTCCACGTGCCCGAGCTCGCCGGCCACGACCTGTGGCCGCACCTCGACGCCACCCTGCGTGACCTCGCCGCGCTCGGGATCACCGGCGCTACCGAGGCGGGGGACTACACCGACGACAAC
>DATAJO010000008.1:0-21514 GCA_036262075.1 Candidatus Limnocylindria bacterium
GACGGCCGGCCGCGCTGTTCGTGGACTCGACGTTCACCGCCGACGGCATCTTCGTGCCGTCACCGTCCGTGGTTGCCGCGATCGTCGGCGCCGCCCGGGACGCCGGCGCGCTGTTCGTCGCCGACGAGGTCCAGTCCGGCCACGGCCGGACGGGCGAGTGGTGGGGCTTCAGCCGCTGGGGCGTGACGCCGGACATCGTCACCCTCGGCAAGCCGATGGGCAACGGTCACCCGGTGGCCGCGGTCATCACCCGCTCGGAGATCGTCGACCGCTTCGGCGCCGAGACGACGTTCTTCTCGACCTTCGGTGGCAACCCGGTGGCCTGCGCCGCGGCGCTCGCCGTGCTGGACGTCCTCGAGGACGACGGCCTCATCCCGCGCGCGGCCGCCGTCGGGGACGAGCTGCGGTCCCGGCTGTCCGCCCTGGCGGCGACCCACCCGGCGATCGGCGACGTCCGCGGCCGCGGGCTGATGACCGGCCTCGAGCTCGTCCGCGACCCGGCCACGCGTCAGCCCGATCCTGACCTCGCGGCGCGGGTGAAGGACGAGATGGCCGAGCGCGGCGTGCTCATCGGTACGACCGGGCGGCTGAAGAACGTCCTGAAGATCCGCCCGCCGCTGTGCATCACGGCCGACGAGGCCGGCATCATCGTCGCGACGCTCGACGAGGTGCTGGCCGAGGCGGGCCGCTAATCGCGGGCCGCCAGGAACACGAGCTCCCGGCCGGGCCGGTCGGGCGCGTCGCGCACCTCGAGGACGGTGAAGTGAGCCGCCCCAAGCGACGCCTCCACCTCGGCGCGCGAGCGGAACCGGAGCGTCGAGCGCGCGGTGATGACCGTGCCGTCCGGGAAGACGTTCGGCGACGCGAACGTCACAAGGTCGCCGGACACGTCGGTGACCTGGACCCAGTCGGTGACCGGCCCGACGCCGGGGACGTCGGTCGTCGAGCGGGTGCGCTCCTCGGTCCACTCCTCCCAGGCCCGCCGTTCGGGGTCGCGCGTCTCGAAGACGAGGTTGCCGCCGGGCCGAAGCGCGGCGTGAACGGCCCGCAACGTCGCCAGCCAGTCGTCATTGGTCAGGAAGACCTGGGCGACGTTGGCGGTCATCGTCACGAGGTCGACCGCGCCGTCGGGCGGAATCGCCGATGCGTCGCCGTGGATCCAGCGCACGCGATCGGCGCCCGGCTTCGCACGCGCCACGTCGAGCATCGCCTTCGCCGGCTCGACGCCGATGGCCTCGATCCCCCGCTCGGCGAGCATGAGCGCGAACACGCCGGTCCCGGACCCGAGGTCGAGCACCGATCGCGCGCCGAGCTCCTCGGCGATCGCCAGGTAGGCGAGGAGATCCGACCGGTCGGCGTCGAGCGCGTCGTAGATCGCGGCGAGCCGCGGCTCGTCGAACTCCTGCCCGGGGACGCTGGAGGTCAAGACGGTCAGACGGTCTCGATTGCCATGGCGACCGCTCCGCCGCCGCCGAGGCACAGGGTCGCCAGCCCGCGACCGCCGCCACGTCGCCGGAGCTCGTACAGGAGCGTGGTGAGGACGCGGGCGCCGGAGGCGCCGATCGGATGGCCGAGCGCGATCGCGCCGCCGTTGACGTTCACGCGGTCCCAGTCGAAGCCGAGCTCGTTGCCATCGGCCAGGACCTGCGCGGCGAAGGCCTCGTTGATCTCGATCAGGTCGAAGTCGTCGATCGACCCACCCACGCGCTCGATCAGCCGCCGCACGCCGTGGATCGGCGCCTCGAACAGCCACTCGGGCGCGACATCGGCCTGGGCGTAGCCGGTGATGCGGGCCATCGGCTGCGCACCGTTCGCGGCCTCCTCGGAGCCGATGACGAGCGCGGCCGCGCCATCGGTGATGCCCGGCGCGTTGCCGGCGGTGACCGTCCCTCCGTCGGGCTGGAACGCCGGCTTGAGGCGAGCGAGCGCCTCGGCGCTCGTATCGGCCCGTGGTCCCTCGTCGGCCGTGACCGTGGTGTCGCCCTTCCTGCCCGGCACGGTGACCGGGACGATCTCCTCGTCGAAGCGCCCCTCGGTCTGCGCGGCGAGCGCGCGCTGGTGCGAGCGGAGCGCGAACTCGTCCTGCGCCTCGCGCGTGACGTCGTGCTTGGCGGCGACCCGCTCGGCGTGGAGGCCCATGTGGACGTCGCAGATCGCGCACCACAGGCCGTCGTGGACGGTCGCGTCGACGATCTCGGCGTTGCCGAGCCGGTACCCGGTCCGGGCCTGCGGCAGGAGGTACGGGCCGAGGTTCATGTTCTCCATGCCGCCCGCGACGATGAGCTCGGCGTCGCCGGCACGGATGGCCGATGCGCCCATCATCACCGCCTTGAGCCCGGAGCCGCAGACCTTGTTGATGGTGGTCGCCCCGACGCCGTCGGGCAGGCCCGCCGAGAGCGCCGCCTGGCGCGCCGGCGCCTGGCCCGCGCCGGCCTGGATGACCTGGCCCATGATGACCTCGTCGACCCGCTCGGCCGCCACGCCGGAGCGCTCGACCGCGGCACGGATCGCGATCCCGCCGAGCGTCGTGGCCGGCGTCGTCGAGAGCCCGCCGCCGAACCTGCCGATCGGCGTCCTGGCGGCGGAGAGGATGTAGACGTCACGCATGACAGCATGGTACCGCCGATGCGCCCGGCTGCCTCACGAGCGCCGCTCGACCGTCAGCCCTCGGAGGACGACCCGCCCTTCTCGTCGAAGAGGTAGTCGATCTTGTCCTTCCAGTTCTGCTGGACGACGCGCATCTTCGTCTTCAGGGTCGGCGTCAGCTCCCCGTTCTCCTCGGTCAGCGGCCGCGGCAGGAGCGCGATGCGTCGCGGTCGCTCGAAGATCGCGAACGGCTCGAGCAGGCGCTTCACCTCGGCGTCGATGAGCTTCTGCACCTCGCGCCGTTCGATGAGCTGCTCGGGTGGCACCTCGGCCAGCCCGTTCCCCGCGGCCCACGTCGCGATCTCGTCGAGATCGGGAGCGATGAGCCCGCCGGTGTACGGCTGGTTGTCCCCGAGGATCACGGCCTGGGCGATGTACTTCGAGGTCGAGAGCGCGGCCTCCATCGGCGCCGGCGAGACGTTCTTGCCGTTGGCGAGGACGATGATGTTCTTCAGCCGATCGGTGATCCGGATGCGGCCGACCTCGTCGAGCTCGCCGACGTCGCCGGTGTGGAACCACGCGTCACGATCGATCGCCTTCGCCGACTCGGCGGGGTCGTTCAGGTAGCCCTTCATGATCTGCGGCCCGCGCACGAGGATCTCGCCGGTGAGCTCGTCGATCTTCACCTCGGTCGCCGGCGCCGGCGTGCCGACCGTCCCGAACAGGATGTCGTCCGGCCGGTTGACCGATACGAACGGGCTCGTCTCGGTCAGGCCGTAGCCCTCGAGGATGAGGAGGCCCATGCCGTAGAAGAATTCGCCGACCGTCTTGTCGAGCGGCGCCGAGCCCGACACGAGGTAGCGGATCCGCCCGCCGGTGCGGGCGCGGATGCGCTTGAAGACGAGGATGTCGGCGACCTTGAGCTGGGCGGCAAGCCACGGCGAGTTGCCGCGGCGGGCGACGTGGTTCTCGTATTTCCTGCGGCCGAGGCCCATGCCCCAGTGGAAGATCCGCTGCCGTGCCGGCGGCCCGGCCTCGACGGTGGACAGCACGCGGCCGTAGACACGCTCGTAGAAGCGGGGCACGGCGGCCATGACCGTCGGCCGCACCTCGGCCATGTTCTGGGCGAGGCGCTCGATGAGCGGCTCGGCGTACGCCACCGTCGCTCCCAGGCCGAGCGGCAGGAACTCGCCGACGAGGCGCTCGAAGATATGGGACAGCGGCAGCCACGACAGGAACAGGTCGGTCTCGTACAGGTCGATGACCTGAGTCGCCGCCTGGAAGTTGAACAGGATGTTCCCGTGGGTGAGCATCGCGCCCTTCGGGTTGGCCGTCGTGCCCGAGGTGTGGATGACGGTCGCCACCTGGTCGGGCGTCAGCGCCTGCCAGCCCTCGCGCCACAGGCGCCGTTGGGTCGGATCGGTCCCGGCGCGAGCGATGACGTCCTCGAAGGTCAGCGTGCCCTCGGGGAACTTCCCGGACGGATCCATGGTGATGACGTGCTCGAGCGTCGGCACGTCGGCGCGGATCGACTCGATCTTCGCGGCCTGCTGGGCGTTCTCGACGAAGACCACGCTGGCCTTGACGTTGTTGAGGATGAAGGCCGCCTGGTTCGGCTCGGACTGCGGATAGATCGGCGCGGTGATCGCGCCGGTGGCGAGCGCCGCCAGGTCCGCGACGATCCACTCGGGGCGGGTGCGGGCGATGACGCAGGCGGCGCCACCCGGGCCGAGCCCGAGGTCGGCCAGCCCGAGCGACAGCTCGGTGACCCACTCCCACATCTCGCGGTACGAGCGGCTGACCCAGCCGGCGTCATCGGCTCCCGCATCGGCGCGCAGCTTCTTCGGCGCCTTCCAGCGGATCGCCTCGCGCTCGGGGAAGCGCTCGACCGCCCGATGGACGAGGTCGACGAGGTTCTTCGCGTCGCGCTCCGGCGGCACGACGAGCGGCTCGCCCTTCGCGTTCATCGGCCTGGCAGGGGTGGCCTCGGTTGGGCCCGTGGTCATCGGTCCTGTCTCCTCTCGCGCCGTCGCGCTCAGCCTCAAGCTCTCAGCCTTCGCGGCGCATCGCGTCCAGCACCTGCTGCGCGACGATGAGCCGATGGATCTGGTTCGTCCCCTCGTAGATCTGCGCGCCCTTCGCGTCGCGCATGAGGCGCTCGACCGGGTTGTCGCGTGAGTAGCCCGCGCCGCCGTAGATCTGGACCGCGTCGGTCGTGACCCGCATGGCGGCGTCGGAGGCGTACCACTTCGCCATGCTCGACGCCGAGTTGATCGGCTGGCCCGCGTCGCGCATGCGGGCGGCGCGCCAGGTGAGCAGCCGCGCCGCGTCGACCTGGACCGCCATCTCGGCCAGCATGGCCTGGATCATCTCCTGGTCGGCGATCGCCCGGCCGAACTGGCGGCGCTGGAGCGCGTAGCGCGCGGCGAGCTCGAGGGCGCTCCGTCCCAGCCCGACGCAGCAGGCCGCGATGCTGATCCGTCCCGCGCCGAGCGCCGAGAGCGCCACCCGCAGGCCATCGCCCTCCTCGCCGAGCCGGTTCGCGGCCGGCACCCGGGCGTCCTCGAACACGAGCTCCGCCCCGGTCGTGCCCCGGATCCCCATCTTCCGCTCCTTCGAGCCGATGCGGAACCCGGGCGTATCGGCCTCGACCACGAAGGCCGTGATCCCGGCCCGGCCCTTCGATCGGTCAACCGTGCCGAACACGACGTAGCGCGCCGCCTCGCCGGCGTTCGTGATCCAGATCTTCGTGCCGGTCAGGCGGTAGTCGTCGCCGTCGCGCACCGCGGCGAGGGACAGCGAGGCGGCATCGGACCCGGCCTGCGGCTCGGTGAGCGCGAACGCGCCGAGCTCGCGACCGGCCGTCATCGGCGGCAGGAAGCGCGCCTTCTGCTCATCGCTGCCGTTGGCGTGGATGCAGAGCTGGCTGAGGATGTGGACCGACAGGCTGACGGCGAGCGCCATGTCGGCCGCACCGATCTCCTCGGCCGCGAGCGCCCAGGCGAACGTGCCCATCCCGGCGCCGCCGAGCTCCTCCGGGTACGGCAGCCCGGTCAGGCCGAGCTCACCGGCGCGGTGGAACAGGCCGATGTCGTAGCGCTCCTCCTCGTCGCGCTGCGCGGCGCCCGGCGCGACCTCCTTGGTCGCCCAGTCGCGCACGAGGTCGCGGACGCTCCGCTCCTCCTCGCTCAGCCCGAGCGCGTCGTGCGTCGCCGTGGCCGTCGCCTCGACCGTCATGCCGGGCCGATCTTCTTCCCGGTCTCGTCGTAACGGTAGAACCCGCGCCCCGTCTTCCGGCCGAGGTGCCCGGCGGTGACCATCTGGCGCAGGAGCGGGGCGGCGCGGAACTTCGGGTCGCCGAAGCCGCGGTACAGGACGTCCATGACGCCGAGCATCACGTCGTTGCCGATGAAGTCGCTGAGCTCGAGCGGGCCCATCGGGTGGTTCAGGCCGAGCTTCGCGCCGGTGTCGATATCGGCGGCCGTGCCCGTGCTCTCCATGAGGGCGAACACCGCCTCGTTGATGAACGGGCCGAGCATGCGATTGACGAGGAAGCCCGGCATGTCCCTCGACTCGATGACCGCCTTGCCGAGCTCCTCCGCGAACGCCCTGCAGGCGGCGTACGTCTCGTCCGAGGTCTCGAGGCCGCGGATGATCTCGATCAGGCCCATGACCGGGACCGGCGAGAAGAAATGGAGGCCGATGAACTTCGCCGGGCGGTCGGTCGCCGTCGCGAGGCCGGTGATGCTGATCGAGCTGGTGTTGCTGGCGAAGATCGCGTCCGGATCGGCGCTCTTCGTCAGCGCCTGCCACGTCTCGCGCTTCACCGCCTCGTCCTCGAAGACCGCCTCGATGACGATGTCGTGCCCGGCGGCCCCATCGGTCCCCTCCGCGGTGCCGATGCGCTCCAGGATCGCGTCGGCGGTCTCCCGCTCGAGCGTGCCCTTGTCGACCTGGCGCTTCAGGTTGGCACCGATGCGATCGCGGCCCTGCTCGGCCAGCTCGGCCGTGCGGTCGCTCAGCGTCACCCGCTTGCCCGCGGCCGCGCTGACCTGGGCGATGCCATGACCCATCAGGCCGGCGCCGATGACGAAGACCCGGTCGATACTCATGGCGCCCAAGCCTACCAGCCGCCGAGCCGCGTCACGGTCGGAGGAGACGCTCGGCGGCGGTCATCGGGTCGAGCGTCCGCTCGGCCACCGCCCGGACGGTCTCGTCCCAGGCGGCGTCACCGGCGGCGCGACGCGACGCCAGGTCGGCCAGTGCCCGGCGAACCTGGTGGGCGGCGCGCTCCTGCGCCGCGAGCGGCTCGCGGGCGATGGCGCGATGCGCCTCCACGGCATCGGCCAGCGCGGCGACACCGTCTCCCGTCGTGGCGCTCGTGACGAGCACCGGTGGGGGCTGGCGCTCGATCCGGCCACCGGCGGTGGAGAGCATGGCGCGCAGCTGACGGGCCGCGCGATCGGCGCCCGGGCGGTCGCCCTTGTTCACCGCCACGACGTCGGCCACCTCGAGCAGCCCGGCCTTGATGGCCTGCACCTCGTCTCCCATCTCGGGCACCTCGACCACGACCGTCGTCTCGGCCACGCGCGCCACCTCGACCTCGGACTGGCCGGCGCCGACCGTCTCGATGAGCACCGGGTCGTAGCCGGCGGCATCCAGGGCCGCGGCGGCGATCCAGGTCGTGGCCGCCAGCCCGCCGAGCTCCCCGCGCGAGGCCATCGAGCGCACGAACACGTCGCGGTCGGCGGCGTGCTCCATCATCCGGATCCGGTCGCCGAGGATCGCGCCGCGGGTGTACGGCGACGACGGGTCGACGGCCAGCACGCCGACGCGACGGCCGCGCCGCCGCCACTCCCCGATGAGCGCGTTGACGAGCGTCGACTTGCCGCTTCCCGGCGGCCCGGTGATGCCGACGACGTGCGCGCCGTGGCCCGCGGCGAAGAGCTCGCCCAGGAGCGGGCGCAGGGTGGGGTCGCCGTTCTCGATTCGTGTCAGGAGGCGCGCCAGCGGACGACGCTCCGTCAGCTGGACCGCGTCCACGACGCCTCCCGGGCAACCCTCCGCCGCTGGTCTCTCTGCCACCGCTGTTCTCGCTGCCGCCGGCGCTGGTCTCTCCGCCGCCGCAGGTCTCTCTGCCGCCGCTGGTCTCTCTGCCGCCGCTGGTCTCTCTGCCGCCGGCGATTTATCGGCGGTTCGTCGCCTGGGGGCTGATTCAGGCGTCGCCTGTGCGATTTATCGGTGCGTGCATAGCCCGAGACCGGCGTGGAGGCCGTCTCAGGCGCATCCCATACCGATAAATCGAAGAGGCGTCGCCCGAGACGGCGGTTCGGGCCACATTCCCCCGAAATATCGAAGACGGCGAAGACGGCGAACGCGGGCGACCGAGGGGTCATGGACGGCGGACGTTGTCCCGGAAGTACCGCGCGATCTCCCCGATCGACGTGCCGGGACCGAAGATCTCGGCCACGCCCGCCTCCTTGAGCTTCGCGACGTCGGCATCGGGGATGATCCCGCCGGCGGCCACGAGCACGTCGTCCATGCCGCGCTCCCGCAGCAGACGGACCGTCTTCGGGAGGAGGGCCATGTGCGCGCCGGACAGGATGGAGAGGCCGACCACGTCGACGTCCTCCTGCTCGGCGGCATCGGCGATCATCTCCGGCGTCTGGCGCAGCCCGGTGTAGATCACCTCGAAGCCCTCGTCGCGCAGCCCGCGCGCGAGGACCTTGGCGCCCCGATCGTGGCCGTCGAGGCCGGGCTTGGCGATGAGGACCCGGATCGGCGTGTCGCTGCTCATGCGCCGCCGATTCTAGCCGCCGGCCTCAGCGGGAGGCCTTCGCGATGCGCCCGGAGTCGGCGGTGCCGCCCGAGGTGGCGACCCGCCAGGCGGCGTAGCCGATGAGGGCGCCGGCGGTGTTGAGGATGACGTCGTCGACATCGGCGATGCGGATCGGGAAGCCGTACAGCTCGGACAGGCCGAGCTGGCCGAGCTCGATCGCGGTCGAGAGCCCGGCGGCCACCACGGCGATTGCCGCGAACGAGCGGAGCGGACGCCACAGCGCCGGCCCGTAGACGCCGAGCGGGGCGAGAAGGAGGAGGTTGCCGATGAGCTGGATCATCGCGTCGCGGTCGGGCCCGCTGGCGAGCTGGCGCTGGAGCGTCGCGAACGGCTCGGGGTTGTGGTCGAGACGCGCCGCGTCGCGCGCGGCGGCGATGGCCTCCGGGTCGAGCGGCAGGGGTCCGACCGCGAGGAGGGCGACCGCCAGGAGGTGGATGACGGCGAGGGCCCGAATCAACCGCCACCCTTGCCGATGAGGCCCATGAACTCCGCCCGGGTCCTAGCGTCGCGGCGGAACGTTCCGGTCATGCTCGAGGTGACCATCGTCGCCTCCTGCTTCTTCACGCCACGCATCATCGTGCACAGATGCGTTGCCTCGATGACGCACGCCACGCCCTTCGGCTCGAGCTGCTCCATGAGGAAGTCGGCGATCTGCACGGTCAGCCGCTCCTGGACCTGGAGCCGATGCGCGAACATGTCCACGATGCGCGGGATCTTCGAGAGCCCGATGACGCGGCCGCGCGGCAGGTACCCCACGTGCGCATGCCCGGTGAACGGCAGCAGGTGGTGCTCGCACAGGCTGAAGAACTCGATGCTGCGGACGACGACCATCTCGTCGTAGTCGACGTTGAAACAGGCGCCGTTGATGAGCGCGTCTGGGTCGACGTGGTAGCCCGCCGTCAGCTCGTCGTACATGCGCCGCACGCGATCCGGCGTGCGCACCAGCCCCTCGCGGGTTGGGTCCTCCCCGATCTCGACGAGCAGCGTGCGAACCGCCTCCTCGAGCGAGGCCTGCGTCGTGGTCATGGCGGGGATGATACGGCCTGGCGGCCGGCCGCCCTTCCGGTGCCGACCGTCACCGGGTACACTCAGGATCGCCCATCCGACGCCCACACGACCTCGCGATCCAGGCTGCCATGATCCGTCATCCAACTGCACCGAACCGGCGTATGGGCATCCTCGGGCTCGCCTCGCGCGACCCGCTGGCGGACGGCCTCGCCCGCCGCCTCGACGACGACTGGCACTGGTTCCGGCGCCCGGCGCCGGCCGGGATGGAGCCGATCGACGCCGTCGTCGTGGGACCCGGCGGCACCTGGGCCCTGTCGAACGCCGATGCCTCCGGCCGATTCACGCACCGCAACCGCCACTGGTACCGCTGGAACAGGAGCACCGAGTCGTGGGTGCCGTGGGATCCGGAGCCGATCACCCGCGCCCGCCTGGCCGCCAGGCGGCTCGGCCTCTACCTCGAGCGCGCCGCCCTGCAGGATGGCGTCAGGCCGCTCCTCGTCCTGCCCGCGGCGATGTCGATCGAGGTCGGCCGCGACGAGCCGGTCGGCATCGTGGCCGAGCGCGACCCGGATCGCATGGCGGCAATCGTCACCGCCGAGGCGGTCCTCAGCCAGCAGCAGGTGGATCGGATCGTGGCACTCCTCGATCCCCGTCAGCCGCTGCCGCAGCTGGCCCCGTCGACGCCCCGCGGGTGAGCTCGGCGTAGGCGAGGACGATCACCGCACCGGCGATCCAGCCCGCCAGCACGTCGCTCGGGTGGTGGACCCCGAGCCAGACGCGTGACAGGCCGACGAGGCCGATGACGACCGCCGCGCCGACCTCCATCGCCACCTTGGCCGCCACCGGCAGTCGCGATCGCCCGACGAGCACCGCGAGCACGCCGTACGCGGTCATCGACAGCGTGGCGTGGCCCGACGGGAACGCGAAGCCGTGCTCGTCGATGAGCGGCTCGAGGATCTCGGGGCGGGTGCGCGCGACGAGGAGCTTCACGAGCTCGACGCCGATCGAGGCGAGGCCGATGATCGCCGCGCCGAGCGCGCCGTACCTCCAGCGGCCGATGGCGATGCCGACCACCAGCACGATCGCCGCGACGATGGTCACCGCGCCGGTCGAGCCAAGCTCGGTGACCGGCCGCAGGAAGCCGAGCAGCGCGGAGTCTGGCCCGCGGACCTGGCGGATGATGGCGTGGTCGATCGCATCGGCCGCGCCGATCGAGACGAGGATCCCGAGCCCGATGACGAGCAGGATCCCGATCGACATCGCGACGAGCGTCGGGGTGCGGGCCGGCATGGCCGGCAAGTCTAGGGTCGACGCGTATCATCCGCAGCCGTGAGCTCCCCGAGCCTGCGTGCCACGCTCGCCACCGGCGTGGCCGCCACCGGACTGGCCGTCGCCTGGCTCGTGCCACCGGTCGCCGTCCTCGTCGCCTGGCCGATCCTCCTCGTCGTCCCCGGCTGGGCGGTGCTCGCCCTGCTCCGGCCGCGGATCGACACCGCGGGACGCATCGGCCTGGCGGTCGTGATCTCCGTGGTGCTCTCGACGCACCTCGTCTACTGGCTCTCCCGGCTCATCGGCTACGACCGGCCCGCGGTGTTCGTCGTCGCGGCCCTCCTGGGCGTGGGGAGCGCGGCCGTCCTCGCCACGCGGAGTGGCGGGCGGCTGCGCCTGTCGCGCGGAACGTGGCCGGCCCTGGCGGTGGCGGCGGTGGCCATGGCGATCGTGGGTGGCACGCTCGGCAGCGCGCTGTGGCGCGTGACGCCGAGCGGGGTGACGTCGGGCGGCTCGAACTGGAGCGACCTGGGCGTCCACCTCTCGATCGCGCAGTCGCTCAACGCCGGCGGCAACTTCCCGCCCGAGGTGCCGTACTACGCCGGCGAGCCGCTCGTCTACCACTGGTTCGCCGATTTCGGGGCGGCGATCCTGGCCGAGGCGGCCGGGCTGTTCGCCATCCCGGCCATGGTCGTCCAGTCGACCGTCCTGAGCGGCGCACTCGTCCTCCTCGTCTTCTCACTCGCCCGGCGATTGGTGCGGGACGCCCACGCCCGACGCGCAGCGGCGATCGCCGCGGTCCTCGCCGTCCTCGCCGGCGGCCTCGGCTGGATCCGGCTCGTCGGGGACCTGACCGTCGACCCGGCCGCGGCAAACGCGCCGGCCAACGCGGGCGACCTCGTCGCGCTCGTGAAGGCGAACAGCTACGACAACCAGTGGCTGACCGGCTGGCCGTATTTCTCGATTCCCTCCGTCCTGTCGACCGGCCTGCTGGCGCATCGGGCGACGACCGCCGGCCTGCCGATCCTCGTCGGTGCGGTCCTCCTCCTCGTCGCCGGCCTGCCCACGGCTCGGCGCCGCGCCGCCGGCGATCGCGACCGGCCGGCCCTGATCGCCGCGTCGGGCACGCTCGGCGCGCTGCTCGCGCCGTTCCAGTTCTTCTTCTTCCCGCTCGTCCCGCTCCTCGCCCTCGCCTGGGTCGCCACCGGCGGCCGGCTCACCGACCGGGCGTCGCCGCGCAACGCGATCGCCTTCCTCGCGCCGTACGTGCTGGCGGTCCCGTTCGCCATCGCGCCGGCGCTCGTGGCCGGCGGCTCGGGTGCGCTGCGGATCGTGGCCGGCTGGCCCTCGGCGCGCCCCGAGGACGGGCCGCTGGCGCTCGTCTTCTTCTTTGCCACGAACCTCGGGGTGCCGATGCTCCTCGCCCTCGCGGCGCTCGTCGTCCCGCGCATGCCGGCACGCGGCTTCGTCGCGGCGTGGATCATCGGCCTGTTCGCGGTCCCCAACGTCGTCGTCGCCAGTCATATCGAGTTCGACATGAACAAGGTGTTCCAGGCGATGTGGATCGGCGTCGCCATCGCCGCCGCCTGGCTGATCCGGCGCTGGCCGCCGCCGGTCGTCGCCCTCGTCATGCTGGTCAGCCTGCCGTCGCCGCTCCTCGTGGCGGCCTGGACCGCGACCTCGGACTACCAGGTCCTCGACGACCGGCAGCTCGCCGCGGCCGAGTGGATCGCCGACAACACGCCGCCCGACGCGGTGTTCGTGACCGACGGCTGGCTCCAGTCCCCGACCGACGTCGCCGGGCGCAAGCGGCTCACGACGTTCACGCCGTACATCGCCAACCTCGGCTACCGCCCGGACGAGCGGGTGAGCAACGTGACGACGATCTACTGCGGCGGCAGCCCGGACCTGTCGGCCGACCTCGCCCGGCGCTACGGCGCGACGTACGTGCTCGAGGGGCGACCCGGCGAGTGTCCGGCGCCGGTCGACTTCGACGCCTCGGAGCGCTTCGAGCTCGTGTACGACGGCGGCCCGCGGATCTGGCGCATCGTCGATCCCTGACCCGGCGTCCGTATGATTGGCCGATGCAGGACGCCTCGGGCGCCGTCGTCGCCTTCGAGCACGTCACGAAGCGCTATCCGGGCGCCGATGCGCCGGCCGTCGACGACCTGACCTTCACCGTCCCGGCCGGTGAGATCTGCGTGCTCGTCGGGCCGTCGGGCTGCGGCAAGACGACGACGATGAAGATGGTCAACCGGCTCATCGAGCCGACGAGCGGCCGGATCACGATCGACGGGCGCAGCGTGACGGACATCCCCGCCGTCGAGCTGCGGCGCGGCATCGGCTACGTCATCCAGCAGATCGGCCTGTTCCCGCACCTCACCATCGGCGAGAACGTCGGCGTCGTGCCGAAGCTCCTCCGCTGGCCGGAGGCGCGGATCCGCGGGCGGGTCGAGGAGCTGCTCCAGCTCGTCGGGCTCGAGCCCGTCACGTACCGCGACCGCTATCCGGCCGAGCTGTCCGGCGGGGAGCGCCAGCGCGTCGGCGTGGCCCGCGCCCTGGCCGCCGATCCGCCGGTCATGCTCATGGACGAGCCGTTCGGCGCCGTCGACCCGATCCGGCGCGACCGTCTCCAGAACGAGTTCCTCCGCCTCCAGGAGCGGGTGCGCAAGACGATCATCTTCGTCACCCACGACGTGGACGAGGCGATCAAGATGGGCGACCGCATCGCGATCCTCCAGCGCGGCGGCATCCTGGCCCAGTACGACACGCCCGCCGCCATCCTCGCCAACCCGGCGTCCGAGTTCGTCGAGCGCTTCGTCGGCGCCGATCGCGGCCTGAAGCGCCTGTCCCTGGAGCGCGTCCGCGACCTCGAGCTGCTCGAGCCGGTCGTCGTCCGCGCCGGCGAGGAGCGTGCCGCCGTCCGCCGGCGGCTCGGCGAGGCGGCGAACGTCGATTACGCCCTGCTCGTCGACGACCACCGCCGGCCGCTGGGCTGGATCGACCACGGCGACCTCGAGGGCTCCGGGCCGATCGACCCGGACACGGCGACCCCCGGCGCGCCGACGGTCCAGCCGGAGACGACGCTGCGCGACGCGCTGTCGGCGCTCCTCGGCTCGAGCGTTCAGCTCGGCGTCGTCGTCGACGAGCGGGATCGGGTCATCGGCCTCGTCAGCGTCGACGCCATCGGCGCTCGGCTGCGCGCGCCGGTGCGCGGCGCGGACGGCACGCTCCACGAGATCGGCGAGGCGGCGGCGCCGGCATGAGGATCGATCCCGCCTGGATCGTGAACAACCTCGACCGCATCGGTGCGCTCACCGTCGAGCACGTCTACCTGACCGTGCTGGCGGTCGTCATCGGCTTCGCGATCTCGTTCGCGCTCACGGTCCTCGTCCGCGCGCGTCCCGGCCTGTACGAGCCGATCCTCGGCGTGACCGGCACGATGTACGCGATCCCGTCGCTCGCCCTGTTCGCGCTCCTCACGCCGATCACCGGCGTCGGCACCGTCCTCACCGCCGAGATCGCGCTCGTCAGCTACACGCTCCTCATCCTCACCAGGAACATGGTCGAGGGGCTGCGGGGCGTGCCGGCCGACGTCCTCGAGGCCGCCGCCGGCATGGGCTACACCTCGCTCCAGCGCCTCGTCCGCGTCGAGCTGCCGCTGGCCCTGCCGGTCGTCATCGCGGGGCTGCGGATCGCCACCGTCTCGACCGTGGCCCTCGTCACCGTCACGGCGCTCACCGGCCTCGGCGGGCTCGGCTACCTGATCATCAATCTCGGGGTCCAGCGCGGCTCGTTCGGCGCCACGCCGGCGCTCACCGGGCTCGTGCTGTGCGTCGTCCTCGCCGTCGCCGCCGACCTCCTGCTCCTCGGCCTGCAGCGCGCGCTCACCCCGTGGGCGCGACGGAGGGCGTCGACGTGATCGAGTTCCTCGGCGAGGTCGCGGCCTGGTTCGCCGATCCGGGCACGTGGAGCGGCCAGAACGGGATCCCGGCGCGCCTCGTCGAGCACCTCTGGGTCTCGGCGATCTCGCTGGCGGCCAGCCTGGCCATCGGGCTGCCGCTCGGGCTGTTCATCGGCCATACCGGGCGCGGCGCGCTCGCGGCGGTCAGCGTCGCGAACATCGGCCGCGCGGTCCCGTCGCTCGGGCTGATGGGCATCGCCTTCCTCGCGCTCCTGCCGCTCGGCCTGGCGATCGGCCCGCTGCCGGCGATCATCGCCCTCGCCGCACTCGGCGTGCCGCCGATCCTCGTCAACGCCCACGCCGGCCTGCGCGAGGTCGACCCCGAGCTCGTCGAGGCGGCCCGCGGCGTGGGCATGAGCGAGTGGCAGGTCCTGTGGCGGGTCGAGGTGCCGGTCGCCCTGCCGGTCATCCTCGCCGGCGTGCGCACGTCGGCGGTCCAGATCGTCGCGACCGCCACGCTCGCCGCCGCCGTCGGTGGCGGGACGCTCGGCCAGCAGATCCTCATCGGCTTCAACGTCGGCGACCAGGTCCGGATCTTCGGCACGGCCCTCGTCGTGGCGCTCCTGTCGATCGGCACCGAGCTGCTGTTCGCCTGGATCCAGCGCGCCGCGACTTCGCCCGGCCTCCGCGGACGGCCACACGTCCCCACCCAGCCGGCCCAGGTCGGTCGCGGCGGCGGCGAGAGCGGCTCCTGGGGTAGTTGACAGGACCTGACCGCTTCCGCTGCTAGACTGCCACCTTCCCCCACGTGCCACCCCTCGGCGGCTCGGGGTGGACTGCACAGGAGGAGACCCATGCGGACATACCGCACGTTCGTCCTCGGGGCGGCGATGCTCGCGCTGCTGCTCAGCGCGTGTTCGTCGGGTGAGGGCAACGGCTCGAGCGCGGACGCCAGCACGCCGGCGGGCAGCCAGGCGGCCGGCAGCCAGGCGGCTGACCTGCCCGAGATCACGATCGGATCGGCGGGCTTCTGGGAGTCGGCGGTCGTCGCCGAGATCTACGCCCAGGCGCTCGAGAAGGCTGGATTCACGGTCGAGCGCGAGCTCGAGCTCGGCGCACGTGATGTGACGCATCCCGCGCTTGTGGACGGGCAGATCGACATCATGCCCGAGTACATCGGCGGCTACCTCGCCGTGACGTACGGCGGCGAGCCGACCTCCGACGTGGAGGAGTCGCTCGAGGCGCTGCGCACCGAGCTGGAGGCGGACGGCCTCGTCGCGCTCGAGCCGACGCCGGGCACCGACGCCGACGGCTTCGCCGTGCGGCAGGAGACGGCCGACGAGCTCGGCCTCGCCACGATGTCCGACCTCGCCGAGGTCGCCGATCAGCTCCGCTGGGGCGTCGCCCAGGAGTGCGCGGAGAACCCGAACTGCGGTCCGGGCCTCGAGCGGGTGTACGGCATCGACTTCGACTCGCTCGACGTCGAGACGCTCGGCGCCTGCAACTCGGCGATCGCCGAGGCGCTGAACGCGAACAATATCGACGTCGCCCAGGTCTGCACCACGCAGCCCGAGATCGCGGCCTTCGGCCTCGTCCTCCTCGAGGACGACAAGGGCCTGGCGCCGGCACAGAACATCGTGCCGGTCGTGCGCCAGGAGCTGATGGACGCCGCCGGCGACCTCATCGAGTCGACCCTCAACCCGATCTCCGAGCTCCTCACCACCGAGGAGCTGACGAACCTCGGGAACCAGGTCGTCATCAACGGCGAGTCCTACGAGGACGCCGCCGCGCAGTGGCTGGAGGACAACGGCTTCTAGACCGGAGCCAATGCGCCTCGCGCCGATCGAGACGGGCCGCCGATCCACCGGATCGGGCCAGGCCCGTCTCGTTTCATGCGATTCGTGCATGATGACCTGCCGATGACCGAGTCCCCCACCCCGACCGAGGTCCGCCACTGCATCAAGTGCGGCCGCGAGATCGGCCCCGACGAGTCGATGTGCGAGGCCTGCAACCGCGCCGGTATGGTCGCGCCGTCCGCGTCGCAGTACCACGGCACGGTCGCGGTCGCGATCATCCTCGCCGTCGCCGCGCTCGCCGTATGGGCCAGCCTGTCGCTGCGCGGCGTGGGGCCGTACGCCGCATCGGTCGAGGCCGTCACGGACCGGCGGCCGATGGGCTACGAGGTGACGTTCGCGGTCACCAACGAGGGCACCAACCCCGGTCGCGCGAAGTGCCAGGTCGTGGCGCTCGGCGCCGGTGGGCAGCAGCTGCGGGCGAAGGCCACGATCACCGAGCAGATTGCCGGCGGCGAATCGGTCGAGGCCAGCACGACGCTGCCTGATCTCGACGCCGAGCCGAACGAGATCCGGGTCACCTGCTCCTGACGCGGAGGCGGACCGTGGTCCGCGCCGGACGCGACGGCCGGGACGCGCCTCAGGTTTGCCGAGGCGGGCGCGGGCTAGCGCTCGACGATGACGCGCACCTCGATCAGCCCGGAGCTCAGCGGCTGGTCGCTGACCAGCGCCCAGGCCGAGTGCGAGAGGTCGACGACGCGCTGGTCGGCCGTGCCCCAGTAGCACTGGCACCAGTCGACGACCGGCAGCCGGGCGCATCGGTCGGCGCAGATGGTGACGTGGCCGTTCACCTCGCCGGTGTACCGGCCGCCGAGCGCGCCGGGCAGCGCCACCGTCGCCTGGCCCATCCAGCCGGCCGTGCCGGGGTAGTTCGAGCCGATGCCGGCGACCGTCTCGGTGGCCGGTGCGGCAACGGGCGCGGTCGTCGGGGCCGGAGCAATCGTGGGGGCGGGCTGGGTGCCGGCCACGTTGTCGGCCTGCGGCGCGGGGGTGACGTCCGGGGTGCCGGAAAGCACCTCGCCGCGCACGCTCGGCGCGCTGCTGACGGATCGCTTCACGCCGAGGGCGTGGGGGGACCCGGCGTCCATCGGCACATGGGACGGCGAGTCGAGCAGCGAAAAGGCGGCCACGCCGGCGGCAGCCACGAGCGTGACCGCGGCAGCGAGACCGGAGGCGATGATCGCCTCGGTTCGAATCTTCATCTGTGTCTCCAACGGGGATCGGCGCCGGCGCCGCAACGGGGCCGGCGAGGGCGGAAGCGAGGCGATGCCTCGCGGCGTGGGCACGGTTCCGCCCGTGCGGGCATGGGCTCGCATGCGCCATGCCAGCGGGTATTCTCCCCGAAGATGCGCCGTCCTGCTGCCGCGCTCCCGAGCGCCCTCGTGCTGCTGCTCCTCACGGCCGCCCTGGCGGTCGCCGCCGGGCCGCCGTACCCCCAGCCGGAGACCGATCGGTCCGTGTACGACACGGCCGGCATGCTCTCCGCCGATGCGATCGCCCGGATCGAAGATCGGATCGACGCCATGGAGAATTCCGTCGGCGCCGAGATGGTCGTCTACACCGAGCACAACCCGGGCATCAGCGAGGACGACAACCTGCGCAACGCCCGATCGCTCATGGACCAGTGGCAGGTCGGGCGCGCCGGCTTCGACGACGGCGTCGTGCTCCTCGTCGCGCTCGATCCCCGGCCCGGGCAGAGCCGCGTCAGCCTGTACGGCGGGTCGGGCTTCGTCAGCAGCTACGCCAGCGCGGATGAGCTCACCCGGATCATCCGGGACGTCTTCGTGCCGGCGGCCGCGGGCGGCGACCGGGAGGGCGCCATCGTCCAGACCGTCGAGGCGGTCACCGAGCGCGCGTCGCCGGAGTTCCGCGAGAACCTCGAGCGGATGCGGATCATCAACGCCGCCCTGGGCCTCATCGGCGCGCCGTTGGCGCTGGCGGCGATCCTTGGCTTCGCGTGGTGGAAGTGGCGTCGCGAGGGCGACGATCCCGACCTCGTCGACTCGCCGTCGGTCCTCATGGCCGGTCCGCCGGCCGGGATGACGCCGGCCCTGGCGACGGTCGTGATGAACGGGACGGCGACGCAGCACACGCTGAACACGGCGCTCGTCGACCTCGCCGGCAATGGCCTGCTCAGCTTCCAGAACCTCGACCAGGTGCGCTCGAAGCGCTCGGACGACCCGCCGGACCCCCTGACCGACCCTGCCATCGAGCTCCGTCCGGACGCCGCTGACCGACGGCTGGGCCCGGTCGAGGAGCGCGCTCACGCCACCGTCCGCCGCCTCGGCGGCAGCGACAACCGGCTGACGCGCAGCTCGCTGTGGCGCCTGAACTCCAACCTCGGCAAGCTCAAGGACGATTACGAGCGCGAGGCGGTGCGCCTCCGCTGGCTCGAGCGCATGCCCGGGCCGTCGATCAGCCAGATGACCTGGATCGGCATCGGCATCGCGGTCGTCGGGGCCGGCGCGATCTGGCTCGGCATCTCGATCCCGGCCAGCGGCTTCACGCTCCTCGGCGCCGCCCTCATCCTGGGCGGGCTGGGGACGATCGCCTTCGGGCGGGCGATGAGCCAGCGCACGACCCAGGGCGCCTACGTCGACGCCATGCTCAAGGCGTACCGGCGCACGCTCCAGAAGACGATGGAGCAGTCGCGCTCGATGGGCGAGGTCGTGGCCGATCCGCAGGTCGCCACCCTGGCCGATACGCCCGACAAGGCCGTGGTCTGGGGCTTCGCCCTGGGCCTCCACGACGAGGTCGCCTCGGTCCTCGCCCGCGGCCTGGCCGACCAGCAGGCCCAGACCGGGTCCCCGGCCGGCGCGTACTACCCGACCTGGCTGGGCTCGACGCCGGGGTCGGCGTGGTCCGGCGCATCGGCGGCCGACCTGCCGGGCGGCGTCAGCCCGGCTTCCGGCAGCGCCTTCAGCGGATCGGCGTTCCCGGACATCGGCGGCATGTTCAGCGCGCTGGGCTCGGTCGGCTCGTCGCCGCCGTCCTCCTCGTCCTCGTCGTCCGGCGGCGGCGGTTTTTCCGGCGGCGGCGGTGGTGGCGGCGGAGGCGGCTCCGGCTCGTTCTAGGCCGCTCGCAATTCATCGGCGATTCATGCGCCCAACCCCCAACGCTGCCCTCGTGCGTGCGTTTGAAAAGATGCACGAGGGCGTTGGCATGGTTTTTGAAGTACATTTCAACCGATGAGTTTCAACAGACGCGGCGGCTACGACCGCCGACCCGACCGACCCGACCGACCCGACCGACCGGATCGCCGCGAGCGGCCGGATCGTGGCGACCGACCGCCCCGACGCGAGGGTGGCGGCGACTGGCAGCCTCGCGACCGCGGCCCCGGCGGCGGCGGCTCGTACGGCGGGGGCTCGTACGGTGGCGGTGGCGGTGGCCGTTCGTTCGGCGGCCGGCCACGCTTCGACCGCGGCCCCGACGAGGGCGGGATGTCGATCCGGCTCGATCCCCGACGCCTCGGTGTCCTCAAGCAGCTCGCCGGCGACGCCGGCGTCCGGCCCGGCGACCTCGTGCGCCAGTGGGTCGAGGAGCGCATCGACGGCGAGCGCGGCGTGGGACCGGCGGCGGCAGCCGGCGGTTTCGCCGAGCGGCTCGAGCAGCTCGCGACGCGCGTCGCGGCGCTCGAGGCAGGCGCCGGCGTCCCGAGCACCCGAACGGAACCCTCCCCGCCGACCGCGACGGAAGCCGCGACGAAGGCGGCCGCGAAGCCAGCCGAAGCCGAGGAGCCCGCGACGAGCATCGAGCCGATGGTGGCCGATGACGCACCGGCACCGCCCGCCGAGGAGGCCGAGGCCAAGCCGGCGCGACGGACCCGCACGAAGCGGGTGTCCGCCGCTCCGCGCGAGCGCGTGGCGCTCCACGACGAGATCATCGCCGTCCTCCGCGAGCGCGGGCCGATGACCGCGGCCGAGCTCGCCGCCGCCATCAGCGAGCGCGGTCGCTACACCCCGCCGCGCAGCGGCAAACCGCTCGACGCGGCGATGGTCAGCCAGCGCGTGTCGAACCCGACGTATCGGGCTCGCTTCGTGCGCGAGGGCGGGCGGATCGGCCTGGCCGAGATCGAGGGCACGTAGCACCCGCACCCGGGAGCACGTGAGACACGAAACGGCCGGCGCTCGAGGCGCCGGCCGCATCGGTCCTGTGGCGAGGCCGGACCTCAGTCCTCGAGGACGAACGTCACCAGGATGTTGGCCTGGAACTCGAGGCCGCCGTCGCGGCCGACGTTCACGCGCTGCTCCTTGACCCACGCGCTGCGAACGCCACGCAGCGTCTTCTGCGCGCGCTCGATCCCCTGGCGGATCGCGTCCTCGAAGCTCTCGGAGGACGTGCAGGACAGCTCGGTCACCTTGGCAACGGGCATCGGTGTCTCCTCTCGTGCATCGGCTTGCCCGCTCGGGCGGACTCAGGATACGCCGACCGGGCGGCGATCCCGCCGATGCAGGCCGTGTGCCGTCCGCGGGTCCGTCAGGCGGCGTGCGACGCGGTCCAGGCCAGGAGATCGTCGGCCGGCATGGCGTTCACGACGATCGACGGCGTGACGCCGCACAGGAACGCCCGCTCGCAGCCGTTCACCAGCCACGCCAGCTGACCCGGCGCGTGGGCATCGGAGTCGATCGCGACGCGGCAGCCGGCCTCGACCGCGAGGCGCAGGAGCCGCTTCGGCGGGTCGAGGCGCTCGGGCCGGGAGTTGATCTCGATCGCCTTGTCGAACTTCGCGGCGGCGGCGAAGACGACGTCGGCGTCGAAGGCCGATGGCGGCCGCGAGCGGCGGCCGGTCTTCATCCGGCCGGTGCAGTGGCCGAGGATGTCGAGGTGCGGGTTGGCGAGCGCGGTCACCATGCGAATCGTCATGCGCCGCTCCTCGGCGCGCAGGTCGGAGTGGACGCTGCCGACGACGACGTCGAGCCGCGCGAGCATGTCCGGGTCCTGGTCGAGCGAGCCATCCTCGTTGATGTCGACCTCGATGCCGGTGAGGATCCGGAACGGCGCCAGCTCGGCGTTCAGCGTCGCGATCTCGTCGAGCTGCGCCTCGAGCCGCTCGCG
>DATAJO010000009.1:0-21093 GCA_036262075.1 Candidatus Limnocylindria bacterium
CCACGGCACCCGCGATGAGCCCCATGACGGCACCGGCCGCGATGCCCACCGCGAGATCGGCGCCGGCGGCGAGCGTCACGAACAGCCCGAAGGCGGCACCGACGATGATGGCCCAGCCGACGATCGGCAGTCCCTTCATCAGCACTTCACCTCGCTTCGAGTTCGTCCCCATCGTCGGGGATGAGCCGATGGCGTTCGAGGGCCGATCGGCCCGACCGGCGCGGTCCGCCCGGCCTCGAAACGCGAAGAGCCGGCTCCCGAGGGAGCCGGCTCCGTGCTGCGAGTGGAGGTGGAGCTACTTGATCTCGACGGTCGCGCCCGCCTCGGCCAGCTTCTCCTTGACCTGCTCGGCCTCCTCCTTCGTCACGCCCTCCTTCACGGCCTTCGGCGCCGCGTCGACGAGGTCCTTGGCCTCCTTGAGGCCGAGGCCCGTCAGCTCGCGGACGGCCTTGATGACGAGGATCTTGTTCGCGCCGACGTCGGTGAGGACGGCGTCGAACTCGGTCTGCTCCTCGGAGCCACCGGCCGTGGCGGCACCATCGCCACCGGCCGCCGGGGCGCCGGCCGCGACGGCCACCGGGGCGGCGGCGGTCACGCCGTAGCGCTCCTCGAAGGCCTTCACGAGCTCGCTCAGCTCGAGGACGGTCATATTGTCGATCGCCTCGAGGATCTGCTCCTTGTCCAGGGTCTTGGTCGCCATCGGTCTCGAATCTCCTGTCGTTGTCTGCGTCGTTGTCGGTCCGGCGGCCCTAGGCCGCGGACTCGGTCTGCTGCTTCTTCTCGGCCACCGCGTTCAGGACCCCGACGAGGTTCCTGAGGTTCGCGGCCAGCACGCCGGCCATGCCGGAGATCGGTGCGGCCATCCCGCCCGCGACCTTGGCGAGGAGCACCTCGCGCGGCGGCAGCGTGGCGAGCCGGGTCAGCTGCGAGGCGTCGATCACACGATCGCCGAGCACGCCGCCCCGCACGGAAACGGTTCGTGAGTACGGCCGGAGGGCCTCGGTCAGGGCCTTCGCCATCGCCACCTCGTCACCGGTGACCGTCACCAGCGCGGTCGGGCCCTCGAGCAGCGGCTTGAGCTCTGCCCGACCGGCCTCGTCGGCGGCGATCTTCAGGAGGCGGTTCTTGGCGATCGTCATCCTGACCCCGCTGTCGCGGAGCGTCCTCCGGACCGTCTGCATCTCCGAGACCCTGAGGCCCCGGTAGTCGGCCACGGCCATGGCGGAGCTTTCGCGGATCAGCTCCGCGAGCTCGGCGACGGCCTGGCGCTTTGCTTCGGTCGGCATCGGTCTGTCCTGGTCTCCTCCTGTCGGTCGGTATGGCTGCAAAACGAAACGGCGGCCCGTGCGCGCGCGACACGAGACCGCCGTCATGGCAAGTCGTTCATTCGTGCCTGCGTGTGCCGCGACGTTTCCGTCGCACTTCGGCCCGGGGCTCATCGGTCCCGGCGCGCATCACGGTCTTCGGCGATCTTCGGTTGGATCGGCGGCCATCCTAGCCGATCGGTCGGTTCCTGTCTTGCGCTCCCCTACCGCCTAGGACGCCGCCGCGGCGAGCGCCGAGCCGATATCGACGCGGACGCCCGGGCCCATGGTCGGGGCCAGGGTCAGCGTGCGCATGTACGTGCCCTTTGCGCCGGACGGCTTCGCGCGGTTGATCGCGTCCACGAGCGCCGCGACGTTGGCGGCGAGCTGCTCGGGCGTGAACGAGGCCTTGCCGACCGGGACGTGGACGATGCCGGCGCGGTCGACCTTGAACTCGATGCGGCCCGACTTGATCTCGCTGACCGCGCGCTCGATGTCGAACGTGACGGTCCCCGACTTCGGGTTCGGCATGAGGCCACGCGGGCCGAGCTTCTTTCCGAGCCGGCCGACGGTGCCCATCATGTCGGGCGTGGCGATGGCCACGTCGAACTCGAACCAGCCGTCGTCGATCTTCTTGACCAGGTCGTCGCCGCCGACCTCGTCGGCGCCGGCGCGGAGGGCCTCCTGGGCCTTCTCGCCCTGGGCGAAGACGATGACGCGGGTGGTCTTGCCCGTTCCGTGCGGCAGCACGACCGTGCCGCTCACGAGCTGGTCGGCGTGGCGCGGGTCGACGCCGAGGCGCAGGTGGGCCTCGACGGTGCCGTCGAACCTCGAGATCGAGAGGCGCGGCAGAAGCTCGGTGGCCTCGTTGATCTCGTAGCGGCGCTCGCGCTCGACGAGCGCGGCGGCCTCGCGGTACTTGCGTCCGTGCTTCGGCATCAGGAGGCCACCTCGATGCCCATCGAGCGCGCGGTGCCCTCGATGATCTTCATCGCCTGCTCGATGCTGTTCGCGTTGAGGTCGGGCATCTTCAGCTCGGCGATCTCCCGCAGCTGCTCGCGCGTCACGCGGCCGACCTTCTCCTTGTTCGGCGCGGGCGAGCCGGACTCGACGCCGGCGGCGCGCTTGAGGAGCGCGGCCGCGAGGGGCGCCTTCGTCACGAACGTAAACGAGCGGTCCTCGTAGACGGTGATCTCGGCCGGGACGACGTAGCCGCGCATGTCGGCGGTGCGCTCGTTGAAGGCCTTGATGAACTCCATGATGTTGATGCCGTGCTGGCCGAGCGCGGGGCCGACCGGGGGCGCGGCGGTCGCGGCGCCGGCGGGCGCCTGGACCTTCAACATCGCGCGGATCTTCTTCGCCATCGGTTCTCCTTCGGAGGTGCGGACGGGACCGATCGGGGTCGGTCCCTCCCTCTGCCTGGGCGGCGGCCGTCAGGCCGCCATCGGTGTCGGTCTGGTCGGCGCTAGAGCTTCTCGATCTGGAGGAAGTCGAGCTCGACCGGCGTCTCGCGTCCGAAGATGGACACGAGGACCTTGACCTTGTTCTTCTCGGGGTTGACCTCGTCCACGGTGCCGATGAACTCGGCGAACGGACCGTCCTTGACGCGCACGCTCTGGCCCTTCTGGTACTGGACCTTGAACTTCGGCGTCTCGACCCCCATCTGCTTGAGGATCTTCTTGACCTCGGTCTCGTCGAGCGGCAGCGGACGGTTGCCCGATCCGACGAAGCTGGTGACGCCCGGCGTGTTGCGGACGACGTACCACGACTCGTCGCTCATGACCATCTCGACCAGCACGTAGCCCGGGAACACCTTGCGGTTCACCGTCTGGCGCTGGCCGTTGCGGATCTCGATCTCCTCCTCCATCGGGACGAGCACCTGGAAGATCTGGTCCTCCACGCCCATCGACTCGATGCGGTGCTCGAGGTTTGCCTTGACCTTGTTCTCGTAGCCGGAGTACGTGTGGATCACGTACCACTGCTTCTGCTGGCCCTCGGGCAGGTCGGTGGCCCGGGGCGCCTCGCGCGACAGGCGCGCCGCCTCGGTCGCTTCGTTCATCGTCTGGGGAGTGTCGTCAGCCATCAGAGCACCTGCTCGACGAGCGTGTTGAAGATCGTGTCGAGCACGAAGATGTAGACACCGACCACCAGCGAGACGGCGATCACGAGCAGCGTGAGCCGGACGACGGTCTCGCGCGTCGGCCACGCGACCTTCTTCAGCTCGGCCCAGCTGTCGGCCAGATATCGGCGGATGCCGGTCAACACGTTCGGTACGTTCTCTCTACTGGTGGGTGGTGGTGGGATTCGAAGATCCCGAGGTGCCGCGTCCGGGAGGTGGCAGGGGCGACAGGACTCGAACCTGCAACCGCTGGTTTTGGAGACCAGTGCTCTACCAATTGAGCTACACCCCTCCGGCGAACGCAGCCCCCGTCGATCAGCGGGTCTCCCGGTGCAGCCGATGCTGCCGGCAGCGGGGGCAGAACTTGTTCAGCTCCAACCGCCCCGGGTCGTTCTTCTTGTTCTTCCGCGTGCTGTACGTGCGCTCCTTGCAGACGGTGCACGCCAGGGCGATCACGGGTCGGTTCTCGGCCTTAGCCACGATGCGTCTCTCTTCGTCGTCCAGCGCCCATCCGGTCGGTGCTGCGACCACGTCGAATTAGGGTCGAGGGAACCGGGGGAAGGCCTGTAGATGATAGCCGCCACCGGTCGCGGCGTCAACGAACCTCGGCGTCAACGAACCTCGGCGTCAACGAACCTCAACGAACCTCGGCGGTGTCAGCGGACCTCACCGCTCTCAACGATCCGCCCCGGTCGTGGCCGCTGGGGCCGTCGCGCCGCCGGAGCACGATCCGGGTGAACGGCAGCCGCACGTCGCTGAACACCTCGATGCTGACGAGGAAGCCCAGGAAGATGAGGATGACCCCCAGCAGCTGGCCGATGAAGAACGCGCCGGTCACGCCGAAGCGCGCCAGCCCATCGGTCCAGCCCGGGATGAACCCGCCGAGGGCGATGAGGATCGTGGCCGGCACACGCGAGTTCAGCGTCCCCTGGCGCAGGGCTCGCCACGCCAGCGGGATGGAGGCCACGAAGTTCACCGCCACCGCAACCCCGCGGACGGCCGGACCGATGATCGGCGCGTCGGTCGTCGGGCGCAGCAGCCGGTGCTTGGGCATGAAGATGAAGGCCGAGTACACGGCGCCGAAGACGAGCGCGAAGGCGCCGACGATATTGAACGGCGGGGTCAGGATCCGCAGGTCGGCCGGCATCGCCGAACCGATGGGGACGCCGTTGTCGGCGAGGGCGTAGCCGGGCGCCGCGACCTCCGCGGACAGCGTCGCGATGGCGGCGGTCAGCCAGCCGAGGACGAGGACGGCGGCGGCGAGATGCCCGACCCAGGCCCGCGCGAAGCGGGTGGCGAGGGCGATGGCGACGGCCGCCACGACGCACACGCCGACGATCAGGGCCACGGTGAGGTCCGACGCCGGCGTGCCCTCGCGCGCGTAGCGGACCGAGGTCAGGAAGCTGAACAGCGCCGCGGCGCCGAACGAGACGGCCACGAAATAGCCGAAGCGCGTGCGACTGAGGAGGTACACCGTCCCGAGGCCGAGCGACGAGGCGACGCCGAAGGCGCCGAACAGGTACCAGCCGCGGTACAGCGTCTCGTTCCAGCCCGTCCAGCCGCCGACCGCCTCGATGCCGGCGCCGATCCCGTACCACAGCAGACCGATCGTCCAGACCAGCTGGTACGGCTGACGTCGGCGGAGCCACTGGTCGAGGACCATGGCGCCGAACCCGAACGACAGCACGGAGCTCAGGAGCGGCAGGAGGACGTTGAGATTCACCCTGGGATCAGGCTCCCTCGGCTGACGACGGACGGCGGAGCCGATGATCCCGCCGCGCACCGCGGGCGGCAAATCTGCGACGAGATTTTCCGAGATTCGCTGCCCCACCCGGCGGGGTCAGCCGGGTATCAGCCGATGGGTCAGCCGCAGAGCCCGTCGCGTACCGCCCGCCGGCAGTGGAACCGGACGTCGGCGTCCTCGACGTACCAGCCGTCGTCCTTGACGGACATCTCGAGCAGCAGCTCTGCCCCGGCCGTGGAGCGCGCGTGCTCCGGCAGCGGCAGGTAGACCCGGGCCTTGGCCGCGTCCTCGTCCTCGGTGAGGATCCCCCCGCGGATCCAGGAGGCGTCATCGGCGGCGCTGCGGGCATCGGCGGTCATCGTGTCGATCAGCGCCTGCGGCGACGCGAAGCCGGGATCGCCGAACCCGAAGCCGTCGGGGAGGAACGAGGTGTCGGACCGATGCCAGCCGCTGGCGGTGACGGCGCCGGGGATCAGGCCGGTCGACGGCTCCCCCACCCCGCCGGGATCGGCGTCACGGTCGATCGTCCAGACGAGCAGGCCGACGAACAGGAGCACGGGCACGAGGACGGGTCCGAGCACGCCGACCGGGGTCGACGCGAAGCGGAGCCATCGCGGCCGTTGCATGCCTGGACGTTCGTCAGATACCGCCACGTCATCGGGGCTGAAGGAGTGGAGCCCACGTCCGGGCTCGAACCGGAGACCTCTTCCTTACCAAGGAAGTGCTCTGCCTACTGAGCTACGTGGGCCCGTTTCGCGCCCGGACCGCGGCGGGGGCGGTGCCGCGGAGAGGGGAATGTCATGGTGGGCAGGGAGGGAATCGAACCCCCACAGTCGAAAGACGGCTGATCTACAGTCAGCGGAGCTCACCACCTGCTCAACCTACCCACGAAAACGACCGACGTGTGGTGCCGCGTCGGCCGTCCAGATTCTAGCAAATGGCTCATCGGCGCTCAAGGCGCCGGGGTCCCGAAGGTGAGCCCGAGATCGTGCGGCGTGGCAGCCCAGCGACGCGCCGCGTCGACCGCGAGATGCCCGCCGGCGCGGATCGTCTCGGCGTCCGGCGGAGCCGATGCCGTCGCGCCCCGCAGGTCCGATCCGTTCACCGGCCAGAGCGTCGGAGGCGCGGGCGCCGGGGCGCACTCGAGCACCCAGCGCCGCTCGTCCCCGGTACCGGCGAGGATGCCGAGGACGTACGGCTCGGGTGGCGCATCCCAGCCACCGCGCTCGACCACCACGAACTCGCCGCGCTCCGACGCGAGGAACAGCGTGGTACCGATCCAGCTAGCGAGCACCGTCCA
This sequence comes from Candidatus Limnocylindria bacterium, assembly GCA_036262075.1. Classification (GTDB taxonomy): domain Bacteria; phylum Chloroflexota; class Limnocylindria; order QHBO01; family QHBO01; genus JACDBZ01. The sequence continues at coordinate 6,468 of DATAJO010000009.1, forward strand.
CGCCGCGTCCGCGCGCTCCTGGTCCGCGTCATCCGCCACACGCCGCAGCTGGACCCCGTGCCCCGGGACCTGGGGTTCGCCCGGATCGCCGCCGGCCGAGAACCGGTCCGGCAGGACGAGAACGCCGGCGTCGCGGACGAGGAGCCCGACCTCGCGGAATCTCCTGGGCTCGACCTGGGCCCGCGCTACGAGGCCGCGACTGATCCGGTCACGCACGGCAGCCTCGTCATCGATCGCCCACAGCATGCGGCCGTTCTCGTCCCAGGTGGCGAGGAGCCCGGCCAGCGGGATGCCGACCTGGACGGTCTCGGCCACCGAGCCCGGCCCGATCACCGGGCGAGCGTGGAGCCGAGGGTGGGAGTCGAACCCACAACCGTCGGTTTACAAAACCGATGCTCTGCCATTGAGCTACCTCGGCATCGATCGGCCCCGAGTCTACCGGGTTCGCTGGCGAACGACCTCGAACAGGAGGAGCGCGCCGGCGGTCGCCGCGTTCAGGCTCGCCACGCGTCCCGACATGGGGAACGAGACGAGCAGGTCGCAGCGGCGCTTCGTGGCGCCCGACAGCCCGCTCCCCTCGCTGCCGACCACGATGGCCAGCGGGCCAGTGAGGTCGCTGTCCCAGGCCGATGCGGGCGCGTCCTGGTCGGCGGCCACGAGCCGGAGGCCGGCGTGCTTGAGCTCGTGGATCGCCTCGCCGATCGTCGGCAGCCGGACGAGGAGGAGGTGCTCGCTGGCGCCCGCGCTGGCCTTGATGGCCGCGGGGCTCAGCGGTGCGGCACCACGCTCGGGGAACACGACGCCGTCGACGCCGGCCGCCTCGGCGGCTCGGAGCAGCGTCCCGAAGTTCGTCACGTCCTGGAGGTGCTCGAGCACCAAGACGAACGGGTCCTGCCCACGGCTCGCCGCATGGGCCAACAGGTCGGCGACCGTGGCCCACTGGCGCTCCCCCACCTCGAGCGCGACGCCCTGGTGGCCGTCGAAGCCGACGATCCGGCCGAGCCGATCGGCGGGCACGCGATCGACCGGGATCGACGCGCGGCGGGCGGCGTCGGTGATGGCCCGCAGCTCGGGCGACGGCTTCGCCGAGGCGGAGATCAGCAGCCGGTGCGCCTCACGCCCGGCGGCGAGCGCCTCCGCCACCGGGCGCCGACCGGCGACCCACTCGGTCACCGAACCCGGGCGATCCCGGCGACCGCCCACGCGGCGATGCCTCCGCCCGCGGTGATGCCGAGCCCGTCGGAGGTCGTGCCCTTCACCGACACCGCGTCGTCCGGCACGCCGAGCACCGCGGCCACGCGCGCGACGATCTCGGCGCGCAGCGCGGCGATCGACGGACGCTCGACCGCCACCGCCAGGTCGGCCTGCACCGGGCGCCAGCCCGCATCGGCCAGGCGGGCCACGGCGCTCCGAAGGAGGTCGGCCGAGTCGGCGCCCTCCCAGGCCGGGTCGTCGGGCGAGAACAGCGTGCCGATGTCGCCGAGGGCCGCAGCGCCGAGGAGCGCGTCGATCAGCGCGTGGAGCACCGCGTCGCCGTCGGAGTGGCCCTCCGGACCACGGGGCTCGTCGGGCACCTCGACGCCGCCGATGCGCATCGGTCGGCCGTCGACCAGGCGGTGGGCGTCGAAGCCGGTGCCGAAGCGGAACGGTCCGGGCGGCGTGGTCACCGGCGCGGCGCGGCCGGCGAGGATCGCGCGCATGGCGAGGAGGTCGCTGGGCTCGGTGAGCTTGCGGTTGTCGGGCTCGCCCGGCACGACGTGGACCGGCGTACCGGCCGCCGCGAGCGCCCCGGCGTCGTCGGTGATCGGCCGGCCCCAGGCGTGCGCCTCCTCGATCGAGGCCCGCAGCGCACCGAGCCGGGCGGCCTGCGGCGTCTGGGCGGCCACGACCTCGTCGCGGTCGATCGGCCCGGCGACGCGGTCGTTGCGCACCCGCTTCAGCGAGTCGGCGACCGGGACGACGGGGATGACCGCCGGCGCCTCGACTACCGCGGCGGCGACGGCGGTGACGAGGCGCGGCGTCGCGGCCGGACGGGCCGCGTCGTGGACGAGGACGATCGTCTCGTCGTCGTAGCCGCGCTCGGTGAGGGCCCACAGCCCGGCGATGACGGTGTCGGCCCGTGCGTCGCCGCCCGGGACGACGGCAAGGCGACCGGCCGCATCGGCCGGGAGGTCGGCCCGGAAGCGCTCGACGGCATCGGTCGGGACCGCCACGATCACCGTGTCGACGCCCTCGGCGGCGAGGAGCGCGTCGAGGCTCCAGCGCCACGCCGGGCGTCCCCACAGGTCGACCCACAGCTTGTCGAAGCCCATTCGCGAGCTCTGGCCGGCGGCGACGAGGATGGCGCACCAGCCGCGGTCGCCTGACGGGCGCTCCTCGGACGGACGCTCGTCGGACGGACGCTCGATGCCGGCGGGCGGGACCACCGGCGGGCCGGGATCGGCCGCGTCGGTCATCGGCTAGCGGCTCGCCCGCTTCAGCGTGGACGGCTCCGACACATCCGCCGCATCGGTCCGTGGCTGGGCGAAGATCATCCGGCCGGCGACCGTCTGGAGCACGCGGGTGACCGCGATCGGCACCTCCTCCTGCATGTACTGCAGGCCGTTCTCGACCACGATCATCGTGCCGTCGTCGAGGTAGCCGACGCCCTGCCCGGCCTCCTTGCCCTCCTGGATGATCCGCACCGTCATCTCCTCGCCGGGGTGGACGACGGCCTTCACCGCGTTCGCCAGCTCGTTGACGTTGAGGACCCGGATGCCCTGGAGGTCGGCCACGCGGTTGAGGTTGTAGTCGTTGGTCAGGATCGCGGCGCCGTGATCGCGGGCGTAGGCCATGAGCTTGGCGTCCACCTCGTCGACCTCGGGGTACGTCTGCTCGACGACCTCGACCGGCGTGATCGCGTCCTTCTGGAGCGCCGACAGCATCTCGAGCCCGCGCCGGCCGCGGTTGCGGCGCAGCGTGTCCGGCGAATCGGCGATGCGCTGGAGCTCGTCGAGCACGAAGCGCGGCACGACGAGCGTGCCGAGGATGAAGCCCGTCTTCGCCACGTCGACGATGCGCCCGTCGATGACCGCGCTGGTGTCGATCACGACCCGGTTCACCGGGCCGCGGCCGCGGCCGCCGGGAAGGAGGCCGCCGAACGCCGGGAGCAGGACATCGCGCTTGTACCAGGCCGCGCCGAGCATGATCACCGCCAGCCACAGCGCCACGATCGGCGGTCCGTACGTGCCGATCACCCCGCCGACGGCCGACAGCGGCACGCCGATGAGGACGCCCATGAGCAGGCCGACGACGATCGCGCCGACGCCGAGGGCGAACTCGCCGGCATCGGCCTCGCTCAGCTTCTCGACCGCGCGGCGCGTCGGGTAGATCGTGATGTACGGGATGGCGAGGTAGCCGAACAGGAACATCACGACCACGAAGGCGACCAAGAAGGCGACGCGGTTCGAGTCGCCGATGAGGTCGCCGACACGCTGAAGCAGCGCCAGTCCCAGCGCAAACCCGATCAGGGTGCCCAGCAGGGCACCGGTGAGCTGAATGATTCGTGTGGTCAACCGATGAATCCCGAGCACGTCGGGGTGCCACCGGTGGATGAACCGATAAGGACCGATGATGGGAAAGAGCCCGGCGGCACGCCCCGATCCGCGGGAGGGTAGCACTTGCCTTCCGGCCCGTCCATGTCTTCACCCGACCGCACCGCACCGTCCAGCGGTCAGTCGGCAAGCACGATTCCCAGTGCCTCGCGGATCTCGCGTGCCACGAGGAGCCCGCCGTCGCGCTCCGTGGCGCCACCGCGGGACGGCCCGGTCACCAGCTGCCCGAAGCCCAGGCGGCGCGCCTCGACCAGCCGTCGCTCGGCGCGGGTCACGCCACGCAGCCGTCCCGACAGCGCAATTTCCCCGGCGAGTGCCGTGCCCGGGCGCACCGGGCGGTCGCGCAGGCTCGAGGCGAGGGCCGTGGCGATGGCGAGGTCCGCCGCCGGCTCGTCGATGCGCAGCCCGCCGGCGACGTTGACGTACACGTCGTGCCCGGACAGGTTCAGTCCGGCGTGACGGGCGAGGACGGCGATGAGCATGTGGACGCGGTTGACGTCGACGCCGGTCGTCGCGCGGCGCGGCGAGCCGTAGCTCGTCGGCGCCGACAGGGCCTGGATCTCGACGGCCAGCGGCCGCGTGCCCTCGAGCGCGATCGTCACCGCCGCCCCGGCGGTCGGCGCCTCGTCCGACTCGATGAAGAAGCGGCTCGCGTCGGCGACCTCGGCCAGGCCGTCGCCGCGCATCTCGAGCACGCCGACCTCGTCGGTCGAGCCGAACCGGTTCTTCGCCGCGCGCAGCAGCCGCGTCATGCCGAGCCGCTCGCCCTCGAGGTAGATGACCGCGTCGACGAGATGCTCGAGCGTCCGCGGGCCGGCGACGGTCCCCTCCTTCGTGACGTGGCCGACGAGCGCGACGGCCGCGTCGCTCGTCTTCGCCGCCTCGGCGAGCCGGGCCGCGACCTCCCGGACCTGGCCGACGCTGCCCGCCGGGCCGGTGAGCTCGGCGCTCGACAGGGTCTGGACCGAGTCGACGACGACGAAGGCCGGCCGCGCGGACGCGATCGCGCCGAGCGCCGTCTCGAGCTCCGTCGTGGCCGTCAGGCTCAGGCCGTCGACCACGGCGCCGATCCGCTCGGCGCGACCACGGACCTGGGCCGCCGACTCCTCGCCGCTGACGTACAGCACCGGCCCGGACGTCGCCAGGCGGGCGGCGAGCTGGAGGAGCAGCGTCGACTTGCCGATGCCCGGGTCGCCGCCGAACAGGATGATCGAGCCCGGGACGAAGCCGCCGCCGAGGACGCGGTCGACCTCGCCGATGCCGCTCGTCAGGCGCGAGGCCTCGGCGCTCGAGACGATCGCGATCGGCGTGACCGCCGCCCCGCCGCCCACGACGTCAGCCGCGCGCGTGGCCCGGGCGGCGGGCTTGCGCGGCGCGGCGGCCGTCTCGACCAGCGAGTTCCACGCGCCGCACGACGGGCACTGGCCGGCCCATTTCGGGGAGCCGGCACCGCACTGCTGGCAGAGGTAGACGGTCGTTCGCGCGGGCACGGGGCACATCCTGCCACGCGCCGCTCACCGGCGGCTTACTGATGGAGCACCCGGGCGGGGTCACCGCCCGGGTATCGGCTCAGCGGCCGGCCTTGGCCGGCTGTCGCTTCGGGGCGACGCCCTTCTCGATCGTCAGCTGGCCATCGGCGTCGACGTCGACCACGACGGTGTCACCGGCCTCGAAGGCGCCCATGAGCATCCGCTCGGCGAGCTGGTCCTCGATCTGGTTCTGGATCTCCCGGCGCAGCGGGCGCGCACCGTAGGCCTGGTCGTAGCCCTTGGTGATGATCGCGTCCTTGGCCGCATCGGTCACGACCAGCTCCATCTGCTGGCCGGCGAGCTGATCCTTCACCCGGACGAGCATGAGGTCGACGATCTGGCGGATCTCCTCCATCGTCAGCTGGCGGAACACGATCGTGGCGTCGATCCGGTTGAGGAACTCCGGCCGGAACGTGTTCTTCAGCTCGGCGAGGACCTTGTCCTTCATGCGCTCGTAGTCGGCCGCCTCCTGCTGGGCGTCGGTGCCGCCCACCCGGAAGCCGATCGACGTGTTGCGCTGGATCTGCTGCGCGCCGACGTTGCTGGTCATGATGATGATCGTGTTCCGGAAGTCGACGCGCCGGCCCTTCGCATCGGTCAGGTGCCCGTCCTCCAGGATCTGGAGGAGGATGTTGAACACCTCCGGATGCGCCTTCTCGATCTCGTCGAGGAGGACCACGCTGTACGACTTGCGGCGCACGGCCTCGGTCAGCTGGCCGCCCTCGTCGAAGCCGACGTAGCCGGGCGGGGCACCGACCAGGCGCGACACATTGTGCCGCTCCATGAACTCGCTCATGTCGATCTTGATGAGCGCCTCGTCGCTGCCGAACATGAACTCGGCGAGCGCGCGGGCCAGCTCGGTCTTCCCGACGCCGGTCGGTCCCGAGAAGATGAACGAGCCGATCGGCCGGCGCGGGTCCTTGATCCCGGCGCGCGCCCGGCGGACCGCCTTCGAGATCGTCCGGATCCCCTCTTCCTGGCCGATGTAGCGCTTGTGGAGCGCCTCCTCCATGTGGAGCAGCCGCTCGGACTCCTCGGCGCTGATGCGGATGACCGGGATGCCGGTCCACATGCTCACGACCTGGGCGATGTCCTCGTCGGTGACGACCGGCGTCTCCTTCGCCTGGGCCTCGTGCCACTTCGCCTTGAGCTCGTCGATCCGCTCCTTGCCCTGGGCCTCCTCGTCACGGAGGCGGGCCGCGGCCTCGTAGTCCTGCCCGGCGATGGCCTCGTCCTTCTGGCGCGTGATGTCCTCGAGGGCGAGCTGGGCCTCCTTGATCTCCGGCGGAGCCGATGCGGAGCGCAGCCGCACGCGCGACCCGGCCTCGTCGATGAGGTCGATCGCCTTGTCCGGCAGCGCGCGGTCGGCCACGTAGCGGACGCTGAGGTCCACGGCGGCGTGGACCGCCTCGTCGCTGATCTTGACCCGGTGGTGCTCCTCGTAGCGCTCGCGGATCCCGAACAGGATCTCGACCGCCTCGTCCATGGTCGGCTCCTCGACCATGACCGGCTGGAAGCGCCGCTCGAGCGCCGCGTCCTTCTCGATGTACTTGCGGTACTCGTCGAGCGTCGTGGCGCCGATGCACTGGAGCTCGCCGCGGGCAAGCGGCGGCTTGAGGATGTTCGCCGCGTCGATGGCGCCCTCGGCCGCGCCGGCACCGACCAGCGTGTGGAGCTCGTCGATGAACAGGACGCTGTCGCTGCTCGAGCGCAGCTCCTCGATGATCTTCTTCAGCCGCTCCTCGAACTCGCCGCGGTACTTCGTGCCCGCCACGAGCGAGCCGATGTCGAGCGTCAGCACCCGCTTGTCGGCGAGCGTCTCCGGCACGTCGCCGCTCACGATCCGATGGGCGAGGCCCTCGGCGATGGCGGTCTTGCCGACGCCCGGCTCGCCGATGAGCGCCGGGTTGTTCTTCGTCCGGCGGCTGAGGATCTGGATGACGCGCTCGATCTCCTTCTCGCGCCCGATGACCGGGTCCAGCTTGCCGGCGCGTGCCGCCTCGGTGAGGTTGATGCCGAGCTGGTCGAGGGTCGGCGTCTTCGACGGCCGCTTCGTCTCCTGGGCCGGCGCCGTGCTGCTCGACTGCGACAGGACGTGGATGACCTGGTGGCGCACCTTGTCGAGGTTGACGCCCAGGCTCTCGAGCACGCCGGCGGCGATGCCCTCGCCCTCGCGCACGAGGCCAAGGAGGAGGTGCTCGGTGCCGATGTAGTTGTGGCCGAGCCGCCGGGCCTCGTCGATGGCGAGCTCGATGACCCGCTTCGCCCGAGGCGTCAGGCCGACGTCGCCGACGACCGGCCGGTCGCCGCGGCCGATGATGAACTCGACGGCGGTGCGGACCTTCGACAGCTCGACGTTCATGTTCTCGAGCACGCGCGCGGCAACGCCCTCGCCCTCGCGGACGAGGCCGAGGAGGAGGTGCTCGGTGCCGATGTAGTTGTGGTTGAACCGCTGGGCCTCGTCCTGCGCGAGCGTGAGGACCTTGCGTGCCCGGTCGGTGAATTTGTCGAATCGGTCCATTGGTCGCCGCTTTCTGTGCTCTGAGTTCCGAGTGTACGGCAGTTGCCGCGTACCATGCCCGCTCGTGGCGTCGGGCGGGATGGCCTCATCGTTCGTGTCGGGGGATGTACGGTAGATACGCAGGACGGCACGAATCGGCTCATCGTTGCGTCGGAATCTTCGGGCTTTCGAGATCGCTCGCCGACCGGCTAGGCTGCGCGCATGACGCTTCCCACAGAGCCGATCGGGAGTATTCCGAGGCCTCCCGAGCTGCTGCAGGCCATGCAGGCGGCCGCTGCCGACGAACTGTCAGCAGAGGATCTGGCCGCACATTTCGACGGCGCCGTGCGTGACACCATCGCGCGCATGGAGGCGACTGGATCCCCCGTCCTCACCGACGGAGAGCAACGGAAGCCGAGCTTCGCCACCTATCCGATCCATGGGCTGGCATCGATCGTGGCGGGGGGCGTGACGATCCCGTTCGAGGACGGTCATACCCGGCAGCTGCCGCTGCTGACGGCGGGACCGTTCAAGTATGCCACGCAGGCGTGGACCTATCTCGACGCGGTCCAGCCGATGACCTCGCGGCCGCTGAAGCAGGCGGTCATCTCCGCATCGGCGCTCAGCCTGGTCTATCCATCCGACGGCATCGACGGCTACGCGCGCGAGGCGTTCCTCGACGACCTCGTGAGCGAGGCCCTGGCCGAGATCCGCGGCTGTCTCGCCCGCGGCGCGATCGTGCAGATCGACTTCACCGAGGCTCGCCTGTCGCTCAAGCTCGACCCGTCGGGCGGGCTGCTGTCGGCCTTCGTCGACCTCAACAACCGGGTCCTCGACCAGCTGACCGATGACGAGCGGCGCCGCGTCGGCGTCCACACCTGCCCCGGCGGCGACCAGGACTCGACCCACAGCGCCGACGTCCCGTACGGGCAGCTGCTGCCGACGCTGTTCCGGATGAACGTCGGGAACTTCTACGTGCAGCTGGCGAGCGAGGCCGATCGGCCCTCGGTCCTCCGCATCCTGGCCGAGCAGGCCACCGGCGACCGGCGCATCTTCGTCGGCGTGACCGACCCGATCGATCCACGGGTCGAGACCGCGGACGAGGTCAGGGACCGGGTCCTCGAGGCGGCCAGCTACATCGACCCGGAGCACCTCGGCTCGACCGACGACTGCGGCTTCTCGCCGTTCGGCGACGACACGTCGACGTCGCGCGACACGGCGTTCGCGAAGATCGCCGCCCGGGTGGAAGGTACCGCGATGGCGTCCGAGGCGCTCGGAATCTAGTCCGAGCGCCCGTCCCGCGCTCAGGCCTTGGCGTCCTCCGCGTCGCCCTCGCCCGCCTCCTCGGCGGCGGGGGCCTCGTCGGCCTGGGCTGCCGGTTCGTCGGCGGCCGGGGCCTCGTCGGCCTTGGCTGCCGGTTCCTCGGCTGCCGGGGCCTCGGCGGCGGCGGGGGCCTCATCGGCCTCGGCGGCCTTGGCTGCCGGTTCGTCGGCGGCAGGGGCCTCGGTGGCGGTGGGGGCCTCATCGGCCTCGGCCTCGGCGCTGGCGTTGCGCGACCGGAACTGGTCGAGCAGGCCCGACTCGGCGAACGCGGCGGCCATCGTGTTGTCGATCCCGCCCTCCGGCTCGGCGGTCGCGTCCTCGGGACGGTAGTCGTACCGCTCCCGGCGGCCGCCACCGCGCTCGCGACGGGGGCGCTCCTCGCGGGCCGCGGGCGCCGGCCGGTCCTCGGCCTGCTTCAGGCTCAGGCCCAGCCGATGGCGCTCGGAGTCGAGGCTGATGATCCGCAGCTTGACCTGCTGGCCCTCCTGGACGACGTCGCCCGGATGCGCGACGCGCTGGTGGGACAGCTCGCTGATATGGATCAGGCCCTCGAGGCCCTCCTCGACACGGACGAAGGCCCCGAAGTTCACGAGCTTCGTGACCGTGCCCTCGATGACGTCGCCGATCTTGTACTTCGCGACCGACTCCTGCCACGGATCGGGCTGGAGGCGGCGGATCGAGAGGCTGATCCGGCCGCGCTCGTGGTTGATGTCGATGACCTCGGCCTCGACCTCGTCACCGATCTGGTAGGCGGTCTCCGGGTTGTTGACCTTGTTCCAGGACAGCTCGCTCTTGTGGACGAGGCCGTCGATGCCTCCCAGGTCGACGAAGACGCCGAACGGGGCGATCGAGCGGACCACGCCCTTCACGCGCTGGCCGGTCTCGAGGCTGCTGAACAGCTCGTCGCGCTTCTCGCGACGCTCCTCGTACAGCGCCACCTTCTCCGACAGGATGAGCCGGTTCGCCTTGCGGTTGACCTCGAGGATCTTCAGCCGCAGCGTGCGGCCGACGAACGGCTGCAGCTTCTCGGCGATCTCCTGGGCGGCGTCGCGTGGCTGCTCGTCGCGCGGGCGGCGCGGGAAGTCGACGATCTGGGAGATCGGCACGAAGCCACGCACGCCGAGGTCGACGATGAGGCCGCCCTTGTTGTGGTCGATGACCCGGGCCTCGACGATCTCGCCCGCGTCGAAGCGCTCCTGCATCGCGCGCCACTTGCGCTCGAGGCCGGCACGACGCAGCGAGAGGACGGCGTGGCCCTCGGGCGACTCGGGCTGGAGGACGTAGACGAGGACCTGGCTGCCGACCTCGATCTCGGGTCGGGCCTCCTCGCCGTCGCGCGGGCCGCGGCGGTTCATGAGCTCGCGGTTGCTGACGACGCCCTCGCTCTTGCCGCCGAAGTCGACGAGGATCTCGTCGGGGTCGATCCGGACGACGGTGCCCTCGACGACGTCACCGTGCTTGAGGCTCTTCACCTCGTGGTCGGGGTGGTCGAGCAGCTCGGCCATCGTCATCGGCTCGTCCGCCTCGGCGGCGGGTGCCGTCGACACGTCGCTGGCGGGCGCGTCGCCGGCCGGGGCGGGTGCCTCGCCGGCTGCCGCCGGCGCGTCATCGGCCGTTGCGGCAGGCTCGGAGGCTGGTGCCTCTGCAGCGGCCTCGGTCTCGGCGGCATCGGCGGCGGCCGGGGCCTCTCCGGCCTCATCGACGACGCCGTTCGTCGGCGTCGCGTCCGTCTCAGCCTCTGCTGCCGCTCCCTCGGCGGGTGCCACCTCGTCGGTCGTCTCCTCGGTGGTGGCCGTCGCGTCCGCAGTGGCGACCGGGGCCGTGGCCTCGGTGTCCTCCTGCGTCGCGGGCTGCTCGGCCACCGTCACGGCCGCCTCATCGGTCGGCTCGGGGGTGGCGCTGCGCGTCGCCTCGTTCGTGTCGTCGGTCAAGTGTCAATACGCTCCTGTCGAAAGTGTCCGCTGGACAACGACAACGCCCTCCACGCGGGAGGGCGTCCAACACCGCCGTTGCGATCAGGTGCTGCCTGCTGTCTCGTGACGGACGGTGCTCCTTCCTGCTTGCCGACGGATCGACGCGCTCGCGCGCGACTATGGGGTTGTCTGCCACACGGCCCGAGTAGCATACCATACGGTCAATGGGGTCCCTTTCGCATGCCTGAGCTTCCGGACCTCACCGTCGTCGCCGAGGAGCTCGACCGACGCGTGGCCGGCCGGACCGTCCTCGAGGCCACCGCCCCCACGCCGATCCTCGTGCGCGCCACGCCCGAGGAGCTCGCCGCCCTCGCCGGCACCCGCCTCGGCTCCGCCCGCCGCCGCGGGAAGTTCCTGCTCCTGCCGTTCGCGTCGGACGCCGGCACCGTCCGCGTCTTGGCCGCGAACCCGATGCTCGCCGGCCGCTTCTGGCTCACGGCGCCGAAGGACCGGGTCCGCGCCCGCACCGGGCTGCGCCTGCGGCTCGACGGCGACCTCGACCTGCGCTACGTCGACCGCGAGATGCTCGGCAAGCTCTACCTCGTCGATCCCGATGCGCTCGACGACATCCCCGGCTGGTCCGAGATGGGCCCGGACGCCGACGACCCCGAGCTCACCCTCGAGGCCTTCCGTCAGCGGATCCGTCGCCACCCGGGCGAGCTGAAGCCGCTGCTCCGCAACCCACGCTTCGTGGCCGGCATCGGCAACGCGTACAGCGACGAGATCCTGTGGCACGCCCGCCTGGCGCCGTTCCGGCGCCGGAGCACGCTCTCCGACGAGGATATCGAGCGGCTCTACCACGCCATGCGCGACGTCCTGGCCGATGCGACCCGGCGCGTCCGGGCGTCGGTGCCGCCGAACATCGAGACCCAGGACCGCTCGTTCCTCGAGGTCCACCTGCGCGGCGGAGAGCCCTGCCCGCGCTGCGGGCGCGAGCTGCGCCAGATCGGCGGACGGGAGGCGACGACGTTCTGCCGGAGCTGCCAGCCGCCGATGTGATCCGGTACGTGCCCGTCCCTACGGGATGACGAGCACGTCGCCGATGATGATCTCGTTCGGATCCTCGATGTCGTTGGCCGCCTGGAGGGCCGCCACCGACACGCCGAACTGCTGGGCGATGGCCGCCAGGGTGTCGCCCTCCTGCACGACGTACGTCCGCTGGGTCGGTACCGGCGTGGCCGGCGGCGGCGAGGGGGTCGGCGGCGGGGTCGGCTGCGGCGTCGCCGACTCCACGGGCATCTCCGACGGGCTCGGCGTTGGATTCGCGGTCGGACGCGGTGTCGACCGGGGAGTGACGACCGGCGTGGTCGTCGGCGTGGACGTCGCCGAAGCGGCGCCGGTCGCCCCCGTTGCCGCAAGGCTGCCGGCGACGATCGCCGTGCCCGCGACGCAGGCGCCGAGGACGAGGCCTGCCGCGGCGAGCCCGCTCCGCGACCGACGGGCACGGCCGGCCATGCCCCGCCAGGCCGGCTCGGGCGCGATGACGAGCCGCGTCGAGCGGAACCCGTCGCCGATGGCGCCCGAGCCGGGAACGGCGAGCGCGCCGCGACCGACGAAGGCGAGGTAGCGCTCGCAGCGGGTGTGCGAGGTGTTCAGGCACAGGCGCGACTGGCGGTCGCGCTCGAGGGTGCCGGGGGGGTCGACGGCGAAGCACCGATGGCCGGGGTCGACCCCATCGACCGCCGTGCGGCGGTCCGCTCCCAGTGCGAGCAGCGGGCAGACCCGATCCACGCGCCGAGCATAGCAAGACCCCGCCGGGCAAACCGGGCGGGGTCGCACTGTGCGCGAGAAATGAAATATCCCGGCGACGACCTATTTTCCCAGGAGGTTGCCCCCCAAGTATCTTCGGCGCTGGAGAGCTTAACTTCCGTGTTCGGGATGGGAACGGGTGGAGCCTCTCCGCTAGCGTCACCGGGATAGATCTTCAATTGTCGACCCGCGCGCTCGTCGCCGAGGCGCGTCGTCGAAGGTGGAAGCGATCGAATCGTCGAGCCGATGGCATCAGGTGCGCCATCGGTCCCGAACGCGATCCAGCTGCGTGCTAGTCGCGTGAACTAGGTCAAGCCCTCGACCATTAGTACCGGCTTCGCTCAACGCATTGCTGCGCTTACACGTGCGGCCTATCGAACAGCTAGTCTCGCTGCGGTCTTACCTGGTTAACCCAGTGGGGAACCTCATCTTGAGGCGAGCTTCGCACTTAGATGCTTTCAGTGCTTATCCCAACCGGACATACCTACCCAGCAATGCCACTGGCGTGACAACTGGCACAACATTGGTCCGTCCACTCCGGTCCTCTCGTACTAGGAGCAGCTCCTCTCAAGTTCCCTGCGCCCACGGCGGATAGAGACCGAACTGTCTCACGACGTTCTGAACCCAGCTCGCGTACCGCTTTAATTGGCGAACAGCCAAACCCTTGGGACGTACTTCCGCCCCAGGATGCGACGAGCCGACATCGAGGTGCCAAACAGGGCCGTCGATATGAACTCTTGGGCCCTATAAGCCTGTTATCCCCGGGGTAGCTTTTATCCGTTGAGTGATACCCCTTCCACTCGGAGGTACCAGATCACTAAGCCCGACTTTCGTCTCTGCTCGACTTGTGGGTCTCGCAGTCAAGCACGCTTATGCCTTTGCACTCTGCGGCTGGTTTCCATTCAGCCTGAGCGTACCTTTGGGCGCCTCCGTTACTCTTTAGGAGGCGACCGCCCCAGTCAAACTGCCCACCTGACACTGTCCCACGCCCGGATCACGGGTCGCGGTTAGAGCCGAAATCCAGCAAGGGTGGTATTTCAAGGGCGACTCCACCGAGGCTGGCGCCCCAGCTTCACAGTCTCCCACCTATCCTACACATGCTGAACCTCAGTCCAATATCAAGCTGCAGTAAAGCTCCACGGGGTCTTTTTGCCCTGCCGCGGGTAACCTGCATCTTCACAGGTATTTCAATTTCGCCGGATCCCTCGTTGAGACAGCGCCCAGATCGTTACGCCATTCGTGCGGGTCGGAACTTACCCGACAAGGAATTTCGCTACCTTAGTACCGTTATAGTTACGGCAGCCGTTTACCGGGGCTTCAATTCGGAGCTTGCACCCCTCCTCTTAACCTTCCGGCACTGGGCAGGCGTCAGCCCCTATACGTCAGCTTTCGCTTTAGCAGAGACCTGTGTTTTTGCTAAACAGTCGCCTGGGCCGTTTCACTGCGGCCTCGATCAGCGGCTCATGCAAGATGAGTACTGCGAGGCACCCCTTCTCCCGAAGTTACGGGGTCAATTTGCCGAGTTCCTTAACGAGGGTTCTTCCGATCGCCTTGGTATGCTCTACCCGTCTACCTGCGTCGGTTTGCGGTACGGTCGCCTTTGATCTCGCTAGACGCTTTTCTTGCAGGATCGGCTCAGTCGAATTGGCTTTCGCCTTTCATTCGCTTCTCGGAGTTGATGAGAGAACGGATTTACCTGTTCTCTCCCCCTACCAGCTTGGACGCACATAGCCACAGTGCGCTCGACCTACCGTTCCCGGTCACGCCCTTGCTCTCGCGGTCGCTTCTCACCGGCTGCCTCGACAGGTAAACCTGCCTCAGCGCACCGGCGTCCACGGCCGTGGCACCTTGCGGTGCAAACGATCTCTGGCGGTATCGGAATATCAACCGATTGTCCATCGCCTACGGCTTTCGCCCTAGGCTTAGGCCCGACTAACCCTGAGCGGATTAACCTTCCTC
>DATAJO010000010.1:0-11698 GCA_036262075.1 Candidatus Limnocylindria bacterium
GCTCCGGGCAGGCGTATCGGGCCGTGCGGCTCCGGGCAGGCGTAGCGGGCGGGTGTGGCTCCGGGCAGGCGTATCGGCGGCTCAGCGGTCGTTTCGCGGCCGCCGGCAGGCCAACCGGACCGGTCGACGGTCGTGCGGCAGGCTCCGCGCCGCATTCCGACCGGCGAGGCGCCCATACGCATCCGGGCGCCCGCATCTGGCGAGGGGCTCACAGGCTGCCCTGCGTTCAGATCCGGCGAGGCGCCCATACGCATCCGGGCGCCCGCATCTGGCGAGGGACTCACAGGCTGCCCTGCGTTCAGATCCGGCGAGGCGCCCATACGCATCCGGGCGCCCACATCCGGCGAGGGGCTCGCTGGGTGCCGGGCGGGTTCCCGGCGCCCGCATCGGACGCAGACGCACGAAGGCGGGCCGAGCGGCCCGCCTTCGCATCGGTCTGGAGAGCGAGGAAGCCTAGCTCTTGGCCGGCTCCTCCTCGGAGAGCTCCTCGAAGGTCTGCTCCTCGACGGTGGCCTCGATCTCCGGGTTGTTCCCGGCGCCCATGAGCTCGGCGATCGTCTCGCCCTCGGCCTCGGCAGCCGCCTCGGCCTCGTCGGGCTCGACGTCCCCGTCGCCATCGGTGTCCGGGTCGCCGGACAGGAAGGCCCGTGCCGCCGCGGCCTCGCGCTGCTGCTCCTCCTCCTCGGGGGAGAGCTGCGCGGCCCGCTCGGCCTGGAGGCGACGCGCCTCGGCACCGGTCCCGGCCGGGATCAGCTTGCCGATGATCACGTTCTCCTTCAGCCCGATGAGCCGGTCCTTGGCGCCGTTGATCGCCGCCTCGGTCAGCACGCGGGTCGTCTCCTGGAAGCTCGCCGCCGCCAGGAAGGACGAGGTGTTCAGCGACGCCTTCGTCACCCCGAGCAGGACGGTCTGCGCCGTCGCCGGCTCGCCGCCCTCGGCGAGGATCCGGTTGTTCGTCTCCTCGAACTCGAAGCGGTCGATGAGCTCGGACGGGAGCAGCTCCGTGTCGCCCGGGTTGTCGACGGTCACCTTGCGCAGCATCTGGCGCACGATGATCTCGATGTGCTTGTCGCTGATCGTCACGCCCTGGGAGCGGTACACCTTCTGGACCTCGGCGACCAGGAAGCGCTGGACGGTGTCCACGCCCTTGATCTCGAGCAGCTCCTTGGGGTTGAGCGAGCCCTCGGTCAGCGCGTCGCCGGCCTGGACCGTGTCGCCGTCGGCGACCCGCAGCCGGGCGGAGTGCGGCACCGCGTACTCGCGGACGTCGACCTCCTCGACGTGGAGGGTCAGCGTGCTGCCCTTCTTCGTGACCCGGCCGTTGCTCGGCGCCTTGACCTCGGTTGCCTCGTCGCCCTCGCCGAGGCGCGCGAGGAGCTGGCCCTCGGTCACCTCGTCGCCGTTGGCCACGAGGATCTCATGCTGCGGCGTGAGCTTGAACGGCGTGTCGTACGTCTCCCGATGCGTGACGCGCACGACGATCGGCTGGTCGCCGCTGACCGGCGGCACCTCGACCGACCCGTCGATCTCGGTGATGATCGCCTGGCCCTTCGGCACGCGCGCCTCGAACAGCTCCTCGACGCGTGGCAGACCCTGCGTGATGTCCTCGCCGGCGACGCCGCCGGTATGGAACGTCCGCATCGTCAGCTGGGTGCCCGGCTCGCCGATCGACTGGGCCGCGATGATCCCGACCGCCTGGCCGAGCTCGACGAGCTCGCCGGTGGCGAGGTTGCGGCCGTAGCACATGCGGCACACGCCGTGGCGTGCGGCGCAGGTGAGCGGTGACCGAACGCTGACGCGATCGATGCCGGCGGCCTCGATCTGCTCGAGCGCCCCCTCGTCGATCTCGGCGTTGCGCTCGACGATCACCTCGCCGGTCTTCTCGTCCACGATGTCGCTCGCCGCCATGCGCCCGATCAGGCGCTCGATGAACGGCTCGGGAATCTGCTCCGACTCCTCGCGCGTGATCCAGGTCCCGAGCTCGGTGCTGCAGTCGTCCTCACGCGTGATGACGTCCTGCGCCACGTCGACGAGACGCCGGGTCAGGTACCCGGAGTCCGCCGTGCGGAGCGCGGTGTCGGCGAGGCCCTTGCGGGCGCCGTGCGAGCTGATGAAGTACTCGAGGACGCTCATCCCCTCGCGCAGGTTGGATCGGATCGGCAGGTCGATGATCCGGCCCGACGGGTCGGCCATGAGGCCGCGCATGCCGGCGAGCTGGTGGACCTGGGTCACCGAGCCACGGGCGCCCGAGTTCGTGATGAGCATGATCGAGCCGCGCTCGTCGAGGCCCTTCAGCATCGACTGCGTCACGTCATCGGTGGCCTTGCGCCAGACCTCGACGGTCTGGGTGTAGCGCTCCTCCTCGGTGATGAAGCCGCGGCGGAACTCGCGCTCGATATCGGCGACCTTGGCCTCCGCATCGGCCAGGATCTTCGACTTCTCCTTCGGCACCGCGAGGTCCTCGACGCCGATGGTGATGCCGGCCGCGGTCGCGTACCGGAACCCGACGGCCTTGATGCCGTCGACCAGCGTCGCCGTCGCCTCCGGACCGAGGTCGCGGTAGCAGCGGGCGATGACCTCCTTGAGCGCCTTGCGGTCCATGGCCCGGTTGCTGTACCCGAGCTCACGGGGCAGGACGGTGTTGAAGATCACCCGTCCGGCGGTCGTGTCGACCACCTCGCGGTGCGTCCGCACCGTCCCGTCCTCGTCGGTGCCGTCGTACAGGTCGAGCTCGACCTTCACCGGCGCCTGGACGTGCACGTGGCCGAGCTGGGCGGCCATGATCACCTCGTCGGCCCCCGAGAAGGCACGGCCCGCGCCGGCCGCCCTGGCGTCCTCGACGGTCAGGTAGTAGCAGCCGAGCACCATGTCGTGCGTCGGCGACACCACCGGCGAGCCGTCGGCCGCCGAGAGCAGGTTGCGGGTCGAGAGCATGAGCTCCTTCGCCTCACGCTGCGCGGCGCTCGACAGCGGCACGTGGACCGCCATCTGGTCGCCGTCGAAGTCGGCGTTGAAGGCGAAGCAGACCAGCGGGTGGATCTGGATCGCCGAGCCCTCGACCAGCACCGGCATGAAGGCCTGGATGCCGAGCCGATGGAGCGTCGGCGCGCGGTTCAGCAGGACCGGGTGGTCCTTGATGACCTCTTCCAGGACGTCCCAGACCTCGGGGCGGACGCGCTCGACGATGCGCTTCGCGCTCTTGATGTTGTGCGCGAAACCCTTCTCGACGAGCTGCCGCATGACGAACGGCTTGAACAGCTCGAGCGCCATCTTCTTCGGCAGGCCGCACTGGTGGAGCTTGAGCTCCGGCCCGACGACGATGACCGATCGGCCGGAGTAATCGACGCGCTTGCCGAGCAGGTTCTGGCGGAACCGGCCCTGCTTGCCCTTGAGCATGTCGGACAGGCTCTTGAGCCGATGGTTGCCGGTGCCGGCGATGGCCCGGCCGCGACGCCCGTTGTCGATGAGCGCGTCGCACGCCTCCTGGAGCATCCGCTTCTCGTTGCGGATGATGATCTCCGGCGCCTCGAGGTCGAGGAGCCGCGACAGGCGGTTGTTGCGGTTGATGACCCGGCGGTAGAGGTCGTTCAGGTCGGAGGTGGCGAACCGGCCACCGTCGAGCTGGACCATCGGCCGCAGGTCGGGCGGGATGACCGGCAGGGTCGAGAGGATCATCCACTCCGGTCGCGCGCCGGACTTGCGGAAGGCCTCGATGAGGCGCAGCCGCTTGATCGCCTTCTTCCGGCGCTGGCCGGAGGTCTGGCGCATCTCGACGTGCAGGTCCTGGCTGAGCTGATCGAGGTCGATCTGCTCGATGATCTTCTTGACCGCCTCGGCGCCCATGCCGGCATCGAACATCCGGCCGTACTGCTCGGTGAGCTGCCGGTACTCCGTCTCGGTCAGGATCTGGAGGACCTTGATGTCGGCCAGGCGCTGGCGCTCGTTGCGCGCCCACACCTTGGCGTCATCGCTCTCGCGCTGGACCTGCTCGCGCTCGGAGGCGGTGGCCTCCTCGATGCCCGAGGTCAGGTCGGCGATGGCGGTCTGGTACTTCTCCTCGGCCACGGCGAGGGCCTCGGCGGCGTCCTTCTCGACGGCCGCCACCTCGCCCTTGACGACCTCGCGCAGCTTGGCGAGCGCCGCCTTGGCGGTCTCGCCGGCCCGGCCGATGATCTCGCCGGTGGCGGCGAACACGACGTCCTCGGCCAGCTCCTTGCCGGCCTCCTTGATCGAGGCCTCGACCGCCTGGGCGGCGGTCATGAGCTCGTCAGTGCGGGTCGTCTGCTGCTCGGCGATGCGCGCCTTCTCGGACGCGTGCGCGGCCTCGACCTCGGTCCGCTTGTCGGCCACGGCGGCCTCGAGCTCGGCGACCTTCTCCTCGAGGACGGACTTGGCGCGGGCGATCCGCTCCTCGGCCTCCTCGTCGATGCGCTGCAGCGCCTTCTCACGCTGCGCCTCGTCGACGCGGGTGACGACGTACAGCGCGAAGTACAGGATGCGCTCGAGATTGCGCGGGCTGATGTCGAGCAGGATGCCGAGACGGCTCGGCGTGCCCTTGAAGTACCAGATGTGGCTCACCGGGCTGGCGAGCTTGATGTGACCCATCCGCTCGCGGCGGACCTTCGAGCGCGTGACCTCGACGCCGCACTTGTCGCAGATGATGCCCTTGTACCGGATGCGCTTGTACTTGCCGCAGTAGCACTCCCAGTCCTTGGTGGGACCGAAGATGCGCTCGTCGAAGAGGCCGTCCTTCTCCGGCTTCAACGTGCGGTAGTTGATCGTCTCGGGCTTCGTGACCTCGCCGGACGACCAGCTCTTGATCTGCTCGGGCGACGCGAGGCTGATGCGGATCGCGTCGAAATTGTTGACTTCAAGCATGAGCGGCGTGCGACTCCTGCGGCGGCTGTGCACCGCTGCTGCGCTCGTTGCCGGGGCGGACCAGACCCCGGCTCAGGATGGACCGATGGGTGGGACGCCGGCCGCACCGTCCCCGGTGCGACCGGTCGAGGGCGTTACTCCTCAAAGCCCTGGAGATTGATGCCGCCGAGGTCCGGCAGCGGGTAGCTGCCGGTGTCCTCGATGAAGCGGATCTCCTCTTCGTTCTCGTTCAGGATCTCGACCGACAGCCCGAGCGCCTGGAGCTCCTTGATGAGCACCTTGAACGACTCCGGCACGCCGGGCGACTGGATCTCCTCGCCCTTGACGATCGCCTCGTACGTCTGGACGCGCCCCACGACGTCGTCCGACTTCACGGTGAGGAGCTCCTGGAGGATGTTCGCCGCGCCATAGGCCTCGAGCGCCCAGACCTCCATCTCGCCGAAGCGCTGGCCGCCGAACTGCGCCTTGCCGCCCAGCGGCTGCTGGGTGATGAGGCTGTACGGCCCGGTGCTGCGGGCGTGGATCTTGTCCTCCACCAGGTGGTGGAGCTTGAGCATGTAGATGTAGCCGACGGTGACCCGATGGTCGAACGGCTCGCCGCTGCGCCCGTCGTACAGGACCGTCTTGCCGTCGTCCGGCAGGCCGGCCCGCTTCAGGGCGCCCTCGATGTGCTCCTCGGTGGCGCCGTCGAAGACGGGCGTGGCGGCCTTGAGGCCGAGGGCCTTCATGGCCCAGCCGAGGTGCGTCTCGAGGATCTGGCCGATGTTCATCCGGCTCGGCACGCCGAGCGGGTTGAGCACGATGTCGACCGGGGTGCCGTCCGGCATGAACGGCATGTCCTCGACGGGCAGGATCTTGGCGATCACGCCCTTGTTGCCGTGCCGGCCGGCCATCTTGTCGCCGACCGCGATCTTCCGCTTCTGGGCGACGCTGACCCGCACGAGGCGGTTCACGCCGGGGAGCAGCTCGTCGCCGTCGTCGCGGCTGAACTGCCGGACGTCGACCACGATCCCCCGCTCGCCGTGCGGCAGGCGGAGGCTCGAGTCGCGGACCTCGCGCGCCTTCTCACCGAAGATCGCCCGCAGGAGGCGCTCCTCGGCGGTCAGCTCGGTCTCGCCCTTCGGCGTGATCTTGCCGACCAGGATGTCGCCGGGCTTGACCTCGGCGCCCTCGTAGATGATCCCGTCCTCGTCGAGGTTCCGGAGGGACTCCTCGCCGACGTTCGGGATGTCGCGCGTGATCTCCTCGGGGCCGAGCTTCGTGTCGCGGGCCTCGATCTCGTGCTTCTCGATATGGATGCTCGTGAACAGGTCGTCCTTGACGAGGCGCTCGCTGATGACGATCGCGTCCTCGTAGTTGCCGCCCTCCCACGGGAGGAAGGCGACGAGGATGTTCTGCCCGAGCGCCATCTCGCCCTGGTCGGTGCTCGACCCGTCGGCGAGGACCTGCCCGGCCTGGACCCGCGTCCCGACGTCGACGATCGGTCGCTCGTTGATGCAGGTGCCCTGGTTCGAGCGCAGGAACTTCTTGAGCCGATACGTGTCGCGCTCGTCGCCCTCGTCACGCTCGACCACGATGTGGTCGGTCGTGACGCTGACCACCGTGCCGGCGTGCCTGGCGACGACGACGCCCTGGCTGTCGAGCGCGGCGCGGAACTCCACGCCGGTGCCGACGACCGGGGCCTCGGGCTGAAGCAGCGGCACGGACTGCCGCATCATGTTCGAGCCCATCAGCGCGCGGTTCGCGTCGTCGTGCTCGAGGAACGGGATCATCGCGGTGGCGACGCTCACGATCTGCTTCGGCGACACGTCCATGTAGTCGACGACGTCCGGCGGCTCCTCGAGGAACTTGTCCTTCCAGCGCACGAGGACCTTCTCCTCGGCGAAGTGCCCGTCCTCGGTCAGCGCGGCGTTCGCCTGCGCGACGTAGAACTTCTCCTCCTCCGAGGCGTCGAGGTAGACGATCTCGTCGGTGACCACCGGCCGGATGCGGACGGCGGCGACCTTCGCCTCCTTGACCTGGCTCCAGATCTTGTCGTCGATCTTCGTTCCCGCCCTGGCGACCGGCTTGCCGCCCTCGGTCAGGACGAGATCCTCGGCCAGCTCCTGGCCGATGACGTCCGACTGCTTGTCGCGGTGGCCGACGAAGCGGCGCACCTTGCGGTACGGCGTCTCGATGAAGCCGTGCCTGTTGATCTGGCCGTACGTCGCCAGCGAGCCGATGAGGCCGATGTTCGGGCCCTCCGGCGTCTCGATCGGGCACATCCGGCCGTAGTGGGACGGATGGACGTCGCGGACGTCGAAGCCGGCGCGCTCGCGCGACAGGCCGCCCGGGCCGAGGGCCGACAGGCGGCGCTTGTTCGTCAGCTCGGCCAGCGGGTTCGTCTGGTCCATGAACTGCGACAGCTGGCTGCCGCCGAAGAACTCCTTCATCGCGGCCACGACGGGCCGGATGTTGATGAGCGTGTTCGGTGTGGCCTGGTCGGCATCGGTGATCGTCATCCGCTCCTTGACGACCCGCTCCATGCGAAGGAGGCCGATGCGGAACTGGTTCTGGATGAGCTCGCCGTTGGCGCGGATGCGCCGGTTGCCGAGGTGGTCGATGTCATCGGGCTCGCCGCGGCCGTTGTTCAGCTCGATGAGCTTGCCGATGATGGCCACGATGTCGTCGCGGCTGATGACCCGGCTCTCGCGCGGGTTCGCGGCGTCCTCGGACGGGAGGTCGATCTTCAGCTTGCCGGCGACCTCGCCCAGCGCCTTGTTCAGCTTGTAGCGGCCCACGCGACCGAGGTCGTATCGGCGGAAGTTGAAGAACAGGCTGGTGACGAGGGCACGGGCGTTCTCGACCGTCGGCGGATCGCCGGGCCGGAGCTTCTTGTAGACCTCGATGAGGGCCTCGTCCTGGTTCTGGGTGTTGTCCTTGTCGAGGGTCTGCTGGACGTACGGATGCTCGGGGTTGTCGTCGACCGGCGCGAACATGCGCTCGATCTCGGACGTCTCGAGGCCCACGGCGCGCAGGAGCGTCGTTACGGGGATCTTTCGCTTGCGGTCGACCTTGACCGACAGGAGGTCCTTGTTGCTCGTCTCGAACTCGAGCCACGCGCCGCGGTTCGGGATGACCTTGGCGGCGTGCAGCTTGCGACCCGTCGCCGGATCCTCGGCGGCGGTGTAGTACACGCCCGGCGAGCGGACGAGCTGCGACACGACGACGCGCTCGGCGCCGTTGATGATGAAGGTCCCCTGCTCCGTCATCCACGGGAAGTCGCCCATGAAGACGGTCTGGTGCTTGACCTCGTCGGTCTCCTTGATGACGAGGTCGACCTCGACCTTCAGCGGCCGCGAGTAGGTGAGGTCACGGGTGCGGCACTCCTCCTCGGAGAACTTCGGCTCCTCGAAGTAGTACTCGCGGAAGTGCAGCTCCAGGTTCTTGCCGGTAAAGTCGGTGATCGGGGTGATCTCGTCCAACAGCTCGCGAAGGCCGGTTTCGACGAACCACTTGAACGAATCGGTCTGGGTCTGGATGAGGTTCGGGAGGGGAAGAACCTCGGGGATGTGAGAAAAATTCTCTCGGGTCGGGGCCAGCTCGAAGCGGCCGGTCGACTCGGCCAAAGCCATTCAGGACTCCTCGAAGAGGGCATGGTGGGGCGCGGACACGCGAACGAGGAGTATATCACCCATCGGCACTTCGTCAACTGAAGCGCCCCGCGAGCTGGCACCCGGCGCGCGGCTCCATCGGCTGCAGCGAGCGTTTTTCACGGGAAGCCCGATCCGCGTGTCATTTGTCGACTGCAGCGAGCGCGGATGAGCGTGAACCGCGCGGCGGCGTGCCGTTCGTGCGAACTTGTGCTCGCCACAGCGCGAAAACGCAACGCCGGCAGGCCTTCGCGTGCATTACTCTCGCCACAGCGAGAGCGGACAGAACAGGAGGCGGACACAGTCAAGCTGAGGCGCCAAGGGCCCCGCGAGCTGGGACGTGGCGCGCGGCTCCATCGGCTGCAGCGAGCGTTCTTCACGGGAAGCCCGATCCGCGTGTCGTTTGTCGACTGCAGCGAGCGCCGATGAGCGTGAACCGCGCCGCGGCGTGCCGTTCGTGCGTGCCGGTGCTCGCCACAGCGCGCAAACGCAACGCCGGCAGGCCTTCGCGTGCATTCCTCTCGCCACAGCGAGAACGGACCCGAAAGGAGGTTGCCGTGACCTGCACCGCGGGGTCGAGGTCCATGCGGTGCCAACCGATCAGCCCGGTGGTGGCTCAATTTGGGGTCAGGGGGAATCTGACTCCGGAGGCGCGGCAGGAGCGGCCGGGCAGGTGGCGCTTGCGCCTTCAGGCCAGGGCGCGGCGCAGGGCCGATCGGGCCGCGTGCATGCCGCACAGCCCGTGGACGCCGCCGCCGGGCGGCGTCGAGGAGGAGCAGATGAAGAGCGACGGGTCGGGCGTGGCGTACGGGTCCCAGCGGACGGCCGGCCGGGTGAAGAACTGCGCCCAATGCTGGAGGCCGCCGTTGATGTCGCCGCCGACGTAATTGGGGTTGTAGGCCTCGAGCTCCGACGGCCGCAGGACGTGCGTGGCGACGATGCGGTCGCGAACGCCCGGGGCGAAGCCCTCGATCTGGCCCAGGATGCGCTCGGTGGCGTCGCCGTCCCAGCCGTTGGGCACGTGGCAGTAGGCCCACACCACGTGCCGGCCGGACGAGGCGCGGCTCGGATCGAACTGCGTCGGCTGCGCAAGGAGGACGAACGGGCGCTCATGGACGCGGCCGCGGTGCACGGCCCGCTCGGAGGCGGCGACCTCCTCGTACGTGCCGCCCAGGTGCACGGTCCCCGCCGAAGCGAGGCGCTCGTCTCGCCACGGGATCGGCCCGTCGAGCACGAGGTCGAGCTTGAAGGCCGCCGGGCCATACCGGTAGCGGCGGAGCTGGGCCGCGTAGGCGCCGCCCAGCCGGTGGCCGGCGAGCCCGAGAACCTGGCGCGGCGTGAGGTCGAGCAGCGTGGCACGCCGCTCGGGCAGGGCGCGCAGGTCGCGCACCGGCGTGCCGGTGGTGATCTCACCGCCGGACTGGCGCAGGACCGAGGCGAGCGCCTCGACGATCCGCTGGGCGCCCCCGCGTGGGATCGGCCAGCCGACGGCGTGGGCGCTGACCAGCAGGGCCAGGCCGAGCCCGGCGGTCATCGGCGAGGTGAGCGGCAGGAACGAGTGCGCCCCGCAGCCGGCGAGCAGCGCCCGCGCCACCGGGGAGTCGAAGCGCCGCGCCACGGCCGCGGCCGGCAGGAGGCCCGGCAGGCCGAAGCGCCCGAGCGCGACCGGGTGGCGGATCGCGCGGAGCGGCAGCGGACCGAGCATGGTCCGCACGATGAGGTCCCAGTCGCGGGTCAGCGGCGTCATCCAGCGCGCGTAGGCGCGGGCGTCGGCGTCGTTCCCGAACGTCTCCGCAGTGGCGACCACGTCGCGCACCACCAGGGCGGCCCGACCGTCGTCGAGGGGATGGGCGATCTGGATCGGCGGCTCGATCCACTCCAGCCCGTGATCCTCGAGCTCGAGCTGCTGGAACAGCGGCGAGGATCGGCCGAGAGGATGGATGGCGCTGCAGATGTCGTGGAGGACGCCCGGCAGCGTCAGCTCGGACGACCGGCAGCCGCCGCCGATCGTGTCGCGCGCCTCGTAGAGCCGCACGCTGCGGCCGGCGCGCGCGAGGACGATCGCCGCGGCGAGCCCGTTCGGCCCGCCACCGACGACGACGGCGTCGGTCATGTCCTCGTGCGCCATGGCGGCATGGTAGGCGAGCTCAGCCGGGGCGACGGATCCAGCGCAGCGGGGCGCCGATGGCGTGCAGGGCGGACCGGATGGCGACACTGTGGCGGACGTTGGCGGCGTAGCGCCACTGCCGGGAGGTGGCCCGCTCGGCCGCCATCCTGGCGGAGCTCGGCGGCCTGGGCGTCGAGGACCGCGATCCGTCCGCCGAGGTCTGGCGACTCGTCGACTGGTGATCGTCAGGCGTCGCGCCGTCGTGGCTAGCCGATGGTGCGGACGCGGGCGCGGAGCTCGGCGATCGGGTCCGATCCCCCACCCTCGCCGATGACGAGCTCGACCTCGCGCCGGTAGGCGCCGATCTCGCGGCGCAACGCGCGAAGCCGATGCGCCGGCGCATCGGCCACGAGGACGGCATCCGGCAGGATCGAGCGGTCGGCGAGGATGCGGAGGGCCACCTCGAGGCGGTCGAGCGGCAGGCTGATCTCGATGCCCCGGCTGGTCTGGTCGGCCGCGACCGTCACCCCCAGCTCGCCGAGCCGGTCGTACGCGCGGCGCACGCGGAGCAGCAGGTCGGACGCATCGGCCGATTCGGCGCGCCAGACGAGCGTGGCGCGCTGGCGAATGCGGAAGAAGCTGCCGACGGGCCGCCACTGCGCGGGCTGGAGGCCCCACGCCTCGAGCATGGCGGGATCGTCGGTGGAAGCGGCTGCGCGGCTGTCGGGCCCCCCGGGGACCTCGGCGTCGCGCAACCGGCGGCGTCGAGTCATCCCCCCGATGGTACGACCGGTTCCCGCGCGTTCACAGGGACCGGTCCGTACCGTCCGTCTGGTACCTCAGAGCCTACGCCGCCCGGTCGCGTTGCTCCCGATCGGGACGCGGTCGATGCTGCATCCACGACGGCCGCCAGGCATCGATCCGGCGTGGTGCCTCCCGGCGCGCTCTGGCGGCGTCGAGCCGGCGCCGCATGCGGGCGATCCGGCGACGCGCGCGGGTCGGGATCGGTGTCACGAGCTCACGGACGACACGAGGAAATCGGCTGCGACGACGCATGGCTACCACTCCCTGGTGTGCATCG